>WRAQ01000012.1 GCA_009780115.1 Lachnospiraceae bacterium
CAAACAATGTTAATGACCTTCATAGCCATATTTGGGATGAATGGGCTGACCCTGACGGTTCGATCGGCAAAGCATACGGTTATCAGATGCAAGTAAAACATCAATACAAAGAAGGGATGATGGATCAGGTTGACCGGGTTATTTATGATTTGCAAAATAATCCTTTCAGCCGGCGAATCCTGACAAACATTTATGTTCATCAGGATTTGCATGAAATGAACCTTTACCCTTGCGCTTATAGCATGACCTTTAACGTTACGCAAAAAAAGGGCGCCGATAGGCTTACCCTGAACGCGATTTTGAATCAACGCTCGCAGGATATTCTGGCGGCAAACAACTGGAATGTGGTGCAATATTCCGTGCTTGTGCATATGTTGGCGCAAGTTTGTAATATGGAAGTTGGCGAATTTGTTCACGTAATAGCCGATGCCCATATTTACGACCGCCATATTCCGATTATTGAGGAATTAATTGAAAGGGGCTCATACCCCGCCCCAACTTTTGTGCTGAATCCCGAAATCCGCGATTTTTACCAATTTACCCGTGATGATGTCCGGGTAGAAGGCTACGAAACCGGTCCGCAGATTGAGGGGATTCCGATTGCGGTGTGATTCGTGAGTTTTACAGTTAATTATTATAGTTATTATCCGCGTGTGACATCTCTGCACTTCACCGCAGTTGATGCTCTCGCTCGATGTAAAACGTAGTGGATACTATGGTTTCAAAATACGAAACCTAGTACCAACGTTTTCCAACGCACTGCTTGTGAAGTCAGAATGTCACTCACGACCGGGGTAATAAGTGAGCAAGCGGAAAATGCACTTTGTAAGTCGGGCTTTGGAAAACGTCGTTACTTATGCGGCGTATTATAGCGCATTAGTAACGCAACGTTTTACATGGAGCGAAAGCGTCCCAGCGACAAAGTGACATTGTTCCGGCTTGCGGAGTGAGACAATAAAGGAGTTAATCATGAATATTATCGCCGCAGTAGACAAAAACTGGGCCATCGGAAACAAAGGCGACTTACTAATCCGCATCCCTGCCGACCACAAACTATTTCAAAACGAAACAATGGGTAAAGTCGTTGTTTTAGGGCGGAAAACCCTGGCCACCTTTCCCGGCGGCCTGCCCCTAAGAGGGCGCACCAATATTATTATGTCAACCAATCCTAATTACCAGGTTAAGGGTGCAATCGTTGTAAAAAATTTAGACGAGTTACTCAAAGAACTTGAAAAATATAGCCCCGAGGACATATTTATTATCGGCGGTGAAAGTATTTACCGGATGATGTTACCATATTGTAATACCGCCCATATCACAAAAATTGACCATTCTTATGCCGCCGATTCATATTTCCCCAACCTTGATACTATGCCGGAATGGCAGATTACCGCCGATAGTGATGAGCAAACCTATTTTGATATTACCTATGAATTTTTGAAGTATGAAAAGTGTGAAGAGATTTTCTAAGTTTGCATCCATTGGAACGCAAACAAATAAAATCTAAAACTTCACACCAAAGAATGCCGCTAAAGCGTCATTCTTCACAAAGGAGTCATAATGAAAATAAGAATCGAAAAAACTACAGCCCCCAAAACATTACCCGCCGCTGACAACCCCCTGCTCTTTGGTACCATCTTCACTGACCATATGTTTATTATGGATTATAATTCCGAAAAAGGCTGGTTTGACTCCCGTATCGTTCCCTATGGGCCGATTCTGATGGAACCGTCGGCGATGGTTTTTCATTATGGGCAGGAACTTTTTGAAGGGCTAAAAGCATATAAAGCGGAAGATGGAAGAGTCTTATTATTCCGCCCGGAGTTAAACGCTAAACGCTCAAATGATACCTGCGAAAGAATTTGTATGCCAACAATTCCGGTTGAGGATTATGTTCAAGCGGTCAAAACCCTTGTTGATATTGATACAAAATGGATACCGGAAAGACCGGGGACTTCCCTTTATATCCGGCCTTTTATCTTCGCGACGGAACCTGCATTGGGAGTTCGCCCGTCCTCTTCATATATGTTTGTCATCATTTTATCACCGGTGGGCGCTTATTATCCCGAAGGGCTTAACCCAATCAAAATCTGGATTGAAGAAGAATATGTCCGCGCGGTTCGCGGTGGCTTAGGCGAAGCAAAAGCCGGGGCAAATTATGTCGCAAGTTTGAAAGCGCAGATTAAAGCTCATGAAGCCGGATATTCACAGGTTTTGTGGCTTGACGGTATTGAACGGAAATATGTTGAAGAAGTCGGGGCGATGAATATCTTTTTCAAAATAAAAGGAAAAGTTATTACCCCGGTTTTAAACGGAAGTATCTTGCCTGGTATTACCCGAAGGAGTTGTATGGAGTTGTGCGGGATGTGGGGTTATGAAGTGATTGAACGGCAGATATCCGCCGACGAATTATTCAGCGCCGCCGGGAACGGTGATTTGGAAGAAATATGGGGGACCGGCACGGCAGCAGTAATTTCGCCGGTTGGTATTTTAAGAAAAGGTGATGAGGTAGTGAAAATCGCCGGCGGTGGCATTGGTGAATTGACCCGGCGGTTATATGATAATTTGACCGGAATCCAGCTTGGCAAAATAGATGGCCCGGACGGATGGGTAACCGAAGTTTGAGTGATGATACTATTAATCTTGTTTCAATTATAACACCGGCGTATAACGGTGAGAAATATGTTGCCGAAATGATGGAGAGTGTACTTTCTCAGACTTATGTAAACTGGGAATTACTTATCGTTGATGACGGTTCAACCGATAATACATTAAACATTATTCAAAGCTTTACTGATAAAAGAATCCGGTTATTTACTAATTCAATAAACAGGGGAGCGGCTTTTTCACGTAATTATGCCCTTCGTGAGGCAAAAGGGCGCTGGATTGCTTTTTTGGATTGTGATGATTTCTGGCATCATGACAAATTGGAAAAGCAATTAAAATATATGAGGGAAACCGGATATTCATTTACTTATACTAAATGGAATGTTATAAAAAACTATAAAAAAATATATCAAGTAACCGGCCCGGAGAGAATAACCAAATCTAAGATGTATGATTTTGGCTGGCCCGGAACTTCTACTGTAATCTATGATGCTGCGGTAATAGGCAGATTGCAAGGTCCGGATTTGAAAGTCCGTAATGATTATGCGATTTTGTTACTAGCAATAAAATATGCCGACTGTTATCTGCTTCCGGAAGTTTTAGCGACATACCGCAAACACGAAGGCTCGTTATCAAATATTCCAATGCAGCAATTAATTTTTCACCACTTCTTGCTTTTTTATCAAGGCGAAAATAGGGGGATAATTACAAGTATCGGCTTGACGTTCAGAAATATCTTTGGGGTGTTATGGAAAAAGGTTTTTTATATGAAGGTTTTGCGAAAGGATTTATAATGGACTTTATTTTTCTTTTTGAGGAATTAGTTAAATGCGATTTTAAAAAAAAGTACAAGCGTACCTTTCTTGGCGTTTTTTGGAGTATGCTTGGGCCAATGCTTCATCTTCTAGTCCTTGCTTTAGTCTTTACCCGCTTTTTTGGCAGAGAAATGCCGCATTATATTATCTACCTATTTGCCGGAAATTTGCTCTTTTTTTATTTTAAAGAATCTACTAACGGCGGGATGCAGGCCCTTAGAGCCAACGCAAATATCATCAAGACAATTAAGATTCCCAAATATATTTTTGTACTCTCGAAAAATACCTCTTCGCTGATTAGTTTTTCCCTGACATTAATTATTTTTTTTGTTTTTGCCGCAATTGACGGCGTGGATTTTTCCCTGCGCTTTTTTGCTTTATTATATCCAATTATTTGTTTATTTCTGTTTAATATTGGGGCAGGGCTGATTTTGTCGGCATTTTTTGTGTTTTTTAGGGATGTTCAATACCTGTATGATATTTTTACGTTAATATTGATGTATCTCTCGGCGATATTTTATACAACAGATTTGTTCCCCGGACAGGCTCAAATACTATTTTTATTGAATCCGGTTTATGTATATATATTATATTTTCGTACAGTAACATTAAGCGGGATGATACCATCATTGAGTATTCATCTGTTATGTGTTCTGTATGCTCTTATTGCAATTACTGCCGGTAGTATGATATATCGGAAATATAACCATCTTTTTATTAATTATATGTAGGTGAAATTCATGTTACAAAAAAAATATGACGTCGTATTTTTGTGGAAGCAAAATGATTCGGGCATTTATGGAAGAAGAGCCGATATGTTTGTGAAAGAGCTTTCGCGAAGCGACAGGGTTAATAAGATTATTCATTTTGACCAGCCAATAGCGATTGAAACTCTTGATAAATACAAAAAAAAAGCAAATTCCGGCAATCATTATGAAATGATATATGATAATGCAATGAAAGGTTATCGGGGGGACAAGCATATTTATGGGGTAAAATCATATACCTACATTTATTCTTACCGTGATAGTAATATTTGGCCGAAGTCTGGTTTTTTTGATTATATTAAAATAATTATCAGCGAAAATGATATTGGATGTGAACACGATATTTTGTTGTGGGTCTGCCCGGTAATTAATGATTTAGACAAATGGATTGATATTCTTAAACCATCAATCATCATTTCCGATATTATTGATGATCAAAGATATTTGACAAAAAATAAAATAAGAAGAATGAAAATGACCCGGAATTACCGGCATTCAATTAGAAATAGTGATTTATTACTGGTCAATTGCGATGAAATGTATGAGCGGGTGAAATTAATCGACGGATTCGCGCACCGAAACCAGTATCTAGTAACAAACGGATGCGAAGAATATAGTACGGCAGCTTTTGCTAAGCCGAAATTGTTTAATGAGTTAACCGGCCCGATTATCGGGCTGGCCAGCAATCTTGAGCCGAAGATAGATGCAGGTTTATTGAAGGAATGCGCGGAAAAACATCCGGATTGGAATATTATTATTATCGGTTCGGATGCAAGAAGTGAATCGGAGTTAAAAAATTTAAGTAAGTATCCTAACATTTTTTTTCTTGGGCCGATATCATATGAAAATGTGAAAAATTATATCGCGAATTTTGATGCTGCGATTATACCCCATCGGAATATTGCCCTGAATAAAGCAATGAACCCGCTAAAGTTATATGTATATTGTTCATTAGGTATAAAAGTTGTTTCGACCGAAATTCCCGGAATAAATGACTTACGCGGTATAATAAATATTGCCGGGACCAATGCCGGATTTATTAGTCAAATCGAACGTGTCCTTTTAGAAAAGGGCGGATATAGCGAAGAAGAAGTTGAAATAATAAACCGCCATACATGGGACAAAAAACTAAAACAGGTATTTGAGTATATTGATGGTGTTAAAAATCCTGGAGTAAGGTTGAAAAGGAAAAAAAATATTGCAAAGCCCGCCATCTTTTTACGCTTATGCTTGAAACTGCTAAAATTATTTAAGAAAGTTTGTAATAATAAAAGGTCAACGTTACCGTTACCAGCGCAAATTTATAAACAACAAAATGTGGCCAGGCCCCAAGCAATAGATATTTTGGGCGGTATGCCGCTTAGTGAGATAATGCTTAATTGGGGAGATTATCATTATGCCGTCAGCTTAAAGAAAGAATTTGAAAAGCGAGGTTATCAAGCTAGGATATTATGTTATCCCGAGTGGCATTTATCTGATAGTGAGTATGTTATCGTATTGCGCGGCATTCGTGAATATGTTGGTATAGGTAATCAAAAAGTGATTTTTTGGGTCATATCACATCCGGCAGCAATAAGAGAAGAGGAACTAAAGCGTGCTGATTTGATTTATATGGCATCGCCAAAGTTGGTAAAAGAATTTTCGGCAAAGCTTTCCGTACCGGTGAAACTTTTATTACAGTGTACCGATGAAAAACATGCCCAAATCACGGATACTGACAAAGAATATGAATTGCTTTTTATTGGAAATACAAGGGGGATTTATCGTAAGGTTGTCAAATACGTTATGCAGTCGGCGCACAAACTTTCGATATATGGAAGAGGGTGGGAGCGTTTTGTTTCCGAAGAATATATTGAAGATTTGTATCTTAAAAACGATAAAATCGGTCAGGCTTACCATAACGCTGAAATTGTCCTGAATGATCATTGGGATGATATGCGTAAAGCAGGTATCATCAGTAACCGTATTTTTGATGCCCTTGCCGCCCGGGCTTTTGTAATTTCTGATCATGTTACGGGAATTAACGAAGTCTTCAATGGTTGTGTTGAAACATTTAAAACCAAGGGTGAGTTATTAAAGAAAATTGATTATTATAAGCAAAATGAAAATGAACGGGAAGAAAAAGCCCGCCGGGGACAGGAGCTTGTCCTAAAAAATCATACTTTCGGCATGAGAGTTGAAACGATAATAGAGGATATGCAAAAAATAAAAAAGAGACCGGAAATATCCGTATCGCTTAACAAGGTTTCGGTTCGTTATCAGACCGGTGATTTTCGCAATGGTGGTTTTAAAGACTATATTATCCAAAAAGTCCGCGGAAAGTACAAAGTCAATGAATTTTGGGTAATGGATGGAATTGATTTCAGGCTGGAACGCGGGGATTTAATGGGCATTTTGGGCCGGAACGGGGCGGGGAAATCCACCTTGCTTAAAACTGTTGCCGGCATTATCTCCCCGACCGGCGGTTCCTTAAATATTGAAGGTTCAATCACAGCGCTGCTAGGATTGGGGTTGGGTTTTGATGCCGAACTTACAGTAAAAGAAAATACTTTTTTGTTGGGGGCATTATTTGGATACCGGCGTGAGTTTGTGAAAAAAATGTATGATGAGATTATAAATTTTGCTGAGCTTGCCGAATTTCAAAATAGGCCCTTTCACCAGCTTTCATCAGGAATGAAGTCGCGGCTTGCGTTTTCGGTGGCTTGCCTCGCCCAACCGGATATTTTGCTTCTTGATGAAGTTCTTGCGGTAGGGGACAGGTCGTTCCAAAAAAAGAGCGAGGTAAAATTGCAGGAAATAATGAGTAGCGGGGTGACGACTTTATTTGTATCTCATTCTCACGAACAAATAAGAAATATTTGCAATAAAGCATTGTGGTTAGAAAAGGGAAAACAAATGGCTTTCGGTGAAGTAAATGAAGTCTGTGATATGTATGAAGCCTTTTTGAGGGAGAAAATATAATTTATAAAAGAAAAATATTTGCAATCTAACAAAAATGTGCTATTATTAAAGCGAAACTTTATAGTTGAATATCCTATGATACCCACGAATCGCTCTGTGCTTTGCACTCTCGCAATTCTAAAAACATCGAAATCCGCCTTATTCGGGCTATTTTCTCATGTTTTGCGGGTTACAAAATCATGTATTTTCATGCAAGCATGAAACACATGACCTTTTGACCCTGGTATCAAAATACGAAAGGTGATTCCCTTTGAACAAATTGGACAAATCAAATTCTTCCCAAGCCGAAATCATGCTCGGCAACGCCGCTGTCGCCCGCGGGGCATATGAAGCCGGCGTAAAAGTAACATCAGCATATCCTGGTACCCCCAGCACCGAAGTAAGTGAAAATATGGTTAAGTACAAGGATGAAGTTTATTGCGAATGGGCCCCGAATGAAAAAGTAGCGATGGAAGTTGTCATCGGCGCTTCCCAGAGTGGTGCAAGGGCAATGACAGTAATGAAACATGTTGGTGTTAATGTCGCTGCCGACCCTTTATTTACCATTGCTTATAGCGGTGTTAACGGCGGTTTGGTTTTATTTGTTGCCGACGACCCCGGTATTTACAGCTCGCAAAATGAGCAGGATACCCGTTTGGTCGCCCGCGCCGGAATGGTTCCGGTTATCGAGCCGTCCGACAGTGAAGAAGCTCGAATCTTTACCAAACGCGCTTTTGAGTTATCTGAAAAATATGACACTCCTGTCATAGTGCGTTCAACGACACGCCTGTCACATTCACAAGGGCTGGTAAATCCGGAGCCGCGAGTCGAACCTCCCAATAAACCTTATGTTCGTGATGTTGCCAAAAATGTTATGGTGCCGATGAATGCCCGCCCCCGCCACTTAGCTGTTGAAGAGCGGATGAAACGGCTTGCCAACGACAGCAATTCCCTTGATTTACATAAAGTCACCTATAGTGATGAAAAAATCCTGGTGAAAAATGCTGACGGGGCCGGCCTTTCGGAAATGAAAGTTGGTGTAATCACCAGCGGAATCCCTTATCAATATGTCCGTGAAGGATTGCCGGGTGCTTCGATATTGAAGCTTGGAATGGTTCATCCCCTGCCGCGCCGTTTAATCGAAGAATTTGCATCAAAAGTTGACCGCCTTTATATATTTGAAGAATTAGAACCGTTTGTAGAAGAACAGGTCCGTTCATGGGGAATTGATTGTATCGGTAAAGAAATTTTCTCAATTCGCGGCGAATATAGTATTCAGATTATCAAAAAAGAAATCCTTGGGGAAAAAGTAGAATTTGATACTCCGGAAGTTGTTCCCGGCCGGCCGCCGATTCTTTGCCCCGGCTGCTCACACCGCAGTGCTTATTCAGTTATGAAAAAACTTAAGCTTCATGCTGCCGGTGATATCGGCTGTTATACCCTTGGTGCTTTCGCACCGCTTAATGTAATGGATACCTGCGTTTGCATGGGTTCAAGTATTTCGACCCTCCACGGAATGGAAAAAGCGCAAGGCCGTGAATATATTAAGGACTGGGTTGCGGTTATCGGTGATTCAACCTTCCTTCATACCGGCGTTAATTCACTGATGAATATGACTTATAACGATGCAACCGGAACGGTGGTTATCCTTGATAATTCAACCACCGGAATGACCGGGCATCAGCACCATCCCGGTACCGGTGTGAGTTTGATGGGCGACCCGGCTTATGTGATTGATATTGCCGCCGTCTGCCGTTCAATGGGGGTTAATTATGTATATGAAATCGATGCCTATGACCTTGACCTGCTGGAAAAAACTTTAAAAGAAGAAGTTGCCCGTGATGCTGTTTCGGTTATCATTGTCAAGTCACCTTGCGCGCTTCTTAAAGATTTCGTACCAAAAGGCAAATGTGCTGTTATCGCTGACAAATGTGTCAAATGCGGACTCTGTATTGAACCCGCCTGTCCGGCAATGCGCAAACAAAAAGACGGCCTTATTGAAATCGACCAGGTAGCATGTAATGGTTGTGGTTTGTGTAAAGACCTGTGCAAGTTTGATGCAATAAGCTTTACCCCAAATTAAATAAATATAAATAACAGGTGTTATTTAATAATAGGAGAAATTAATGCAAACGAAAAATATCATGATCGTCGGTGTCGGCGGTCAAGGAACCCTACTTACCAGCCGTATCCTCGGCGGCATCGCCCAACTTGCCGGTTATGATGTCAAAGTATCTGAAGTTCACGGAATGGCTCAACGCGGCGGAAGTGTCGTTACCTATGTCCGTTACGGTGATTCGGTTGCCGAACCCTTAGTCGAAGAAGGCCAGGCCGATATTTTGATTGCTTTTGAGCGGCTTGAAGCAATGCGGTATATCCATTTCCTGAAAAAAGACGGGATTTTGGTCTTAAACGACCAGCGTATTGACCCTGTGACTGTTATCACCGGGGCATTTGAATACCCTGAAGATATCGTTGAAAAGCTGAAAGCGCGCCGGACAGTCGTTTCTATTGATGCACAGTCTGCCGCGATTGGTTTGGGTAATGCCCGCGTTTTTAATTCCGTTATCATCGGTTTAGTTGCCAAAAATCTGGAATTTTCAAAAGACGACTGGCTTGGTATTATTGAAAAAACTGTGCCGGCGAAAATGATTGATATCAATAAAGAAGCGTTTTTGTTAGGTTACGCAGTATGATATTGATTAAATGAGCAAATGGAAAATGAACTTTGTAGACGGGCTTTGGAAAACGTCGTTACTTAGGCGGCGTATTGTGATGCATTAGTAACGTAACGTTTTACATAGAACGAAAGTGTTCCGACAACAAAGTTACATTGTTCCAGCTTGCGGAATATAGCTTTTTACATAAGTATCAAGAAAGGAACCACACAAGTGATTTGGAACGAAACTAAAGAATGTATGAGCCGTGACGAAATGACAGCCCTGCAAAGTGCAAGACTTAACAAAGTAGTTAACCGGGTCTATCATAACGTTGAATATTATCGTAAAAAAATGCAGCAAGCCGGCTTAGAACCCGGTGATATAAACGGAATCGAAGATATCGAAAAACTACCTTTCACCAACAAAGACGATTTGCGTGATACCTACCCATACGGCCTTTTTGCTGCCCCACAGTCCGAAATTGTCCGTATCCATGCAAGTTCCGGCACAACCGGAAAGGCTACGGTGGTTGGTTATACCCGCCGTGACATTGATGTCTGGTCGGAGTGTGTTGCCCGCGCCCTGACAATGGCCGGTGTTGGCAAAGGAAGTACCATTCAGGTTGCTTATGGTTATGGTTTATTTACCGGCGGCCTTGGCGCCCACTATGGTGCCGAACATCTTGGTGCGACCGTTATTCCCATGTCAACCGGGAATACCAAAAAGCTGACTACGATGATGGAAGACCTTGGTGCGACCTCAATTGCCTGTACCCCTTCTTATCTATTACATATCGCCGAAACTCTCGAAGCCGAAGGCCGGATTCCCAACATCAAACTTAAATCAGCTATCTGCGGTGCCGAACCGTGGACCGAAGCAATGCGGATTCAGATTGAAGAAAAATTACATATCAGTGCCCATGATATCTATGGGCTTTCCGAAATCATGGGGCCGGGTGTTGCTTGTGACTGTATTTATCATACCGGCTTACATATTTATGAAGACCATTTCTTACCGGAAATAGTTTCCCCTGAAACATTAAAAGCGATTGCCGATGGTGAAACCGGCGAATTAGTTTTTACTACCTTAACAAAAGAAGGAATCCCGTTAATCCGCTACCGGACAAAAGATTTGACTAGTATCGGTTATGACAAATGCGAATGCGGCCGCACCCTGGCCCGCATCAGCCGCTTTAAAGGCCGCTCTGATGATATGCTGATTATTCGCGGAGTAAATGTTTTCCCTTCTCAAATCGAAGCCGCCTTATTGGAAATGGGCGAAACTTCACCGCATTATATTATGGAAGTAGACCGGATTGACAATCTTGACATTTTAGAAGTAAAAGTCGAAGTTGAAGACCGTTATTTTTCAGATGAAATTAGGGCGCTTGAGTCCTTAACCCGGAAAATTGAGCGGACGATACGTGATGCGATTGGCCTTGCGGTTAAGGTCAAACTTGTTGAACCGAAGTCAATTGAGCGAAGTATGGGTAAAGCAGTCCGCGTTATTGATAAAAGGAAGCTGTAGAATCGGAAGGAAAATAAGCGGCGGCGTAGCAGGCATTTGTTTTCACCCGATTCGTCAACGATAGGCCGAAGGCCTAGAGTTTGCAGTGATTGAGATATAGCGTAGTGGAGAAAGGAAAATATGAAACAACTATCAGTTTTTTTAGAAAACCGTGAAGGCAGACTTTCAGATGTTTTACGAATATTAGCTGAAAATAATATTAATATTTTGTCATTGAGCCTGGCCGATACCAGTGAATACGGGATGCTCCGCCTTCTTGTTTCCGAACCGGAGGCAGGAAGAAAAGCTTTGCGTGAACAAGATTTATCCGCGACCCTAACCGAAATACTGGCGGTTAAAATGCCTCATGAGGTTGGTTCACTTCAAAGAATCCTTACTATTCTTTGTGATGCCGGCATAAATATTGAGTATATGTATGCATTATGCACCGGAACTTCCGAAGCGGCCCTTGCCATCAAAACCTCTGACCCGGAAGTCGCTTTAAATGTTTTAGAGCGGTCGGGAGTAGATATGTTTATAATTTAGCCATTGCCCGATTTTGCTATGCAAAATTTCGCTTTGGCAGAGCGCAATATGGATTTTTATCAAAATTAATCTAGGGGAGTAAACTTCCCATCTTAATTTTAATAAAAATCCGCATGTCTAAACTGTATAAAAATAAGCTTGCAAAATAGATAGGAGTTGTGTATAATACATTTGACACAATATAAATAGTAACTGTTCACAGCACTATAAATGACAATCACGGGTATCCCCGAATTATGAATCCAAATAAAAAATTGACCATTATTATTTTTATAAATTAAGATAGGAGCTTTTTATGAGGGAAAGATACGAATCGTTAGGGGTAGCTGATTTAAAAGCTATCGCTAAATCCAGAGGCCTTAAAGGCATTTCTTTGCTGAAAAAAGCAGAAGTTGTTGAACTAATGCTGCAAGAAGACGTAAAAGACAAACAGGAAAAAGAGCGTCAGGAGCAAGAAAAGCGTGAAAAAGCCAAACAATTCGTAGAAAACAAAAAGAAAATAGAACCAAGAGCCAGCCAGGCTAATACCGAAAAAGGCGAAACCGCGCCAAGCTTAAGTGAAAGGCCGGAAAGACGTGAAGATTTCCAGACCGAGCTGGATAGCGGTATTATTGCCCATGGAATATTGGAAGTAATGCCTGATGGTTACGGTTTTATCCGTTGTGAAAACTATCTGCCGGGTGAACGCGACGTATACGTTGCGCCAAGCCAAATCCGCCGTTTTGGTTTAAAAACCGGTGATATATTGGAAGGGACAACGCGGATTAAAACCCAGGGTGAAAAGTTCGCCGCTTTATTAATTGTCCGGACCATCAATGGTTATAGCCCCGAAGTGGCGGGTACCCGTTACAATTTCGAAGATATGACTCCGATTTTCCCCAATGAGCGCCTGAAATTAGAAATGCCCGGTGCAAGTGTTGCGATGCGGATTATGGATTTAATCAGCCCGGTTGGCAAAGGCCAGCGGGGAATGATTGTTTCCCCGCCGAAGGCCGGAAAGACGACTTTATTAAAAGATGTTGCCCGTTCGGTCAAACGGAATAATCCGGATGCACATTTGATTATTTTGCTGATTGACGAACGTCCCGAGGAAGTGACCGATATCCGCGAAGCAATTGAAGGGCCGAATGTTGAAGTTATTTATTCAACTTTTGATGAACTTCCCGAACACCACAAACGAGTATCGGAAATGGTTATCGAACGTGGCCGCCGTCTGGTTGAACATGGCCGCGACGTAGTGATTTTGATTGACAGTATCACCCGCCTTACCCGTGCTTACAACCAAGTCGTCCCGCCAAGCGGCCGGACACTTTCCGGCGGCCTTGACCCGGCGGCTTTGCATATGCCGAAACGCTTCTTTGGCGCAGCGCGAAATATGCGTGAGGGCGGTTCTTTGACGGTTCTTGCAACCGCTTTAGTTGAAACCGGCAGCAAAATGGATGATGTTGTTTATGAAGAATTTAAAGGTACCGGCAATATGGAATTGATTCTCGACCGGAAATTGCAGGAAAGAAGAATCTTCCCGGCAATAGATATACCAAAATCCGGCACAAGAAGAGAAGATTTACTGCTTGCTGTTGACGAGCTTGAAGCGATTAATATTATTCGCAAAGCCTTAAACGGCTTAAAACCCGAAGAATCGGTTGACCGTATCCTTGATATGTTCTCGAAAACGCGGAACAACCAGGAGTTTGTCAATATGGTGAAAAAGATTAAGTTTATTTAATGTAGTCAGGCAATAAACACTTTCAATTGCTAGGGTCTAATGCACATTTTATTTGGGTAGAAGGCGGCTTAATGCAATTTCGAGTTGTTTTGCTTCATTCTTTAAAATATTTAACTTGCATGTCTTAGAAACCTGTGATAAACTGATAAAGGTCGTTTTTGACCGTTAGTGATTAAATGAGAGGTAAGAAAAATGAAAGAAGGAATCCATCCCAACTATAAACAAGCCCCTGTGCGCTGCAACTGCGGTAACGAATTTACGACCGGTTCAACCAAAGGTGAAATCCGGACGGAAATTTGCTCTGCCTGCCATCCTTTTTATACCGGACAGCAGAAAGTTGCCCAAGCCCGCGGCCGGATTGATAAATTCAACCGTAAGTACGGTGTGGCGAACCAGTAATATATTCAGTTAAACTTTCGGTTTAACTAGAAATGCACACAAATCGTAAAGATACGATTTGTCGCTTACACAAACCGCACAAATGCGATTTGGCGTTTAAGTTGAGACAGGTTTGTCTCAACTTTTTATGTACAAGGTTAAAACGTGAAGGGTCTATCTAAGGTGTTGGCTCCCTACCGCAAAGCGGAGGTTTAGCCCTGACATCAAAAAACTAGACTTCATGCAAGGAGCTTATTATGGCACGAAAAAAGCGCAATCACTCTTCAGGAATCGGCGGTCAAGCCGTTTTAGAAGGGGTAATGATGAAAAACAAAGATGATTATGCCGTAGCTATCCGCAAGTCAGATGGTGAAGTTGAACTGGACGTCGATTTCTATAAAGGGGTCCTTGCGGGAAAACTAATCAAAAAAATGCCGTTTTTCCGGGGCATTTTTAATTTTATTGATTCAATGATATTAGGGACCCGGTTGATTAATTATTCAGCATCATTTTATGTTGATGATGAGATGGAACCGACGAAATTCGACAAAGTTATGGATAAGATTTTTAAGGGTAGAGGTGAAAAAGTATTGATGGGCTTAACGACTATCATTGCGGTTTTACTTGCAGTCGGAATTTTTATCCTCTTGCCGTTTTATATTTCGGATTGGTTTAAAGGCTTTATTAATAATACTTCATTGGTTTTGATTCTTGAAGGCATATTGCGGATTTCGATATTTATACTATATGTCGCCGCAATCAGTTTGATGAAAGATATCAGGCGCCTTTATGCTTATCATGGCGCTGAACATAAATGTATCAACTGTATTGAAAAAGGGCGCCCCCTAACTACCCGTGACGTAATGCGTTCGTCCCGGCTTCACCGCCGCTGCGGCACCAGTTTTATGTTTTTTGTCATTTTCGTCAGCATTATCATCTTTTTCTTTATCCGGGTTGATAATATCTGGTTAAGAGCCGGGTTACGGGTTGCTTTAATTCCGGTAATCGCGGGCATTTCTTATGAAATTATCCGTTGGGCGGGCCGGAGCGACAATATTTTGGTCAAAATCTTATCAGCCCCGGGGATGTTAATCCAACGCCTAACGACCAAGGAGCCTGATGAAGGAATGATTGAAGTCGCGATTCAGGCCGTGGAAGCTATTTTTGACTGGAAAGTTTATTTGAAAGAAACTTTTGACTATGATATAGATGAATCATGGCTCGAAGCTGAAAATGAGGGTTTTGATGACAATAGGTGAGTTATATAGCCGATTAACGCTCGAAAAATTATGAAATATCATAAATTATATGAAATAGGAAAAAATAAATTAATCGCTGCTGGGATTTTAGAAGCCGAACTGGACTCCCGCCTTCTTTTAGAAGCAGTATGCGGGACCAGCAAACATGATTTATTAGTGAACGGTGAGCGTGAGTTAAGTGCCGGACAAATACAAACTTATGTAAACCATATTAACAAACGTGAAAATCGCATTCCGCTTCAATATATTCTCGGTGAACAGGAATTTATGGGCCTTAAGTTTCTTGTTACCCCTGATACCTTAATTCCCCGTCAAGATACCGAAACACTAGTTGAAGAAGTAAAGCGCCATCTTCATGACGGCCAGACAATTCTTGATATGTGTACCGGTACCGGCTGTATCTTATTGAGCCTGCTATATTACTCAAATAACTGTCTTGGCTGGGGTGTGGATATATCGGCGGCCGCTTTAGATGTTGCCGGAAGAAACGAAGAGCGAATTGCTTCGTTACCGCGCCCTGCCCCTCCGATAAAACCGGTTAAATGGATAAAAAGCGACCTATTTAGTGAGATTAGCGGACAGTTTGATATTATCGTTTCTAACCCCCCCTATATTCCGACGGCAACAATTGGCACCCTGATGCCGGAGGTATGTGAACACGAACCGCATCTTGCCCTTGATGGCAAGCAGGACGGCCTTTATTTTTACCGGAAAATCATTGACCAATCCAGTCAATATCTTAAACGCGGCGGAATGCTATTTTTGGAAATCGGCTGCGGCCAGGCAACTGATGTTACCGCATTGATGGTTGAAAGAGGCTTTTATGACACGGTTGTCATAAAAGATCTTGCTGGCCATGATAGAGTGGTTTATTGTAATATTATTTGATGCGTATGAGTTTAAATCTTGAAGAAATACTAAAACGGGCTTATAATATTTTATAGTCCGTTACGAAATAAATCACATGTAATTTTCCAAACGAGGAGATAACTATGTTTGACCGCCTAGAAGACCTGTTAACCCGCTTCGAAGAAATCCTAAATGAATTAAATCAACCAGATGTTACGTCTAATCAGGAACGCTTCCGCACCTTAATGAAAGAGCAAAGCGATTTAACCCCGATAGTTTCCGCCTATCGCGAATACAAAAAATGCCAGAATGATATTGAAGATTCCCTCATGTTACTTGAGGACGAAACTGATGAAGATATGCGGCAAATGCTAAAAGAAACACTGAACGAAAGCAAAGACCGTACCGCTGAACTTGAAAATGAGCTGAAAATCCTTCTTCTGCCCAAAGACCCCAATGATGACAAAAACGTCATCGTTGAAATACGTGCCGGGGCCGGTGGTGATGAGGCGGCTCTTTTTGCCGCCGAAATGTATCGCGTTCTGGTTAAATATGCCGAAAGCAAAAATTTCAAAATTGAAACAATGAATACCGACGAAATCGGAATCGGCGGAATGAAAGATGTCAGCTTTATGATTAATGGGCAGGGTGCATATTCGCGCCTTAAATACGAAAGTGGTGTTCACCGTGTTCAACGTGTCCCAACGACCGAATCCGGCGGCCGGATTCATACCTCGACAATTACCGTGGCGATTATGCCCGAAGCAAGTGATGTTGAAATAGATTTAGATTTGAATGATTGCAAATTTGACGTATTCCGTTCTTCCGGAAATGGCGGCCAAAGTGTTAATACTACCGATTCAGCCGTCCGCCTGACCCATCTTCCGACCGGGTTTGTTATTTCCTGTCAGGATGAAAAAAGCCAGTTGAAAAATAAGGATAAAGCAATTAAAATCCTGCGGGCGAAATTATTTGAAATGGAACGGGAAAAACAGCATGATGCTGAATCCGAAATGCGCCGCAGTCAGGTCGGTACCGGCGACCGCTCCGAAAAAATCCGTACTTACAACTTCCCGCAAGGCCGTGTCACCGACCACCGCATTAAACTGACCCTGCACCGCTTAGAATCCGTAATGAATGGCGACCTCGATGAAATCATCGATAGTCTCATCGCCGCCGACCAGGCCGCGAAGTTGGGGAAATTATAGGGAGCATAAAGGTAAATACAGACGATTTATATCATAAGCCACAGAGTTTTTCGATTATAACCGGAAAACTCTTGTTTTTTTAAGTATTTCGGTTATGGGTAAAATCCGATGACGATTAATACTTCATGACAACTCCATGACAACTTCAACCTTCCTACGGTCTTTTAAGATAATTTCATCTGCCTTCTTCCTTCACCTCACCATTATAAACGACTCAATCCGCGGCACCGCATCACGTTTAATCGACCGTTTATACTCCGTTGGCGTTTGTTTTAAATATTTCCGGAAAGTTTTATTAAAATAACTCACACTATTAAAACCCACCGCAAAAGCCAAATCAGATATTGAATAAATTAACGGGTCATTGCTATGTAAAAGCTTAGTTGCAGCAAATATCCGATACCGCATTACATATTCAATCGGCGTAAGTTTAAGTGTACGTTTAAAACACCGGCAACATTCACTTTTACTAATATGAATTGAAGATGCCAAGGTATCAAGTGTAATCGGTCTTGCATAATTTTTCTCAACGTAAAGCATCGCTTCTTTGACCCTGATTTCATCAAGTGATAATACCGGTACCGGTTTTGGCTCATTGACAGGTTCGGCTTCGATATTTTGCAGAAAGAGTGTCCAAAATTGAAAAAGTTTTAGCCGTGAAACCAGCTCAAAACCAAAAGCTTTCACTGCATTGGCAGCAATAACATCATTAATCAGCTCAAGTAATTCTTCGGCAAAGCTATCTTTTTCATCCATGAAATAATACTTAAGCCCCCTTGAGTTGACGACAGGGCTAAGATATTTTTCGGCGAGCAAGCTGTTTTGGTCAAATAAAAAGTCGGGATGAAAAGTAAGGGAATATAAAGTACAATTACGGCTTTCACCATAAGGATGAATAGCATGAAGAACATTTTTGTTAATGAAAATTCCCTGGCCGGGAGTAAGACGAATCATTTGGTCGTCAACCATAATATCAGCTTCACCATGATTGACGATTACAACTTCAAATTCATCATGCCAATGCCACTTGATATATTTCAAATATGCATTTGACAAATCAATAAAATAAACCTGTACATACGGATCTATCTCTTCGGATGCCGCAGGATTAAATAAAACACGCTCAGAGTTATCAGAAGCTTTCATTATAGTAGAATTAACCCTTTTCTTTTTACACAATATAATGTATAATTACAATAATTAATTAATAGTGACACAACTATTAGTTATATTTTAATATATATTTCAAAAAGTTTCAAGTGTGAGGATTTATTTAATGATATTAAAAGATATAGCCCCGGTTATTAGTCTTGATTTAGGGCGAGTTGATGCCTTATTTATGGGAAGAGAAGATATGTATTTAAAATTCCTGCGCAAATTTCCGGAAAATGTCAAACGCTTATTGGTTGAATTAAAAGAAGCAGTTGAGAACAATGACCATCAAGCGATTGAAGCTGCTGCGCATGGAATTAAAGGGGTTGCATCAAATCTCGGGGTTGGGAATGTGACCGAACTTGGCACCGCTTTGATGCTGGATGTCCGGGAAAATACTCCGGAGCTTATCGCAGAGCATTATACGAAGCTAGTTGAAGAAATCGAAAAAGCGATTTCATATATTGAAAAACTAGACTGATTAATAATTGAATTGTAAACCTATTAAGGAGCTTACGTAATAAACTTTTAGAACTTCCGCCGCCGGGCGGAAGTTTTTTTACTGATAGGAAATTGCAAACTCTTATTTATAAACCTTTAAGATTTTCTTTACAAAAACGTTAGCACTCACCAGTTGACAGTGCTAACAATTTTTGCTAAACTCATGTTATGTCAACTAAATTAATAAATAAAATAACTAATGGAAAAAATATATAAAGCTAGGAGGCGACAATGAATATCACAAAATTTACCCAAAAATCCATCGAAGCAGTTAACCGGACCGAAGCCCTTGCTTACGAATACGGCAATCAGGAAATCGAGCAAGAGCATCTTTTATATGCTTTATTAACCATCGAAGACAGCTTGATTTCAAAACTAATTGAAAAAATGGAAATCGATAAAACTCATTTTTTAAGTACTGCTGAAGAAGCATTAGCCAGACGGGTTAAAGTATCCGGCGGCCAGATTTATATGGGAAAGGATTTGAATAAATCCTTAATTCAAGCAGAAGCGGAAGCAAAAACACTAGGCGATGAATATGTCTCGGTTGAGCATTTATTTTTAGCAATATTAAAAGCACCGAACAAAGCATTAAAAGGAATTTTCACCGAATATGCAATCACCACCGAACGTTTCCTTAAAGCACTTTCAACAGTTCGCGGCAATCAGCGTGTCACCGGCGACAACCCCGAAGCTACTTATGATACGCTTGAAAAATATGGTCAGGAGTTAGTTGAACGGGCCCGGAATCAAAAGCTTGACCCGGTTATCGGGCGCGATGCCGAAATTCGCAATATTATCCGCATTTTATCCCGTAAGACGAAGAACAATCCGGTTTTAATCGGTGAACCGGGGGTGGGTAAAACGGCCGTTGTTGAGGGCCTTGCCCAGCGAATTGTGCAAGGTGATGTCCCCCAGGGCCTCAAGGATAAAAAAATCTTTGCCCTTGATATGGGCGCGTTAGTCGCCGGGGCGAAATACCGGGGTGAGTTTGAAGAACGTTTAAAAGCAGTTTTGGAAGATGTGCGGCAAAGTGACGGCCGGATTATCCTTTTTATTGACGAACTTCATACTATTGTCGGGGCGGGTAAAACTGACGGTGCGCTTGATGCCGGAAATATGTTGAAACCGATGCTTGCCCGCGGGGAGCTACATTGCATTGGCGCAACAACCCTTGATGAATATCGCCGTTATATCGAAAAAGATGCCGCCCTTGAACGCCGTTTCCAACCGGTAATGGTTGCCGAGCCGACAGTCGAAGATACGATTTCCATTTTGCGCGGTTTAAAAGAACGCTATGAGGTTTATCATGGGGTCAAAATTATGGACAATGCCCTTGTTAGTGCAAGTATTTTGTCCAACCGTTATATTTCCGACCGTTTTCTGCCTGACAAAGCTATCGATTTGGTTGATGAAGCTTGTGCGTTAATCAAAACTGAACTTGATTCAATGCCGACTGAACTTGACGAACTGCGCCGCCGGGTTTTACAAATGGAAATTGAAGAAGCCGCCCTCAAAAAGGAAAATGACCGCCTTAGCAAAGACCGCCTGGAAATATTGCAAAAAGAGCTTGCCGAATCAAAGGATGATTTTACTAACCGGAAAGCCCAATGGGACAATGAAAAAGCAATGGTTGAGCATTTATCTCATTTGCGTGAGGAAATTGAAAATTTGCAAAATGAAATTCAAATTGCCCAGCGTGACGGTGATTTGGATAAAGCCGCTGAACTTAGCTATGGAAAATTGCCGGAAGCACGCAAGCAACTGGAAATAGAAGAAGAAAAATTAAAACAAAATAAAACAGCCCTCGTCCACGAAAATGTTACCGAGGAAGAAATCGCCCGGATTATTTCCCGCTGGACCGGTATTCCGGTTGCCCGCCTCACTGAAAGTGAGCGAAAAAAGATTTTGACCCTTGATGAGGAACTTCACAAAAGAGTAATCGGCCAGGAAGAAGGGGTCACCCGGGTGACGGAAGCAATTATGCGTTCCAAAGCCGGAATCAAAGACCCGTCTAAACCAATCGGCTCATTTTTGTTTCTTGGCCCGACCGGCGTAGGCAAGACCGAATTAGCCAAAGCTTTAGCCGCAACTTTGTTTGATGATGAAACTAATCTGGTTCGGATTGATATGAGCGAATATATGGAAAAATTTTCCGTTTCGCGCTTAATCGGGGCGCCGCCCGGGTACGTTGGTTATGAAGAGGGCGGTCAGCTAACCGAAACCGTCAGGCGGAAACCTTATTCAGTAGTACTTTTTGATGAAATTGAAAAAGCGCATCCGGAAGTTTTTAACGTCCTGTTGCAGATGCTGGACGATGGCCGGATTACTGATTCACAGGGGCGGACTGTTGATTTTAAGAACACAGTTTTAATTATGACCTCAAATCTTGCCCCCGAGGATTTGCAGAGTTATTTCCGCCCGGAATTTTTGAATCGTTTAGATGAAACAATTATTTTCAAATCACTTACAAAAGAAAACTTAAGCGGGATAATCGAGTTAATCATTGCCGATATTAATAAGCGCCTTGCTGACCGTGAACTAAAAGTTATATTAAATAATGAAGCAAAACAATTTATCATCGAAGAAGCTTATGATATTGCCTATGGCGCCCGCCCGCTTAAGCGTTATATCCAAAAACATGTCGAAACATTGTCGGCGAAACTTATTTTGGCCGGTGAAGTAGGGAGCGGTGATACGATGGAGATTTATGTGAATGAGAGTGAATTACTTGCTAGAATAGTTTGAGGTGGGAAATAGATAATTTTATATATTAAATATTATGCACTTGACAATAGTGTGCGACGTACAGTATAATGCAATTAACGACCCGACTATACAGAAAGGAAGACACACGATGAAAGACGATGAACAACTCCAAAGCCTAGTCATCGATTTACGGCGGGGCACCTTGGTGCTGGCAGTACTTAGTTGCTTAAAAGAGAAAAAATACGGTTATTCACTTTTACAAGATATGGAAGAACAAGGAATCCGGATTGAAGCAAATACCCTTTACCCACTTCTCCGAAGACTGGAAACACAAGGCCTTTTAATTAGTGAATGGGATACCGGCGAAAGCCGCCCCCGCAAATATTATATCTTAAGCAAGCGGGGTACAAAATTACAGGGGTTATTAAAAGAAGAATGGCGGCGATTGTCGCAGGAAATGGAAAAATTTTTAGAAGAGGAAAAAAGTTGAAAAAATTACTTTTTTCAACTGGCAAATTTGTACTTGCAGCCTAAAGTTGCAGGTACTGGAAGGCATAGGATTATGAAAATGAACCAACTAATTGAACGCTATGTATTTGATGTCACCAGACGGCTTAAAGAAAACGAACGGATTGAAGTAGCAAAAGAGCTTGAGTCAATGATAAGTGATATGCTTCCGGAAAACCCTAGCGAAGGTCAGATAATTGATGTAATAAATCAGTTAGGCGACCCGCGCCTGATGGCGGAGCAATACCGGGGCAAACCGCAATATCTGATTTCCCCGGCGGTATTTGATATGTATTTTACCACGCTGAAATTAGTTATTCCGATTGTTGCAATCGTACTTGCTGTAATCGGTGTAATCAGCACTATCTTTGACTTAAGTATACCATTTTCAGTTTACAGGCTATTTAGTAATATGTTTGGCTTGGCTTTTTCAGGAATTTTCCAGGCAGCAGCATTGATAACAATTGGCTTTGTTATTTATGATTATCTGGAATTAAAAAAAGAATGGACGATTAGCAATTTACCGGAAAAAGTTATTAAACCGGTTGAGAAAAAACTCGGGATTTCGCGGGCTGAATCAATTGCCGGTATTGTTATGACGATTTTCTTTACTGTTTTGTTTATCGCGATGATTTTGCGTAATGAGTGGTTCTTCTTTTTCGTCAAAGACGGGCATTTATTAATCCCCTTTTCCGAAGCGGCTTTAAACCGGGCAATCCCCTATCTTATAATCGGCGGTATACTTGGTGTAACAGTTGGTATCTTTAAGCTTTATTATGCCCGTTGGACGAAACAACTTTTTATTATTGATACAATTTACAATGTTGTATGGGCAGGGATTTTACTCTATGTTGTCAACTGGCCTGACCTTTTTAACCCAAATATAGAAGATATCGTCACTCTTTATCTTGATGATACCGACTTCTTTTTACGGATTATTGATACAGGCGGCCAGCTCATCAGGAATATTTCATCCGCCGCTGTAATCATTATCACCGTAATCGGAATAGCAACCGCGGCAGTAAGCACATACCGTACTAACAAACTGCAATAATTGCGCTAATTAAACTATAAAAATGACCTTGTCCGGGAACTAATTAAATGATAATATGATGGTAATAAAAAACCACGGAGGTTATGTCAATGAACTATGGCTATTTTGACGAAAAAAACAAAGAGTATATCATCACAAGACCCGATACCCCATCCGCTTGGGCGAATTACTTAGGCTCACCCGAATATGGTGCGATTATCTCCAACAATGCCGGCGGTTACAGTTTCGTGAAATCCGGTGCCAACGGCCGTATTATCCGTTACCGTTTTAATTCTGTCACCACCGACCAGCCTGGCCGTTATGTTTATTTGCGTGACCTCGAGAACAACGATTATTGGTCCGCATCATGGATGCCGGTTGGAAAATCTCTTGACAAGTATAAAGCTGAATGCCGCCACGGAACCGCTTATACTGTCATTTCATCGGAATACGCCGATATCAAGACCGAATCTTTGTACTATGTTCCAAAAGGGAAAACCTATGAAGTTTGGCAGGTAAAAGTAACAAATAATGATACGAAAGAGCGGAAATTAGCCGTTACCGGTTATGTCGAATTTACTAATGATTCGAACTATGAACAAGACCAGGTCAACTTGCAATACACCCTCTTTATCAGCCGGACTTATTTTAAAGATAACTTTATTAAGCAAGTATATAATGAAAATGACAAAAACCCAAGCAAAGAGCGTTTCTTTGGCCTTGCCGGCGCCAAAATTGATAAATATTGCGGCGACCGCGATGCCTTTGTCGGTTCATACCGCGGTTATCAAAATCCGGTTGGAATTGAGAATGGTTTAAATAACGATTTAAACTACTGTACAAATTCCTGCGGCGCATTACAGTCAGATATCGTTTTGCAGCCCGGCGAAACTAAAGAGTTTATTTATCTTCTTGGGGCGAAAACAGAGAAAGAAGCCGCCGCAATTATTAGCGAATATAATAATAAAGGCGTATGCGAAAAAGAACTTGCCGAGCTGAAAACATACTGGCATGGCAAACTTGAAAATCTGCAAGTTAAAACCCCTGATGACAAATTCAACAACATGGTTAACGTTTGGAACTCTTATCAGTGCTTTATTACCTTTACCTGGTCGCGGGCGGCTTCATTCCAATACTGCGGGCAGCGAAACGGTTTCGGGTACCGGGATACGGTGCAGGATATTCAAGGCATCATCCACCTCGACCCCGAAATGGCATCCGAAATGATTCGCTTTATGCTTTCAGCGCAGGTGAATAACGGTGCCGGTTTGCCTTTGGTCAAATACAATCACGATGCCGGTAATGAAGATACCCCCGACGATTACTCTTATGTGAAGGAGACCGGGCACCCAAGCTATCGGGCCGATGATGCCTTATGGCTGTTCCCGACTGTTTACAAATATATTTCCGAAACCGGAAATGCCGCTTTCCTTGATGAGGTTATTTCATATGCGAATAATGGTGAATCCGGAACGGTTTATGACCATTTGAAGCGGGCAATTGATTTTTCGATGAACAATCTCGGCGGCCATGATATGCCGGCCGGCCTTCATGCCGACTGGAATGATTGCTTACGCCTCGGCAAAAAAGGCGAATCAACCTTTGTTGCTTTCCAGCTTTATTATGCAGTCAAACTTCTGAAAATTTATGCCGAAGAAAGAAATGATAGCGATTATGTCAAATATCTTGACGAAATCATTGCGAAACTTTCCGGAATTATGAATAAAGAATGCTGGAATGGCGACCGCTGGATTCGCGGGTTCAAAGAAGACGGTACGATTATCGGGCAAAAAGGCGACCCCGAAGCATCAATGTGGGTTAACCCGCAGTCATGGGGCATTATCTCCGGCCTTTCCACAGAAGAACAGGCAATCGCTTCGATGGACAGCGTTTACCGCGAATTAAATACTCCATATGGCATTATGGTTATGTACCCCGCTTATGCGGAACACGCTTTTGACGGCGCCTTAATGAAATGCTTTAACCGGGGGGTCAAAGAAAATGCCGGTATCTTCTCACAGCCGCAGGGTTGGGCAATTTTGGCCGAGTCACTGCTTGGGCGCGGCGACAGGGCCTTTGAATACTGGAAAGAGGCCGCCCCAGCTTATATGAACGACGATGCCGAAAAACGCGTTCTTGAACCCTATGTCCATGGACAGTTTATTGAAGGCAAAGAATCACCATTTGCCGGAAGAGCCCATGTCCACTGGCTGACCGGGACCGCTTCAACCGTAATGGTTGGTACCGTTGAAGGTATCCTTGGCCTTCGTCCGGAGATGAAAGGCTTGGTAATTAATCCGTCAATTCCCTCGGAATGGAAATCGTTTGAAATGAAAAAAGTCTTCCGCGGCAAGAAATTGACTATATCAGTCAATAACCCTGACGGAGCGCAAAGCGGTGTTAAGAGTGTCACGGTAAATGGTACGAAGATAGACGGGTTGCTAATTGAAGAAAGTATTTTGAAAGATGAAAATGAAGTTGTGATTGAGATGTAAATAGTGCAATAAAAAGGGCTATCCTGCATTAGGTTTTTAATAACAAATGCTGTAGGATAGCCCTTAAAGAGAGGTAGATAGCATATTATTTTGTACATCATACTATAGGTAAGCACCCTTGTGAATAACCCATGGGGGGTATTATTAAAATTATTTTTCAAAAACCTTGTTTTTAGGATATAGATTTGATATACTGCATATAAATAATATAACATAAGAAAGGGATATTTTATGAGTATGCAGTTAAAGAATGGAGATATTTTGGTTTTTAAAGCAGATGAACATTGGATTAGCAAAGCAATCGCCCTATTAACAAACTCTGATGTAAGTCATTCGGCAATGATGTACAGCGAAGGGCAGCTTGTTGAAATGGGTTTGTCCGGAATAGGTGTGAACCGGGTTACAGTAGAAACGGAGGGGCGGAAGACATATGTAATGCGGCTTGACCCCGGGAATAGTACCAACCCTTTGCTGGAAGCCGCAAAAGTTTACATAGATGCCGATACCGTTTACAATATTCCGGCCCTTGCGATGATCGGCGGGATTGTAATTTACCGGTATATCCGGCCAACACCTAAATATGTCCATGTAATTGACCTGGTTATCCGGGCTGCTTGTATTGCCGTCAACAAACTGATTGAAGAAATCAGAGGAACCGGCAAAACGATGACCTGTTCACAACTTGTTTATCAGATATATTTTGATTGCGGCAAGGATTATTATATCAAGCTGATTGACCCGCTGGTGAAAAAAAATGCTGATATGGCCGATGGTTTAATCTGTTTTGCCGATATGATAGAGGATATAGAAGTTCCTTTAGAGCAGGTAGAATTTGATAATGAATTGGAAGAACTTCACGATGACCCGGAAGAATTAGCCCATCAGCTTTATCTTGCTGCAATTGAGGCACAAGAAGTTGAAGTTGATATGCTGGCTTCACCGGCAAGTATCAATAAAGCGGCTAAAAGTGCCAAAAAATTACTTGATTTATTAGAAGAATTATTAGCGCAATGCGATTCAAAATTACCGCTTAATTCACTTTTTGTAGCCCCTTCTGATTTACTTAAAGCAAAAAACCTTAAGCAAGCCGGAATTGTTAATACGAAGGTAAAAAGTTGAAAATCATAGATTTTTCAACGGGAGATTTGTGTTACACAAAAAGTCTCCAGACTGCGGAAAGAGTATGGTTATAATAATGAATCCTAAAGCACAGGCCGGCTTGTTTGAAGCGTACCAACACAAAGTAACACGAACAATCAGTAAGATTTTGGCGATTACGTTTTTTGTTGTCCCTTCATATTGGCTGCTCGTGTTTTTTATTGATGTTTCCGATTCTTTTGTAGTAAATACAAGATATGATTTGGTGCTTCCTTCATTGGCTCTTGGTTTTATCGTTTGCTATCTGCCGACGATTTTGCTCAAGTTAAAAGTAGCAGAACAGTATATAAAATACTTTGCGATAATCCCTCTTGGAATAGCAATTGTTTTTTTCTATGCTTATATTGGTGTAGTCATCCGGATATTATTTGTGTTAATGCCGATTATTTCAACCTTATATTTCGACAAAAAATTTACGCTCAAAATGTCAATCATCAATTATTTTATTATTTTGATAGGGTTATACATAGCCAGTCCTGCTGATGTTGACCGGTATGCAGTCTACGATACGGCAGGGGCGGTATTTATTGCAAAAGCGATTAGCTTGTCGATTGAAATTTTGCCGATTACGATTGTTCTGGTTGCCCTCGCCGGGTTTGCCAGAGGGTTGATGGAAAAACTAGCCGAAGCCGAGAATGAAAAGTACCGGGCCGAAATAGCGGAAGCGCAAAACAAAGCAAAAAGTACATTCCTTGCTACGATGTCGCATGAAATCCGCACCCCGATGAACGCTATTTTGGGAATAACGCAAATGGAGCTGCTTGACCCGGATTTACCGGAAAGAAATATCGCCGCTTTGGAGCAAATCAATGCCTCCGGCAATACTTTATTAGGTATTATCAATGATATATTGGATATGTCAAAAATTGAAGCGGGTAAATTTGAACTAAGCCCCGCCCCATATGACGTTGCAAGTTTTATCCACGATTCAACCCAATTAAATGCCATCCGGATTGGCTCAAGGGAAATCAGATTCTTAATTGAAGCGGATGAAAACCTGCCTTCCAGGATAAACGGGGATGAATTGCGGATTAGGCAGATTATCAACAACCTGCTTTCAAATGCCTTTAAATATACAGAAAAGGGTTATGTTAAGCTGTCAGTTAGCCATGAAATTTTATCAGAGCAGGATTTGGAATTAAAGCTTATTGTCGAAGATACCGGCCAAGGTATGAAACCGGATGATTTGGAAAAACTTTTTTCCGAATATACCCGCTTTAATATGGAAGCCAACCGGTCTACGGAAGGAACCGGCATTGGCTTAAATATTACTAACAGTTTGATAAAGATGATGGAAGGCACGATTAATGTCACGAGCGAATATGGCAAGGGTTCTATATTTACGGTAACGGTTCGCCAAAAAGTAGTATCCGGCGCGGCTCCTATTGGTACGGAAGTTTCGGAAAACTTAAAGCGTTTTATCTTATTAGGCAAAAAAAAGCGGCAGCAGTTTGAATACGAAATTATGCCTTACGGAAGTGTGCTGATTGTTGATGATGTCGATACGAACTTGTATGTTGCCCGGGGCCTGATGACACCTTACCAGTTGGAAATCGAAACAGTTAATAGCGGGTTTAAAGCAATTGAGGTTCTTGAAAATAAAGCTTTTGACATAGTTTTTATGGACCATATGATGCCGGAAATGGATGGAATCGAAACGACCCTTAAACTTCGCGAAACGGGTTATAAAGGTACAATTGTCGCCCTTACAGCAAATGCAATTGTTGGTAACGATAAGATGTTTAAAGCGAATGGTTTTGATGATTTTCTTTCCAAACCGATCGACATCCGGCAGTTAAATAATGTATTGCACAAGTTTATCCGTGAAAAGCAACCTGCTTCCGTAATTGAAGAAGCAAAACGGCGGCAAAAAAACATAAACGAAGAGGTAAAAGTTAATCAGGGTTCTGACGATGAATTACTTGCTATTTTTGCCCGGGATGCCAGGAAGGTAATCCCTGTCATTAATAAAATACATCAAGATATAGAAACCGTTTCGGATGAGGATTTACGGTTATTTGTTGTGAATGTCCACGCTATGAAAAGCGCCCTTGCGAATATTGGCGAAGAACCGGCGGCAAAACTGGCGGGCACATTGGAAGAAGCCGGAAAAGCGGTTGACAAAGGTGTGATTACGGATGAAACTCCGGCTTTTATCGAAAGGCTTACCGAGATAATAACGAGGATAGATGCAAACTCAAGCATAAATAATGAAGCCATTGATTCCGGCCCGGACTTACTTCGGGAAAAAATGAAGCTTATTACTGCAGCTTGTGACGACTACGATGACCAGACGGCTGATGCAATACTTTCAGAATTAAAGGAAATGGTATGGTCGAAGGGAACAAATGAATTTCTTGGAAAAATTGCTGAACATATTTTGCACAGTGATTTTGAGAATGCTGCTGACCTTGCCAAGAACTTATATCAACAGAATTAATTAAGAGAAAAGGGTAAAAAAGATGAAGAAGATTCATATCAATCAACTGGGTTATCGCCCGGCTGATACGAAAAAAGCAACAATTACTATCAACGCGAGTAGATTTTCAGTTATCCGCGCATCGGACCGAAAAATAGTTTTCCGTGACTATACCGGGGCGGCATTTGATGATGCCGCTTCCGGTGATACGGTTAAGATAGCTGATTTTTCTTATTTAAGCGAAAAAGGTACATACTTTATCACCGCTAAGGAAGAGGGCTCAACCCTTGAAGAGTCTTATCCCTTTGTCATTACTGATGACCCGTACAAAGAAATGCGTAAAGCATTGCTTGATTTTTTCCACTATCAAAAGTGCGGTGTTGATTTGGAATGCGGGAAATGGTCGCACCCTGCCTGTCATACGCAATTTGCGACGATTTACGGCACCGGGGAGAAGAAAGATGTTTCCGGCGGCTGGCATGATGCTGGTGATTATGGCCGCTATATCGTCCCGGCGGCAATGACAATTGCCGATTTATTGCTTGCATATGAACTTGCCCCCAATCCGGACGAAGGGCTCCTTGATATTGTCTGGTTTGAAATCGAATGGATGCTGAAGATGCAGGATGAGTCAAACGGCGGAGTTTATCACAAAGTTACCTGCAAAAATTTCAATGCCTTTGATGAAATGCCCGAAGATGAGTTGGAGGAACTTTTCATCTTGCCGGTATCATTGGCCGCGACCGCTGACTTTGCTGCGAGTATTGCCCTTGCATCGCGTTTTTATCCTGAAAAAAAAGAAATGTTGATAAACGCGGCGAAACACGCCTTTGAATGGTGCTTGGAAAATCCGGACGAGCCGTCTTTTAAGAACCCCCCCGATATCAAAACCGGCCCTTACGGCAATTGGCTTGGCATTGATGAATATTACGAAAATAAACGTTTTTGGGCAGCTTGTGAATTGTTTGTTGCAACCGGTGAAGAAAAATACCATAGTTATATTAAAGGAAGTGACCTTTTTACCGGGCTTGGCTGGCAAAATGTTGGTGCCTACGGCTTGTATGCTTACATTACCCAAGCAGGTGAACGGGCTGATGAGATGCAAATAAGGCGCATGAAAGAATGTTTTCAGGCAGCTTGTTTTGAGATAATTAATAATTACAAAACTGACGGGTATGGGGTTTCACTTGGGACAACCTATCGCTGGGGCAGCAATATCGATGTTGGAAATAATGCGATGATGCTGATTCTCGGGTCTTTAATCTTTACGGAAAAAGCCTTGGAATACAAAGAAATTGCCTTGGATCATATTCATTATTTGCTTGGGCGGAATGCCCTATCGCAAAGTTATATCACCGGTTATGGCCACCAGCCGGCGAAAAATCCCCATCACCGCCCATCGATTTCAAAGGGTGAAGCCGTTCCCGGAATGGTCGTTGGCGGCCCCTGTATGAATACCGATGCCGATGAGGATTTGATGGCGGCCTGTACGGGTATGCCGCCGGCAAAGTGCTATATTGACCATGCCGGCAGCTATGCTTCCAATGAAATCACGATTTATTGGAACTCCCCCGCGTACTTTGTAGTTGCGGTGCTGGATTTGTAGGGAGCGGGCGATTTTAAATAAATTGTTCGTGAGTGACATTCTGACTTCGCAAGCAGACCCTTGAGAAACGTCGTTACTAGGTTTCGTATTTAGAAACCGTATGTAACGCAACGATTTCTCATGGAGCGAGAGCGTGTTCTGCGGCCGAAGTACAGAAATGTCACACGCGGAATAATGACTTTTAGTATCGCTCGCTTAATCAAATACCACCGTCAACATCTCATTCTTGCCATCAAGCGCAAACCTTTGCTTAATTTTTTCACCACCGCAAGAAACAATATAATCACCGCGAAAGCCGGACAGAGTGACTGCTCCGGCTTCGTTTGTTGCCAGAGATTCTTTTGTCCACCATTCGCCCTTAATTTTTTCCATCAATGCTTCATAAACCGGCTTAATACTATTGTCTTCACGCAAAAGCCCTGACGGGGCCTTTAGCCATTTGCCGTCGGCGGGGTCCCAGGTGGTGATTGCTTCAACACTAGGATGGGAAAATAAAAGTTCATATAATTCGACAGCTTCCCTGGCCTGGCGCTCCTCACCGGCCGGAGTACTTGGCCACTCGTCTACCTGCCAATCGTTTAAGTCATCGATATGGGCAGGCATGATTTCACCGGATATCAAAGTATTTTCTGTGAAATGTAAGGGTAAGCCGAAATGTTCGAAACGTTCAAGGATTTGGTGGAACCACTCAACACCCTTATAACCTTGGTGCTGATGAGTTTGAAGGCCGATTACATCAATTGGGATATCTGCTTGCAGACAGCCGTCAATTAAGATTTCATATTTTGTACTCAAATCGAAATCATTTAAGAGGAAGGTCCCGTGCGGATTCGCCGCTACCGCGGCCTCAAAAACCTCACGAATCAAACCAACACGCCCCATTTCTTTGCAGATGCGGGTAATTGCATTATCATATTTATCAAAAATAGGCATAATTACTACTTCATTGATGACATCCCACGAATCAATAATACCTTTAAAAGCTAAAACATCACGTTCAATCCGCTCAAGGGCTTTTTTCAGAATCTCATTATTTGAATATTTCATCAGCCATGTCGGCCAGACAGTATGCCAGCATAGCGGATGGCCTTTGAGGAAAACATCCCGCTCTTTTAACCATTTTGCCGCTGCCATAACCCGGCTTTCATCAGGTTTTCCTTCTTCCGCTTCATAACGGCCAAGATAAAAAGGTAAGGTTAGATAGTTATTAAGTTTGAGAATTTTATCCATCCGGTCTTCAAGAAATTCTTTGCGGCCGGCAGAGATTGGCACGCCATCCATAATGCCGCTGGCAAGTTCGACAGAATCAAAACCACCACAACCAAAAAGAAATTCGTGTCTGGTTTGCTCAATTTTCACCTCTCGATTTTTTACTGGTGTACCGTCGGAATGAATCAGATTTAAAGTGACTTGTGATTTGCGGTGCTCATATTTTTTGCTCATGAGATTGTCCTGTTACTATTAATAGTTAAAGTAACATTGTCCTTTCTAATTTATATTTAGAGTATAGCATAGTTTGCCTTTGGATGGGATATGTGATAAAATTATTTTTATGAAAAAAAAGAATTACCTTGTGCTATTTATTATCATTTTTGTTTCATTGATTCTTGGGCTTTTCGGCGGCCATGTATTAAACCAATACAATCAAGTATACAAAATTTGTTATAGCGAAGCAGGGGTAGCGATTTACCCGTCTGATTTTTTCAAAAAAGGCGGCGAAGAAGCTGTATTTACCGCTGATAGTGAACCATTTTTGATTAATAGGCCCGGTGAATATCAGATTAGGTTAAAGAATGGCTGGTTTAATTTTAAATCAACATTAATTATCGAAGATACGATTCCCCCGCAGGGGACAGTAACAACGGTACATAAGCTGGTTGGCAGTGATTTAAGCCCCGGCGATTTTATTACGGAAATAATTGATGCAACTGAAGTGAGCCTTGCTTTTGTTGACCTGCCTGACAATAGCATTACCGGCCGTCAGGATATAACTATCCGGCTGACTGATTTAGGCGGGAATCATACGATTTTGACAGCAACTTTATTTCTTGCGGAAATAAATGAGACCGTCATGATTGAAGCCGGTGAACAGTTGCCGGAAATAGATGATTTTATTATTTTTGCGGAAGAGGCCTTTTTTATCAGTGATATAAATTTAATTGATAATAATTTACCCGGTGAATATCTGGTTATATTAAATATTGACGGCGGGATTTATGAAACTTTTTTTACTATTATTGATACTGTCCCTCCGGTTTTTAACACCAATGATATCTCCGGTTTTTCCTTGCTTCCCTATGAAGCTTTAGATTTTGTGACTGATTATTATGATGTCTCTCCGGTAACATTTCATTTTTTAGAAGAGCCGGATTTTACTTATATCGGTACTCAGGAAGTGACAATTATCGCAAGGGACAGCGGCGGAAATGAAGCAATAGAAACGGCATTTCTTACGCTTAAAGCCGATACCGAACCGCCGGTTATTAAGGGGGCGGTTGATTTTACAGTTCAGGCCGGTGATACAATTGCCTATATGAAAAATGTTGTTGCAATTGATAATAACCCCATCGGTTTGGAATTTTACGTTGACCCAAGTGCTGTTGATGTTAATACGCCCGGGGCCTATCCGGTTCACTATATCGCCCGTGATATGGCCGGAAATGAGACTATTGTTACCATTACTCTGACAGTCGTGCCAAAAGTTTATGATATTGAAGAGATATATTCAAGAGCCGATGAGATACTTGAACGTATTTTCACCGATGAAATGACAGAGCGGGATAAATTGTGGGCAATTTACCGTTATAATATGAACAATATTTTCTTTGAGGCAACCTGGGAAAAAGGGACTTGGCTGCAAGCGGCGCATGATGGGCTTTTCAATCGCCGCGGTGATTGTTACGTTTATGCGATGACGGCTAAAGTATTACTTGACCGGGCCGGAATTAAAAACGAAGATATTGAAAAAATCGTGACTCGGAGCCGGCATTATTGGCATTTGGTTGATTTGGGCGACGGCTGGTATCATTTTGATACGACACCCCGTAGTGATAAAGTGGTAATATTCATGTGGACTAATGAGCAAATTAAAGAGCTGATGGAAGAAACAAGGTACAATTCCCACCGCTATGACCCCGATATTTATCCGCTCGACCGGCGGCCGATTAATTAGATAGAAATTGAAAGAGAAAACTATGAAGAAACTCGGCATTATCGGCGGCCTTGGGCCGATGGCAACAGCACATTTTTTAACTCTGATTACGAAAATGAGCGAAGCCGAAAAAGAACAAGACCACATTGAGATTTTATTGCATAGCCGCCCGGGGATTCCCGACCGCTCGGCTTTTATCACCGGCAAGGCTACATTGAGCCCGGAAGCGGATTTAATAGAGCTAGGCAGGAAATTAGCTAATTCCGGGGCGGAAATTTTAGCAATCCCTTGCTTTACCGCCCATTATTTTATGGAAGTTATTCGCACAGCAGCGGGTATTCCTGTCATTGATGCGATTGATGAGGTTGCCTTATATCTTAAAGAGACAGGGATAAAATCGGTGGGTATACTTGCAACTGACGGTATGATAGAAAGCCGTCTTTATCAAGATAAGTTGCAGAAAGCCGGTAGCGAAGTAATTTTGCCGGAAGCTAAAGGCCAAAAGCAAATTGTAGATTTGATTTATGAAATTAAAGGCGGCCGCACCGCTGGTTTTGAAAAGCTTAAGGAATTATCGCAACCCTTATTTGCTGATGGTGCAGAATTAATTTTGCTTGGTTGCTCTGAATTGTCAATCATAAAAAACGGCCACTATTTACCTCCGGAATACCTTGATGTACTTGAAGTCCTTGCCCGCCGGGTTGTACTCGAATGCGGGAATTTGCGGAAAGAGTATGTGAACCTCCGGCAGAGTATGAGAATTTAAGATGATGGATGGCAGATAATTTATCTCGCAGGAACCTTAGGCCGCCTTCTTCCCGGGAAAAAAATTTTATTTTACACCAATTAGGCCGTCGTGACGAAGAGATATTTTATCTGCCATAATAGATAGAATTTATGATTTATAAGGAGAAATATGAACGAACTACTCGAAATCCTAACCGACCTACACGAAGATATCGACTTCACCACCGCCGAAGCCATCTTCGACAACAAAATCATCGATTCCTTTGATATTGTATCTATCATTGCTGAAATATATGACCGCTTTGATGTTACTATCTCTGCGGAATACATTGTCCCGGAGAATTTTAACTCCGCCAAAGCTTTGTTTGCGCTAATAGAAAAGCTACAGGAAGAAAATTGATTTATGTTATTTACCTCATACGAATTTATCGGCTTTTTGCTCGTTTTGTTTATTTCATATTATCTAATTCCGAAGAGGCACCAATGGAAATTGCTGCTGGTTTTTAGTTACCTCTTTTACTTTATTGCCGGTCCGGTTTATCTTCTTTATATTACAGCAACAACCATTACTATTTTTTTCTTTGCCCTCAAAATAGAAAACTTAAGCAAACGGAAAGATGAGAATTTTTCCGGTGATAAAAAGGTCCACAAAGCCCTGATTAAAAATAAAAAATGGCGGCTTTTGCTTTTCGCTTTAATCATAAACATTGGTATCCTCGCTATTTCCAAATACACCAACTTCGCTATTGCTAATGCTAATTCGGTTTTGCGTTTTTTCGGTGTTGCCGCCGAAAAGCAATTTGGTTTTCGTAATATCATCATACCGTTGGGAATATCTTTTTATACTTTCCAAGCTGTTTCATATCTTATTGACGTTTATCGCGGTACGGTGACGGCAGAGCGGAACCCTTTCCGGTTTGCCCTCTTTGTGTCTTTCTTTCCGCAATTGATTCAAGGACCAATCAGCCGCTTTGGTGATTTGTCCAAGACTTTGTTTTTGCCTCATTCTTTTGACCGCATTCAGGTAAGTTATGGCCTGCAAAGAATATTATTTGGGTTTTTCAAGAAGCTAGTCATCGCCGACCGGGTTGCGGTAGGGGTTACGGAAATCATTCGCGAACCGGATATTTACAACGGAGCCTTTGTTTTCATTGGAATGTTCTTTTTCGCCCTTGAATTATATGCTGATTTCACCGGCGGAATTGATATTACCATTGGTGTTGCCCAAGTACTTGGAATAAAAGTGGCTGAAAACTTTAGGCGCCCTTTCTTCTCCAAATCAATCAAGGAGTTTTGGAAACGATGGCATATTAGTATGGGAACATGGTTTACCGATTATATTTTTTACCCGGTAACGGTTTCAAAACCAATGCTTCGCCTTTCAAAATGGTCACGCAAAAATTTGGGAACTGCTTTAGGAAAAAGAATACCGATTTATTTAGCATCATTTATCGTCTGGTTTACGACCGGCCTATGGCATGGCGCAAGCTGGAATTTCATTGTTTGGGGTTTGGCCAACTGGATTGTAATCATGATTTCCCAGGAATTTGAGCCATTATATAATCGTTTTCATAACCGTTTTCCCCGAGTTAAGGAACAAACAGCATTTAAACTTTTTCAAATTATCCGGACGATATTAATTATGAATATGATTCGGTCCTTTAATTATTATCGTGATGTGCCGCTAACTTTCAGAATGTGGGGGACGATGGTAACGGAAAGAAATTGGCGGATTGTATTTGACGGGTCATTGTTAGGTTTAGGGCTTAGTATGGCAGATTATGTTATCTTGCTTCTAGGTGTTGTCCTGCTTGTTTGGGTCAGCCTGAAACAAAGAAACGGGGCGGTACGGGAATATATCAGTGCTAAGCCATATTGGGTTAAATTCGTGATTTGGTACGGCCTTTTCCTAAGTGTGTTGATTTTCGGTGCTTATGGTATTGGTTATGATGCCAGCCAGTTTATTTATAATCAGTTTTGAAGATATCAAGGGTTGCAATATCATGAATCTCATGCTTGCATGAAATTCATAATATTATGACCCGCCAAAAAAACGAGGAAGTAATCTGATAGGGTGGATTCCGAGGTTTTTAGGACTGCGAGAACGAAGCGGAGCAGCCTGGGGTATCTTTTCAAGAGTAGGTAGAGTATGAAAAATGACAACCGTGTCAACTATATCCGAATAATCGCAACTATTCTCATCATCGTAAGCACCTTATACCTGCTTACCCGCTTAATGATGCCTAAATATGACATCGGTGTCATCGAGGGCGCACTGGTAGCAGAGTATTATGATGAGGTAAAAGGCCATGACCTTATTTTCATCGGCGATTGCGAAGTTTATGATAATTTTTCACCGGCAGTTTTGTGGCAGGATTATGGCATCAATAGCTATATTCGCGGCAGTGCCCAGCAATTGATTTGGCAATCATATTATTTATTGGAAGATACCTTGTATCATGAGAAACCACCGGTAGTGATTTTTAATGTTTTGGCGTTAATGTACAATGAACCGCAACGCGAAGCATATAATCGGATGTCGCTGGAAGGAATGCGATGGACTCCGGCCAAAATCAGGGCTATTAATGCCTCGATGATGGAAAGTGAGCACTTCCTTGATTATGTTTTTCCCCTTTTGCGATATCATTCGCGGTGGAAAGAGCTTTCTTCCGCTGATTTTACCCGGATGTTCAAAAAAGATAAAGTATCTCACAACGGTTTTTTTATTAATATCGGGGTCAAACCGGCAATAAATGTCCCGGAAGGGCGTATTCTGGCAAATTATAATTTCGGGGCAAAAGCAATGGAATATCTTGATAAAATGACTGCTCTTTGCCTTGAAAACGGAATCGAATTGATTCTCGTTAAAGCCCCAAGTCTTTATCCGTACTGGTATGATGAGTGGGAAGAGCAGGTTAAGGTTTACGCCAAAGCAAATGGTTTGAAATATATCAATTTTCTGGAGCTAATTGATGAAACCGGTCTTGACTTTATGACTGATACTTATAATGCCGGACTGCATCTTAACCTAACCGGAGCCGAGAAAATCACCCACTATCTAGGCGAGTTTTTATTGAATAATACTAGTCTGGCCGACCGCCGCGGAGAAGCTGATTTGGCGACACGCTGGGAGGAGAAATTGTTACTTTATAATCGGGAAATAGAGCGGTTAAGTGCAGGGTTGGATGTCGAATAAAATTAAGTCTCGAAAACTCTTGAGATACTTACCCGGCTATGTTATGCTAAGTTAATGAAAAAACAAATGACAATTATTTTTATCATCTTGACAATCATCTTCTTAACCTCCTGCGGCAGTAACGAGGTTAACCGCATCACCGGTGACGTGGCAAATATTAATCAAGGCAATAATTCTACAGATACGGGAGCAGAAGAGCAGGATATTCCTGCCGGGATTGAATCCTTATCACAGCCTGACTATAAGGGGTATACCTTTACTCATTCCGGTACTATTATTGCAATTGATTCTGATTTTGCGCCAATTCTTAAAGCGCTTGGAGAACCGCGGGCTTATTTTGAAGCCGAAAGTTGTGCTTTTGAAGGCCTTGATAAAATTTATACTTATTTCGGGTTTGAAATTGACACCTATCCTCAGGGAGATAGAGATTTTGTATCGGCGATAGTGCTCAAAGACGATACGGTTGCGACAAACGAGGGGCTTAGGATTGGTTCAAGCCGGGCGGAAATGGAAGCGGCATATGGCACTCCGCGTATAAATGACAATGGGCAGCTTATTTATGATAAAGATGGGATGCGGCTTTGTTTTATTATTGATGGTGAAACAGTGATTTCAATTGAATATCAGACGACGGTGCTTGATCTGTAGATGCTACTATGAGATTGATGCGTGCAATCTCAGCATAGCTGAGTTTATGCACTCTATTCTAAGATGAAGAACGCCGCAATACGGCGTTCTTCCGGCGTGAAGCTTTAGTTTATCTTTGGTTCGGGCCTTTGTCCGATGCCTTAGATAAACTCTTCACGCTCCCCTAATAACAAATACTCTACATTCCCATTGCTTCCGCGAATCGGTGATTCAATTATTTTGCGGATAAAAATTCCTTTCTTTTCCAAAAATTCGCTTAAATCCTTTATTCCCGCGAAAATATAGTCAGGGTTTTCGACATTGCCGTTCTTCCCCAGATATTCCGGTGCTAATTCGAACTGTGGTTTGTATAACACAACAAAAACTCCTTCCGGTTTAAGTAACTTAATTGCTGGCGGAAGAATTTTAGTCAATGAGATAAACGAAACATCACTAACCAGTAAATCAATTGGTTCAGGAATCAATTTTTCATCAAGATAGCGGGCATTAGTCCGTTCCAAAACAACGACTTTTTCATTATTCCGAAGCGACCAGTCAAAAATACCGTAAGCAACATCAACGGAATAAACTTTAGCCGCCCCGAAAGCCAACAGGCAATCGGTAAAACCACCCTCGGCCGCCCCGATATCAAGGCAGGTTTTACCCTGTGCCGAAATCCCGAAATAATTTAAACCTTTTTCCAGTTTTAAACCGGCGCGAGTAACATAACGGGTGTTATTTTTACCGCGGATTCTGATTACACTATCTGTTGTTACCTTTTCTTTCGTACTTGCGGCGGGATAATCATTAACTAAGACGTTTCCCGTCATAACCAAAGCAAGGGCTTCCTTTTCATCGGAAGCCCATCCTTCGTTAAGTAATTTTTCAATTAACAAACATTTCTTTTTCTTCATTTTTAGTGATAAAACGAGCCAACTCCTTAGAAAGGGTTCTCGGTTTTATATCTCACATCTTTCGGTTGATTATAACCGATTTCGTCCGGACAAACGCCGATATATTTAAAGACTTCATACAAAGCCTTGCCAAAATGGCCAAAAGCGACCGCGCCATGATGAGGATAGTTTCCTTCAATCAAAACGTGACGGTAAAAACGCCCCATTTCCGGAATTGCAAAGACACCGATACCACCAAAGGAACGGGTCGCAACCGGCAGGACTTCGCCGTGGGCGATATAAGCGCGGAGGATATTGTCGGCGGTTGACTGGAGGCGGAAGAAAGTGATATCGCCGGGAATAATGTCACCTTCGAGGGTCCCCTGGGTTACTTCTTCGGGAAGGGCCCGTGCCATAATTAATTGGTGCTGCATCTTGGAAGCAGATAGTTTTTTCGAATTGGTGTTACCGCAGTGGAAGCCCATAAAAGTATCTTGATGAGTATAATTAAATTTACCTTTAATTGATTCGGCATACATATCATCCGGAACGGTATTGTTAATATCGAGTAAGGTAACGACATCATCGCTAACCGCCGCACCGATAAACTCACTTAAAGCCCCGTAAATATCAACTTCACATGAAACCGGAATACCCATGCCGGTCAAACGGCTGTTTACATAACATGGAACAAAACCGAACTGGGTCTGGAAAGCAGGCCAGCATTTGCTTGCGATGGCGACATATTTGCGATAACCACGGTTTGCTTCAATCCAGTCAAGCAAAGTAAGCTCGAATTGGGCAAGTTTGGGTAAAATAGCCGGTTTCATATTTCCTTCGCCTAGTTCTTCTTCCATTTCTTTTATTTTGGCTGGGATACGGGGGTCATTTTCTAGTTTTTTAAATGCTTCAAACAAATCAAGCTCGGAATTTTCCTGAACTTCAACACCGAGATTGTAGAGCTGTTTAATCGGGGCATTACAAGCAAGGAAGTTGTGCGGGCGCGGTCCGAAAGTAATAATTTTTAAGTTTTTCAATCCAACAACAGCGCGGGCAATCGGGACAAACTCATTAATCATATCAGCGCATTCGGCGGCAGTACCAACGGGATATTCCGGTATGTAAGCACGGATATTACGGAGTTTTAGATTGTAGCTTGCATTCAGCATTCCGCAGTAAGCATCACCGCGGTCATTCACTAATTTGTCCTGTGATTCTTCAGCGGCGGCAACGAACATTGCCGGGCCGTCAAAGTGTTTGGCTAAGAGAGTCTCGGATATTTCGGGGCCAAAGTTGCCAAGGTAAACACAGAGGGCATCACAACCGGCGGCCTTGACATCTTCCAGGGCCTTGACCATATGGATTTCGCTTTCAACGATACAAATGGGGCACTCATAGATGTCGGCTTTGTCATATTTGGCTTCGTAAGCGTTGATTAGGGCTTTTCTTCTGCCTACGGAAAGGGATTCGGGAAAGCAGTCGCGGCTGACGGCGACGATCCCGATTTTTACTTTGGGGATGTTGTTCATTTGTTCCTCCTTTAGGGATATAAATTTTATTTAAACTCGCATGTATTTGCAAACATGCTTATTTTAAAATATCAAATACCGGTTTAAGAGCCGGGTAAATACTTTTGAACTGCTGGTAGCGGGCTTTGTATTTTGCAACAAGTTCAGGGTCAGGATTGACAGTTTCCTTGATTTTGACGATTTTTGCACTTGCGGCAACAACATCAGGATACTCACCGCAAGCAACTGCGGCTAACATTGCGCCGCCAAGGGCGGGCCCTTCTTCATTTTCAAGGACATCAACTTTAATATTCATAATATTGGCAATCATTTTGAGCCATAATGCACTTTTTGCCCCACCACCGCAGACTTTCGTCCGTTCAATATTGATACCGAGGGATTTTGCAACTTCAAACGAATCGCGTAGGCCAAAAATAACACCTTCAAGAGCGGCCTGATTCATGTCAGTTTTGGTCGTATCCATCGTCATTCCAATGAAAACGCCGCGGGCATCGGGATTATTGTGCGGGGAACGCTCACCCATCAGATAAGGCAGGAAAAAGACACGGTTGTCACCGAGGTCGTTGATTTCTTTTTCTTCCGTGTAGTAATCAGTTGTTCCAATAATATCTTCAATCCACCATTTATTTGCCGATGCGGCACTAAGCATACAGCCCATCAAGTGGTAATTACCATCAGCATGGGCAAAAGCATGCAGGGCATTAAATTTATCCACCCCGAAATTCCGGGAAGAAATAAAAATCGTTCCGCTTGTACCGATGGAAATATTGCACATTCCATCACCAACCGTCCCGGTCCCGACAGCGGCGGCGGCATTGTCACCGGCCCCGGCGGCGACTTTGACATCCGGGCCAAGGCCTAACTCGGCGGCAAGGGCGGCAGAGACACAGCCTGTCATTTCATAACTTTCATAAAGCTTCGGCAGCATCTCGACAGTGATTCCGCAAATATCACACATTTCCTGTGACCATTTGCGGTTTTCTACATCCAATAAAAGCATCCCGGAAGCATCAGAAACATCCGAGGAAAATACGCCGGTCAGACGATAAGCAAGATAATCTTTCGGAAGCATAATCTTGCGGATTCTTTTGAAGTTTTCCGGTTCATTATTTTTGACCCACAAAATTTTCGGGGCAGTAAATCCGGCGAATGCGATATTAGCTGTATATCCGGACAATTTGTCACGCCCGATTTCTTCATTAAGGTATTCACACTCGACTGTTGTCCGGCCATCATTCCATAAAATTGCCGGGCGGATTACTTCATCGGCTTCATCAAGGATAACCAAACCATGCATCTGGCCGCCGAAACTAATTCCGGCAACTTGTGATTTGTCAACATCTGCTAATAATTCTTTTATCCCGGTGATAGATTGACTATACCAGTCAATCGGATTTTGTTCTGACCAACCCGGCTTTGGAAAATATAAGGGATACTCCTTTGAGACGATATTGATGATTTTTCCGTCACCATCCATCAAAAGTAGTTTTACCGCACTTGTCCCTAAGTCAATACCGATGTAAAGCATTTGATTCTCCTCCTGTTTCGCATTCATTTTTGTCAAATTCAGTTTCTATGTCCGCTTTGCGGACTTCATCCCATTTAATGGAATAGAGCGCTTTAAATTCGCTTGGCGTGCAACCCCTGATAATTTTGAACATCCGGATAAAGGCTGACAAACTGCTAAATCCGCAACGTAATGCCACATCAGTAATAGTATGCTGGCTATCCATCAAAAGGTCAACAGCATTTTCAATTCTTTTGCGATTGAGATATTTATAAAAGGAAGTGTTAGTGAATTGTTTGAACAAACGGCTAAAATGATATTTGCTGAAGCCGGAAAGGGCGGCTATTTCATCAAGAGTCAGGTTTTCATTAAAATGTTCATTGATATATTCGCAAACGAACAAAAACCGTTCAATATATTCCCTTTGCTTATTTTCACTATTATTCATCGGAATGGAAACCTTGGAATGATGTCTGGCAATTAAGACAAAGAGCTCAATTATCTTTGCATAAATCGATGCTTCACTAAGGGGAAGGTCTTCAAAGTATTCATTGGCAATTTCCAAAACGAGCTTTTTCGCCGGGCCGTGGATTGCCGGGGAATTATCGGGGGTAATATGTAAGGCGGGGGATATTAACGTTAATCCGGCGGCTAAGTCCTTGATGCTATGAAGAAGGGCAAAATCAGCCTGGAAAATGAGCCGCTTACCGTGAGTCCCGCCCATGTTGTGCAGTGCGCCCGGTGTGATTAACAGCAACTCGCCTTCTTTTATCTGATAAGATTTGTTGCTGCAGGTGACAGGATATGTGCCTTCAAGCGGCATGATAATTTCAAGCGGTGCATGCCAATGATTCGGATAAAATTCAGCTTCGACATTGTTATACAAACGCAAATGTGTATTTGATTTAAAATTTACGGTTTCACGGATGCCATGAAGTGTTTCAATCATAAAATCAACCTCCTGCAAATTTATTATACTTATATTTATAATATAAGGCAATAGTTTTTATATAATTATTGCGCTTTAAAATCTCGAATTTGTGAAAAAAAGAGTAAAAAATGTAAAAATAACCGCATTTATGCAATAAAAAGTACCGTAAGTGTTACAAAAATTTCCATTTTTAAATTTTAATAATGGCAATAATTAGCATACAATAAGCAACTTTTATTAAGCAAACATATCCTATTTTTGATATAGTGATGTGATAGTACTATATAATGTTGTTTCTTTATTATATAAAGGGAGGAAGAAAATGAAAAAGTTGTTAGCGCTTTTATTAGTGTCAGTTTTGTCTGTTTCTATATTAGCAGGCTGTGGTGGCGGGTCCGGAGGTGTTCCTGAAGTCCCCCAGATTTCCGAAAACCGCGTTATTAATGTTTGGTCTTTTACACCTGAAATCCCCGATGCGATTAATAGATACAAAGAATTTAACCCAAGCTTTGATTGGGAAATCAATGTAACTGTTATTAATGACCAGGATGGGGCATATGAAATGGCCCTCGAGTCGGCACTTGTTGCCGGCGGTTCAGCCGCACCGGATATGTATACAGCCGAACAGGCATTTGTTATGAAATTCACCCAAGGCGGGTTTTCCAGTTTTGCACTTCCTTATTCGTATATGATTGATGACCTTGACAGCAAAATTGCGGCCGCTCAGGTTGCCCAATATGCAGTTGATGTCGGGACAAGAAACGGCCAGATTGTCGGGATGCGCTTTCAAGAAACCGGTTCATGCCTGATTTACCGCCGTTCGATTGCAATTGATACCTGGGGGACTGATGACCCTGAAGAAATTGCCAAAATTACCGGGCCCGGCTGGGATCAGTTTTTGTTAGCTGCTGCCGACCTGCAAGCAAAAGGATATTCGATTGTTTCCGGTGATGAAGATATTTATAAAGTTTTGAAAGACGGTGCGGAAAAAGGCTGGCTTGTTGATGGCAAAATACATATTGACCCGGTTCGTGAATCATTGTTTGAATTAGCTGAAATTATGCAAAACAATGATTATTGGAACGGCTCAAGGCCCTGGAATGAATCTTGGTATGCCGATATGGGCGACAATGGAATCCGTCCGGTATTTGCTTTCCTTGGCCCGGCTTGGCTGATTAACTATGTTATGGTTGACAATGTTGGCGATACTTACGGCGACTGGGCTGTTACGATGCCGCCGGTACCCTGGACTTGGGGCGGCACATGGGTAATGGGGAACAAAGATATCGATTCACTTGAAAAAAGACAGGCAATCGGCCAGTTAATCGAATGGATTACCCTTGATACTTCTGAAACAGGCTTCCAGTATTTCTTTGCAAATGGCACTCTTTATGATGAGCCGGGTGCAAAAGATACGGTTGCTTCCAAAGTAGTTATGGAAAAGTCAGACGGGACTTTAAGTTTACTCGGCGGCCAGAACATGTTTGATTACTTTATACCGGCCGCTGCTACCGCAAGGGCCGACCACTGGACCGAGCATGACCGTTATATTGATGATTGGTTCATTGACCAGGTACGCCAGTTCTATATTGGTAATAAAACCAAAGAGCAGGCAATTGCTGACTTTAGACAGAAGATTACTGATGAATTAGGTTTTGAATAATAATTAGATAAATAGCTCCTTTGATTAATCGGGGCGGATGCACTTCGTCCGCCCCGATTTTATTTCAAGAAAGGTGTGGTTGTACATGAAGCATAAAAATTTTAGTTATGCTAAATACGGTTATTTATTTTGTATCCCTTTTGTAGTGATATTCCTTATATTTTCTCTTTATCCATTGATTTTCACAACTTCAATCGCCTTTACCAACCGGTCGGGCCCTAATATACCCGGCCGTGAGTACAGCATTCTTACGACAACCGTTACCACTGAAGCAGGTAATACAATTGAGAAATTAGACCCGTTTGGAAATTTCCGGCTACTGATGAGTAATATGGCTTTCCGGACTTCCTTGGGTAATACCTTTATGATTTGGGGGATTAATTTTGTCCCGCAGCTCCTGCTTGCTTTGTTATTAGCGACCTGGTTTACGAGCCGGCGCAGCAAGATAAAAGGGCAGGGGTTTTTCAAAATAGTATTTTATATGCCCAATATAATTACGGCAGCATCAATTGCCTTATTGTTCCGCGCCCTTTTTGGGTTTCCCCTTGGAGTAGTCAACGATACCTTAATATTATTAGGATTTATAGATTCACCCGTGAACTTTGAATTGAATACACTTGCATCACGGTTAGTTATTGCCTTTATTCAATTTTGGATGTGGTATGGTTATACGATGCTGATTATTATTGCCGGTATTATGGGTATCAACCCGGAAATGTATGAATCGGCGGAAATAGACGGTGCTAACAGTTTACAGCAGTTTTTTTATATCACAATTCCAAATATTAGGACGGTAATGCTTTATATCTTGATTACAAGCTTGATTGGCGGCCTGAATATGTTTGATATTCCCCGGCTTTATTCCCTTGGCGGGCCTGACGGCAAAACCCAAACCATCAGCTTGTTTATTTACGGGCAGGCTTTTGAGGGGACATACCGTTACAATCTTGCTTCGGCGGCAAGCCTGGTTATTTTTGCCATCATTGCGATTTTGTCGGCAGTTATTTTCTATATCATGCGTGACAAAGATGCCGCCCAATTGAAAAAAATGCAAAGAAGCCAAAAAAGAGCTCAAAAAAGAGAAAGAGCGGGGGTAAAATAATATGGTACGTTCAGAAAAGAAAAGATTCCTTGAATGGATTACTAAAGTAATTATTTATATCACTTGCGGTATTCTTACTGTCTTGAGCCTATTGCCATTTATTATCATGATTATTAATGCGACCCGCTCAACTCCGGAAATCCGGGCCTCGGCAGTATCACTAATTCCTTCGGTTCATTTTTTTGATAACCTTGGACATATGGAACGCGGTGTTTTTAACGCCTTTGTCGGTTTCCAAAATTCAATGATTGTATCCATAGGCGCGACTTTATGTGCGGTTTACTTTTCCTGCCTGACAGCTTATGCCCTAATGGCTTATGACTGGCGCTTACGGCAGCCGTTTTTTACCTTTATCGTTGCGGTTATGATGATACCGGCGCAAGTTTCGGCGATTGGTTTTTATCAGTTCGTTTACCGGATGGACCTTACGAATAGTTTGATACCTTTCATCCTTCCGGCGGTGGCATCTCCGGCGATAGTATTCTTTATGCGCCAGTATTTGCTTGCGACTTTTTCAATTGATATCGTTAATTCGGCGCGTATCGACGGGGCAAAGGAATTGTATATCTTCAACCGGATTGTCCTTCCAATGATGAAGCCGGCAATGGCAATTCAAGCTATTTTCGTTTTCGTATCATCGTGGAATAATTTATTTATGCCTCTCGTTTTATTAACCGATTCAAGCAAATTTACGATGCCGGTAATGGTCAGCCAGTTGCGCGGCAATATCTACCGCACAGAATTTGGCGCAATTTATCTTGGCCTTACGATGTCGGTTTTACCATTATTTGTCGTTTATTTTACTTTATCCCGTTATATTGTCGCGGGTGTACAGTTGGGCGGGGTTAAAGAGTGAAGAATCGCGTACCATTAGTCTAGAACTATTTTACCATTTTGTAAATGAGGGTAATGTTGTATATGGAAATGATGAAGAAAATTAAAATGATATTTGTCGGAATACATTTTGGGATTGAAAGAGTTTATAGGATGAAATACCAAATGTGTAATTAAGAAAAGGTGTGGTTCTATGGTTGTCGAAAAATAAATAGTCTATCAAGATATCAACATAATGCGACAAAAAGAAAGGATAAAATTATGAATCAGAAAAAAAAATTAGTAGTTCGTATTGTTTCAATTTTTGCGCTAGGACTTATATTAATTTCTGGGTCGTTGATGGTGTATGCTCATCAACTAAATGAATCATACTACGTTTCTGTTACTGATTCGGTTTCTATTGACGAATTAAAAGAGCAGGTTATACAAGCAGAACTTGAAAAATTCATACAACATCTCTCTGAAATCACTCATGATTCGGTTTCCATTGATGAATTGAAAGAACAGGTTATTCAAGTAGAACATAAAAAAGGCACACAACATTTCTCTGAACATAATTATGATTGCGTTTGCATTGAAGAAACAAGTGTCCTTATATCTGAATGGGTTTATTTTTCAGAGGATAACTTTGAATCAATTGAAGAAATGAAACGCCAGGCTATTTTAACTGCTCAGGTTGAAGCAATGAATGAAATAGCAAGCAATATTTCAGAGGATATTGATATATCTGTAGTTAGTGAAACGTTTTTGTTAAAGGAATTGCAAGAATCGATCGTTGGAAGTTTGATGAAACCGTTCTCGCTTTTACAGCTCATTTTTGCTCAATGTGTAGATTCGATTTTGTGAATCATATAAGACCCCGATGTCATTTAAATTACTTGGATTGGTATTACTGTGAGCGTACATTTTGTAAAATTTGGAGAGCTGATTCGCGTAACGTTAATCTCAACTGCAGTGTTGTATGTTGTTAGCATTTTTAATAAAAATTGATTATGTACAAGTATTATGTTCAAGAGGATAGACATTCATACAATGCGGTAATTTTCACATATAAAAAGAACCTGCCTTTAATCAAGACAGGTTCTTATTGTTTTAATCCGTTATAACAATATTGCGAATTCCCACATATAAACTAAGTTTATTATAAAACAAGTTTTTATTAATAGAAAAGGCACATCGTATTACTGATTAAATGTCGTGCCAACATTTAGATTTTGTTGACATTTACAGCTTGGGGGCCTTTTTCGCCGTTAACTACTTCGAATTCAACAGCGGCGCCTTCTTCTAAAGACTTAAAGCCGTCCATTACAAGACCTGAATAATGTACGAATACATCATTGCCTTGCTCATCAGAGATGAAGCCGTAACCTTTTTGGTTGTTAAACCATTTTACTGTACCTTTGTTCATTGTACTTCCTCCAAAAAAATATATAAATATGGCATAAAAGCCGTGCAACAAAACAAGGATAACACACCCTTTAACAAAAGTAAAGTGGAAAAAGGGGTATTTTTGCTATATATTTTCATATTATATGGATACAAGGGTCAAAATAATTATAAAAAAGTTGCGTAATTATTACAAATATGTTAAGATGGCAAAGGTAATACAAGAAAAGATTGGTAATTTATATGGATACACAGAAAAAAATTAAAAATAAAATAGCTGTTTTGCTGGTACGTGAAAAAAAAGATGGAACGATTCGCCAAGACCGTATTAAAAATATTATCTTAATTATTTCGGCTCTTTCTTTTCTTATTGTAGTAGTTGCCTTGATTTCGATAATTGCTGCCGGTACGAATAATAAACGGTTAACCGAGCTTGCTGAATATGAAATTACGGTAGAAGAATTGAGTGACGAACTGAATACTCTTAAACGGGAAAATTTTGATTTGTCAAATAAACTATCAGTTCTTTCGGAAACAGTAGCAACCCAGGTAGCTATTTCCGAAGTAAGAGAAGAAGAAATTACGGAAATGAGTCTGCCAAAGGGTTTTCCGTTAGGCAGTTTCGGGGCTTCTACGATGCAGGAAGAAGAAGATGACCCTTTAACCTTGATTTTCACTACTTCCGAAGGTAATACTATAATCACGGTTGGTGCCGGTATCGTTGAATCGATTGAACCCGATGAAAAATATGGCAACCGCTTAATATTGAATCATGGAAATGGCTACAAATCAATTTATTTAAACAGAGGGCAACCGTTAGTCAGGACCGGTGCCGAACTTGGTACGGGATATATTTTGTTTTTGGTCGGCAGTGATAACAAAGCATTAGGTTATCAAGTGACCCACGATGAAAATCAAATCGACCCGATGGATGTTATGGAAATATCAGGGTAAAAAACGAAAAGATTTTCTAAGCCGGAATAAAAACCGGCTAAGAAAATCTATTATTCCGTTTGGCAAGAATACTACGTATTCTTGGTAATGGTTTACCTAGCTTGCGCAAGCCGCTCAAAAACCAATTCGTATCCATCATTCCCATATATAAGAGACCGGTTCACCCGGCTGATTGTCGCCGTTGATGCCCCGGTTTTTTCGGCGATTTCCAGGTAAGTATTTTTGCTCTTTAGCATTGAAGCTACTTCATAACGCTGGGAAATCGATAATAACTCATTTACAGTACACAAATCTTCAAAAAAACGATAACATTCCTCTTTATTTTCTAAAGTAAGGATTGCTTCAAACATATGATCAACTGCTTTTGTCTGAATTTTTTTATTCATGAGCATTCCTCCCACACGTTAAAGATGAATTAAGTTTAGCACATTAAAGTTTTAAAGTAAAGAGGTTATACTTGTCAGTTAGCATTAAGTATTATATAATAATAAGATGTTGGGGTCAAAAGGTATTTTGACCCCAGATACCTACGGACTGCTCCATACTTCGCATTCCCGCAGTCCTACAACCACGAGGAATCCGCCCCGCTAGGGCTACTTCCTCGTGGTTGGCGGGTCCCAAAGTCATGATTTTTCATGCAAGCATGAAAATCATGACCTTTTGACCCTGGTATCATAATAAGGACTTATATCTAAATCGGAGGAACAAGCATGACCATCGACAAAGATAATCTTCTGGCAAGTATCATGGAAAGCCTGAACCGGATTCAATATATCAAATTGGAGGATATTCCCAATATTGATTTATATATGGATCAAGTGACGACTTTTATGGACCGCAAGCTTAAGAAAACGACCCGGCATCAAAAAGAAGATAAGATTTTGACCAAAACGATGATTAATAATTATACAAAAAATGACCTTCTTCCTCCGCCGGAGCGTAAGAAATACACCAAAGACCACATCATTTTATTAATCTTCATTTATTACTATAAAGGAATTTTGTCAATCCAGGATATCCAAACATTGTTAGGCCCGCTTGCGGATAACTTCTTTCATACTGATGAAAAACTAGATTTAGGGACTATTTACAATCAAGTTTTTGCCTTGGAAAAAGATCAGGTTAAAGGCTTAAAAGAGGATATCATCAAAAAATTCGAGATATCACAGGATACTTTTGCGGATGCTTCACCGGAGAATCAAGAGTTTCTCCGTTTGTTTTCTTTTATCTGCATGCTTAGTTATGATGTATATGTAAAACGCCTGTTAATCGAAAAAATGATTGATACAATGAGTAATGCCGGAAGTAATGAAAAAAATAATGACAAAACAGCTAAAGAATCTAAAAAATAATAAAATAAATATCACCGGCGGCCTTTATTATTGTAATGATAATGAAACCCTTTATTTAGAAATATTAGATGCTTTTATCGAAGAAAGTTCAGAAAAAAAAGAACTTTTAGAAAAATGGGCGGCAAACGGTGATTTGAAAAGCTATTATCGCGAAGCCCATGCCCTCAAAAATGTCACCGCAACGATTGGTGCAACTCATTTATACGATTATCTTAATGACCTTTGTGCAGAAATGAAAGCGGAAGATAAATTTCCAACTCCGGCGAAAGTCCGGGAATTGACTAAGCAATATGATAAACTAATAAAAATAATTAAAAATTCTAAAAAATCTTGAAGACAATCGTCATTTGAATCCGTTATATTAAATGTAGGATGATAAGTAATTGCTTGGTGGTAAGCATGAAAGTGGGTGGTTTATATTAATGAAGAAAAAATAGTTCGTTTAATCGACGACTATCAAAGACTCATTTTTTCGATTTGCTACAAAATAACTACCGATTACTTTGCCGCCGAGGATTTGACCCAGGAAACATTCATCTCCGCCTACAAAAATTTAAGCAATTTCGCCGGAACAAATGAAAAAGCTTATTTAGCCCGGATTGCCGCTAACAAAAGCATTGACTACCTACGAAATGCCGCTAACCGCCAAATACCAACCGAAGATATCTTTTTCAAGAACCAAATTGACTATGCTAGTCAACCAGAAACGGCTTACCTGCAAACTGAAATCCTTAATAAGCTTAATCACTGCATTGAAAAACTTAAACCGCCATACGATGAAATAGCTACAGCCTATTATCTGGAAGAAAAAACACCGCAAGAAATTGCCGGCGCGCGAAAACAAAATTTGAAAACGATTCAGACTCAAATTTACCGGGCCCGGGAAAATTTAAGAAAAATGTATGAAAAGTAGGGTTACCAGCTTTGCTGTGAATAGTATCAAGGAGAAAAAATAATGAGATATCCGACGGATGAAGAATTAATGGAATTAGTTGAAAATCTTGAAGCGGAACCGCTTTTTGACCCACCGCACCTCAAAGAAAATATCGCGGCGGAAATCGGAAAAATCGCGTTAACTCCCATAAGCCGCTCAATGGGCGATGCCAAAATCAGGATTGTGAAAGATTCATCTTTCGCGTTACCTTCTTCCGGAAAGAAACAAAAGCGGCGGAATTGGAAACAAGGCAATTTTGTATATAATGTGAAGGTTATCGCCGGGATGGCGGCGGCCCTTGTGCTGATTTTTCTCCTGCCCCTTGACATTAATACTCTAACCCGGCAAGAGCAGGCTTATGAACAGCGGATTGAAATGGTGGAAATTAGGTTTGAAAATGAGCAGGGTGAAACAGAAAGTGAACTTGACAAGATTTTCCGCATTAGTGCAACCGCAATTACCGAAACCGGCAGTATGATTTTAGACAAATTAAATATTTTCGATGGCTTGTTTGACAAGCCTTAGGTTTTAAGAAGAGAGGAGATTTATGAAAACATCAAAGAAAAATGGATTTTTAACGTTTTGTTTATCCCTGATGCCAGGGGCCGCCCATATGTATATGGGTTTTATGAAAATGGGCTTAAGCTTAATGAGTTTATTTTTTATCGCAATTGCAATTGGGAATATGCTTCGTTTTTCAGTAATGGCTCTTGTTAGTATTCTCGTTTGGGTTTATAGTTTCTTTCAGGCCAACAATTTGTCATCTCTTGCAGATGAAGATTTTGCAAAAGTAGAGGACAAATTTATCTTTGAATCAGAACCATTATTAAGCAAAAATTTTACCGCCGAAAAAGGCCGTAAATATTTTGGGATTGGGCTTATTGTCTTAGGTACAATCTTGATATGGAATATCAGCATGAATATGTTTATTCCGCGGATGCTGAGACTTTTACCAAATTTCCCGATGGATATTTTCTGGCGGATTAGAGATTTGATACCGCAACTTGTTGCCGGGATTATCGTAATTGGCATTGGAACGAAAATACTGCGCGGAAAAACGAAAACCCTGCCCGGGGAAGAGGAGGAGAAATTGAATGGAGAATAAAACAATCAGAGTCCGCCGTTTAGGTTCGGTTACATTTGGTATTGTCCTAATCAGCACCGGGATTTTGATGTTACTGAATGTTATTGCCCCGGCTTTGAACATAAATTTCTTGTTCCGCTTTTGGCCGGTCATCCTGATTATCCTTGGTATTGAGGTGCTGCTTGGCAATCAGTTTAAAAGCACGGAAGTTGTCCGCCCCGACGGCCAGATAATTGAGCAAAACAAAGTGGTTTATGATATTCCGGCAGTAATAATGATGGGGATTACGTTGTTTGTGACGTTTATGCTGGCCTGGGCCGAATGGCTTTATCAGCATCAGACGGATTTGTGGTGGGTGTAGTTGAATAATAAAATGGGCGGTTATTACTACCGCCCATTGCCTATGGTTTTATTCTCTACCTCGCAACTTCTTCCGCAAATCTCGTAATTACCAGCTCATCATACGGCACGCGCCGTGACAGCTCACCGGCTTCTTCCAAAATATTTTGCAGAAGCGTAAAAGCATCCTCGGTGAAAATCAAATCTTTTTTCCACGTCCCCTGCTCATAATAACGCGTTACAATCATTGTTAATGCTTCATCATCAGTTTCCGGAAATTGCCCCTTTATCGCAACGGCAATCTCGGCAGGTGTATGTGAATTTACGTAGTCCATCCCTCTTTGCAAAGCTCTGGTAAAACCCATGATGACATCTTCGTTTGCCTCAATATAACTTGCTTTCGCGCAAAAAGCTGTATATGGGATAAAACCGGAGTTTTCTCCTAACGAAGCAACGACAAAACCGTCACCTTTTAACTCGAGGGCGGTAGCATGAGGTTCAAATTCCACCGTAAAATCTCCTTGCCCACTCGAAAAAGCGGCCGCAGTTAAACCAAAATCAATACCTTGGTCGATATTTACGTCAGCTTTTGGATCAATTCCATTTTTCTTCAGGATAAATTCAAAAACCATTTGCGGCATCCCCCCGGCCCGGCCGCCGATGACGTCTTTTCCGATTAACATATCCCAGGTGAAATCAGTAACCGGCTCCCTTGCGACGAGAAAGTTCCCGGCTCGTTGCGTGAGTTGGGCAAAGTTGACAACCATGTCATTTGCCCCCCCGATATAAGTATAAATTGATGCTTCGCTGCCCATAAAACCGATATCAGCTTCGCCGGTCAGAACGGCCGTCATGGTTTTGTCAGCGCCGAAGCCGGTTACAAGTGTTAAATCAATCCCCTCTTCAGCGAAATAACCTTCTTCGATTGCAACATACATCGGTGCGTAAAAAATTGAGTGCGCCACTTCATTCAAAGTAACTTTTGTCATTTTCCCGCCGGAACTACTTGTTTCTGTTTCCTTTCCACAGCCTGTAAGCATACTAAATACCAGCACGCAGCTAAGAAGCAGAGCGATGGTATTTTTTACTCTATTATTTAATTTTTTCATACAACACCTATCCCTATAAAATTATGATGTTGTATACTATGATAAAAGAAGGGAAAACGTGTCTGTCCAAGAAAAAATTTTCATATTATATCCCCGCGCTTCGCAAGTTCTTTAACCAGCTCTTGATGTCGTGCTTCATCAATTTCGTATTTTTTCGTATAAACAATATATCCTATCAAAATCGCAATTAAGGGAATAATCAACATCGAAAATTTCATTAGCGTAATACCGCCGGCAGGAACATCAGCCGCAGTTTCGGCGGCGTTAATTCCGGAAAAATAAAGTGTCAGCCCGACTACGCCATTAGCCATCGCCCCGCCGATTTTGTTGATAAAAGGTTGTACCGAAAAAGTGATGCTTTCATTTCGCTTGCCCAATTTCCATTGGCCATACTCAATTGTATCGGCAAGAAACATCAGCATTAACAACTGGATAAAGGCCTGTCCAACGAAGAGCATTACCCCGGCAGCCCCGATAAAAATCATATTCATTGGCGCGAAAAAGAAGATTATGTATCCAAGTACAACAACAATCGTAGCAAATTTATAAAGTATTTTCCGGCTGAAGCGTTTGCTAAACCAAGTAAAAGCACTCAAAGCCGTCAACTGTGAAATACCAAGCACCGCGGCAAAAATGGAATACATATTCTCATCACCATAGGCATATTTGAAAAAATAAACACCAAATGATGTTGTTGTCATATAACCAATCATAAATAATGACAATGCAATAGCGACCCATAATAACTGGTCATTTTTGAAAATAACCCGGAACATCTCTTTAAGCGATGTTTTTTCTTCTTCTTTAAAGTAACCTTTCGGTTCTTTTACGCCGATTAAGGTGATAGCTTGAAAACCAAGCATGAGGGCGATAATGATGATAGCGAAATAAAACCAGCCTTGCTTAAGGCTTCCGGCGGCTTCGCCCAAAGCATTGGTAAGCGGAATAATTCCAACAACAACCGCAAATAAACCAATGTTTGCACAAATACGGGCAAAGGAACCAATTTTTTCACGCTGCTTTTGGTCGGTGGAAAGGGCCGGAAGCATTGACCAATAAGCAATATCGTTTAAGCCGTAAAAAATGTCCCATAATAGATAACAAACCGCGAAAACAACTACATAACCGGCCCCGCTTAACCCAAGGTCGGTAAACATAAGCAGCATAGCGCCCGAACCAACAATTGCCCCAATTAATATCCCCGGTTTAAATTTGCCGAAACGGGAGTGGGTATTATCGACGATGATTCCCATAATTGGGTCGTTAACCGCATCAAAAATGCGTAGCCCGGTCAGAACCGTTGTCATAAGCAGCAGGGTCGAATCCGAGACAATCAAAACATCGGTGATATAAAATAGAAGATACATACTCACCATCGAATAAAACATATCCCGCCCGACAGTGCCAAGGCCAAAGCAATATCTATTTTGCCGTTCATAATTTTTTTCCATAACCACAACCTATCCCTTTCTATGCCACATTTTCCAAAACCCCGGAAGATGGAGTTTTTGATATCCTGGGACTGCATAGCAGACCTAGATTTTCTTTGTTTGTGTTTCACTGGACACAAATTTAGAAAATCCTTTCACAATATACAAATTTGACCCGAAATCCCCTAGTAATCGCGTATTTTTGTTATAATGAGTGCCGGAAAATTGATTATTGAGTAAAATTCCATCCCGCAAAACTTCGCCGTAAGCCTCATATTCTTCCGCACAATCAGTCAGACAGAAAAATTTATTCACCGTTCGCAAGATAAATCCCTCCGGGTTAAGCGTAACCGGAAGAAGATGCTTAACCAAACCACCGAAGCGTTTTATAAACAAGCTTTGCGGGCGGGTTTCCACCCGGTATTTTTGCCCGGCTTCCAACCCTTCAAATTTAAGGCGGTCAAAACCCTCGCTGACATTTGCCTGAGTTTGAAAAAACCCGGAAATTCCGGTAGCTAAAGAATCATCAATAACGTGCCAGGCAACTTTATTTTCTTTATCCGGCTCACCTCGAAAAAAGCGGCCATATTGAAAAACCCGGCGATGCTTTTTATAAAAAGAAATCTGTTCCTTTACTTCCCGCATTTGCATATGTGAAAGATATTTTAAATCCAACTCATAACCAAGGCAGCCAAATGATGCGGCGTTAAACCGTGTTGCCAGCGGGGTATCCCGCAAAGTCTGCTGGTGAGGGGCTTCCGAGACATGGGCGCCCATTGCGGAAAGCGGATAAAGATAGGAGATTCCTCCTTGGATTTTCAACCGTTCAATTGGGTCAGTATTATCTGATGTCCAAATTTGCGGAGAAAAGCAAAGCATTCCGGCATCAAAACGATTACCGCCGCTTGAACAGCTCTCAAACAAAATATGGGGCCGTTTGGTAAAAATACGGTCAAGCACTTCATAAAGCCCCAGGATATAAGAGTGGAAAAAATGGCCTTGATTCTCTAAGGTTTTGGAACACGCATCACTAATATGCCGGTTATAATCCCATTTCACATAATCAATTTGGCATGAATCGAGAATCGCCGTGACATTTTCAACGATATAATCACGGACAGCCGGGTTACAAAGGTCAAGCACCAACTGATTCCGGCCTTGTGCCGGTATTTTGCCGGGGGTTTTAAGGGCATATTCGGGATGGCTGCGGTAAAGCCCGCTGTCTTGATTAACCATTTCCGGTTCAAACCACAGCCCGAATTTGAGTCCCATCCGCTGAATCCGGTGCGAAAATTCTGAAAGCCCAAAGGGGAATTTTCTTCTGTTAACATTGTAATCACCTAAACCGGCCTTATCATGATTTCGTTTTCCAAACCAGCCATCATCAAGGACAAATAATTCAATACCGGTTTTTTTCGACTTCTTTGCCAGTTTTAGTAATTTTCCGCGCGTAAACTTGAAAAAAAACGCCTCCCAATTATTAAGCAAAACCGGACGTTCTTTATCTTTCCAATCGCCACGAATGATATGATGATTGATAAAGTTGTGAAAATTGTGTGACAAACCATTAAATCCGTCACTGGAATAGGTAAAAAAAGCTTCCGGTGTTTCGAACTTTTCATTTTCGGCCAAAGTCCATTCAAAGCAATACGGATTGATTCCGGTTTGAATGCGGACAAGATTTTGGCTGGACAATTCAACCGCACTATAATGATTTCCGCTATAAACCAGGTTAAAGCCATAAACGCTGCCCCGGCTTTCGGTTGTGCCATCTAAAGCGATAAGAAAACCGGGATTATGCCGGTTACTGCTTGCGCCGGTTGTTGATGAGTTAATATGGATGCCATAAGAGACCCTGCGCTCATTTTTATTGGCTTCTTTTATCCAGCCGCCGTCAAAAGTTATCAGGCGGAAATTATCATTTGGCAAATCAAGCGAAAAACTCATCAGCTTGCGAATCGTCAGATTAGCCTTATTTTCATTAATAAGCATTGTCCGGCGCGTTATGACATCGGTGTCATAAAAGACGGTATAGTATAAAAGCAATTTGACATTATTGCTTTCATCCAGCATGGTGATGGTTAAAGTTTGAGAAAGGCTGTTGGAAGCAGATGTCAGGTTTTCGTTGCCGGATGGTGCAATATAAGCTGACGGTAATGTTTCCATACCGACGGTACCGTCGGTAATTATGTGACGTTGGTAAATGAAGTCGGCGGTAAATGTTCCGTCCGGCATTTTTATCTCCGCCGGAGTATGCCGGTAATCGCCTTTACCAATGCCCGACCACTCAAGGCACATGTTATCAAGGCAATAAAAGTCCGGAGGAATTGATGCGGTTCCGCTGCCATCCTCATGCTCTGCCCCAAACCGCACATCTCCTTTATACATCACGCTGCTGCCAAGTTCCACGGTGCGCTTATGCAATAACGGGGTGACAGATTGCCCGTCAGGGAGCCGCCGGCCGTAATAAATATGCTCTAAGTGGCCATAAGGGGTGATTTGAAACCAGTAACTGGTTTTTTTAGTTGATAAGCGAAAGATATTAGCTGAAAATTCAATCACATTAAACTCCTTGAAACGAAGCCTCTCTTCGTTTTGACTTGCAAGTCATCTGACTGACTGGAAGGCCTGAATCGCCGGCGGGGTACAAAACCGCCGCTTTATACCCTCAAAACCACTGCCTCATATGCCTCTAGTTCACCATCATACTTGTCACGCCCAATATTGGACAAAACCAAAGTCCCGTTAAAAACCGCCCGCGCTGCTTTTTTTGAAAAATTCAAAATAACCAAGTATTTTTCATCATCAGTTGAAAGATTTCCTTCAACTTTTTCCCGCTGATAAGCAATTACTCCACCCTTAGCATAAACCGGTTTAAAGCCGCCATATTTAAGTGTATCATTTCCGGCGCGAAAAACGATTAGTTGTTTATAATAAGCCAAAATGGAATCGTTTCTTGCTTTTTGTTCCTGATAATTTATTTTTTTGTAATTTTTGTTAATGCCAATCCAGGGATTGCCGGAAGTGAACCCGGCCCCCGCTTCACTGCTCCACTGCATTGGGGTCCGGGCATTGTCCCGTGAAGCCTGGTTAATCCAATGCCACCTTGTTTTTGCCGGAATCCCAATTCGCTTCATTAAAGCATTGATATTGTGGCTTTCGACATCTTTTAACTGCGAAAGCTCTGTAAAATCAAAATTGGTCATTCCGATTTCCTGGCCCTGATAGATGAACATTGTGCCACCCAGCGTAAACTGCATTGTCGCCAGCATTTTGGCACTGCGCTCCCAGTAACGGGAGTCATCACCATAGTGGGAGACAATCCGGGGCTGGTCATGATTTTCAAGATAAAAAGCATTCCACTCAAGGCCTTGCTGCCATTTCGCCAAAACAGAGAGCAATTTTCTTGCATGGAATTTCTTCGGAATATAACGGGCAATCCGGCGGTCAACTTCCAGATGGTCAAAATAAAACAGCATATCCAGCTCTTTTCGTCCGCTGTCACATAAAAGTTTTGCTTCATCCAAATCAACCATTACCGTTTCACCAACCGCAAAACAATCATATTTATCAAGGACATCCCGCCGAAGCTCACGCAAAATCCGGTGATTCCCTTCGGTTGACTTATAATGCTCTATTCCGCGGATAGCAAGTGTTGGTTTGCCATCGGCAAAAGAAGATTTATAAATGATATTGATTACATCACAACGGAAACCGGCAACGCCTTTATCAAGCCAAAAGCGCATGATATCCTTTATTTCTTCGATAACTTTGGGATTGTGATAATTTAAGTCGGGTTGCTTTTTGTGAAAGAGGTGGAGATAATATTCGCTGCTTTTTTTGTCATATTCCCAGGCACTGCCCATAAAGAAAGCCGTCCAGTTATTTGGCGGTTTGCCCTTCGGGCTGCCCTTTCTCCATATATAATAATCGCGGTAGGGACTCTCTTTATCACGGCTTTTCTGAAACCATTCATGTTCATCGGAAGTATGGTTAATTACTAAATCCATGACGATTTTTATCCCGCATTCCGCCGCTTTCTTTAGCAGATTGTCCATATCAGCCATTGTACCGAACTTGGGATTGATATCGCGGTAATCACTAATATCATAACCATTGTCAGCATCCGGTGATTTATAAACCGGCGAAAGCCAAATAATACCGGCGCCAAGTGCTTTTATCTCATCAAGGCGTGAGATTATTCCGGGAATGTCCCCAATCCCATCACCATTTGAATCTTGAAAACTACGGGGATAAATTTGATAAACGACTTCTTCCTGCCACCATTTTTTCATTATGGCCTCACTTTCATTTGTGCAACATGCACAAAGATATAAAACAAAGAAGAAAAATAATTAAAAGTATTGTATAAAGAATAAATGTATGATATCTTACTTAAGAACAATCGTGTTACAGGGTGGTTGCCTCATTAATTTAAGGAGGTGATGCCATGAAAAATCGCTTTGATTTTAAGGATTTAATAGCCTTCGGGCTCTTCCTTTTAGCATTGCTGACCTTCATTTTTTCATTCAGCAGTTAGCTACATAGCAAAGCCACCCTAAAACTTGACCGTGGATGGGTGGCTATTGCTATTCAACCTAGGCAACCACCTTGTGGGCGATTGTTCTTCATATATGTAAAATATCACATTTAAAGGATATTGTCAATGAAAATACGAATTTTATCTTACTTTCTCCGGTACCTCTCACCTTCAATAAACTGTTCATAAATCTCGGTATCAACCCCACTGTTAAGAACCACGGCCCTCAAAAACTCCCCGCTTTTTTTAATGGTCCGCTTTTGTGTTTCATAATCAATGTGGACAATCCCAAAACGGGCACTTTCACCCTCGACCCACTCAAAATTGTCGCAGAAGCACCAATGATAATATCGTTCTATCGGCAAATTACTTTCGCTTAATGCCTTAAGATGTTCATACAAGTAAAGTGAACGGAAGCTGTCATCATTGTCACAAGTCCCATTTTCAGTAACATAAATCGGCAGCGGGAGCAAATCATATAGCTTTTTTGCGCATTCAACAATTCCCGATGGATAAATTTCCCACCCCAAGTCATTTTTTAAGGAATCTTTTTTCACGCCATCCTGAAAATTGGTGACGGTCCCGCGGGTATAGTAATTAAGAGCGTGAAAATCGCAAAAATATTTTGGGATTGCGCCTTTCGTTTTCGCGTGCAACTTGCCCCACCCGCGCAAGCGGCCATAAATCATCAACTTCGATAACCGCCCCTGAAAAAGATACTCCATCAATCGCGCCGAAAAACGGTCACTTAATTTATCCGGATTTTCCGGGACGAAAACCCGCAGATGATTTGCAAAACTTACCATCGTATCAGATAACCCCATTTGGATGCGAAGAACATGAATTTTCCGATAGGCGAGAAGATGAGCCTTTGATAAGTTTGACATTACCTTAAGAGTGCCGGAAAGTTTCTTTTTCCCCGGCGGCCAGGAACCGAAATAATATCCATTTACCGCATAAACATTCGGTTCATTTATAGTTATATACTCATTCACCAACGAGTCAAAAGCCAGCACCACTTTTTCTACGAAGCGGATAAAGAAAGTAATGTTTTTCTTTTTTTCAAATGCCCCCCGCTGTTCAAACCACATCGGGTTGGTGAAATGGTGTAAGGTCACTAAAACTTTTATCCCCTGTGCCTGAATAAACTCAATTTCGCGGCGATAATGGGCGAGCGCTTCTTCGCAAAAATTACCTTGCACAGGTTCGATTCGTGCCCATTCAACCCCGAGCCGGCAAATCTGCATTTTTAATTCACCCATCAGCCGGGCATCTTCTTCCCACAACCGGTAATGGTCATTCGCCCGCGCCGGGCTGGTCCCATCAGTGATATAGCCCCTTTTGGCCCAATCCATCCAGCTTGAGTCAAGCACCCCGCCTTCAATTTGGGTCGCGGCACTAGCCGTACCGATTAACATCTCTTTTTTCAGTTTAAATTCTTTCATAATATTCATCATAATATATTCGCCTATTTTTGTAAATCATCTATACAGATTAACGGAAAAGAGATATAATAAAAAAATAGCAATTTCCTATAAATGAAAGATGAGAGAGAAACATGTTATATGGCAAGCGTATCCGAATCGGTGATTTATTAATCAAGCAAGGTTTAATTACCGAACAGCAGCTTTTAACCGCCCTGAATGAACAAAAAATCCGCAAGACGAAATTGGGGGAAACCCTTATTGCCCTGAATTATGTTTCGCATCAGGATTTTGCCACTGTTTTTCATGATCAACTGGGAATAGAGTCGGTTAACCTTAATGAAACCGGTTTAGAAGATTCGGCGATTCGGCTTGTCGGCGAAGATATTATGAAAAAGCATGGCCTTGTGCCATTTTCAATTGATGAGACTAATGCCAATGTCCTGAATGTGGCAATGTCTGACCCGCTTGATTTGAATGCAATTGATGATGTGTCCCTGATAACAAATATGGATGTTCGCCCCTATTTTGCATCAACCGCTCAAATTGCCTTACAGCTTGACCGGATGTTCGGCAAGAAACAGGCGATGGAAGCTGCCGAGCAATATCAAAAAGAGCATGCTGACGAAATGATGGAAGCCGTTGAGGCGGAAGCAAATATCGAAGTTGACAATGCCCCGATTGTCAAGATTGTCCGCTCAATGCTTGAACAAGCCGTCCGTCAGGGCGCAAGTGATATTCATATCGAACCTTTTGAACGGCTTCTCCGCATTCGTTACCGGATTGACGGAGTCTTACAGGATGTTATGGATTACAATCCGAATCTGCTCCCGGCGATGGTCGCCCGGGTCAAGATTATCTCCGGGCTTGATATCTCCGAAAAAAGAAAACCACAGGACGGGCGGCTGTCGGTATACGTTGATAACCGCGAATATGATGTCCGTGTTTCGGTTCTCCCAACGGTATACGGAGAAAAAACAGTTATGCGTTTAGCTGCCAAAGATGGTTTGACCCGTGAAAAAAAATATCTTGGCCTGACGGAAACTGATGAAGAGCGGCTCGACGATATTTTGAAAAACCCGCACGGAATCATCCTCGTCACCGGCCCGACCGGAAGCGGTAAATCAACCACTGTTTATACGATTCTAAGCGAATTAAATTCTATAGATGTTAATATTGTCACAGTTGAAGACCCGGTTGAAGCGAATGTTGACGGAATCAACCAGGTTCAGGTTAATGTTAAAGCAGATATGACATTTGCTAATGCTTTACGTTCGATTCTGCGCCAAGACCCCGATATTATTATGATTGGTGAAATCCGTGACAATGAAACGGCGGAAATAGCGGTTAAAGCTTCAATTACCGGCCACCTTGTCATCTCAACCCTGCATACAAATTCGACTGCGGCAACGATTACCCGTTTGCTTGATATGAATATTGAACCATACTTACTTGGCGATTCTATCGTTGGCATCATTGCCCAGCGCTTGATCCGTCTGTTATGCCCGGCTTGCAAAAAGCCCCGTGAAGCAACTGACGATGAAAAACGTTTGTTAGGGTTGTATAAAGAAGGTTTATTGACTGAATCGGTCAATGAAGAAAATGTTACCGGACCATCAGAGGTTTTTGAAGGGCCGGCTGTCGAACCATCGGCGACTATCTTGAAACGGGCTGTCATTGAAGCTCGAGTGACCCTTTATGAACCAGCCGGCTGCCCGGCTTGCTCCGGTATCGGCTACAAAGGGCGGACGGCAGTTTACGAGGTTATGACTGTCACCAGCAAACTGCGCAGCCTCATCAACGACCGGGCAAATGCCGATGAAATGAAAGACCAGGCGGTGAGAGAAGGGATGAATACCCTCCGGATGGCCGCAACCCGGGAAGTTTTACAGGGTAAAACCGCAATTAATGAACTAATCAAAGTTGCATATGAATCAGATTAAAAAACGAAGAGGTTTTCTAAGTCAGCAAAAAACGCCGGCTAAAAAAATTAGTCTTCGTTGGGGAAGAATGTCCATAAATGTCCATTCTTCGTAATAGATTGGAGAGGTTATAGCAATGCCGATTTTCGCATATCGTATCGTTACGCCGGAAGGAAAAGAAAGAAAGGGTACAATGGAGGCGAAAACTGCCGACCAGTTGACCCAAATCATGAAAAACCAAGGCAACATCGTTTTGAGCGTTGGAGAAGCCAGCATTTTGCAAAAGGATATCAACATCTCTTTCCTGCAAAAAAATGTTAAAGCCCGTGACTTTAGTATTTTTTGCCGTCAAATTGTCAGTATCATTGGTGCCGGTGTCAGTATTATTAATGCGCTGGAGATGATGAAAGATGCAACGGAAAATAAAACTTTGAAAACGGCTCTTGGCGGGGTTCATGAAGATGTGGCGAAGGGCGAAGCTTTAACTTCGGCAATGCGGAAACGGAAAAAGATTTTCCCCGAAATGCTTTGTAATATGGTCGAAGCCGGAGAAGCTTCCGGCAGCTTGGAAATAGCTTTCTCCCGTATGGCAACCCAATTCGAAAAAGAAGACCGGCTTAAGAAATCGATTAAAAAAGCAACTATTTATCCGATTATCCTTGTGATTTTGATGATTGGGATGATGGCCTTGATGCTATTATGGATGATTCCAACTTTTATGGGGATGTTTGAACAAATCGGTACCGAAATGAACGCTTATACAATGTCCATTATTCTTTTAAGTAATTTCGTGCAGAGCAATATATTTATAATTTTAATAATAATGATTGCTACCGTAGTGGGCTTCCGTTTTTTCGCAAAAACCGATTTGGGAAAAATGTCATTGGGGACATTTGCACTTAAAATGCCGGTTTTTGGCCCGCTTCTGATGAAAACGGCCTGCGCCCGTTTGGGGCGGACCTTAAGCACCCTGCTAAGCGCCGGGATTCCTCTGGTTGAAGCAGTTGAAATTAGCGGCCGTTCAATGGAAAATTATAAATATAAAAAAGCGATGGAGAATGCAAAGGACCAGATTATGCGCGGGCGGGCTCTTTCGCAGCCCCTCATAAACAGCGGCCTCTTTCCGCTGATGGTGACACATATGGTTGCTATTGGTGAAGAAACCGGAAATATCGAAGAAATGCTTGAAAACGTCGCCGATTATTATGAAGATGATGTCCAGACCGCAACTGATGCAATGATGGCGATGCTTGAACCGGTTATCATAATCGTGATGGCAATTGGGGTCGGGGCAATGATTATTGCAATCCTACTTCCGATGATGGACTTGTTCGAAGCTTTAGGGTAAAAAAAGATGTGAAAAAGAAAAGGGTTACTGCGAAAAATAAGTGCCAAAATTTATTGCAAAATCAATGAAAAATTGTTTACTTTTTCCGTAAATTGGTATATATTAGTAGTAGTATGATAATAAATAGTATTCGTTTTTGAGAAATACTAAGTATCACTATATTTTCAGTAAAAGAGAGGATAGTATATTATGAGAAAAGAAACACATTTAGGCAACAAAGGTTTTTCACTGGTCGAGTTGATTATTGTTATCGCGATTATGGCGATTCTGGTTGGTGTCCTTGCCCCGAACCTAATGCGCTATATTGAAAGGGCGAATGTTGCGGCTGATACCCAGACTGCGAATACGATTAGGACGGCATTTCTTACCGCGATAATGGATCCGCAGATTGATAATGGCAATCTAACGGGCTTTGCTGCAAACCAGGGAGCCCGGCTTCATCTTCTTAATTCCGCAGCTACCTTTGGTGGTGACGATTTTGGTGCAGAAGTCGCCATCACAATAGGGTTTGTAGGTGC
>WRAQ01000013.1 GCA_009780115.1 Lachnospiraceae bacterium
CGAATTACCTCATGAAATAATGGAACACGAATTAGATTTCATTAGCCGCTTTATGGACAAGGATATAAATGACATCAGTTTTTATGATACCGTATACGATACTTTTGATATGCCAACTTATCTTTTGGTAGAGTTTCATTCCGGCGGTTATGCGATTATGCTGCGGACGACGGCAAGGGTAATGGAATGTACATATTCCGGACGGAATCCTTATTGGGATTTTTTAAGTGAGAAAAAAGTTTATGTCGGTGCCAAATTATTTAATAATTATTTTTCCGCGTGTGACATCTCTGTACTTCGCCGCAGGACACGCTTTTGCTCCATGCGAAATCGTTGCGTTACATACGTTTCTTAAATACGAAACCTAGTAACGACGTTTCTCACAGCCCAGCGTAGCTGGGTTTGGCTGCATTGCGAAGTCAGAATGTCACTCACGAAAAAGATAGTTGTGAATGAATTGAATGGTATAACTTGAAAAATAATTAAACAGATAACTTTAAATTGAAAAAAAGAGGTGAAAAGTGAAAAAACACAAAAAGAAAATAATCAAGGATTTAATAATAACTTTAGTAATAGTTTTACTACTCGGAATCAATATTTTTGGCATAGTCTATCGCTACTCCTATGGTTTTACTGAATTTGACCACCCCTCACCAAGGCGGCGTTATTTTGACAGCCTGGAAGAATTAAAAGAAGCAACTAAAGGCAAGTATTTGTTTCCGGATTACATAACCCCGGAAATAGACCCGGCTTTGAATCCAGATATAACAGAGGGATATACATTGTATGCCGGTTATTACTCAGGCCTTGGAGACTATGGATTTGGTTACGTTTTTCCGAATGAATTAATTGAAGAGCTAATAGAGGTTGTAGAGGATTTGAGTATGGTAATATCATTTGCATCAAGAACATATAGATATCCAATAAGAGAAAAAGATGATATAAAAGAGATTGAACTAAGCCGTTCAACAGCTAATTTTTTTTATCAAGATTTTACTGATCGTGATTACAGCTTCCCTTGGAAAAGAATTATTTTAGAATTTATTGGAACTGCTCGAAAGAGTTATGGGAATTACGTAAGTTTCATAGGTCAAGAAGAAAAGCAATATTTTATAAATTTTAGATATATATGTAATAACCCGAAAAATGAAGAAGAATTTATCGAATATTTGGAGAGTGAGTTAATAAAGATTGCAGAGTCAATGCTTGAGCAAGGGTTGCCAGACAGAAAGTGAATAGGAGGATAGTTTTATGTACAAAAGAAAAATCGTTATATCATTAGTATTAATCTTTACCTTGGTGATTGGTAATATATCACCCTTTTATGTGTTAAGTGAAGAAGCAAGTAATCCTCAAATTGAGCTTATTGAAGTTGATAATGATGATTCAGAGCCGGATGATAAATTTACAGATGAAAATTTAGAGACAGATTCTGATTTAGAGTTTGATTATTCATTAGAAGAATCTTCAATTGATAATCTTTTTATCAGCGAAGAAACTTTAGAATTACTTGAATTAAATATTCCGGAAGGTATTTATTATATTCCCGAAAACGAATTACCTCATGAAATAATGGAACACGAATTAGATTTCATTAGCCGCTTTATGGACAAGCAATATGATGATTTGAGTTATTTTGCTATAATATATGATGTTAATGATATGCCAACTTATCTTTTAGTAGAATTTCATTCCGGCGGTTATGCGATTATGCTGCGGACGACGGCAAGGGTGATGGAATGTACATATTCCGGACGGAACCCATATTGGGATTTTTCAAGTGAAAAAAAAGTTTATGTCGGTGCCAAATTATTTAATAATTATTTTTCCGCGTGTGACATCTCTGTACTTCGCCGCAGGACACGCTTTTGCTCCATGAGAAATCGTTGCGTTACATACGGTTTCTTAAATACGAAACCTAGTAACGACGTTTCTCACAGCCCAGCGTAGCTGGGTTTGGCTGCTTGCGAAGTCAGAATGTCACTCACGAAATAGTAGTTGTGAATGAATTGAATGGTATAACTTGAAAAATAATTAAACAGATAGCTTTAAATTGAAAAAAAGAGGTGAAAAGTGAAAAAGCACAAAAAGAAAATAATCAAGGTTTTATTAATAGCTTTAGCAGCAGCTTTGCTGATTGGAATAGTCATTTTTGGTTTGGTATATCGTTACTCCTATGGTTTTACAGAATTTGACCACCCTTCACCAAGGCGGCGTTATTTTGATACCTTGGAAGAATTAAAAGAAGCAACTAAAGGCAAGTATTTATTTCCGGATTATATAACCCCGGAAATAGACCCGGCTTTTAATCCGGATATAAAAGACAGTTATACATTGTATGCCGGTCGTTATTCAGGTCTTGGAAGTTATGTTGTTAGTTATGTACTACCCAATGGATTAGTTGGAGAACTATCAGATACAATTGAAGATTTGTGCATGATAATTTCATTTGCAACATTATCACATGGTTATGCAGTAGGTAAAAAGGATTATGAAAAAGAAATTTTATTAAATAATTCAAAAACTAAATTTTACTACCAAGAATCCTATAATCCTGGTTATGGATTCCGATACAAAAATATTGGTTTGAATTTCATAGAATCAGCACGTAAAAGTTATGGTAATTATGTAAGTTACAATAAATATGAAGAGATACAATACTATTTGCTTTTTAGTTATATATGCAATAACACGAAAAAAGAAGAAGAATTTATTGAATATTTAGAAAATGAATTAATCAAGATAGCGGAATCAATGCTTGAGCATGGGTTGCCAGATAGAAAGTGGTAAATAGAAGGAGAATTGTATGTACAAAAGAAAAATCGTTATTTCATTAGTTTTAATTTTCACCTTGATAATTGGTAATATACCACCTTTTTATGTATTAAGTGAAGAAGCAAGTTATCCTCAAATTGAGCTTATTGAAATTGATAATGATGAATCTGAATCGAATGATGGATTTTCAAATGAAGATTTAGAGATAGATGCAGATTCGGAGGTTGATGATTCATTAGAAGATTATTCAATTGACAATCTATTTATTAGCGAGGAAACTTTAGAATTACTTGAAATAAATGTTCCGGAAGATATTTATTATATCCCCGAAAGCGATTTACCTGATGAAATAATGGAGCACGAGTTAGATTTCATTAGCCGCTTTATGGACAAAGAAATTGATGATATCAGTTTTTATGATACAGTTTATGATGTTCTTGGTATGCCTACCTATCTGTTAGTAGAATTTCATTCCGGTGGTTATGCGATTATGCTGCGGACGACGGCAAGGGTTATGGAATGTACATATTCCGGACGGAATCCATATTGGGATTTTTCAAGTGAAAAAAAAGTTTATGTCGGTGCCCTTAGTTATCTCCTTGAAGTAGATGGTGATATCACCAATTTTGACGGCGAAATAATCAGCGATGAAGTGATTGAGGTTTTGCAAGAATTTCAGGAATTAATCTTGGAAGACAGCTTGGAAGTTGCCGAGGAAGCTTTTGCCGAGTTAATTGAGCAAGCGGAATTTATGCAAGCGCAAATGCCGTTTGCGGAACTAGCGCAGATTTCTTCCGGATTAATGTCAACCAGTGCAACATGTGATAAACCAATTTTCACCCATTCATTTAGTAATACGATTAACCGCGAAACTATCCTTACCCAACCTTTTGGCTATAATACTACAGAGGGTGGACGGTATCAAGGTAGTTGCGGCCCGATAGCATCTTCGATGCTTTTGAATTATTATAGCGAGCAGGTTCATCCCAATTTCGTTGCGGAAAATCATAAACCAACAATTGAGAATCCCGATATTTTACATGAAATTCTTATGAAGCACACTGGAATATCCAATGGCGGTACCTATCCATGGGATGACCGTGATGGTATTAATAGTTATTTGCGCAGTAATTTGATAACTTCGGAATTGGGATTTTATGCAACTACTCATTATTTATTGTCAGCCGGTGGGATGATAAAGGATAAACTAGATGCCGGCAAACCAGCCATAGTATATATTATAAATGTCAAAGATGAAGAAGGCTCTCTTAATCCGGATATTACTGATTTTCATAACCATGCCGTCTTAGCTTATGATTACAAAACTATCGTTGAAACAATCCATTTTTGGGAAGGGCTTTTTCACCCGGTTAATACTTTGGTCAATATTCACAGCGGTTGGCATAGGTATTGCGACGGTTATCAAGACCTTGAGAGACATAAGGGACAGCCACATAACCATCAAGACGACCTCTTCATCAGCGGAATTTTCGGCGGGCCGGTCTGGCTGGAGCAGTGTATAAATCACGACCTTAGCAATGTAATCCTTGATGTTGGCGAAGCAAAGGTTTGTTATCGGTTTACATGTAATAATTGTATTATGTCTTATGATGCCGGGCATGATTTTGTTTTAAGTGACGGTTCATCAGGTTTTCATAACCCGGTTTGCCGGGAATGTGGATATATTGGTTTAGGTTATAATTGGGTTTATCAATTACAGAACAGCCCTTTTAGTGATTATATTGGTTTGCCGATTGTTAAAAGTGAAAATGGCGGGGTTATCGGGACTTCGGGCAAGTCGGTTCTTGCCGGGCGGCCGGGTTATGATGATGTTATTACCGCCGGGAGCAGCGGTGATTTGATTATCGGCGGCCCGGGTAATAATACGCTTAAGGGGGGCGCCGGGCGCGATGTTTTTGTCTTTAATTTAGGTGATGGGCAAGCTACGATTGATTGTTATAGCGAGACAGAGTCCGGCCGGGATATTATTAGTTTTGGTGCCGGGATAAGTTTCAGTGATTTAATTATGGAACCAGTTACCCGTGAAATTGACGGGCAGGAGAGCTATGACCTTGAAATCAAATTTGGTTCCGGCGATGACAGGATATATATTAGCAATTATAGTCTGGGTGATTCCTACCGCCCTTTTGCGATGCACTTCAGTGATGGGATAGTCTTATTACCCAAACCTTTCTTGCGGGATGTCAGGGAAACGTCTTCAACTCCGTCAATGACAAATTACCGCTTGTATTGGGATGCTGTGCCGGGGGCGGCGGGATATGAGGTTTACCGCTCAACTACATATAGTGAAATCTACTCGAAAATCGCCACTTTAAATAACGGTTCTGCAACAACTTACAATGATGCAGTCAGAAAATCAGATATTATCCGTTACAAAATCCGGGCAATTAACGGAGAAAACCATTTTTCCCCTTATTCAAATATTTTTTCTATCGAAATACACGAATACTTCTTGAAGAAAAACTTAAATAATCGCTTTGGCAACAGCATTGAATACGGAAGAAAGAGTTTTGGTATTGCCCGGAGAACCGTTTCCCCGCTTATTATCAATCTGAATGGGACAGGTATTGAAACCCTATCCTTAAACCATGGTGTATATTTTGACCATATGGGCACCGGTTTTATGGTGCAAACCGGCTGGGCCGGGCCAACCGACGGCCTTTTGGTACGCGATATCAATGGCGATGGCCGGATTAACAGTGGCCGCCATTTGTTCGGCGACAATACTATGCTGAAAAATGGGACATTAGCAAGTAATGGTTTTGAAGCACTTAAGGACTTGGATGATAACGATGATGGTATCTTTGATGCCAATGACCCGATGTTCCATGAACTTTATATTTGGATAGACAAAAATAGCAATGGCATTGCCGACCCGGGCGAGCTGATATCCCTTACTGAAGCAGGGATTCAGTCAATTGACTTAAATTATCTGAATATTAATTTCTTTGATGCCAACGGGAACCATCATCAGCAAATCAGTACCGTGACGATGGCTGATGAAACTATTGTTGATATTGTTGATGTCTGGTTCGTCCGCGACTTAACCGATACCGATACCGAAGATAAATTAAGTGTGAGTGAAGATATCGCCAGGCTCCCTGATATTCGTGGATTCGGCAGCGTTCATAGCTTGCATCAAGCAATGGTACGTGATAGTACCGGGCAACTTAAAAACCTTCTTGAGCAATTTGCTGCTGAAAAAAATGATACTGTCCGCCGGAATCTGGTACCGCAGATACTTTATCGGTGGTCGGGCGGAAATACCAATATAAGAGCAATGGAAGCTTTTATCGGCGAGAGATATAACGGCGGCACCGGCCATAATGCAATGGGAGTTCTTAACAATGCCTTCAATCATATCGCAGATACCGTCTATAGTATTTTAATGGCGCAGACCCATTACCGGCATTTGTATGCTGCAATGGTTCCAATTGGCAATGACCATGAGAAAATAATATATGATATGTCAAATGCGGCTTATATGATTATCGCAGAAATAATGAATGACAGTGAATCAGACATCAATTTATTAATTGACTATATGATGAATATATATGACCTTGCATTACGTGAAAACTTTGACTTTAGTGGCTTTCGGGATATTCTTGCTAAAGAAAATGTTTTGTATGGCTATATCGCCGATATGATAAAAAAGAATACTTTTATAGGTACTAGAGGCAATGATACGGTCAGAGGCACTAATGGTAATGATGCGTATTGGTATGAGTTCGGCACAAATACCATTGACGGCGGAAATGGCGATAATACATATTTCTTTGGGAGAAACTTTGGTACAATAAGTATTATTGATACAAGCGGAGACAATACGATTGTATTTTTATCGGGTATTAAACGCGATGATTTATGTATTAACAGAGTTGCGGGCACTACCCATGCTGAAATTACTGTTGATGGGGCATCCGGAAAAATAGTTATCAGAAATGCTAGTAAATTCTATCGCTTAGTTTTTATGGATGGCGATATTTATGACTTGATTGAAGTTTTACCTTATAAGGATATAAATACGGCAGAACAGTTGGATGAAATAAGGCTTGATTTAAGAAATTTTTATCGCCTGACTACTGATATTGATATGGTTGGAACCGATTTCATTCCGCTAGGGACAAATTCATTACCCTTTAGCGGAATATTTAACGGGAATGGGTATACGATAAGCAATTTAAATGTAAACCGCCCCAATTTGAGTTTTAATGGTTTGTTTGGGGTCAGTAATGGAAATATTGTTAATGCGAAACTACAAAATGTTTCAATATCCGGCCGGAATTATAGCGGAAGTTTAGTTGGGCAAAACAATGGTAATATCAGCGGATGCTCAATCAATAATATATTGGTATCTGGTAGTAGCTACATAGGCGGGCTTACAGGAGAAAATACCGGATTTATTGAAAAATCTTCGGTAATAGAAGGCCAGGTGACAGGCACAAGCAATTATGCTGGCGGAATTGCAGGGTTATCAAACGGCATAATCAAGCAAACCGGAACAAATGTTGAGGTGAGAGGTTCTGCTTTTGCGGGTGGTTTTGCCGGAAGGGCAGCTAATGCAATTATCGCCCAATGTTACACAACCGGCAATGTCCAAAGCTCTAACAGTTCTTCCTCGAATATTGGGGGTTTCACCGGCAATGTTTCCGGTGACAGTTTAATACAAAATTCTTATTCACGGGGAAATGTTGTTGCTTCCGGTTCTATCAGTACTTTGGGGGCAGGGTTTGCCGGAAATATAGACAATGGCGTGAGAATTGAAAACTGTTATGCAATATCCTCAAATCCTAATGGATTTAGTTCAAATAATAGAGGCGTTATTAATAACTGTTATTTTTACAATGGGTTTTACTTTGATAATACAGACCCTAAAGGCCGTTCGCTTGAGGAAATGATGATGCCGGGTACATATATTGGCTGGGATACGAATATTTGGTCAATTGAAAAAGGCAGATATCCTGTTCTTTATGCAGTAAAAGATGTTGATTCCGGTTCTAATTATATGGAGATTTCAACAATAGCTGAGCTTAATTCCATTAGAAATAATATGTTTGGGGATTATCGTTTAATTGCCGATATTGACCTTGAAAATATAGAATGGATGCCGATTGGGACAACATCATCGCCATTTACCGGAACATTTGATGGTAATGGCTATACCATCAGCAATTTGAATGTAAACCGCCCCAACTTGGATTTTAATGGTTTGTTTGGGCTTAATAATGGAAGCATCAAAAATTTGAAACTAACGGATGTTACAATTTCCGGCCGGAGCTACACTGGTAGCTTAGCCGGAAGGAATAACGGGGCAATAACCGGTGTCTTAGCCAATAGTATTTCAATATCGGGCAACAGTTACACGGGCGGCCTGGTTGGGGATAATAGCGGTGTTGTGGAGCAATGCCTGGCAGCAAAAGGCCAAGTAACTGGTTTTGATAGATATGTTGGCGGAATAGCCGGAAGATTAAATGGCACAATCCGGCAATCCGGTGCAAATGTAGAAGTAATAGGTTCATCTTATTCCGGCGGTTTTGTCGGGGGTGCCGCGAATGGTAGTTTGATACAAGATTCCTATGCGCGGGGAAATGTTACGGGCTCTGTTTTATCGGCGGCGGGCTTTGCCGGAGCTATAGAACATGATAATGTTAGAATCGAAAATTCTTATGCGATATCTTTTAACTTTAATGGATTTAGTTCAAATGACAGGGGTACTATTACAAATTGTTATTACTATAATGTATTTAACTTATTTAATACCGACCTAAAAAGCCGCTCAATACAGGAAATGAAAACACCGGATACATATATTGATTGGGATACTGATATATGGTTATTTGAAACTGGCAAGCTTCCTACTTTGTATGCGGTTGAAGATACTTATTACAGTGATATCCTTGCCGATAATTATGTGGAAATCTCAACAAGGGCGGAGCTTATTGCTATTAATGATAACTTATTAGGAAATTACCGCCTGATAGCCGATATTGACCTTGGCAATATAGCGTGGACACCGATAGGGACAAACTCATCGCCGTTTGCCGGAATATTTGACGGTAACGGATATACAATCAGCAATTTGAATATAAACCGCCCCAGTTCAAATGATGTTGGTTTGTTTGGGGTTAATAGTGGGGTTATTCTAAATGCAAAACTAATGAATGTTACGATTTCCGGCGGGAATTACGTTGGCAGCTTAGCTGGAAGGAATAACGGCGGTATCGGTTTTTCTTCGGCAAATAATATATCGATATCAGGTAATAATTATCTGGGCGGCCTTATCGGGGACAATGCCGGGGTGGTTGTAAACTCTTTGGCATATTGGGGACAAGTTGTAAGCGGACGGGGAAACCACATCGGCGGATTAGCCGGGAATACCAGCGGAAGGGTTAAACAGTCCGGGGCGAGCGTGAATGTTAGCGGCGCGGCTAGTGTCGGCGGCTTTACCGGAGCGGCAGGAATGAACAGCACTATTGAAGAATGTTATGCAATCGGTAATGTAATAGTGATATCAGCAAACGGAAGTGCCGGCGGTTTTGTTGGAAAAATTGCTAATAATAGCTCGATAAGTAATAGTTATGCGCGGGGTAGTGTTATTGCTGCTGATATTAACTCAAATTCTTCGGCAGCGGGTTTTGCCGGGTTTATTGAGTCAGACATTGTGAAAATTGAAAACTGTTATTCGGCTTCTTCCCATCGCAATGGATTTGCGGTTGAAAACAGAACCGGCATTACAAATTGTTACTTTGATAATGATGTTATAAACGGAGTCAATCCAGATTTAAGAGGGCGTACAACTAATGAAATGAAAACGCCGGATACGTATGTAGGGTGGGACGATAATATTTGGATTTTTGAGCCCGGGCAATATCCGGTTTTGAATGCAGTAACTGAAATAAATATAAAAGACCGGGAATTTATTTCCATCACAACAACAGCACAGCTTATAGCTGTCAGCCAAAATCTTTCCGGTAATTACCGTTTAATGGCAAATATTGACCTTAGAAATACGTCGTGGACACCGATAGGGACGGATACATCGCCATTTACGGGAATATTTGACGGCAATGGGTTTACGATAAGCAATCTTAATGTGAACCGGCCAAATTCCCATTATTCCGGTTTGTTCGGCTTAAATGCCGGCCGGATTGAAAACCTTAAGCTTAATAATGTTGTTATTGTCAGCCGTGAGTCTATGGGAAGCATTGCGGGCGAAAATAAAGGGACGATAAAAAATTGTTCGGTAACTAATGTATCAATAAGCGGAAGCCGGGTTGCGGGCGGCTTGGTTGGGGGCAATAGCGGATTAATCACTAATTGCTTCGTATCCGGCGGCTTAGGCGTAACCGGGACAGGCTTTAACATCGGTGGGTTAACCGGGACAACAACCGGCAGAATCAGGCAATCCGGCACTAATATAAATGTGAGTGGCTCTTATTGGACAGGTGGTTTGGCCGGTCAAATGTCCGGTGCTTTTATTGAACAATGTTATGCAACCGGAAGTGTTAGTGGGGCGGATGCAGGGGGGCTTGTGGGATATGTGGATTCTGACAGCATAATCCGGAATAGTTATGCTTGGATAAATGAGATGGAATTTGTTGGCCGTGTCGAAAGAAATGGTTTTTTATCAATTGAAAATTGCTATTTTATATCCACAAACCCGTATGGATTTTCTTATGACAGCAATATAAATATATCCAATTCTTATTTTGATAATGATGTAATCAGTAATATTAATACAAGTTCAAATGGCCGTTCGACTAAGGAAATGAAAACACCGGAAACATATGCGGGGTGGGATGCGGCAATCTGGTTAATTGAGGCAGGTGCGTATCCAACCTTGATTGCTGTCCCGGATATGGGGCCTGTATATACGGAAATTTCAACAGCGGCACAGCTTAGGGCTGTTAATCAAAATTTGTCCGGAAATTACCGCTTAGTATCAGACATTGATTTAAGAAATGAAGCATGGATACCAATTGGGACAAATACAACGCCATTTTGGGGGATATTTGACGGCAACGGTTACACAATCAGCAACTTATATTACCCTGGTTCTGATAATGCAGGATTATTCGGGGTTAACAGAGGCAGCATTCTTAATTTGAACTTTGATAATGTTGTGATATCCGGGCAGAATAATGCCGGAAGTATTGCCGGTAATAATAGAGGGGCTTTAAGAAACTTAACCGTCAGCAATATAACGATAAGCGGCAGGGATTACGTGGGCGGATTGGTTGGCAACAATGCCGGGCTGATTACGGGTTGTTTGGTAAGATGGGGCCCCGGCGTATCTGGTACCGGCAGTTATATTGGCGGCCTTGCCGGAAATACTAGCGGAAGAATTATGAAGTCCGGTACTAATGTTAATGTGGATGGAGCTAATTATGTTGGTGGTTTTGTCGGTAATGCAACCGGGACAAATGCGATTTTGGAGCAATGTTACGCAACCGGAGATGTCAATGGATTAGATTTTGTTGGCGGTTTTATAGGGTCTGCTTCAAATAGAAGCGTTATGGAGAACTGCTACGCAAAAGGAAATACTGCCGCAAATAATAATACCGGCGGATTTGCCGGATATATAGTTAATAATACTGTTAAGTTTGAAAATTGTTATACAATATCCAATAACCCTAACGGATTTAACTTTAATAATAATGGAATCATAATAAGTTGTTATTTTGATAACGAAGTAATAAATGGAAGCAACAATGATGCAAAAGGCCGTTCGACAAAGGAAATAAAAACACCAAGTACATACATTAACTGGGATGGTAATATTTGGAATTTTTCATCCGGCGAATACCCGGTTTTAAATGCTGTTCCGGAAATAGGTATTCCGCAGATTGAATTTATGACAGTATCAACAGTAGCAGAATTAAGTGCAATTAACCAAAATTTGTCGGGGAATTATCGTTTGATTGCTAATATTAATCTTGCGGATGTGGCCTGGATACCGCTTGGGGCAAGTAATGAGCCATTTATCGGGATATTTGATGGGAATGGGCATACGATAAGTAACTTAGATATAAACCGCCCGGATTTGGATTATGCGGGATTGTTTGGCGTTAGCAATGGCAGCATCTTTGATTTGAAACTTAAAAGCGGCACAATAACCGGCCGGGATTATGTTGGAAGTATCGTCGGAAATAATACGGGTATTGTTGAAAACTGCTCGGTTAATAGTTTATCGGTAAATGGAAGAAACTATGTCGGTGGTTTCGCCGGGAGTACTACCGGGGTAATTAAGCAGTCAAGCACTAATGCTAATGTGAAAGGTTTGAATTACTTCGGCGGCTTTGCCGGGCAGATTACCGGGGCGGTTGTAGAGCAATGTCATGCCGCCGGAAATGTTGGCGGTACGATATCCGGTACGCCTTATGCGGGCGGCTTTGCCGGGCTTGTTACCGAAACTAGTATAATACGAAACAGTTATTCTAAGGGGGTAGTTGTTGGCACTAATTTTTCAGCCGGGTTTGCCGGGTTTATTGACTCGGATGACGTTAAAATTGAAAACTGTTATACGACATCCCCTAATCCAAATGGGTTTAACAGCAATAATCGGGGAACAATTGTTAATTGCTATTTTGATAAGGCTTTAATTGGCGAAGCGAGTACAGACGTAAAGGGGCGTTCGACGAAGGATATGAAAGCACCAGGCACATATGCCGGCTGGGATCAAACGATATGGTTAATCGAAGCCGGTGAATACCCGGCTTTGCGTGCTGTCCCGGAAATAAATAATGAAAATATAATAGATATTGGGGCGGCAGCACAACTTGATGAAATAAGGCATAACCCGGATGGGAATTATCGTTTGGTAGCTGATATCGACCTTGGGGGGACAACATGGGTACCGATAAGTACATTCCATGGAATGTTTGATGGGAATGGGCATACAATCAGCAATATCAAAGTTAATCAGCCATCAAGTAACAATTCCGGTTTGTTTGGGGTAAATAGAGGTGTAATTAAAAATTTAAAACTTCAAAATGTTGAAATGGCCGGTAATAATTATGTCGGCGGTTTAGCGGCATTTAACACAGGCATAATCACAAACTGTTCTGTCGAAGAACTTTCGCTTAGCGGTTCATATTATGTTGGCGGATTGGTTGGGCAAAATTCACGGGGAGTTATTTCAAATTGCCTGGTTAGCAGTCTATCAATAAACCGGGGCGAGTTTGTAGGCGGGATGGTTGGAAATAATGTAAGCGGGGCAATTGCAAATTGTTCAGTATCCGGCGGAACTTTAACGGGTCATTCGAGAATTGGCGGTTTTGTTGGTGCTTCATCTTCAAGCAGCATAATCAGATTATCAAATACCGATGCGGATGTGAGTGGTTCATCTTTTGTAGGCGGCTTTGCCGGGGTACTTAATTCAGGGGTTATTGAACAATGTTTTGCAACCGGAAATGCTGACGGGACAATAAACATAAGCGGTATAGGTGGTTTTGTGGGTTATGCCTTATCAGCGGTGATGCGGAATTGTTATGCGTTAGGTAATGTTACCGGCGGAAATGATACGGCGGGTTTTGTTGGCTTTAATTCAGGCTTTACTTACGAAAATTGTTATTCAGCATCGAATCATTTCAGAGGGTTTAATGCCTCTAGTTTCGGAACTTTCATAAATTGCTATTTCGATAATGAAAAAATCGGCGGAGTCAGTAATGATGCAAAAGGGCGGACCACCGCAGATATGAAACAAATAACCAATACCAGGCCTACTTATGTCGGCTGGGATAGGAATATCTGGTTATTTACCCCCGGTGAGTACCCAACTCTTAGAAATGCCGGATTTAAGTATGTAAGAACTACGCCATTGATTGCTATCAATACGCCATCATTTAGTTTTATAGATAATTCGGTATTATTAAACTCGCCATTGTATATCATCTTTGATGAAGCCAGTGTCGGCGGAATTTGGTTGAAAATTGAAGAGAATTATGCCGATGGCTCGGTAAGGGAAATTATCGGTACTCCGGTTGGCTCGAACGAAGAAAGCGGAGAGTGGACGATGCCGGAGCAAATATACTCAAACGGCGCCCCCGATTTTATAACAATAACAGCTTATAGCGACTCTAAGTTTACAAGGCCGGTTTACCGGGTGGCAGTTTATCCGGTTGTCTTTGGAATGTGAAATCTTTTCGCCCGATACTTGCATAACCATACAATTTCTGGTAATATTTAAAAGTGTAAGAATGGCAGTGATAATTGTAAAAAGGAGAAAATTATGGCTAATTTAAAAGGAACAAAAACTGAAAAAAACTTGATGGAAGCATTTGCCGGTGAAAGCATGGCCCGCAATAAATATACATATTTTGCCGGAAAAGCAAAAAAAGAAGGCTATGAACAAATCGCGGCTTTTTTTGAAGAAACTGCCCTAAATGAAAAAGAACATGCCAAACTTTGGTTCAAATTGTTATGCGGCGGGGAAGTCCCTTCGACAGTCGAAAATTTGACTGCTGCCGCTGACGGCGAAAATGAAGAATGGACTGATATGTACAAGCGCATGGCGGAAGAAGCGCGGGCGGAAGGATTTGATGAAATTGCTTTCTTGTTTGAAGGTGTCGGCAAAATTGAAAAGCATCATGAAGAGCGTTACCGCATTTTGCTGAAAAATGTCGAAGACGGCACCGTCTTTAAGAAAAATCAAAAGAGTGTCTGGATTTGCCGGAACTGCGGCCATCTTGTTGACTTTGAGTGTGCCCCGCCGAAGTGTCCTGTCTGCGCCCACCCCCAAGCTTATTTTGAGCTTAAGGTAATAAACTATTAAAATAGAGTTTGCTACGCAAACTCTTGCGCCGCTTCTTAGAGAATTGCAAGTAATTCTCCATAAATGATTCACTTGGCCCGCGTGTGAGGACAGCATGAAACAATCTATTAGAACCGCTTATTTTTCCCCGAAACAGAAAGGTACTATTGTAGAAGCAAAAAGTGTTTCTTTTAATACCGGTCAGGTCAGCGGGAAAGATAGCGGGGTAATTATATATGACGGCAACAACAATTCTTATCGTTTCCCTTTTTCCGAAAGAGGGAAACGAGGTTGTTTATATGGCTTAAAAGTTTATCTTGAAGTGACGGAAAAACATACCTATCTTTTTTATCAGGGAAATGAAACCTTTGTTGACAAAGATGCCAGAATTATCCATGGGAATGATGTTTGGGGGCAGGATAGTCATGACAAATTGCGGGCGGGGTTTTATCTTGACGATTTTGAGTGGGAAAAGGGGGCGCATGATTCGCATTCATATTCTAATACGGTGATTTATGGCTTGAATGTGCGTGCTTTTACCATGCACCGCAGTTCGCAGGTGAAGAAAAAAGGTACTTTTGCCGGAGTTTGCGAGAAAACCCCTTATTTATGTGATTTAGGCATTACCGCGCTTTTGCTAATGCCGGCTTATGATTTTAATGAATATGAAACAATTATTGACAAAAAAAGCGGCAATGAAATAGTCCGGCTTAATTGCTGGGGGTTCAAAGAAAGTTTTTATTATGCCCCCAAAAGTTCCTTTGCCGGAGATGAGCGCCCGGATTTTGCCTTTAAATCAATGGTAAAAACCCTGCACCAAAATGGCCTTGAAGTTTATATGTATTTTTATTTTCCGCCGGAATTTAACCGGGCGGATATTCTTGATATATTACGTTTTTGGGTAATCGAATATCACCTTGACGGTTTTCATCTTCTTGGGATTGATATCCCGCTTAAGCTGATTACTCAAGATGAGGTTCTTTCGGGGACAAAAATTATCTATAATGAATATGCTTACTGGGAAGAAAAACCCCGTTACAAAAATACCGGTGTTTTCCGCGACCACTTCAAAACTGAAGTACGCCGTTTTTTGAAAGGTGATGAGGATAAAACTAACGCTTTTCTTTATCATCACCGAAATCTTCCTGCCAACCGGGGCAGTATCAATTATTTGGCTAATTATGACGGGTTTTCCCTTTATGATATGACTGCTTATGACCAAAAAAGAAATGAGCCGAATTTGGAAGCAAACCATGACGGCACGAATTATAATTATAGTTGGAATTGCGGGGTTGAAGGGCCAAGCCGCAAAAAATCAATTGTTGCCTTACGGACAAAGCAGCTTAAAAATGCTTTATCGTTGTTACTTCTTTCTCAAGGCACCCCTTTCATTTTTAGCGGCGATGAATTTGGCAATACCCGTAATGGCAATAATAACGCTTACTGTCATGATAATGAGACCGGCTGGGTGAAATGGCCGGCGAATATATTTGGCCGGGAACTTTTAAGTTTTACAAAAGAGTTAATCAGCTTTCGCAAAAAACATCCGCTTCTTCACCTGCCTGCCGAATTAAAGCTGCTTGATTGGAAAAGGTGCGGTTTCCCTGATATTTCATATCATGGCGAAGAGGCTTTTCGCCCCGACCTTAACCCCTATAGCCGGACGGTGGGAATTAAGCTTTGTGGTTTGTATGCCGAGCGGGAAAATAAACAGAAAGATGATTTTATTTTCATTGCAATCAATATGCATTGGCAGATAAAATCACTTGCATTACCAAATCTGCCGAAGGATTTATCATGGTGTTTGGTCTATTCAACTGATGAAAGGGAACCGAAAATCAAGTTATCCGAAACCGTAACTTCAAATAGTAACAAGCTATCAACAAAATCAGAAAATATCGTTATGGGGGAGAGAAGTATATGTGTGCTAATTTCAGCTCCTTCTTTAAACACTTAAAAACGGTTCTTTATCATCGTCACCTCGTTTTGATTGGTTGTTTTAAGATTGGTTTGTTTAAACAAGGGTTGCTCCACGACTTATCAAAATTCAGCCCGGCCGAATTTTGGGTTGGGGTAAAATATTTTCAAGGCACGCAAAGCCCCAACAATGGTGAACGCCGGGATTTAGGTTATTCCAGTGCCTGGCTTCATCACAAAGGCAGGAACAAACACCATTATGAATATTGGATTGATTATTCTACTCGTGTACCCGGGGGAGTGGCTCCGGTGCCGATGCCGCTTAAGTATGTTGCCGAAATGCTGATGGACCGGGTTGCGGCCTGTAAAGTTTACAATCACGGCAATTATACCAATGATACGGCGCTTAAATATTATCAAAGCGGTAAAGACCCGGCCCCAATCCACCAGGACACCCGCAAGCTTTTGGAGTTTTTGTTGCATAAACTTGCGGATGAGGGCGAGAAACAGACTTATATATATCTAAAAAAGATGCTGAAAGCGAAAGCATGTTGCAGAGAGAATATATAGATGCCCGCGCGGAAACACGGAAATAGAGTTGACGAAGTAATTATCAAATGATAAAATTTACAGTGGAGGATTTACAATGATAGACGGAAAAACAGTCCTATTTAGCGGGATGCAAGCGACCGGGAGTGTCCTGCAGTTAGGAAATTATTTGGGTGCGCTCAAAAATTGGGTGACTTTAAGCAAAGAATATGAAAGCTTTTTTTCGGTAGTTGATTTGCATTCGATTACGATTAGGCAGGAGGCGGCCGCACTTAGAAGCGGCGCCCGCAATATCTTGATGCTTTATATTGCTGCCGGCCTTGACCCCGAAAAAGCCTGTATTTATTATCAGTCGCATGTCCCGGCTCATTCAGAATTAGCCTGGATTCTTAATTGCTTTACCTATATGGGTGAACTTAACCGGATGACCCAGTTTAAAGATAAATCGGCAAAACATGAAGCAAATCTTAATGCCGGGCTTTATACCTACCCGATTTTGCAGGCGGCGGATATCTTGCTTTATCAGGCAGACTTGGTCCCGATTGGCAAAGACCAAAAACAGCATATTGAACTTTGCCGTGATATTGCCCAGCGTTTCAATGCAATTTATGGTGATGTATTTACGGTTCCCGAAGCATACTTTGGCAAAGCCGGTGCGAAAATTCAAAGTTTGCAAGAGCCGGAGAAAAAAATGTCCAAATCGGATGAGAATATTAATGCCAGTATTTTCTTGATGGACGACCGTGATACGATAATCCGCAAGTTTAAGAAAGCCGTCACTGACAATTTTGCCGAAATAAAATATGACCCGGAAAATCAACCCGGAATAAGCAACCTTTTAGATATTTATACCCTCTTCAGCGGAAAATCTATCGAAGAAACAGTTGCTCATTTTCAAGGCGGCGGTTATGGTGACTTCAAATTAGCGGTTGGCGAAGCTGTCGCCGATGGCCTCAAACCCCTGCAGGAGCGCTATAATGAACTTAAGGCCGACAAAGAATACATTGACAAAATTATTAAGAACAATGCCGAGAAAGCCTCATACGTAGCAAACAAAACCCTTCGTAAGGTTAAAAAGAAAATCGGCTTCCCGGAACTGATAAGATAAATTATTAAGTAAGTCAGCCAAAAACATCTCACAAGAACGTGAGTAAGTTAGCCAAAAGCATCTCGCAGAAACGTAAGTAAGTCAGCCAAAAGCATCTCGCAGAAACGTAAGTAAGACAGCCAAAACATCTCACAGGAACGTAAGTAAGTCAGCCAAAAACATTTCGCAGGAGCCTTAGGCCGCCTTCTTCCCGAGATAAAATCTATCGCATAAGCCAATTAGGCCATAGCGACGGAGAAAGTTTATTGTCTGACTTACGTAAGAAGTAAAAAAAGTTTATTACCTGACTTACGTAAGAAGTAAAAAAAGTTTATTACCTGACTTACGTAAGAAGTAAAAAAAGTTTATCGTCTTCCTTACGTAAAAAAACAAAATAAAGTATAGAATAAAATTATGGATGAGCAACGCTTCAACTCTGCAAAAGAAAAAATAATCGGCGTAAACCGCGAGCGGCACGGCATTGGTACCCAAAGTGAAAAAACTGTCCATGCCGTATTGAAACACTATTATGCCCCTGATGAAGATATGCACGAGATTTATATCGATTCTTTTATTGCCGACATCTATACCGGCCGGGAAATCATTGAAATTCAAACCTCACAGATGAACCGGATGCGCGGAAAACTGGCCAGCTTTTTACCCCAATACCCTGTTACCATCGTCCACCCGGTCCCCAACCAAAAATGGCTTAGCTGGGTCGACAAAGAAACCGGGGAATGCTCAAAATTGCGAAAAACTCCAAAAACAGGCTCGATTTATCATGTATTTGAGGAACTATACCGCATCAAATATTTTTTGAACCACGAAAATATCCGCCTTTGTTTTCCCTTTATTGATATCGAAGAATACCGGCTGCTTAATGGCTGGAGCTATGACAAAAAGCGGGGCTCGCACCGTTTTGACCGTATACCGGTGGCATTATGCGATGAAGTCCGGATTGATTGTAAAGAGGATTACCTGCAATTTATCCCCTATGACCTACCCGAACCGTTTACCTCACGGGATTTGGCGAAAGCCGTGAAAGTGAATGGTAAATACGCTTGGTTTACCCTTAATATTCTTCATCATCTTGGAGTCGTCGAGCAGGTTGGCAAGAAGGGGCGATGTTTTTTATACAAAGTGAATACATAATGAAAGATTTGAAAGAAAATTTTGAGTCCGCTACTAGCGGACATGGGTATAATATGACACAATTGAACGAAAATTACATAAATATGACCTTGAACGCCCCGGTTAGCGAACCGGAGCGCCAGCATTATTTTATCGGACAGGCAAAAACTTACGTTTCAGCATTAGAAAAAAAATATCACCGCAAACCAACAGCTTGTATCACTACTTTTGGCTGTCAAATGAATGCCCGTGATTCTGAAAAACTAGCCGGAATTTTACTTGCCGCCGGATTTTCGATGATTGATGATGAAAGTGCTGATTTCGTTCTTTTTAATACCTGTACCGTCCGTGACCATGCCAATCAGCGGGTTTATGGGCGGCTTGGCAAACTTAAATCTCTTAAAAAGAAAAATCCGCAGATGAAAATTGCCCTATGCGGCTGTATGATGCAGGAAGATGCGGTTATCGAAAAAATAAAGCAAAGTTACCACTTTGTTGACCTGATTTTTGGCACCCACAATATTTTTAAATTCGCCGAATTGCTTGTTGCAATGTTGAATACCAAAGAAATGGTCATTGATATTTGGCAGGAGACCGACAAAATTGTTGAAGATTTGCCGATTGAACGAAAATACCCCTTTAAATCAGGGATAAATATCATGTTTGGCTGCAATAATTTTTGTACCTACTGTATTGTACCTTATGTCCGGGGGCGGGAGCGAAGCCGTCCGGCAGAAGATATTATCGCTGAAATCAAACGGCTTGTTGCTGACGGCGTTACTGAGATAATGCTGCTAGGCCAAAATGTTAACTCCTATGGATTGACCGAATCATTACAATTCACAGCTAAAGCTGTTCATAGCAACAATGATGCACACAAATCGCACAAAACACCTCGCGGAATAACGGCGGAAAATAGTAATGCCAAATCAATTGATTTCCCCGGTTTGCTCCGGGAAATTGAAAAAATAGATGGTTTAAAGCGAATCCGTTTTATGACCTCGCATCCCAAAGATTTATCCGATGACCTGATTAAAGTGATGAAAGAATCAAGCAAGATTTGCCGGCATCTTCATTTGCCTATCCAAGCCGGTTCAACCCGGATTCTTGAGCTGATGAACCGTGGATATACGAAAGAAGATTATTTGAATCTGATTTTTAAAATCCGCGAAAATATCCCCGATATTGCGATTACTACCGATATTATTGTTGGTTTTCCCGGCGAAACCAGTGCTGATTTTGCCGAAACAATTGACGTTGTTAACAAGGTCAAATTTGACAATGCTTTTACATTTATTTATTCGAAGCGGACCGGCACCCCCGCCGCAACGATGCCGGATCAGGTGCCGGAGGAAGAGGTGAAGGAAAACTTTGCTTACCTTCTAAAAACCGTCCAGGAAATTGCCCGCACCAGGGTAGGCCGTTTAACCGGTGAGACTCATTCGGTTTTAGTTGAAGAAATAAATGACAATGACCCGGAGTTATTAAGCGGGCGTTTGTCAAACAATACCTTGGTTCATTTTAAAGGTGAACCGGATTTAATCGGCACGATTATTGATGTCGAGTTAACTGAAGCAAAAGGATTTTATTACATAGGAAAAATAGCACCATGCCAACCCTAACCCCAATGATGCAACAATATATGGACATCAAGGAACAATACCCCGACTGTATTCTAATGTGCCGTCTCGGTGATTTTTATGAAATGTTTTTTGATGATGCCCTTACGGCGGCCAAGGAATTATCCATTACGCTGACCGGCAAAGCCTGCGGCCTTTTAGAACGCGCCCCGATGTGCGGTGTCCCCCACCATGCGGTTGAGGGATATCTCACCAAGTTGGTAAATAAAGGTTATAAAGTCGCAATCTGTGACCAGGTCGAGGACCCGAAACAGGCAAAAGGAATTGTCAGGCGCGAAGTAACCAGAGTCGTTTCGGCCGGGACTAATTTAAACATTCAAAGCCTTGATGAAGCAAAGAATAATTATATCTGCTGTATTGCTTATTTTGAAGGAAAAACCGGCCTTGCTTTTACCGACATTACGACCGGCGATTTTCATTTAACCGAAGCCGAGGATAACCGTAAGATAACGGATGAAATAGCTAAATATTCACCAACGGAAATTGTTGCTAATGATGCTTTTCTGTTAAGCGGGATTGATATTAATGATTTGAAAAATCGCCAAAATATTATGCTTAATACCCTCGAACCGAAGTTTTTCAGTGATGAATCATGTATAAGGTGTTTAAAAGACCATTTCAAGGTGGCCGATATTAAAGCCCTTTCCCTTGCCGATTATCCGCTTGGTACTATCGCCGCCGGGGCTTTGCTTCTGCATCTTTATGATACGCAAAAAACCTCACTTGGCCATATTTTGCATTTAAACCCTTATCATAGTGCTTCATATATGCTGCTTGATTCTGCTACCAGACGAAATCTCGAATTGACCGAAACCTTGCGTGACAAGCAGAAAAAAGGCTCCCTGCTTTGGGTTTTAGACAAAACCAAAACAGCGATGGGGGCAAGGGCACTGCGAGGTTATTTAGAACAGCCCCTCAAAAAAATTGAATTAATGGAAGAGCGGCTTGATGCAATCGCGGCTTTTTGTGAGAATAGCATGATTCGTGATGAAATCCGCGAATACCTGCATCCGATTTATGACTTGGAAAGGTTGCTGTCAAAAATCAGCTATCAATCAGTTACCCCCCGTGATTTGATTGCTTTCCGCAATTCAATCACGATGCTTGCGCCGATAAAAATCGTGCTTTCCAATCTTGATACCGGGCTTTTGAAGAAATTGTTAAACGATTTAAGTGACCATAAAGATATTTTAGATTTGCTAAATAATGCGATTAATGAAGAAGCCCCGCTTAATACCAAAGAGGGCGGGATTATCAAAAATGGCTTTGACCCCGATATCGACCGGCTCCGCAATGCCAAAAGCGAGGGTAAAACGTGGTTAGCCGAACTTGAAGCAAGCGAGCGGGAGCGGACCGGAATCAAAAATTTAAAGGTCAAATATAATAAAGTTTTTGGTTATTACTTTGAAGTTACTAACTCAAATCTAACGCTGATACCCGATGACTATCAGCGCAAACAAACCTTAGCAAATGCCGAACGTTATACAAACCCGCGTTTAAAAGAGCTGGAGGATTTGATTCTTAATGCTGAAGATAAGCTTTATAGTTTGGAATATGACCGTTTCTGCGAAATTCGTGATTTTATCGCAAATGCGGCCGAGTCGGTTCAAAAAACCGCAAAAAGTGTTGCTGCCCTTGATGCAGTTACGTCTTTAGCTTATATTTCGGAACATAACCGTTTTGTGCGCCCGGTTTTAAATGAAAAAGGCTATATCAATATCAAAAACGGCCGGCATCCGGTGGTTGAACAGATGTTGGATAATGGTTTGTTTATTGAAAATGATACCCATCTTGACAATGACAAAAATTGCATTGCCGTCATCACCGGCCCGAATATGGCGGGTAAATCTACTTATATGCGCCAAACTGCTTTAATTGTTTTGCTGGCGCAAATTGGCTGTTTTGTTCCGGCGGAGAAAGCTGATATCAGTATTGTTGACCGGATTTTTACCCGCGTAGGGGCATCCGATGATTTGGCAAGCGGCCAAAGTACTTTTATGGTTGAAATGAATGAGGTTGCCAATATCCTTAAAAACGCTACCGGCGACAGCTTGCTTATCCTGGATGAAATTGGCCGCGGTACTTCAACTTACGATGGCCTTGCGATTGCCTGGGCGGTCATTGAACATATCTCAAACCGCCGCTTGCTTGGCGCAAAAACCCTCTTTGCCACTCATTATCATGAACTCACCGAATTAGAGGGCAAAATTGATAATGTTAATAATTATTGCATTGCTGTCCGGGAAAAGGGCGACGACATTGTTTTCCTTCGCAAGATAATCAAAGGCGGTGCCGACCGGAGCTATGGCATTCAAGTCGCAAAATTGGCCGGTGTCCCCGATTTAGTCACCGACCGGGCGATAGAAATCGCTGCTTTATTTGATGATAGTGATATAACGAAACGCCTTAAGGATATTACTGTTGAATACAAAAACGATAAAAAAACTTCATTAATTTATGATGAAGTTGATTTGACACAAATGACTTTATTTGATACGGTAAAAGATGAAGATGTATTATCGGAGTTAAAGCAGATTGATGTATCAACTTTGACCCCGCTTGATGCCCTTAATACGATATATCGTTTGCAGAATCTTTTGAATAACCGCTATGGAGGAGGGTGAAGAGATTTTCTAAGAAAATCTAAAGCTTCCCAACCCGAAGCAAGTTCGGGCGGCAAATTTGCCAAGGCGCAAAGTTTGGAGTTATATGAATAATATCAACATATTAGACCAACATACAATTGACCAGATTGCTGCCGGTGAGGTGGTTGAGCGGCCGGTAAGTGTGGTCAAGGAGCTGGTTGAAAACGCGATTGATGCCGGCGCTAAAACGATTACGGTTGAAATAAAGGAAGGCGGTATTTCCTTTATCCGGGTGACAGATGATGGTTGCGGAATTGACAAGGGGCAGCTTAAGAAAGCATTTTTGCGCCATGCAACCAGCAAAATCAGGGATGCCCTTGATTTGATGAACATTCTTAGTCTGGGGTTTCGCGGCGAAGCCCTCTCAAGTATTGCCGCTGTTTCCCGGGTTGAAGTCATCACCAAAACCCGCGATGCCCTAACCGGTATTCATTATATTTTGACTGCCGGCGAAGAAACGGGCTTTAATGAAATCGGCGCCCCGAATGGTTCGACATTTTTGGTGAGAAACTTGTTTTTTAATGTCCCGGTACGGCGCAAATTCTTGAAACAGGCACAAACTGAAGGCAGTTATATCACCGATGTGATTGAGCGCCTTGCCCTTTCGCACCCGGATATATCTTTTAAGTATATTAATAATAACCTTACCCGTTTTCATACTTCCGGAAACGGTGATTTACGAGAAGTAATATATCGTTTATTTGGTAAAGATATCGCTAATAATATTATCCCGATATCGGCATCAGACCTCGGGCTTGGAATCAAAATTGGCGGGTTTCTTGGCCGCCCGTCGCTAAACCGCTCGAACCGCAATTTTGAATTTTTCTTTATTAATGGCCGTTATGTAACAAGCGAGGTTTTGAAAATCGGGCTTGAAGATGGTTATCACCCCTACTTGATGCATCATAAATTTCCCTTTACCGTCTTAACGGTAAGTATTAATACCGGAAAAATTGATGTTAATGTTCATCCCGGTAAATTGGAAGTCCGCTTAACCGATGAAAAAGAAATTATTAAGTTTGTTGCCGATAATGTCAAAAGGACACTTGATGAAGATGAGCATCTTATGTCGACTGAAGTAGTCAATAGGGTAAAACCGCCGGTTTCAAAGAAAAGCGCCCCGGAGCCGTTTGAAGTGGAAAGAATCCGTAGCTTCCGGGGTTTGACCCCTGATTTAGTGGTTAAGGAATATCCTGAATACAAGTTGCAAGATGAGGTGGCCAAGGTGCAAGAAAATCAGCCGGTTTTGCAGGAATCCTTGCAAGATGTTGACTTCACCAGACTTTATTTTGCCGAACAACTAAATATTTTTGAAGAAAAATTCTTATCTAAAGAAGCGCGGGGCAAATATGAAGTTCTTGGCCAGTTATTCAGCACCTATTGGTTAATCGCCATGGGGGAAAAACTCATTTTTATTGACCAGCATGCCGCCCATGAGAAAGTAAAGTATGAAAAACTACTTAAAGAATTAGCGGATAAAAAAATAACATCGCAAAACCTTAACCCGCCGGTAGTAATAGAGCTGTCAGGGCGGGAAGAGGATATCTTAAAGATTCATCAGGAAGTTTTTTCCGGTTTTGGTTTTGAAATCGAAAATTTTGGTGATTCTTCATATACCTTAAGGGCGGTCCCGGCAGATTTATTCGGGCTTACCGAAAAGGGTTTGTTTCATGAAATACTTGATGAACTTAGTGTACTTTCCGGTACGGAAGTCTATGATGTGGTAGAAAAAAAGCTGGCCGGGGCAGCTTGCAAAGCTTCGGTTAAGGCAAATAAAAACTTGAGCCGGGAAGAATTTGCGGCTTTGATTGATGAATTAATCGAATTAGAAAACCCTTATTTTTGTCCGCATGGGCGGCCGACAATGATTACAATGAGTAAACGCGAGATAGAAAAGAAGTTTAAAAGAGTATGAAAAAACCGCTTATAATTTTAACCGGGCCGACAGCGGTTGGAAAAACCGCTTTATCAATTAAGCTGGCGCAAAGAATCGGCGGTGAAATTATTTCGGCGGATTCAATGCAAGTATACCGGAAGATGGATATTGGGACGGCGAAAATTAAAGCATGTGAGATGCAGGGAATCCGGCATCATATGATTGATATTTTGGATGCGGATGAAGAATTTAATGTGGTGGTTTTTCAAAAAAAGGCGCGGGAACATGTGGAAGAAATAAACAGCCGCGGACTGATTCCGATTATCACCGGCGGGACCGGGTTTTACATTCAAGCTTTACTTTATGATATTAACTTTACAAATGAAGCAAGCGATGAAATTTGCGAAAACCCAAGCGGCGGAAACGCGGCCGGAGCGGGCGGTTATCGCGCGGAACTTGAAGCGCTTGCAGCTTTAAAAGGTTCCGAATATTTACACAATTTATTGAAAGGGATTGATGAAGCCGCCGCCGAAGCTATTCATGCAAACAACCACCGGCGTATTATCAGGGCTTTGGAGTATCATCATCAGACCGGCAATCTGATTTCATTGCATAATGAGACTGAAAAACAACGGAAATCACCCTACAATTTTACTTATTTTGTCCTGAATAACGAGCGGGAAAAAATATATGAAAATATCAACCGGCGGGTTGATGAAATGATTGCGGACGGTTTAATAGATGAAGTTAAAAATTTGCGTGAAAGCGGCCTTAGCCGGCTAATGGTTTCAATGCAAGGTTTAGGGTACAAAGAAATTTTTGCTTATCTTGATGGTGAAGTAACTTTGGAAGAAGCTGTTACTTTACTTAAACGCGATACCCGCCGTTTTGCGAAACGGCAATTAACCTGGTTCCGGCGGGAAAAAGAGGTGATTTGGCTTAATAAGGCAGATTATCATAGTGATGATGAGATAGTTGAGGAAATGATGAGGGTGATTTCTGGAAAATTAAAGGTTTAGGTAAGCAAGTCAGGCAATAAACACTCTCCGTTTCTACGGCCTAATAGGTGTAAAATATAAGCTTTTTTTGGGGAAGAAGGCGGCCTAAGGTTCCTGCGAGTTGTTTTTGCCTTCCTTGCTACCTTGGTCGTGAGAGGTCACACGCGGAAATAAATGATTGAAAGGAGTTGTAAAAATGAAAAAAGCAACCGTATTTATTGACAAACACTTTATCGTGGGGGATATCGATAAACGAATCTATGGTTCATTTATTGAACACTTAGGCCGGGCTGTTTATGAAGGGATTTACCAACCGGGGAACCCCTTCGCCGATGAGCAGGGGTTTAGGAAAGATGTCCTTAACCTGATTAATACCCTTAATGTCCCGACTGTCCGTTACCCCGGCGGCAACTTTGTCTCCGGTTACAATTGGGAAGATGGGGTTGGGCCTAAAAATGAAAGGCCGGAAAAAACCGATCTTGCCTGGGGTGTGATTGAAAGTAACCAGTTCGGTTTTAATGAATTTGTTGATTGGTGCAAAAAAGCCGAAACAGAACCGATGATGGCAGTTAATCTTGGTACAAGAGGGGTAACTGAAGCTCAAAATATCCTCGAATACAGCAATCTTCCATGTAATAATTATTATAGCAATCTTCGTAAAAAGCACGGTTATGAAAAACCCCATGATATTAAACTATGGTGTTTAGGTAATGAAATGGACGGCCCGTGGCAAATCGGCCACAAAACCGCTTATGAATATGGCCGGATTGCCGCCGAAGCCGGGCGGGTTATGAAAATGGTTGACCCCACAATCGAACTTGTTGCCTGTGGAAGTTCCGGCCTTGATATGCCTACTTTCGGCGAATGGGAAGATACGGTATTAACCGAAGCATATGACCAAACCGATTATATTTCGTTGCATCAGTATTATGGCAACCGTGACAATAATACTCCTGATTTTCTTGCTAATACAGTAGCGATGGATAAATTTATCAGTTCTGTTATCTCGATTTGTGATGCGGTTAAGGCAAAAAAGCGTAAGCAAAAATCGATTAACCTTTCCTTTGATGAATGGAATGTCTGGTATCACTCCAATGAAGCCGATACCAAGGTAGAACGTTGGAGTAAAGTGCCCCGCCAGCTTGAAGATATTTACAATTTTGAAGATGCCCTGTTAGTTGCCGGCATGATGATAACCATGCTTCGCCATGCCGGCCGGGTCAAAATCGCTTGCATGGCCCAGTTGGTTAACGTTATTGCCCCGATTATGACCTCCGATACGGGGGCCTGGAAACAGACTATTTATCATCCTTTTGAAATGATTAGCAATTATGGGCGCGGTAAAGTACTTAATACCATTTGCAAAACGCCGGTATATGAAAGCAAACATGGCGATGCACCTTATTTGGATGCGATCTTTATCCTGAATGAAGAAAAAGAAGAATTGGTATTGTTCGCGGTTAACAAGGATTTGGAAGAAGCGATGGAACTTGATTGTGACCTGCGCCAGTTTGCCGGTTATCAGGTGAAAGAACATCGTATTTTGCGCCATGATGACGTAAAAGCGGTTAATACTGAAGCAAATCCGGATAATGTCGCCCCGGTTAAGGGAAATTGCAAATTAGAAGACGGCAAGCTAAGTGCCAGACTGGAAGATAAAAGTTTCCATATGATAGTGTTGGGGAAATCTTGCTGACTATTGCACAATTATTGCGTGGATATGCCATTTTAATTGTAATTTACATGGTTGTTAAGTAAAATATATTATAAAAAGCACTATTGGAGGTTATATATGCAAAAGATACTAAAAAGAGCATTTTTAGCAAGGGCCGTTTCCTTACTAATGGTTTTACTTTTGTTGCTTGCCCCCGGTTTGAATGGGCCGTGGGCCTTAAAAGCCCAGGCAGAACCGGCGGCAGAAGCGGAAGATATCAGCATTACTTTTGCCTCGGATGAAAGTTTTAGTTTATTTCCGGGTAAAAGCACAAACCCGAATAATTTTTTCAAAGCTAACGGCCACAGTGTTGCCGTTGAAGAAGCCAACGACTTTGGCCGGACTGATTCAACATCTTTGAAAATAACCAGGATTGCCCCGGTCGAAAGTTATCATCATTGGGTCAGAATGGGGCATATAGCCGATTGGGCAACTCCCGGTGATGAGCAGTTAGGGTTGCCAAGAGGTGCAAGTTATACGATTACAGCTTGGTTCTATGTCCCCTCGGAAGCAGCGGGGGACAAAACTATCTCCGGGCCGCAGATATTCCTGAATAACAATGCGGCGGGAGCCTTTCCAATGTTTCCGGACCCGATACAAACCGATACATGGACAGAAGTAGTATTTGAAACAGCAGAATTATTCGGCAATCTTGACAGTATCTCCTTTAGATTGCACGCTGAAAATGACAGTACGTACCCTGATTACTGGTATATAGATGATATTACTGTCGTCCGTACCGGCGGAGGGGCCCTCAAACCGCCCGTATGGGATTTGCGCCTTGCTTCCCTTAAAGAAGTTTATCAGGATTATTTCCAAATCGGTAATATTATTGCCGGGCCTTCACAGATTGATGATAGTGAAACAGCCCTTGAAACACAAGCAATGTTTAAGCATCATTATAATTCACTAACTGCTGAAAATCATAATAAACCCTCAAGTGTTATCAATGCCCAGGGGCAGTATACCGGTTTGGATACCGTTAAGAGAATGATTGATTTTTGCCTGGAAAATGATTTTACTTATATCGGGCATACTTTAGTTTGGCATTCGCAGTCTTCAGCATGGCTGCATGGCACTGTCAGTGAGCCATTAACCCGTGCGGAAGCAAAAAAACGGATGGAAGACTATATCAAAAGGGTCGCCGGTGCCGATGGGGTGCGGGGTAATGTTTATGCCTGGGACGTCGTAAATGAAGCATTTCTTCCGGGTGTTGGCGTATACAGCGGTGATTGGAGAGAACATCTCCGTACCGGTGAAACCGAGGGAAATGAGGCTTCTCCATGGTATGCCTCTTATGAAAACGGGGCGGCCGAGGGAGAAAGTGGTGCCGACTTTATCTATGATGCATTTGTTTTTACCCGCTTAGCGGACCCGGATGCGATTCTTTACTATAATGATTTTAATGATGAGCAGCGTGGTAAAAGTTTAGCTATCGCTGCGATGGTCAAAGATTTGAATCAAAAATGGACCGAAGATGACCGCTATGACAATCGTTTGTTAATCGAAGGGATTGGTTTGCAAGCCCATTATAATACGAATATTTCCACGGCAATGATAGAAACGGCGATTTTGCATTATATTACGGAAAATCCCGGGGTCAAGCTTAGTGTTACCGAACTTGATATTACAATTGCCGGGACTGATCAGACAACACCACCAACCGAAGAGCAGTATACGCAGCAAGCCCTGATGTATGCGGAACTTTTCGAAATTTACAAAAAATACGCTGCCGGGCCAGCGAACGATTCCGGCAATCCCAAGGTGATTGAACGGGTAACTTTATGGGGTACCAACGATGGCGAAAGTTGGCGTTCATTTGGCCAAAATGGCGGGACCGGCGGTTATCCAACTTTATTTAATGCCGATTACAGCGCCAAAGAAGCCTTTAGAGCTGTTATTGACCCAATTACCTTTATTGAAGCTAATCAACCGCCTGAATTTGAAGCAAAAGAAGGGCAGGCGGCTTACGCCGATTCCGCCCCGGTACTTGACGGAAAAAGTGACCTTTGGGATATTGCCGCGCCGATAATAGTAGACCAACAAGCAGTTGGCAAAACCGATTTAACTGCCGTAATGAAGCTGCTTTGGGACAATGAAAATTTATATGTCCGTGTTGAGGTAAAAGACAGTGAAATTAGTTTGTCATCTGAAAATGCCTGGGAAAGGGATTCGGTTGAGTTTTTCATAAGTGAAACCAATTTCCGCGGTTCATATGATATCTCACAAGGAAAACAATATCGTATTGATGCCGGCGGGGCGCAAACGGCAAAAGAAAATTATGGTGCCTGGCAAGGTTTTGCCGAATTAACTGATGATGGTTATTTGGTAGAAGTTGCGCTTCCATGGGATAATGAGCGTTCATCCGGTGATGTAATTGGATTTGATATTCAGATTAATGACCCGCCGCCAGCCGCAAACCGGCCGCAAGTTACCTGGAGTGACCCTAATGCAAGCGGTTTCAATTCTTCCGATAATTGGGGCCTGATTACCCTTACCGGCGAGGTTGTACCGGTGGTTGAGGAAATTGAGGTGGTTGAAGAGGCAGAGGTTGTTGAAGTAGAAGAGGACGGAGAAAGGTCTTATCTAGTGCCGATAATACTTGGGGTTATTGCGGTAGTTATTGTTGGTGTAGTGGTGGTGATGAAGAAGAGGAAAGCATAACGTAATTGCGATTATCATACAATCGTCTGGTTTAAGGAATGCAATGATAGATTATAAATACTAATAACTTAAAGGGTTTCCATTACGGAAGCCCTTTAATAAGTTCTATAATCCAAGCAAATCAGCGTGGGTGCCTGTTCCAATAAGATAGAGAATCATTTCAGTTTCCCGCTTTTCATATATAAGCAGCCAATCACCGGAACCGCCGATATGACATTCACGAAAACGCTTCAAATTTCCCTTTAACTGATGGTCTTTCCAATTCAGGGGCAAAGGGATATCTCGCTCTAATTGAGCAACAGCCCAAGAAAGTAAAGATAAATCTTTTCCTTGTTTTTTTGCGAGCTTAAATCCCTTTCTAAATTTTGCGGTTCTTATGATACTATATTTTGGCTCAATCATTCTTCATCATCCTCTGCCTCTAAATCAGCAAACATTTCAGCGGAATTTCTGTATAATTTAGCAGTTCCATTTGTAATAGCTTCATAAGACTTTTCCGCTTCGGCAAGAACTTCCGCTTCAAATTCAGGGGTATAACCGTTTTCGGTTAGTTGTATTGCGGATAATTCAAATGGAATCTTGCGTTTCAGATATATTTGATTAAGCATTAGATTAAAAGCATCACTGAAAGATAAGCCAATTGCGGCAAGAATCGGCTCAACATTTGCTTTTATTTCAGGGTTAACTCTAATGTGCATACCGCTTGATCTTGTATTAGCCATATTTTATTCCTCCTGACTCAAGCGGACATATTTATATATCCATTTGAGACTAAACATAGAGCGAGAAATTTATATTTCTCTCTAATTATATTTATTAGTAGTATACACAAAAAGACCACAAATGTCAAAGGAAAAATTTGGATGCTAAAAAAGGGCTTCCATTACGGAAGCCCTTTCAATAAAGCTATTACATTAATCGTTTAAGGAGAATTGCTTGTAATTCTCTTAGAATTGTCGCCGCCGGGCGACAATTTTTTATTCTTTAACCCCGCCTAACATCAATCCGTTAACGAAATATCTTTGCAGGAACGGATAAACGACTAGAATCGGCAGAGCGGTAACAACGGTAATTGTAGAACGAATCGACATCGGTGTTACTTGCTGGCCAAATCCGGCCTGAGCGGCTTGGGTTGCAGCGGCGGCGGCACCACCGGCCGATGCGGTATTAGAGAGCAGCTTCTGTAATTCAAATTGAAGGGTAGTTAAATGTGCTGCCCCAGGGTTGTAAAGGAAGTTTGTAAACCAGTCGTTCCAGCTTCCGACAGCGACAAAGAGCGTAATCGTCGCAAGTACCGGCATACAAAGCGGGGTGACAATCTGGGCAAAAATCCGAAACTCGCTTGCCCCGTCAATCTTGGCCGATTCAATCAATGATTCGGACAATGAACGGATATAAGTCCGGATAACGATGAGGTTAAAAGCAGAAATCATTCCCGGAAGCCAATAGACCGTAAAGGTGTTAAGTAACCCTAATTGCTGCATGAAAATATAGTTCGGAATCATACCGGCATTAAAATACATCGTTACAACGAAAACGATTGTAATCGGCTTATTGAAAAGGTAATGACGGCGGGAGAGTACATAAGCAAGCATCGTCGTAGGGATGAGGTTGGTTATAACCGTCACAATAAGCCGGGCGACACTGACATAAAAAGCGGTAAGAATCGTTGGCATATTTAATACAATTTCATAGTTCCTAAGTGTCCATGCCCGCGGCCACAAATAAATGCCGCCCCGTGTTGTGTCAACTGCTTCGTTAAAGGAGACAGCAAGGACATTCAACATCGGATAGACCATGACAGCAGCCAGAATAATTAAAAAGGATGTGTTTAATGTTGTAAAAACAACATTCTCTAATGAAAGATTAGCTCTTCTTTTATTAACGAGGACAACCGTTCCATCTTCGCGTTTTATTTTTACTTGTTTGAATTTTATCTTTTTTTCACTCATGATGGTTTCCTCCTATACTAATCTTTCTGAGCCAAGAATTTTGGCAAGCCAGTTGGCCGATGCAACAAAGAAAATGGCAACTATCGTTTTCATAATCCCGGCAACGGTACCAAGATGGAATTGCGCACGCAACTGGATACCATATCTAAGGATAAAGATATCGATATTTTCGGCTACTTCTTTATTGACACCTGCGCCTAAGAAATACTGGATTTCAAAGCCGGATTCAAGCATATAACCGGTTGACATGATTAGGAGGATAACAATTGTTGCTTTGATGCTTGGCAGGGTAATATGCCACATTTTCCGCCAACGGTTCGCCCCGTCGATTTCCGCCGCTTCATAAAGCTGCGGGTCGATTGCGGTCATCGCGGCAAGATAGATGATTGTATTCCAGCCGAGACTCTTCCAAAGCTGCCCGCCGGCAACGATTCCCCAAAAATATTTCGGATGATTGAGGAATGCAATCGGTTCTTTTAGGATGCCTAACCAATCATGAAGCACGATATTGATAAAACCGCCGGACTGCGGCAGTGAAAGGGCGGTAGCAATCATACCGGTTGCGATAATCCAGCTTAGGAAATGGGGCATATAGGACAGGTTCTGGATAATACGTTTAAAACCTACACTTCTCACTTCGTTAAGTAATAACGAAAGGCCGATTGCACAAACAAAACCTAATACCATTGAAAGGATACTTTGGCCGAAGGTATTGCGGACCGAACGTAAAAAAGTCTGGCCATAGAGGGTATTCATATTCAGCAGGTTCTGGAAATTTGCAAAACCGACCCATTCCTGATCCCATACATTTCTAATCGCCGGCTTGTAATTTTGGAACGCCATTGCCCAACCGGTAATCGGGACGTAGCGGAAAAAAATCATATATAATAATAGCGGAACACTCATGATAATCAGTTCTCGCTGAAGCCAGATGTTCCGCCATGTCATTTGCGGTTTTGGTCGGTGAAGATGCTCTTCATTAAATTTCACTCGTTTAGGTTTCTTTTCCTTGGTTTTCATGGATTCACGTCCTTTACTTGATAAATTGGGGGACAGATAAATCTGCCCCCCATGGGTAATACCGGTTATAGATTATTCATTTGCAACGATGTCATCAATAAGGGCATTGATTTCATCAAGATACAATTGGGTGTCAATTAAAGCTACTTGGGCAAGGAAATCATCCCATAAGCCATCAAATGTATCAGGAGTAGCTAATGCTAAACGGGCGAAAGCAGGATACTGTACTTCATCAAGCTGGACGTTAGCAAGGTTTGCATCATTTGATAACATACCGTGTAACTGCCAAATCGGATAATATGAAGGGGTCGGATAAGCATCATTAAAGAAATCTGCCCAAACCAGTTTGTTATAAGATTTCAGGAAATTTTGCTCGTATTCGGTTAAACCGGCAAAGAATTCACTACGTTGGAAACCAGCGGAATCAGCGTTGCCGTCCGGCCATAAACCTTGACGTTTCGGAAGGTTATCACGGAAAGCGCGTGCTTGGTTAGCTTGCTGCCAAATCGGGTCATGCTGTTCATCACGCATGTCTTGAGTACGGTAGTAAAGACCGTCATCACCGACAAGGTAATCTTGGCCTTCAATACCCCAGAAGAGGATTTTCTGCCATTTTTCTGTCATCATTAATTCTAAGAAGTCAAGTAACATTTCAGTTCTTCCGGCAGCGGCGGCATCAACAGAGATACCATAACCCTGGTGGATGTTCATTAACTGACCGGTTGAGTAATGAGGGGGGATATTGTCAAAAGTAGGCATAACCGGAACGTAAGTACGTTCACGTCTGTCTTCAGCTCTAAGTGAATCTTGTGCCTGGCTGAATGCCCAACGCTGATGAGGGAAACCTAAGACAGCACCACTGGCAAGCCTTGATTGGAATTGGTCAGCAGTAGCAGTAAAACATTCGGGGTCAAGAAGGCCTTTTTGATTGATTTCCATCAATTTGTGTGCCCATCTTCTAGCATAATCATCAGTAATGTAGTGACGAACTTCTCCGGTGTGAAGATCCGGGAAAGCTCCGCCCCAGTTTGCTCCGCCCTGTAATTGAAGAGCGTTGTTGGTAACTGACCATTGACGTCCTTCAGAGAAGTCAAGGGTAAAACCAATCGTCGGGACACCGTCGATAGTCGGATATTTCGCGGCATAGTTTTCGATTAATTCAAAATATTCATCAAGAGAAATTCCATCAAGACTCGGATAACCGGCATCTTCTAAAACAGCCATTTGAATCCAGAATGCCGGGGCACTCCAGTCTTCCATCTTGATTTCCGGGCCATACCAACGGTTATAGTTCGGGAATTGATAGAAACCGTCTTCAACTTCACCGGCGCGGTAGCTTAATCTTCTAAGGTGAGGCTCAACGTGTTCTCTAAGAAGAGGCCAGTTGCCGCTTGCAAGATAATCGTCAAGGCGAAGATATGCACCACCTGCGGTCATAAGGGCATCATTGTGGGTGCTTCCGATAAGGTCAGGATATACACCACCGGCGAGCATTGTGCTGATACGCATGTCTTGGTTGTCGGTAGTAGTCATTTCCATGTCCAACGTAACACCAAGTTCGTCTAATAATAACTGGTGAATAATGTTGTCGGCAGAGGGTGCACCACTGTTGGTAACAGTCCAGATTGAAATGGTAACAGGGTTGTCAGGTGAGAAATTCCATGGTACATAACCAGTGGTAATTTCTTCAACAGCTGCTTCATCAACAGTACCGACTGATGTGGTATCTGTTGAAGGGGTAGAAGGCGTAGTAGCAGCGCCGTCATTGTTGCTTCCGCAAGCTGCTAAAATACTAACAGACATAACTGAAGCTAACAGTAGAGCAATAACTTTTTTTAGTTTCATTTTTTTCCTCCCATTATTTGGTTTTGTAGGTTTAATAATATATTCCTACTATTTTGATACTATTTGTATTTTAACATGCACCTTTATAACCGGCATTATAATTATTGCGAATCGACTGCTGATTCTTGCTATTTTTATAGTAATTATAGGAAAATTCATATAATTATTGCTTTTTTGCACAAACTTTGTATAATAAACATATGGAAAATTATGAAAAAAAATGGACAAATTTGTGGTTGAAGTATGAAAAAAGAGCAGATGCTGGTAATTTTTGCTTTTGCGAAATGGTTTGTGTTCAAGGTTTTGATGAACATAACACAATTATTAGCAACGCTTTAAAAGAGTTTGCAAAGGGTATCAAAGGAATGTTAGGGATAACCCCCGCTGTTGTTACCGGAATACCTGCAAAAGGAATTTGGATCGCAAAAGTTGCTGATGCAATCGTTCCAAATGAAGGGTTTCATCTAAAAACAGAAGCGGAACGTATTGTTATGGAAGCTTCTGATGAAAACGGTGTCCTTTATGGCATATTTTACCTGCTTAGGCAAATTGCAATGGAAAAATCATTAGCCGGGCTAAATATTAAAGAAAGGCCGGCAATAAAAAACCGGATGTTAAACCATTGGGACAATCTCGACGGAAGTGTCGAACGGGGATATTCCGGACATTCATTCTATTTTGACAATAATAAGATTCTCATAAGTGAACGTACGGTTGATTATGCCCGCTTTATTGCAAGTATCGGGATAAACGGGGTTGTTATCAATAATGTTAATGTTAAAGATGCTGCTACATATTTGATAACGCCAACGTATTTTAATGAAGTAAGACAACTTAAAGAGATATTTGCCGGTTATGGGGTTAAATTATTCTTAAGCCTCAATTTCGCCGCCCCGCTTGAGTTGGGCGGCCCTGATAGTGCCGACCCGTTTGATGAAGATGTTATTTCGTGGTGGCGCGGACAAATTGCATTAGTATATGAAGCTCTTCCTGATCTGGGCGGTTTTTTAGTTAAAGCCGATTCCGAAGGCCGGCCCGGCCCTTTTACTTACGGGCGGACCCAGGCCGACGGGGCAAATATGCTGGCGCGGCTGCTTGATGTACATGGCGGGATGTTGATTTGGCGCTGTTTTGTTTATAATTGTACCCAGGACTGGCGGGACCGGAAGACCGACCGCGCCAGAGCCGGATATGACAATTTTATTCAATCTGACGGTGATTATCATCCTAATGTTATTTTACAAATCAAAAACGGGCCGATGGATTTTCAAATCCGTGAACCGGTTTCACCATTAATCGGCGGGCTTAAGAAAACAAATCAAATGCTGGAAGTGCAAATTGCCCAGGAATATACCGGCCAGCAGATTGATGTTTGTTACTTGATTCCGATGTTTAAAGAAGTGCTTGACTTTAAATATTGCGGTTCTTCAGAAAAAATCTTTGATGTTATCAAAAATATTGGTTTTGTAGCAGTTACTAATACCGGTGACGACGAAAACTGGACCGGTAATGACTTGGCCGCCGCGAATTTGTATGGTTTTGGCCGTCTTGCGTGGTCGGTTTCTTTATCCGCCGAAGAAATCGCCGAAGAATGGATTCGGCAGACTTTATCATGTGATGAAGAAGTTATTGCGGTAGTGAAGAAGATTTTGTTATCATCGCGGGACACATTTGAAAAATATACCTGCCCGCTGGGGATTGGCTGGATGGTTACTCCCCATTATCATTATGGGCCGAGCGTGGATGGTTATGAATACTCACAGTGGGGCACATATCACCGGGCTGATCATTTAGGTATCGGCGTTGACCGGACGGATAAGGGAACCGGTTATACCGGCCAATACCAGGAGCCTCATAAATCTATTTATAATAATATTGAAACTTGCCCGGAAGAATTGCTCTTGTTTTTCCACTATGTCCCTTATAAATATATACTTAAAAGCGGCAAGACTTTGATTCAGCATATTTATGACACTCATTTTGAAGGTGTTATGGAAGTGGAAGAGATGATTAAAGCATGGAACCGGATTGAAGCAAAACTACCTGCCGATGTTTTTGCCGTAGTAACCGGGCGGTTTGAACAGCAGCTTAATAATGCAAAAGAGTGGCGGGATCATATTAATTCCTATTTTTACCGGAAAAGCGGAATCGCTGATGAGAAAGGGCGGAAATTTTATTAATGAAAAATCAATGTGTAAATCCTTTTTTACCCTCATGGGAATATATTCCTGATGGTGAACCGCATGTTTTTGACGGCCGTGTTTATGTTTACGGTTCGCATGACCGCGCCGGCGGCTGGGTTTTTTGCCTTAATGATTATGTCTGCTGGTCAGCGCCGGTTGATGATTTGAGCGATTGGCGTTACGAGGGGATTATTTATAAAAAAACCAATGACCCGTTAAATACCGACGGTCATATGTGCCTTTATGCCCCCGATGTTTCATGCGGGCCGGACGGGCGTTATTATCTTTATTATGTCCTGGACAAAGTAAATATTGTCTCGGTTGCCGTTTGTGATTATCCGGCCGGGCAGTATGAATTTTATGGTTATGTCCGTTATCCCGACGGCACCCGCTTAGGTGAGCGTGAGGGAGATGAGCCGCAGTTTGACCCGGGGGTATTAACCGAAGGAGATATCACTTATATGTATACCGGTTTTTGCGGCCATGGTGACAAGTCACGTTCCGGTTGTATGGCGACAGTGCTTGAAAAGGATATGCTGACAATTAAAGAAGAGCCGAAAATCATTATCCCGGGTAATTGTTATGGTGAAGGCACTGGTTTTGAAAAGCATGAATATTTTGAAGCGGCTTCAATCCGCAAAGTGAATGATTTGTATTATTTGATTTATTCGGCTACCCCAATGACCGAATTGTGTTATGCGGTCAGCAAATATCCGACTCATGGTTTTACTTATGGCGGAGTGATTGTCAGTAATTGTGATTTGTATATTGATACTTACAAACCGGCCAAAAAGCATGCTTATATGCTGGGGAATAATCACGGAAGTATCGCGATGATAAAAGATAAGTGGTATATTTTTTATCATCGGATGTCTAATGGGACTTGGTTTTCAAGACAGGCTTGTATGGAAGAAATCAAGGTGACAGCCGAAGGTGAAATTCCCCAGGTAGAAATGACGTCGCTCGGTGGAAACGGGAAGCCGCTGGCAGGCCAGGGTGAATATCCGGCTTACATCGCCTGTAATTTGTATCATGAAGAAAATGATGATTATTTTCCCCGCGTTACCCAAGATGGGGGGGATGGTGATACTGACCTTGCTTATATTACCGGAATCACTGACGGTTGTGTGGTTGGGTTTAAGTATTTTGATTTTAAAGGTTTAAAGAAAATAACGATTTTTACCCGTGGTTATAACCGCGGGACTTTTGAGATATACTTGACTCCAAACGGGGAATGTTGCGGAACAATTCCGATTGTTAGTTCAAATGTCTGGAAGGAGTTTTCTACTGCTGTCACGATTCCGGACGGGGTTAGTGGGTTGTATTTTAAATATAAGAGTGAGTCGGAGAATGGGGCAAGTGTGAGGGTGGTGCGGTTTGAGTAGGATGTATAACCACAAATCAAATGGATAAAATAATTATAGTTGACTAACAATTGTGTTAATGTTATTATAATGTTAACAAGGGAATACATCGTTAGTATCGGTTAACCCGGAAAACAAGTTAAGCCGCTACTCTTCGGAGTGGCGGCTTGTTTTTAGCTTGCGTATAACGATGGAGAATGAATAATTTGTTACTTTTCACGGTCAACTATTTCCGCGTGTGACTTCATACCGCCCCCGGTACCCGTTCTTTCCGGAAACCCCTGTCACATTGCGGGACAATTTTTTGTAATTCAAAATAGCAAACGGCATTCGCACTCAAATTAAGCGTGGTAGAAAATAATTCATCTTTGACTTCGCTTTGTTTTGTCGTAATCAAGGGTTTGGCGCACTCGCGCAGCAGTTTGATTTGTTGCTTCGACGGGTAAGCGGGCGAACCCATATCAATCCAGTTTTTAAGTGGGTTGCAATGATTTTCATCTACGGTTTTAGTTAGTAAAAAGTAGGTGCCATTTGATACATCGATTGTTAAATCTATTATGATGCTGTTATGTGAATCATTTAAGGAGAATTGCGAAAACTCATGCTTCGTTGAATTTGTAGTTTTTTCAGAACTATTGCCGCCGGGCGATAGTTTATTTTCCAACACCAAGTTCCAGGCGATTCCCCGTAAATCACCATTTTCGGCTTTTGTAATAATGAAATTTTCACTTTTTGCGACCGCTTTTTCATACAAATTTTTGTAGAAAACATATGTAAAATAGGTGGGTTTGGGAATCGAACCATTAGTAAGAAGGCCGAAACAACCCGAAAAAGGTGTAAAAGCAACGCCGGCTTCTTCGAAAACGTCACCGAAAGTCCAATAAGAATAGGAAGCACAACTATCACCTAACTCACTTAAGAGCCGGGCGACATAAGCAGCATTTTGATTCGTATCGTGAACCGGGTTAAGCGGGCTATAAGAGGTATTGAACTCGGTTATGTGCATTTCCATATCTTTGTATTCGGGAAAGCTATCGATAATAGCCCGGCTGCCTAAGGGTTCAAGCATAAATTCCTCGGGTTTCCGTAATTGCTGGTAAACATAGTGGCCGTCTGCTTCCGGCATCTCCGTACCATAAGCATGTCTGGTGACAAAATCTAACGGAACGTTATTTTCTTTACAGTATTGTAAAAACATTCGCATCCATAATTCATCGTTAACTCCGCAAATTGCCGGGCCGCCGACTTTAAGCCCGGGATGGCAGCTTTTAACCGCCCGCGCGGTGACATCATATAACTTAAAATACTCCGGCATATCAGCATCCTGCCAAAAAACCTTAAGGTTCGGTTCATTCCATACTTCGAAAGGCCATGTTTTCACTTCGTCTAAACCATAACGGTTAATCCAATGCTTAATCGCCGCGCATACTAAGCGCGCCCATTTATCATAATCAGACGGTGGGGTGACATTTCCTTTCCACCAAAAAACAGTTTGCGCACCGGAAGCCATTTGCTTTGGCATAAAACCCAATTCAACGAAAGGTTTGAGCCCAAGTGCGAGGTAATCGTCAAAAACCAAATCGATATAAGTAAAATTGTATTCCTCTTTTTCGAAGCCGTCTTCCGAACCGGCTATCCCGTCGGTTTTATATGTATGATAAACCGCCATATCATCATGAAAAAGGCCGTGGCCGCGGATATATGAAAAACCGATTTCTTTTTGCACCTTTTTAAGCTGCTTGTGATACTCATGTCTTAAAGCCAGGTTCATCCGCCCTGTCCCAATGCAAAAAGCGGCATTGTTTTTGAACGGGGCGGTGTCACCTGCTTTGATATGATGGCTAAGTTTGTTCATGTTTTTCCTATCATTCATAGTCTTCAACTCATTTCCTTTATTTTTATTAGCATAAAAACATCCTCTAAATCTTTATCATCCTTGACATAAATGAAAAACGAATGCCCCATTGCGCAAATATCGGCATCACGAATTTCCTTTTTAGCTTTTTCGGAAACAGGTGAATTTATCGCCGTTTCCACAGCTTTTTCCCCCAACACAAAAGCAATAATAAAGTAGCTTTCGCAGGGAACAAAATAAAACAGTGTCCGTTTTTTCTGCTTGAAAACAAGACTCCAGCCTGTTTTTTTGCTGTACATTTTCCATTCGCTGTCAAGACCTTGGTAATTTTCTGAAATATGGTATTGCAACTTATCCCACAACGGCTTTTTATCAGCAAGAGCCGTGTTTACCATATCTTCGTTCGGAATCACCGCTTTATCGGCAAAAATGCTCGTAGCCATTATTGTCCCTCCGCCCACTTCCGGCATTGTTCAACCCGCGCGCCGTCAATCCCGCGCCTTGATTTAATTTCATTCATACAACATTGTACCTTTCGATTTTTTCGGCCGTTTAATGCCGTACCATGACTTGCCAATTCACTCCGAACCGGTCGATGACATATCCATACAAGTCCGACCAAAACACTTTTGCCAGCGGCTCAACAATCTTGCCGCCAACTGCAAGTTTTTCAAAAGCAGCCTTAACTTCTTCGTGGGTATTGAGGGTAATTAAAAACGAGATATGTTCGTCTGTTAGCGGAACTTCACTTCCGTCCGTCAACGAAAAATTCATGCCGTAAATTATTACTTCCGAGTGCATAACACTATTTGGCGGTAAAGATTCCGTATTGAAGTCCGGGGCATCTTTGGCGTAAAAAACCGTTTTGACTTCCGCACCTAATGCTTCTTTGTAAAAATTGATTGCTTCATTACAATTGCCTTGAAAGTGGATACATGGTGTAATCATAATTTTTCTTCCTTTCGGTTTTTGATATTTTAAATAAATTTGCTTCTTCAATACGTGCATCATAATCCAAGTATAGCATATCGAGAGATGATTTTCGATATCAAATTCACGAAACGGAATTTAATATTTGGATTATGCCCTACATAAGTTAGCTTATTTAAAAAAGTACTTGCTTTTCCTGTGAAAATAAATCTATAATTGTTTTATAAGGAGCTTAGTATGACAAATGAAATTTATATCTTACGTGACCAAATAATTGAAGCAAGCCCAAACGGCGACAGCTTCACCGAAGCCTATTATTTAAATGGCAGAATAACCGAACAAGCAAAGATGATGACTCCCGCACTTAGTCTTGATTATTTAAAGCAGTTGGAGAGTATCGGCACATTTGTGAATTTGGCTGATGGCATAAATGTCAGGATTATAACTGATAATGTGGTTGAAGCCAAATTATCAGATAGTCATGTTTCGGCCGAATTTTCTCTGCAAATCAGTGACAGTAAAGGATATCACAAAAAATGGGCAAAAACCGTACCATTAAACGGAGATGTTATAAATATCCCTGTTGACTTAAATGATGACGATGCTGAAGCAAAACTTGCTTCTTTTCAGATAGATTTTCCTTGTTATATGCTGGCGGTGATTTCTGTTTCATTTCATTTGCGTGAAAGCTTACCGATAGCGCCGATGCCGCCGGATAAACCAGTTGATTTTGCTGCCCCTGCTTATCAGGAGATGCTAAAAAGGTCGTTATTATCAACGGGGAACCTTAACCGTTTGCAAAAAGCTATTGCTAAAGCAAAAGCCGGTGAAGATGTAACGATTGCTTATATCGGCGGTTCAATTACGCAGGGGGCGGGGGCAAAGCCAATAAATAACAGGTGTTATGCAAAGGTGTCATGTGAATCGTTTATTAAAAGATTTGCTAAAGATAAAAACAAAGTCCACTTTGTAAAAGCCGGAATCGGCGGGACCCCGTCACAACTGGGTATCGCAAGATACCATCGTGATATTCTTGCCCCGGAAAACCGGTTGCCGGATATTGTTATCATTGAGTTTGCGGTTAATGATTATGCCGATGAAACGCAGGGGGTTTGTTATGAGAGCCTGTGCCTGATGGCCTATGAGGGGGCTGGCAACCCGGCGGTAATTCTGATGTTTTCGGTTTTTGCCAACGACCAGAATCTTGAAGAACGGTTGGATAAAGTAGGTTATCACTATGGTTTCCCGATGGTCAGTGTAAAACAAGCGGTGGTACCGCAATACGATTGTGAGGATGCAGTTCTTTCCCGCCGGCAATATTTTCACGACATCCTCCATCCAAGTAATACCGGCCATCAAATTATGGCTGACAGCCTGGATTATCTTTGGAAAGCGGCTGATGAATTACTATTAACTACTTCGCAGCAAATCGCAACAGATTGCCCGCAAACCGCTGATAAACACGATTTCGCGCTTAAAAATCCTGTTATCGGCGACCGCTACAAAAATTTAAAACTAATCACCCGTAACAATATTTCCGGACATCAGGCTATTAGCCACTATGAACCCGGCGGTTTTACGGAAGTTGACATGATTTTGCAAAGTGTTGAACGTAATGATGATGCTTTCGCAACACCCCAGTTCACTGATAATTGGCATTGTAATAAAGCGAGCAAACTCGCTTCAGAAAGAATTGCGGAGCAATTCCCCTTAATTGATTCACCTGATTGCTTTAGTTTCAAAATGACGATAGAATGCCGGGATTTGCTGCTTTTGTATAAAGATGCCGACTCACCTCATTTTGCCCCGGCCGAGATAATCATTGATGGTGTATGCGTTCGCACCCTCGACCCCTGTGTAGCCGGCTGGACACATTGCGGTACAACTTTTATTTTAAATAGTGATGAAAAAACAAGTCGTACGATTGAAATAAAACCTAAAACGACCGAAACAAAAAATGCGTTTACTATTTTGGGCTTTGGTTATACTGATTAGAAACCAAAATAAGCTTTTACATTATTATAACTGACATCACTAACAAGTTTGCCCAATACTTCAATATCGTTTGGACATTCACCTTTTTCCGCCCATAGGCCGACCATATTACATAAAATCCGGCGGAAATATTCATGGCGGGTATAGGATAAAAAACTACGGGAATCGGTCAGCATCCCAACAAATCCCCCCAGCAGCCCCCGGCTGGCCAAGTTGGTTAATTGGGCTTCCATTCCCGGTTTGGTATCATTAAACCACCACGCACTTCCTTGCTGCACTTTTCCAAGAATACCTTGGCCGGGGAAACAGGCGGCGATAGTTTGAAGCATTGCATCATCATTGGGGTTTAATGAATAAAGAATTGTTTTCGGTAATTCGTTTGTTTTTTCCAGTTCGTTCAAAAAGGCCGCAATATTGTGGCTGCATTCAAAACTGCTAATTGCATCATAACCGGAATCAGGCCCGGTTAACGCCATTTTTTGCTGATTATTATTTCGTAAGGCGCCGTAATGCAACTGCATAATAAAGCCCCGTTTTGCATATTGGCGGCCAAAAAATAATAATAGGGCAGTTTTGTATTGCTGAACCTCAAAATCGGATAGAAGAGTACCGGCTAAAGCTTTGGAGAAAATGACAGGAGTGTCATTTTCGGCATTTCGGGCATAAGGAATATAATCAAGGCCGTGGTCGGCTGTGACTGCCCCCAATTGTGCAAAAAAATCAAGGCGGTTTTCCAAGGCGGAAAAAAGGTCATCGATTGAATTAATTGGCATTTGGCAAACCGCAGAAAGTTGTTTAATGTAATCACCAAAATCTGCTTTTTCGATATTTACAGCTTTGTCAGGGCGGAAGCCGGGCAGGACTTTGGCAGTGAAACTTGGGTCATCTTTAATTGCCTTGTGCCATTCAAGCGAATCAACCGGGTCGTCAGTGGTTACGATAACTTCGACTTTTGATTTTTCAATAATTCCCCGTACTGACATGTCGGCAGAATTGAGTTTTTGGTTACAGATATCCCATATTTCTTTGGCGTTTTGCTCTGACAGGGCTAAATCACAATCGAAATAACGTTTTAGCTCAAGATGCGCCCAGTGGTAGACGGGGTTCCCGATTGCTTTTGGCATTATTTTTGCAAAGGCAAGGAACTTTTCATAATCATGCGTAGTATTATTGCTAAGTGAAGTATCGTTTATCTTTGGTGCCGGAACTTCGTTCGATGCCTTAGATAAGTTCGTGATTTTATTACCGGTGACATATTTTTCATCTTCGCCATTAGCCCGCATTAAACGCCATTTATAGTGGTCGGCTTCAAGCCAGACTTGGGTAATGTTGGTATAACGGCGGTTGGCCGCGATTTCCTGGGGGTTGATATGGCAATGATAGTCTATCACGGGCATTTGTTTTGCGAAATCGTGATAAAGGGTTTTGGCGGTTTCGTTATTTAGTAAAAAATCGTTGTCCATAAATTTTTTCATAATGCTCCTTATATCCGCGTGTGAGTATTCTTTGTACTTTGCTACAAAACACGTTTTCACTCGATGTAAAACGTTGCGTTACTAATGCGTTCAAATACACCGCATAAGTAACGACGTTTTACAACGGTTTTGCTACAAAATCAAAAATACTCACTCACGACAAATATCACACGCCAGAATAGGCCAAAAATCCGCCGTCGACCGGGATTGTCACGCCGGTAATAAAGCCAGACATTGAGTCGTCGCACAGCCACAGTAAAGTACCTAATAAATCTTCAACTTCACCGAAACGTCCCATCGGGGTATGGCTGATGATTTTTTCGGAGCGGGCGGTTAATGAACCGTCAGGTTTTATCAGCAAATCGTGATTTTGATTTGTCAGGAAAAAGCCCGGTGCAATCGCATTAACCCGCAAACCGGTTTTGGCAAAATGAACGGCAGTCCACTTGGTAAAATTGTCAATCGCTGCTTTGGCGGCGCTATAAGCGGGTACTTTTGTCATCGGAAACGGTGAACTCATGCTGGACATATTAATAATTGAAGCACCTTTAACATTAATCAGTTTCCGGGCAAAAACTTGGGTCGGGATAAAAGAACCCATGAAATTAAGTGAGAAAACCGAGGAAAAACCATCAATACTTAAATCAAAAAATGAGATAATATCGGGGTTTTCAACATCTGCTTCATCATAATACTCATTAGTAGTATTGGCTTTCGGATTATTACCGCCGGCGCCATTAATAAGAATATGATAGGTGCCAAAGTAAGTACTGATTTCCTGCTCACATTTAATTACGCTTTCTTTATCCAAAACATTACAGCTAAATTCTTTTGCATTTCCGCCGGCTTCATTAATTTGAGCGGCAATTTTCTGTGCTGCCTCCAGATTTAAGTCAACAACGGCGATTTTTACCCCGTATTTTGCAAGCTCATGGGCAAACGCCCCGCACAGAACACCACCGGCACCGGTGATAACCGCAGTTTTTCCTTTTAGATTTGATATATTCATAGTAAACTCCTTCTAACACCTCATTGTTTTTCGATTGCTTCATAAAGGCCATTTAGGTACGCTGCCCCAAGGGCACGGTCATAAAGGCCATAACCGGGGCGGCCGGTTTCGCCCCAAATCATCCGGCCATGATCCGGACGGACATAAGATTCAGGGCAGGTATCGTACATTGCTTTAACGATCGCAAACATATCTAAATCACCGTCACTGGATAGATGGCTCGATTCACGGAAACGCCGGTATCCCATATGCTTCAAATTGCGGATATGGAGGCAGGCGATACGGCCCATTCCGCCAAAATGTACAATAATGTCGGGAATATTATTGGAAAGATTTGTCCCTAAAGAACCACTGCAGATACAAAGTGAATGGCGGGGTGAATCATGAAGCTTGATGATTTTCTCAAAATCTTCAAAGCTATGGGCGATTCTGGGCAAACCGAAAATCGGCCAGGCCGGGTCATCCGGATGGCAAGCCATTATAATATCACATTCTTCACAAACCGGGATAATCGCATCAAGAAAATATTTGTAGTTTTCGCGCAATTTGTCCGGGGTTACATCGGCATAATGAGCCAAAGTGGTTTCAAGTTCTTTAAGCCGTTCCGGTTCCCAGCCGGGCATTGAAAAACCTTTGCTGCCATCGGCGGTTCTTTTAACCAGTTCAAGAGGGCTTATTCCCTCAAGTTCGGCTTCATCATAAAACATGCTTTCAGAATTGTCATCAGGGTTAAGATAGGATAAATCAGTCCTAAGCCAATCCAGGACCGGCATAAAATTATAAACAATAACTTTAACCCCGAAAGAAGCAAGGTTGCGGATTGTTGTTTTATAATTTTCGATGTATTCATCACGCTTGTTGATGCCCATTTTGATATCTTCATGGACATTAACGCTTTCGATTACTTCACAAGCCAAACCGGCAGAATGAATTGGGGTTATATATTTTTCTATTTCTTCCTTTTCCCATACTTCACCGGCGGCTTTGTAATCAAGAAAGCCCATTAGCCCGGTTATCCCGGGAATCTGTCTGATTTGTTCTAAGGTTACGGTATCGCTTTTTTCACCGAACCAGCGGAAAGTCATCTTCATTTTCGTTCTCCTTGTTATTTATTTAATGACCGCTTCGCGGCCGCTTATTTTCCTGCTGATTTTCATTATAACATGACATAAGATAAACCTCATCTTAAAAAAAGCAAATAGCAAGAATTAATATAATAAAAGCAAGTTTTATCAAGCCAAAAATACTTTATTTTGATATAGTGGTAACTACCCGAAATATAGTTAAAAATAGTTTCAGGTAGTTTTTTATATTAAAAAAGTATGAAGGAGTATGTAAATGGAATTAGTAAGAAATAAAGAAAAAGTCGCCGCTTTTCGTGAGCGGGCGAAAGAGTTAGTTAGTAAAATGACACTTCAGGAGAAAGTTGACCAGACCCTTCATACGGCTCCGGCGATTCCACGTCTCGGAGTCAAAGCGTATAACTGGTGGAATGAAGCCCTTCACGGGGTTGCCCGTGCCGGGATTGCGACCGTTTTTCCGCAAGCGATTGGACTAGCCGCCACTTTTGATGAGGATTTCCTTGAAGAAATAGCTGATGCTATCGCAACGGAAGGCCGGGCAAAATTCAATATGCAACAACAACACGGTGATACCGATATTTATAAAGGCCTTACCTTTTGGTCGCCTAATGTTAATATATTCCGTGACCCCCGCTGGGGCCGCGGCCATGAGACTTACGGTGAAGACCCATATTTAAGCGGCCGTCTTGGCACCAGGTTTATCTGGGGCCTGCAAGGGCATGATGAAAATTATATGAAATCGGCCGCTTGCGCAAAACATTATGCCGTTCATTCCGGGCCTGAAGATGTCCGTCATAGTTTTAATGCTATTGCAACAAAGCAGGATATGTATGAAACTTATCTTCCGGCTTTCAAAGCTTGTGTTCAAGAAGGTTTGGTTGAGGCGATAATGGGGGCTTATAACCGGACAAACGGCGAGCCGTGCTGCGGCAGTGTCGAATTATTACAAAAAATACTTCGCGCAGAATGGGGCTTTGAGGGCCATGTTGTCAGCGATTGCTGGGCAATCAAGGACTTCCATGAAGGCCATTTCGTCACTTCGACACCGGTTGAATCGGTATCAATGGCGATGAATAATGGTTGTGACCTTAACTGCGGCAATCTTTTCCATTATTTGAAGCAAGCCGTCGAAGAGGGGCGTGTCTCCGAAGAACGTCTTGATGAAGCTTTAGTTAATCTTTTTACTGCCCGGATGAAGCTTGGTGTCTTTGATGAAAAAGGCAAAAACCCTTATGATGATATTACATATGATGAAGTAGATTCACCGGCAATGAGGGCACTTAACTTGAAAGCGGCATTAAAGAGTGTCGTATTACTTAAAAATGACGGTATTTTACCGCTTGACAAAAGTAAATTAAAAACTATTGGTGTCATCGGCCCTAATGCCAATAGCCGGGCGGCCCTTGTCGGAAATTACGAGGGTACTTCCAGCCGTTATATTACTGTCCTTGAAGGGATTCAAGATTATGTAGGTGATGATGTCCGTGTCCTTACTTCGGAAGGCTGTCATTTGTATATGCCCAAAACCAGTAATCTTGCTCTGGAAAACAACCGTCTTTCCGAAGTACAGGAAATTTGCAAGTTGAGTGATATAGTTATCGCTTGTATGGGGCTTGATGCAACTTTGGAAGGTGAAGAGGGTGATACCGGCAATGAATATGGCAGCGGTGACAAACCTAATCTTGACTTGCCAGGTTTACAGCAAGATATACTTGAAGAGATTATTAAAAGCGGAAAGCCGACGATTTTGGTGCTTTTGACTGGTAGTGCGATGGCAATTAATTTTGCTGACGAACATGCGGCAGCGGTTCTGCAAGGCTGGTATCCCGGGGCCCAGGGCGGAAAAGCGATTGCGAAGATTTTGTTTGGCGAAAACAGTCCCGAGGGTAAATTGCCGGTGACGTTCTATCGTTCGCTTGATGAACTGCCTGATTTTACTGATTACAATATGAAGGGGCGTACCTATCGTTATATGACCGGCGATGCCCTTTATCCCTTTGGTTATGGTTTGTCTTATACTGATTTTGCGTTTGAAGATGTCAAAGCCTTAGAGGAAAATGTAACTGCTGATGGTGTGAATATCAGCTTAACCGTCCGTAATAATGGTAAAATTGCGGCGGCAGAAACTGTTCAGGCTTATGTTAAGGTTTGCCGTGAAGGCGCCCCTAACTTCCAGCTTAAAGGAATCAAAAAGGTATACCTGGAAGCCGGCGAAGCAAAAGAAGTGAAAATTTATCTGCCGAAGCAAGCATTTGGCCTCTTTAATGAGGATGGCAAATTGGAAATTAAAAAAGGCGAGGTCTGCGTTTATATCGGCGGGCAAGCCCCTAACCGCCGTAGTGAAGAGCTGACCGGGCGCAAAGTTACCGAACTTCGGTTGGCGGTTTTGGAAGATTATTAATTTGTTTGTGAATGAGATAAGCAAGGGGGCAAAAACAACTCGCAGGAACCTTAGGCCGCCTTCTTCCCGGGATTAAAACTAAACGGGAGAACGTGACGAAGAGTGTTTATTGCCCTTCTTGCATATTTAATTAAGGAGAAAACCATGCAATATCGTAAATTAGGCAATACCGGACTCGACATCTCAATCCTCGGTTTTGGCGCAATGCGCCTTCCGGAAATACAAAAGGGTGATGATTTTTATATTGATGAGGATAAAGCATTCCCCTTAATGCAAAGGGCGCAAGAGTTAGGCATAAATTTCTTTGATTCGGCACCGTATTACTGCCATAAAAATAGTGAGGCGGCGATGGGGCGGGCGCTTAAGGCAGTACGGGACAAGGTTTACCTTTCCACAAAACTGCCCTACGAAGAATACAAGCAAAAAGGCGACCTTCGCCGGGCTTTGGAACGAAGCCTTACCAGGATGGAAACCGATTATATTGATTTCTATCATTTCTGGGGTATCAATAAAGGGACAGCCGAAACGATTATCAAAGAAAATATCATGGACGAAGTACGTGAGTGTAAAGAACAAGGTTTGCTTCGATATATTTCATTTAGTTTTCATGATGCTCCGGAAAACATGAAATATATTATTGATAACATTGATTTTGCCTCTGTTTTGTGCCAATATAACTTGCTTGACCGCTCACATGAAGAAGTGATTAAATATGCAAATGAAAGAGGCGTTGGCACGGTTATCATGGGGCCGGTAGGAGGCGGGCGTTTATCACCGCCGACTGATCTTTATGAGAAATTAACCGGGAAAAAATCCAGTGCGACTTATGAAATTGCGCTTCGTTTTGTGATGGGCAACCCTCATGTTTCCTGTGCCCTTTCGGGAATGGAAAACATGGATATGTTAGAGAAAAATGTTGCGATTGCCAATAATGCCGGTGAAATTACGGAAAGTGAATGGGATAAAATTAAGGAAGCATTGGGAGAAGTCATAAAATTACGTGATTTATACTGTACCGGCTGCAATTATTGTATGCCATGCCCGGCTGATATTGAAATCCCCAAACTATTTGAATATTATATCCATGCTAATGTGTTCGGGCTTGGTGACGGAATCAAGGGTGCATACAAATGGTACAAAAAAAGTCCCTGGGGTGAAGGAAAAGTTTTCGAACATTGTACCGATTGCGGTTTGTGCGAAAAGAAATGCCCGCAAAAGCTTAATATCCGCAAAGAGTTAGAACGTGTCTGCGCGGCACTTGATGCTTTATAAAACGAAGAGATTTTCTAAATTTGCATTCATTGGAACGCAAACAAAGAAAATCTAAAGCTTCGTTTCTAAGAGAACGCTGCAATCCTTGCGAAGCAAGGATTTGTTCTCCTTAAATGATATATATATAGGAGCAATTTACTATTGAATATAAAAGCCGTTTATCATGACCTCGGAATAAGCGAAGCGGTTTTCAATTATGGCGAGAAAATTCTAGCCGGGTTAGCGGAACGTTTCCGTGAAATTGATGAAGTCACCGAAATAAACCAACTGAAAATTTTAAGCGCTTTCCAAAATAATCAGGTCAGTGAAGCCCACTTAAATGGCACTACCGGTTATGGATATAATGATATTGGCCGTGATGCCTTAGAGAGAGTTTACGCCGATATTTTTCATACCGAGGATGCGTTGGTGCGCCCGCAAATCACTTGCGGTACTCATGCACTTGCAGTTGCTTTAATGAGTAATTTACGTCCCGGTGACGAATTGCTTTCACCGGTTGGCAAACCTTATGATACCTTGGAAAAAGTGATTGGTATCCGGGAAGCCCCCGGTTCACTAAAGGAGTATGGCATTACTTACCGGCAGGTTGACTTACTTCCTGATGGCGGGTTTGATTTTCCCGAGATAAGTAAAGCGCTTAATCAAAAAACGAAAATGGTAACGATTCAGCGTTCACGCGGTTATCAGACTCGTCCTTCTTTATCCATTCAGTCAATCGGAGAATTAATCAGTTTTATCAAAAATATTAATCCTGACGTTATTTGTATGGTTGACAATTGTTATGGTGAATTTGTTGAAACTATTGAGCCTACTGACGTTGGTGCTGATTTGTGCGTTGGTTCATTAATTAAGAATCCCGGCGGCGGGCTTGCGCCATTAGGCGGCTATATCGCCGGCCGGAGTGAGTATGTCGAACAAGCGGCATATCGTTTGATTTCCCCGGGCCTTGGCAAGGAAGTTGGGGCTTCGCTTGATGTCCTTCGTTCATTTTATCAAGGTTTATTTCTTGCCCCGACTGTAACTGCTGCTGCTTTAAAAGGTGCGATTTTTGCTGCTCGGATTTATGAAAAGGCCGGTTTCATTACCCGCCCTTTATCCCATGAAACATATCATGATATTATTCAAGCAATTATTTTTGAGGATGCCGAGGGGGTTATCGCTTTTTGTCAAGCTATTCAAGCCGCCGCCCCGGTTGACAGTCATGTGACCCCGATACCGGCGCCGATGCCCGGTTACGAGTGTCCGGTGATTATGGCGTCAGGTTCTTTTATATCCGGTTCATCAATCGAGTTAAGCGCTGACGGCCCGATTCGCCCGCCTTATGCGGTTTATTTTCAAGGCGGCTTAACTTTCCCGCATGTGAAGTTTGGGATTTTGAAAACGTTGCAGAATTTGGTGGATAAGGGGATTGTTGATAAGGGATTTCGTCGTGTTAGCAGTAAGGAAGATAAAAACATCTCTAAGTTGCCTTAGGTCGCTTTCTTCCCGAGAGAAAATATAAATTAGAATCAATTAGACCGCAGCAACGAAGAGAGTTTATTATCTTCCTTACTATTTTCAGAAAAAACCCATATACACATCCCCATCTTTATGGTAAACTATTTTTACTATATAGAAAACTGCTTCGCATTTTCTATGCAGTAAAAGCCTCCGGCGGATGCGCACTCGCACGTTTTGAGTTATGTCGCTATGAGACCGCACTTGGCGCGAGAGTTTGCAAAGCAAACTCTGTCATACTCCTAATCGGGTTTTGAGAGAACGCCGGATAGGAAGATTAATGATAGAAAAGAAACGTAGTTACGAAAACGGGCCGTATGATAAGTTTTTATCCGATGGTCCTGCGAGTTTGTCAAAAGCCGAACTCCTTGCCATTATTTTGCGGACCGGAACAAAAGAATATTCGACGGTTGAGTTAGGTGAGCAAATTCTGAATCTGGCCGGTGATAAGAGTTCCGGGTTAAACGGTTTGCACCATATCACCCTTGATGAACTGATGGGCATTAAAGGGATTGGCCGGATTAAAGCAATCAAAATCTTATGCCTTACGGAATTTGCCATGCGGATGGCAAAAGAATGTGCGGCCAAGCGGCTTTCATTTGACAGCCCGGAGACGGTAGCCGATTATTACAAAGAATCGCTAAGGCATAGCGAACGGGAGACCGTATTATTATTACTTTTGGATAACAGATTACATTTATTAGAAGAATATACTTTGTCCGTCGGCACCATAAATGCTTCATTACTTTCGCCGCGGGAAGTATTTGTCAAAGCGGTAAAAGAAAAAGCTGTCTATGTAATGCTTCTGCACAATCACCCGAGCGGTGAGGCAAGGCCAAGCGGGAATGATATGAAAATAACCGGACAAATTAAAGCGGCCGGTGAACTTCTGGATATCCCCTTAATCGACCATATTATCATTGGGGATAATAATTTTTACAGTTTTAAAGAAAATGGACTTTTATAGAAAGCATGGAGATAAAAAATGGCTAACTTTGCATATGGTATCGACCTTGGTACCAGCAACATTAAAATTTACTCAAAGTCGGATGACGTAATCCTGGTTGAGAAAAACATGATTGCGATCGAGAATAAGGATAACGTTTTTGCTTATGGCGATTCGGCTTTTGATATGTATGAGAAAGCTCCGGGTAATATCCGGATTTCCTATCCTTTATGTAATGGTGTTATTGCTGATATTAAGAATATGGAAGTTTTGATTCGTTATTTCATCAGTGATTTGGCGAAAGGTAATATCCGCCCTAGTGATTATTTTATCGCGGTACCGACGGACATAACCGAGGTGGAAAAGCGTGCGTTCAAAGACCTTGTCAACAAAGCCGGGGTAAAAGCAAAGCGGATTATGGTTGTCGAAAAAGCGATTGCTGATGGCCTCGGCCTTGGAATAGATGTCAAAAATTCACAAGGGGTCATGATGGTTAATGTCGGTTATGATACTACCGAAATTTCTATTTTGTCGCTTGGCGGTATTGTCCTTTCACGCCTGATTAAAACCGGCGGGCTTAAGTTTGACGATGCAATCCGTGGTGTAATCCGCAAGGAATTTAGTTTGATAGTGGGTGGGAAAACTGCCGAAAATGTCAAGATTTACTTGCGTGATTTGCAAAAAGAGGGCAAGCCGGCAGTAGTTTACGGCCGTGATATCGTAACCGGCTTACCGGTTGAACGGGAGATTCCAACCGAATTAATTGATGAAACCTTGACCGAAAGTTTTAATATGATTATTGACAATGTTAAAGTTATCCTGGAGCGGACCCCGCCGGAGCTGGCGGCCGATATTTACCGGCATGGCGTATATTTAACCGGCGGCGCTTCGCAGGTGAACCGTTTAGCCGAATTAATGCGGAAAGGGACCGGGCTTGGGGTAAATGTTTCCGAAAACCCGATTACCAGTGTTGCCGTCGGGCTTTCGAAGATTATTAAAGATGACAACTATAAATCCGTAGCATATGCTATTGAAGGAATGAGTAGATGAGTCCTATTGTCAAAAGAAAGGGAGAAAAGTTTACACTTCCCGGTAAATATCTCCTCTTTATTTTAACAATCCTCTGTACCGGTTTAATCGTTCTGACTCTTTATACTGATTATGTCAGTAGGCCGCTTGGAGTTATTGCCGGACGGATTTTGGTGCCAATGCAGACCGGTATCAGCGAAGCCGGAAGTTATTTAAGCGGCCGTTCGGAAGAACTCGTACATATCAGAGATTTGCTGGCGGAAAATGAGCGCCTGCGAAGTCAAATTGACCAACTTACGATCGAAAATACGATGTACAAGCAAGACCGTTATGAGCTTAATAATTTGCGTGAGCTTTTTGTGCTTGCCGCCCAGTACGATGAGTATGAAAAAGTCGGGGCGCGGGTTATTTCCCGGGACCCGGGTAACTGGTTTCATTCCTTTACTATCAATAAAGGGTACGATGATGGCTTGCTGGTTAACATGAATGTTATCGCCGGAAGCGGCCTGGTTGGAAGAATTGTAGGTATCGGCCCTAACTGGGCTAAGGTAATGTCAATAATTGCTGATAATGCTCATGTCAGCGGACAAGTCCTCTCAACTGAAGATAATTTGATTGTTAAGGGTAATCTTGAACTTTTTGCCGACGGGTTAGTTGAATTTGAACAATTAATTGATAAAGCGGACCGGGTTGTCGTTGGCGACAAGGTGGTTACATCTTATATCAGCGACCACTATTTGCCTAATATTTTAATTGGTTATATTTACAGCATCCATGGTGATGCAAACAACCTGACAAAATCCGGACGTTTGACCCCGGCAGTAGATTTTGAACGGCTTAATGAAGTATTAGTAATTATGCAGTTAAAACAAATCATAGAAGATGAGTAGATGAAAAGATTTATCACTTATGCTATTTTAATTATATTTTGTTTCGTACTCCAGTCCACAGTTTTTCGCGGGATTAGTTTTGGCGGTATCGTCCCTAATCTTTTAATTGTCGTAACCGCTTCGTTAGGATTTATGCGCGGCGACCGGACTGGATTAATTGCCGGTTTGTTTTGCGGCTTGCTGATTGATATTTTTTTCGGTGATGTGATTGGCCTTTATGCAATGATATATATGTATATCGGTTATCTGAATGGTAAATTCAGCGGAATTTTTTATCCCGAAAATATCAAGCTTCCGCTGATATTGATTTCTTTCAGCAATTTATTTTATGGAATTTTCACTTATTTATTATTATTTATGATGAGAAGCCGGTTTAATTTTGAGTTTTATTTTAAGAATATAATTTTTCCGGAAGTAATTTATACTTTATTAGTTGCTTTAGTATTGTACCCTTTGATTCTTTTCCTCCATTACTTATTGGAAGGCCGGAGTTTTAAGAGGACGGAAGAAAATGTTTGATGATTTTAAAGAAAATTTTTTCAATATGGTGACTTCGCGGATTTTTATCCTGCTGCTTTTATTTATTGCGGCCGGATTTATTATGATTCATCGTATTTTTGATTTGCAGATTGTCCAAGGAGCCGATTTTTCCGATGCTTTTGAGCTGAAAATCAGAAAAGAGCGCAGTATCCCGGCAACAAGGGGTAATATCTATGACCGTAACGGGAATTTATTAGCATATAATGATTTGTCTTATTCGGTGACAATTGAAGATGTTTTCGAGTCGGTTAGGGGTAAAAACGCCGCCCTTAATGCGACGATTTTCAATTTGATTCAGTTAATTGAAAGGTGTGGTGACAAAACTGTCAGCGACTTTTTTATTATTCTTGACCAGGACAACAATTATGCTTTTACGACCGATGACCGGGAAAACCGGCATTTGCGCCGTTTCCTTGCCGATGCTTACGGAAAAAGAAGATTTGATGACCTTGATTACCGGGAGCAATCCGCAACCGCCGAAGAAGTTATCGAATTTCTTGGCGGTACTTCACGATTCGGGATTGGCGGGTTTGAAACATATGAAGATGAAGAAGGAAAAGAACGGGAGCGGTTTGTTGTCGGCCTTGGTTTTTCAAAAGAAGATGTCCTTAAAATCATGACTATCCGTTATGATATGAGTAATAACAGTTTTCAGCGTTATATTGCGACCACCGTTGCGACTAATGTCAGTGAAAAAACGGTGGCCGTCGTGATGGAAAACAGTGATATTCTGCGCGGGGTACAGATAACTGAAGCTTCGGTAAGAAGATATGTTGACAGTATTTATTTTGCCCATATTATCGGTTATACCGGCAAGATTTCTCAAGAAGAGCTTGAGAGTTTCCGAAATTCACCCGATGGAAGCCAGTATGATATGAATGATACAATTGGAAAACTTGGTATTGAGCAGTCGCAGGAACATATATTGCAAGGAAGTAAGGGAAATGAAGTAGTTTTTGTAAATAATGTCGGTAAAGTTATTGATACAAGTGATTATGTCGAGCCGATTGCCGGAAATGATGTTTATCTTAGTATTGATAAAGATTTGCAAATTGCCTTATATCATATCCTTGAAGAAAAAATAGCGAGTATTGTTTATACAAAGCTGCGGGATATCCGGGAGTACCGGCCGGCGGAAAATGCCAGCTCAATTGATATTGTTATCCCTATTTATGATGTTTATTATGCTTTAATAAATAACAATATAATCAATATTGACCGACTCGGTCAATATGATGCCGGTGAAAATGAAAAAGAAGTATATGAGATTTTCGTAAACCGCAAAGCAGAAATTATAGAAGCTTTATTATTTGAATTAATTGACGAGAAAACCCCTTACAATCAACTTAAGTTAGAATATCAGGTTTATCAAAGTTTGATTGCCGAACTTTTGTATCAACGGGGGATTATCAGCCGTAATCTTGTGAATACCAATGATGCGACATTCCGGGCTTGGACAAATGAAGAAACAATCAGCCTTAATGAGTATATTCATTATTGTATTTCGATGAACTGGGTTGATATCACTAAATTAGTCCTTCATAATCAATATTCTAATGCTACGGAAATCTACCGGGAAATTGTCAATTTTATTATTGAAGCTTTGGCTAATAATACGGAATTTGATAAAAGAATTTTCCGCTTTATGATTCAAAATGATTTGGTCAGGGGCCGCCAGTTATGTTTGATTTTACTGGAGCAGGAGGCAATCAAAATAAGTGAAGAAGAAGAGCTTATATTTGTTGAGGGAAGGGTCAGCCCTTACCGTTTTCTCCGCGACCGGATTGTCAATCTGGATATTACCCCGGCGCAACTGGCCCTTGACCCTTTTAGCGGCTCGGTTGTTATTACTGATGTAAATACCGGGGCCGTCCGGGCTTTGGTATCATATCCAAGTTATGACAATAATAAAATGGCGAACGGTGTTGATGCTGCTTATTATTCTTCTTTGCTTAATGATTTGTCAAAACCGCTGATTAATTATGCAACCCAGCAAAGGACCGCCCCCGGTTCGACATTTAAAGTGGTAACAGCGGCTGGTGCTTTATTAGAAGGAATTGTTAACAGTAATAGTACGATTTCCTGTCAGGGAATTTTTGAAGCAATTACCCCGCCGCCCCGTTGCTGGATTTTCCCCCGGGGTATTCATGGTTCACTAAATTTGACTAGCGCGATACGTGACTCTTGTAATGTTTACTTTTATGAAGTAGGCTATCAGATGGGGGTACTTGATGGTGTTTATTCCGCAAGTGAAGGAATTAATGTCCTTGGGAAATATGCCGCTATGTTTGGGCTTGATGCGCCGACGGGTATCGAAATAGATGAAGCAATGCCGCAAATAGCCACTAATGACCCTGTCCGGGCGGCGATTGGACAAGCTAATTCAAACTATACCACTGTTTCCCTTGCCCGTTATGTCAGCGCAGTGGCAAACAGCGGGAACTGTTATGACTTGACTTTAATTGACAAGATAACTGACCGCGGTGGGAATTTGTTATATGAAAACCATGCGGAAATCCGTAATACCATTACTTTGGCCGAATCGGAGTGGAGTGCAATCAAGCTTGGGATGAGAAGAATGGTCGAAAAGAAAACTTATTTCAATGACCTTGCCGTGCTTGTCGCTGGCAAAACCGGGACTGCACAGGAAAATCTTAATCGTCCGAGCCATGCTTTATTTGTCGGTTACGCACCTTATGAAGAGCCGGAAATCGGGCTGGCTGTCAGGGTTGCTTTTGGTTATAGTTCCGATTATGCGACACAGATTGCGCGTGATGTTATCAGGTATTATTATGGCCTTGCCGACCGCGAAGAGATAATTACCGGTACGGCAAGTACGCTGCACGGCGGAACGATGGCGGTAGACTGATATTATTTACCGCGTGGACAATCTATATAATCTCACCGCAACACGCTTTCGCTCCGAGAAAAACGTTGCGTTACATAAGCCGGCAAAAAACACCGTCTAAGTAACGACGTTTTTCAAGGGTTGCTATGAGAATATATAATTGCCCTCACGAAAAAACCTAACAATATAAATCAAGGAGTAAAAATGAAAAGTTCAGTCGTAATCAAAAGCTTTCAAAACGGTATTTCCCTTCATTTGGATGATGAATTATCCTTTGAAGAATTACTTGGGGAAATAAGTTTGAAATTCAGGGAATCAGCCGGTTTTTTCAAGAATGCCAAGATGGCGCTTTCATTTGAAGGCCGTGAATTATCTGAAGAAGAAGAAAAGATAGTCGCGGAAACGATTACTGCAAGTTCAGATATCAATATCGTCTGTTTGGTTGGAAAGGATAATAATACCAATCAAAATTATTTAAAAGCTTTGCAGATGTTTAATCATGATAATGGAAATGAGGGGCAATTTTACCGTGGCACCCTGAAAAAAGGGCAAGTCCTCGAAACAGAATCAAGCATTGTTATTATTGGTGATGTTAATCCCGGGGCAACGATTATTTCAATTCGTGATATCATTATTTTAGGCGGCCTTTACGGCGAAGCTTATGCCGGTGCCGACGGAAGTGACGGCCATTTTGTCGTCGCTTTAGAAATGTCACCCGAGAAGCTCACCATTGGTGATTTCAAATATAGGGCTAAAGATAAAAGTTCGCGCTGGTCAATCAAACTAAAAATACAACCGAAGATTGCCTATGTAAAAACAGAAACAATCGTAATAGAACCGATTACTAAAGAATTACTGAGCGGGATACCTTTGTAGCTTTTGCTCAGTACGACGGCAAATATAAAAATCTCAACTCAAAAGGAGGACAAAAATGAGTGAAGTAATTGTCGTCACATCAGGAAAAGGCGGTGTAGGAAAAACCACTACATCAGCAAATGTCGGTACAGGGCTGGCCGCGATGGGAAAACGCGTTGTCTTAATTGATACCGATATCGGTCTGCGGAACCTCGATGTTGTGATGGGGTTAGAAAGCCGGATAGTTTACAATCTGGTTGATGTTTGTGAAGGTAAATGCCGGATTAAACAAGCCCTTATCAGGGACAAGCGGCATCCGAACCTTTATTTGATGCCATCAGCACAAACAAAAGATAAAACAGCAATCCGCCCGGAGCAAATGGTGCGGATGGTCGCACAGCTTAAGGAGCAATTTGATTACATAATTTTGGATTGCCCCGCCGGGATTGAACAGGGTTTTAAGAATGCCATCGCCGGGGCCGACCGTGCTTTTGTTGTTACGACACCTGAAGTATCGGCTATCCGTGATGCCGACCGGATTATCGGCTTGCTTGAAGCCGAAGAGTTCAAGCGGATCGACCTGATTATTAACCGGATGCGGCCGGACATGGTGCGCCGCGGTGATATGATGAGTGCGAATGACGTTGTTGATATTCTCGCCCTTGGTTTGATTGGTATTATCCCCGATGATGAGAGTGTTGTTATTGCGGCTAATCAAGGTGAACCGATTGTCGGAAATAACTCGCTTGCGGGACGGGCTTATCATGATATCTGTCTCCGCATCCTTGGAAAAGAAGTGCCCTTTATGGAATTTGACCGCAGTATTTCTTTTTGGACAAAAGTATCAGGAATCTTTACCAAAAAATAAAAACCGGAAGGATAGAAGGTTGAAAGAAAACACTTTCAACTATTGAAATTGAATCCGCCGAAAGCAAAGAAGGGTATATTATGAAAATAAAAAATCTTCTACGCCGGAAAAAATCTAATGAAATTGCCAAAGACCGCTTAAAAATCCTTTTGATTTCCGACCGGGTAAATTGCTCGCAGGAAATGTTGGAAATGATTAAGCAGGATATTGCAAAAGTTATTTCGAAGTACATGAAAATAGATACAAAAAGTATGGAAATTCAGATTTCAAAAACAGAAACTAAAGGGCGGAATGCAAAAAACCCCTCCCTTTATGCGAATATACCAATCCTTGATTTGAACAAAGGAAGTTAAAGTTCATGAGTCACTATTCCGCGAAGCAAATTGCTCTTTGCGCAATTTACAAGGGGCCGCACGCGCCAAAATGTTGTTTTACATTTTGTGCGCATATTGTTACTGTTAACGGCAAGCCGTTAACAGTAACCAAAGGAAGTTAATAAATGCTAAAGAATTACCGAGTCCGTGATTACAACTTCAAACTAGTGATATATGTTTTAACTTTGACCATCATCGGGATAATGGCAATTGGAAGTGCCGATGAATCCTTGCAAAGCAGACAGCTTTATGGCTTTCTTACCGCGTTATTTCTGATGGTGGTTATATCACTGTTTGATTATTCACTGCTAATTAGTTTTCACTGGGTCTTATATATTGTGAATGTTATCTTGCTGTTATTGGTATTTTTTATTGGTGAAACTATAAATAATGCCCAAAGGTGGCTGATTTTATTTGATATTCAGTTTCAACCTTCGGAAACAGCAAAAATTTTGTTGATTTTATTCTATGCACAGTTTATCATGAAGTGTAAGGAGAGGTTTAATTCCTTACAAAATTTATTATTGTGCATTGCCCTTTTTGCCCTGCCTTTTTATTTAATTTTCCGCCAGCCGGATTTATCAACAAGTATTATCATCGCTTCGATATTTTGTGTGATGGTTTATATCGGCGGGTTGAACTGGAAGATTATCGCCGGGATTTTCGCCGTAGTTGTGCCGGCGGCCATTATTTTTCTTGCGATTGTCACCAATCCGGAGTCGGAATTGTTAAAGGGTTATCAGCAAAACCGGATTGTCGCCTTTTTTGATAAGGAAGCATACTCGCTTCGCGAAGGTTATCAGCAGGAAAATTCGGTAATGGCAATCGGCTCGGGCCAGCTTTATGGCAAGGGTTACAAGAATAACCTGTTAAGTTCAGTGAAAAACGCCAACTATATTGCCGAGCAGGAGACTGACTTTATTTATGCGATAATCGGTGAAGAATTTGGTTTTATCGGGGCAGCGGCAGTTATAATTCTACTGATGCTGATTACGATAGAATGTTTGTTAATTGCGAGGCGGGCAAAGGATATTGCCGGGACGATTATTGCTACCGCGGTTGGTAGTATGGTTGGTATCCAGGGATTTATTAATATTGGCGTTGCGACCTATATTTTGCCGAATACGGGCTTACCGCTGCCATTTGTCAGTTATGGCCTTACCTCTTTGGTCAGTGCTTATATCGGAATGGGGTTTGTCCTGAATGTCGGCTTGCAACGGGAACAAAAAATGACCTGATGTTATTAATGGTAACGGCATTACATTTAAGAGAGGGAAAGTATGAATATTGCTTTGATTGCCCATGACTCAAAGAAGAAATTGATGCAGAACTTCTGCATTGCTTATCGCGGCATTTTGTCCAAACATGATTTGTTTGCTACCGGTACTACCGGGCGGTTGGTCGAAGATGTAACTAATCTTTCAATCCATAAATATCTTGCCGGGCACTTAGGCGGTGAGCAGCAAATCGGCGCCCAAATCGAACACAATTATATTGATTTGGTTATTTTTCTGCGTGACCCGCTCGGCCCGAAAAAGCATGAACCGGATGTAAATAATGTCGTGCGTTTATGTGATATGCATAATATCCCCTTAGCAACGAATCTTGCAACCGCCGAGTTATTGATAAAATCACTTGACAGAGGAGATATGGAGTGGCGTGAAATTTATAAATAATAAACTGATGCCCGGCGGCATCAATTCAAAGATAAGGCGAAGTTTTCTCCATAATTGTGATAATTGGCGCGCGCGAAAGAAGATATTTTTGGTTCTTCTTCCGGCCCTGGTTCTTTGTGCCTGCGGTAACCGGACTATCCCGATGGCTTATCAAGTGAGCAATGAATATGCTGCTTTCAAAATGTTTGACATTCTTGATGAAATGCCGACGGCCCGCCCTTTTGCCGCCGACCTTGTGGTAGTCCCCGGTGATTATTTCGGGGAAGTAAATCAAGAGATGATGGAAGCAACCGGGGCAGCTATCTTCGGGACTGACGATAAAAGTATCCTTTATGCGAAAAATATCTATGAGCAGCTTTCCCCGGCTAGTTTGACGAAGATAATGACCGCGCTGGTGGCCCTTAAATATGGCATTATTGATACTTTTATAACTGCAAGCGGTAATGTTTCGATTAGTGAAGCCCGGGCCCAGACGGTAGGGCTTGAGAGGGGCGACCAGCTTACTTTGTCCCAGGCTTTGCATTTATCTTTAATTAATTCGGCCAATGATGCGGCAATCGTAGTTGCGGAAGGTGTTGCCGGCACGGTTGAGGAATTTGTCCTGCTGATGAACCGCGAAGCAAGGGCCCTTGGCGCAACTAATACTAATTTCATGAATCCCCATGGCCTTACCCACGAAAATCAGTATTCAACGATATACGACATGTATTTGATTCTTAATGCGGCGGTGAAATATGATTTATTTAACCATATTATTTCGCTGCCTAGTTATACAACTACATATGTCAGGGCTAACGGGGATACGCGGGAGCTTAGTATCCAAAATACAAATCAATATCTGCAGGGTTCACAGGATTATCCGGAAAATATAGTTATCATCGGCGGCAAAACCGGAACGACACAAGCGGCGGGGCATTGTCTTGCGATTGTGGCAAAAAATAACGAAGGAAAAACATTTTTATCGGTTATTATGCGTGCCGATACCCGCGAGAGCGTGTACGACCAGACGACAGAATTGTTACGGCAAATTAGGTGAGGTCTTTACTAATAGCAATGAATAGTGTTTATTACTGTTCAGACGTCACTATTCCGCGAGGTGTTTTGCGCGTATTTTGCGCAAAATCCCGAGTTGTGATAGCGCCAAATCGCGTTTTTGCGATTTGTGTGCACATTTGTTGCTGTTTACGGC
>WRAQ01000014.1 GCA_009780115.1 Lachnospiraceae bacterium
AAGGCAGATAATAAACTCTACTCCGTAAGGCAGATAATAAACTCTACTCCGTAAGGCAGATAATAAACTCTACTCCGTAAGGCAGATAATAAACTCTACTCCGTAAGGCAGATAATAAACTCTCTCCGTTGCTATGGCCTAATTGGTGTAAAATACAAGTTTTCTTTGGGGAAGAAGGCGGCCTAAGGCAACTGCGAGATGTTTTTATCTGACTTACTCATCGCAGTCCTATTTGTCTCAATAAATCAATCTAAGCCATATCTATATCTGTAAGCCAATCTAAGCCATATCTATCTCTAAACCAATCCAAGTTATATCTATATCTGTAAACCAATCTAATCATATATCTGTAAATTAGTCTAAGTCTATTCTCTTCCCGTCAATATTCCCGTCTAGGCCAAAGTAATCGAGGATGGTGGCGGCGATATCGGCGAAGCTTGAGCGGGTACCGAGATTTCGGGCGCCAAATCGCGTTTTTTCCGATTTGTTTGCACCATTGTTGCTATGAGCAATGTTAGTTGCAAATAGTAACAGCGGCACGTATTCGCGGGTATGGTCGGTTGATTCTAAAAAACCGGGGTCACATCCATGATCGGCGGTAATCATCAGCAAGTCATTATCACGCAATTGTGCTATCAATTCCGGCAGCCGTTCATCAAAATAGGCAAGGGCTTTGGCATAACCGTCTATATCATTGCGGTGGCCATACAGCATATCAAAATCAACCAAATTGATGAAACATAAACCGGTAAAATCTTTTTTCAGATAAGCCAATGTTTTTTCAATACCGTCGGAATTACTGCCGGTATATTCATAACCGGTCAGGCCCCGCCCGGCAAAGATATCTTTTATCTTGCCGATGCCGAAAACATCCAGGCCGGCTTCTTTTAAGATATCAAGCATTGTTGTTCCCTGGGGCGGCAAAGAATAATCATGGCGCCCGGAAGTCCTTTGATAAGCCCCGGATGTCCCGGTAAAAGGCCTTGCAATAACCCGGCCGACACCATACTCACCGCTTAAAATATTCCTTGCTATCTCACAATAGCGATATAATTCCTCTAATGGCACGATATCTTCGTGGGCGGCAATTTGAAAAACACTGTCGGCCGAAGTATAAACAATCAGTTTCCCGCTTGCGGCATGTTCATCACCATAGTCCCTGATGACATCAGTCCCGGAATAAGTGCGGTTACAAAGATATCCGCGCCCGGTCTGCTCACAAAAAACCGTAAGCACCTCTTCGGGAAAACCATTAGGGAAAGTTGGCAGCGGCTGTCTGGAAATCAAACCGGCGATTTCCCAATGCCCGACGGTAGTATCTTTCCCCGCAGAAGCTTCGGTTAAACGCGCAAAATATGCCCGCGGCTTGTCCACTCCTTCAGTATAGTCAATCCCGTCAATATTGAAAAGCCCCAGTTCTTTCATATTGGGCATATGAAAATAGGGGCTTCCATACACTGACTTAAGGGTATTCGTTCCCGAATCCCCATAAGCCGCCGCATCTTCCATAGCCCCAATTCCCATACTATCTAATACAATTAAGAATATTCTGCTCATAAAGTACCTATCTTCTTTAGCTTTTAGTAATCTCTCCGTTTTAGTATAACACTAAACGATATTAGTTTTCAACTGTGCTGATAATAATGGTTTCCGGGGCGACCCCAGTCTTGCGGATAATAATATCTTCGATCTGGGCACGTTTTGCTTCGGTTAAATCTGTGTCATTTACAACAACATCAACTGTCATATCGGTTATGCTGACGATTACATCACGAAAACCTTTTGCTTCCAACAAAATCTCCGCCGAAGTTTCTTTCTCGGCGATGTTGGTAATATTAATCATGCTATCGACAGCATCCTGTTTTTGCTCATCGCTAATATTTACGTTGTTGATGATTTCCATCAATGTTTCCTTGCTTTTTGCCCGGGTCTGTTCTTTCATCAGTTTCGCACCCGACATAACCCCCATATTGGGCGTAGCAACCAGATTATTCAAACTTTCAGCCAAGCTCTCATCAATGAAATCTTCAATGATGATAACATCCGAATCCATGCTTTCAATATCGCCGTACAAGCTCTCTATATCTTCATCGGAGATTTCGAACATCGTCGCTACTTCGGTTGATGCAACTGTCATGATTTCTTCATCGGTAATTTTGTTCCCGGCAAAATTAAGATAACCGGCGACCATTATCATTATGGCCAAAGCTGTAATCATGATTTGATTCTTTTTTACCATATTTTTCAATTTTCTTACCCCGCTTTTCTTTTCAGCATTACTATTTGTCCGGTATGCTGGATTTCATTTTTACTATTTTAATCTTATGTTCGTCTACTCCAAATAATGCCTTAATTGCATCAGTAATATTGCGGATGATTATTTCATTATTCCCACCCTCGGTGACAACAAATACCCCCTCAATTATCGGCTGAATCGTCTTTCTTACGTATGGTACCCTCATTCCGGCGGCATTAGTATAATAAATCGTTTCCTGGCCTGTCTCGATATCACTGGTATTGCGGCTGCCTCCGGCGGCATCTACTTCCGTACTTCCGGACCGTCTCGCCGGGGCATCTTTTTCAACAATTGTTTCTGCCGAAGCCTTAAGCGTTATCATTACTTTCGTCTTTCCGGCGCCTTCCATCACTTTAAGTGCTTCTTCAAGTTTTGCTTCAAGATATCCGGCATAAATTGCCAATTCATTTAAGACTGTTTCTTCATATGTATTTTCAATCTCCCCTTCATTTTTATCTGTCACTGAATCCATTATACCGGAATAGCTGTCCAATATACCGGACTCTTCTGACGATGCTTTTTCTGCCGGCCACATGATTACCAAAAATAATATGCCAATCAAAATCATAATCAGGAAATGGTCTTTTTTAAATTTCCCAACCGGCCAGAGTTTTTTCGCTCCCTCAATCAACAATCATCACCTCCAAATATTCTCTGCCAGTCCCAAGCTCCCGGCAAAATAGATTTAATAATTCTTCCGTTTGCGCAGTATTATGGGGTTCCTTGCTCCCATTTATGTCAATTTTTTCGATACTAATATTGTTAATGTTTATCTTTATAATGTCATTATTTTCCCGCTTGGATTCTGTTGCATCAGGCATAATAATAACACGTGTTATTTTTCCAAGTTCAACATCTATGACTAAAAAATCCAAGTTTTCTTGCTTTAAAACATTGTTTAACCGTGTTTTTACTTCTTCAATAATACTTTGTTCAACTATTTCTTCCCGGTTAGGGAAGTTAAGAAATTCATCCCTTCCTTCATTTGACATACTTTCTATCTGTAAACGGAACTCATTAACCTGATTTTCTATTAAAACCCTATCCTGCCCTGAAAGAAATGCCTTTACCGGAATCATGAACTGCATTAGTAACATAAATCCAATCAAAACCCGGATATACTTCTGGTAAGAGTTACCCGGTGAAAAGTACAAAATGCTTTCAGCACAGATTAAGAAGATGCCCATTCTTTTTATAAATTCGAGGAAATCGTTAATCATATTCTCCAATCTGACTAGTACACCGAAAATTAAGTTTCTGGCAGATAATATTTCTCTCCGTCACTATGGCCTAATCGGTTTATCCGTTCAGTTTTCTCTCAGGAAGAAAGCGGCCTAAGGTTCCTGCGAGAAAAATTATCTGCCTAATTATCTAAGCGTATATGCCAAAATAGCTATCAAAATAAAAAATAGTGATACTGAAGTAAAAACCGATTTGAATAATAAAAACCCGGCATCGCCGATCCGGTCTGTACACCGCATAATCCGCTTATCACAAATGATTGCCGTTAAAGCGGCAGATAGTTTTACAACTCCGGCAATTATCATTATTTTGAACAGCGGGGTTATGCAAATAAAGACCAAGACAAATAAAATAAGTATCCCCAAACTATTTTTGACCAGAATTGCCGAACCGACTACCATTTCCGTAACCCCCTCCGCCAGATTCCCGATACCGGGAATTATCGATAATATCCGTTTAAATGCCGTTGCTTTTATTCCATCAATAGCAGGTGTTATGATTGACTGAAGAAAGCTAATTCCGGCGACAATCCCCAATGATACCTTCAAAATTGTTGAGATTGTTTTCTTGATTAAGTCAAGAATCAATTCGAGCCTGTCCTCCGTCCATAAACCGCCAAGCAGAGCCATAATTGCATAACAGTAAATGAGGGGGACGATAATCGCAACCAGAAAACTTTGAACTAAATAAGCAACAATTAATATTAGTTGATAACCGGCAGTTGCGGTTGTGATTCCAACTGCCGCCCCTACTGAAAGGAAATATGTCGGTACCATAATTTTGACAAACAGCAGGATATTTTCGATTGTTGTTGTCGTAATCCGGGCAATTTCCAAAAATGCACTTGTCAGCACTACCATCATAAATAAATATGTAAAATAATATGCGACTTTCGAGAGTTGTCCATCCGAAAAAATATCGGTAAAATTACTGAATATCGCTGAAACAATGCCCAAAATCAGTATCGCAGCAAGCAGAGTCCTTATTCCGGCGATTTCCCCGACTAAACCGGAACCAATCTGGCCGAAAAGCTCTTTTCCCGCTTCAATCAATTGTCCCCGCATTATCAAAAACAAGATACTGTCAATATCAACATTAATTCCGGGGAAAAGGCTGTCGAGCCCCCCGCGGATTGCAGACATATCATAGGGGTTTTCAATCGTAATTTCCATTTTTTCTCCTAAATATCATCTTCATAGTTAAGCAATTCGGGCAATAAACTTTCTCCGTCGCTATGGTCTAATTGCTTCTAATCAACTCTCTTTCGTTCAGGAAGAAGGCGACCTAAGGCGACTGCGAAATGTTTTTGCCCTCTTTGCCAAACTTATACTGCTATTTGCATTATATTTTCAATAATAGTCAAAAGAATCGGCATCCCGACTAAAAGTACCGATATTTTACCAAAGATTTCTATTTGCCCGGCTAAAGATAAATAACCGGCATCACGGCAGACCGCCTGGCTAAACTCACAAATATATGTAATGCCAATAACTTTGAATAATATGCCGAAGTACATATTACCGTTATCAATATACTTTGTCAGCATTGCGAAACTGCCAAGCACTTCACTTAACCTTGTTGCCGCTAAGGTGAAAATCACCACCCCGATGGCAATTGCGATATAAAAGCTATATTCCGGCCTTTCAGTTTTGAACTGTAAAGCAAGAAAAACTCCGAAAATACCCAGCATCCCAATTTTAATAATATCCATGCCGCCTCCGATTATTTTATAGTTCAAACAAACTTTGAATCATCATAAATAAGTCATATATTGACGGAAGTATCCAGGTAAGGACCAGAATCAAACCCGCAAGGCTAAGCAAAAAAGCATGTTCTTCCCGGCCGCTTTGCTTGAGGACCTGATTCAAAATCGTGATTAGAATCCCTACCGCTGCTATCCTAAATATTAAGCTTATTGCCATAGAACTCCCATCTGCCTGCCTAATGCAGGCGTCAAATCAGGATTGTGAAAGATTTATCTTTCACTTTAATCCCCTTCTAAAATAAAATAACAACCGTTATCATTCCTGCCATTATACCCATGCACATGATTACTTTGTTTTTATTTTTTATCACCGTTTCGATTTCATCTACATATTTTGAAATTTCCCCAATATATTTTTCTATTCCGCCGGCCTGTCCTTCACTATCGCGGTAAATTAAACTTTCCGGAAAAGATTTTATCATTTCTTTTTCTGCTTCTTTAAGAGGTACTTTTTTTAGGGCTGAAGTAAAATGAATATGCCAAATATCATTAAAAGAACGCCCGTTATTTAATTCTAATTCCTGATAAATATCTTTAAAAACTTCACTGAAAGTTTGGTTTTGTTCGCCTAAATTAAGGCAAATCTCCGGGATTGATGCTTTAAGATATTCAATTTCTTTTTTGATGCGGATAAAAATTTCCCGCATAACCCGTAAAATTTTAAGCCGCTCATTTTGCTCATTACAATATGAGTATGCTATTCCCGATGACCCGGCTAATAATAAAAGTGTCCCGATTATCCGCACCATATTTTTTCTTCTCCATAAACTTCTTTTACCCGGCAAACCCCATCCCTTTTGTGTAGAATAATAAATCTTTCAAACATCTTATTTATATTAAAAGAGTCAAGCTTTGCCGCATCAGCCATTGAATAACCGTGAATCGTGGCAAATATCTTGCTGCCGCAGGTAATAATATTAGCTATCGCTTCCAAATCTTCTTTACTTCCGATTTCATCAACGGCAACCACCTCCGGTGCCATTGAGCGGATTAACATCATCATACCTTGCACTTTCGGGCAAGCATCCATAACACATGTTCTTATACCTACGTCATTTTGGGGGACCCCAAGATAACTTCCGGCGATTTCCGACCTTTCATCAACAATTCCTATCTGCAACCCCGGCATATCACCGGACCCATTAGAGACTTGGCGGACTAAGTCGCGCAACATCGTTGTTTTCCCGCAGCCGGGCGGGGCTATTATCAAGGTATTATGTATCTTTTTATCAAAAACGAAAGGTAAAATTTCATCTGCCGCCCCAATAATTTCATGCGAAATGCGGATATTGAGGAAACGGATATTTTTAATGTTCCTTACTTTATTTTCAGCATTTAAGACTACCTGTCCGGCAAGCCCAATCCGGTGCCCGCCGGGAATCGTGATAAACCCTTGGCTGATTTCATCTTCATAAGCATAAAGCGAATATTTGCAAACGTAATTTATTATGTCATCAATCTCTTTCCCGCTGATATGCCAAACATTGTCCGGTATTTTGCTGAGTTTCCCGCTCAAATCAATTAAAAATTCTTTATTTTTTATCAGCACCCTGACCGGTTGCCTTACAGAAAATCTGATTTCTTGTAAGTCAGCGGCCCGCAGCGAAATTTCACGGAACCGCTCCCGCAAAACCCCCGGGAAAATATTAAGTATCTCTTCTGCCTTAATCATGTTTAAATATATTGCTTCCTTGTCCTATTTAGTACAAAAAAAAATTGCCGCCCGGCGGCAGCAATTCTCCAAATACTTTTATCGGTTCGTGCGGTTAATTTATAACCAGGTTAAAGGTCAGATTACTTAATTCTTCCTCGAAGTCCTCTCCGCACTCAATGATAATATCATTATCCTCACTTGTAATCCAATTCACTGTTACATTTTTTCCGAGGGCAGCACAATCATCCATATGCAGCAACATATTTAAGAGCAGCTTCGCAGTCGAACTATTAAAATATGTCATTTCACACTCAAAAACAAATCCGTCACAAACCGCTTCGAAATGCTGCTCGAGCCAGGTACTGATATCCTTGAAAAATTCAATCACATTTTCATGATAACTCTCACCTTCGATTTTCATATATTTTTTCGCTTCGTCGATGAGTACTTTTGGTGTCGAACCGGTTTTTTCTTTTTCCAAATAAAAAGCCATATTACTATTCTCCTTTAACCTATTTTCACGCAGATTGTCATAAATGTCAAATCTTCACCACATGGGGTAAACTCATATATAATCGGTTCATTTGACCTTTTAGCAATTTCGATTAAACCAAGCCCGGCACCCTTGCTTCCTTCATTCTCATCTTTCTGCCTTATTTTTTCCTTGTAAAACTTGCGTAACCCCTGTTTATCTAAAGAATTTAAGTAATCAATCCTGCCCTTAACCAGTTCAACATTTTCCGTCTTCATCATATTACCGCTTTGGGCAAAATATACTTTTTGCTTGGATGCCAAGACAAAAACTCCTTTTGAAACACCGGGATGCCCTTCAATATCCATTTTTTCAACCGAATACATTAGCATATTATTCATTAACTCAACAAATACAGAAAAGACAGACTGCGAAGCCGATAATGACAATTCTTCAAACTCCATTTGCCGCCGGAGTGTCGAACCAAGCCCTTCAATACCGCCTGCCCACAATGCGCCGGTATAAATAATTTCAACATTATTTTTTTTGGTCATGTTGTAATACTCTAGCATATTGCCAATCATATTTTTTCCTCCTCTTTGAAATGCAAATAAGTATATTGATTCCGGCCGCCCCTTTTAGAAATATATAAAGCTTCATCGGCCCGTTTGGTATATTCGGAAGCACTTTGAACTTTTTCAGCGATACCGCTTGTTATGCCAATTGATACCGTCACAATATCCGTTACACTACTCTTGGAATGGGGAATTTTTAGCTCGCGGACCCGCTTAAGCAACCTTTCCGCTACTACCTTTGCCCCGCTTTCGTCCGCCCGCGGTAAGACAATTGTAAATTCTTCACCGCCATATCTTGCCGCAAAACCATCACCGGCCCGCAGTGAAAACTCCAGCGTATCGGCAACCAGTTTGAGGCAGTCATCCCCTGCGTTGTGTCCGTATGTGTCATTATAGTCTTTAAAACAATCAATATCAATCATCAGAACGCTAAGCGCTTCTTTTGTCCCGGCTAATTCCTGAATATAAGTCTCAAGGCCATTATCAAGAAAGCGCCGGTTAAAAAGGCCGGTTAACGCATCACGCAATGTCTTGCTGCGCAGTTCATTTGCCGATTTGTCAGAGATATTCGTGATTTTCCGGAATTGTTTCAAAAGTCTTCCATACTCAGTCACAATCCGCTTAAACTTCGCCGTTTCAAGTATAACACTTTTTTCCTCAACCTCCTGTAAATAGGCTAAGGCATTATCAAATATCTTTTGTTCCCTTCCGAATAAATCATCCATCTGTTTTCGCCTCCGGCTGCGGTTTAAAACCAATCAATTGAAAGTCGTCCCGCCGGGGCTGGCTGCCGCGATGTATTTCAAATGCTTGCCAGACCGTTTCGATTATGTCAGATTGAGGTATATTATGATTTTCTAAAATTATTTTTTTAAACCGGTTGTAGCCAAAGGGCAAGGTTGCTTTACCGCCGATTTGGTCATACAAACCATCGGTAGCAACGTAGTATTTATTATCCGGGTTAGGCGGAATATTAACTGTCTTGATATCATTTTTGCTTTTCAGCTTACCTTCGCCGACGGAAATATTCTGCCCTTTATATTGGTGCGTTTCCTTTCCATCACAGACAAATACATGCATATGCCCGGATGAAAGTGTTACCGCTCCCGTATTGGCAATATACAAAATAGCGATATCGCAGCCGTCATTAATTTCTCCGATGTTCCGGCCTTTTAATGTATTATCTTCCGTCTCAACATGGAGGACATTAATAAGCCTTTTTTCAAGCTGCCATATTATCTCGGCGGTATCCTGGTAATTACTTTGTTTGACCACTGCTTCAAGTGCCGAGACAACCAGCATTGTCAGCAGGGCACCGGGTGTCCCGTGCCCCGTACAGTCACAAACACAAAGGACACAACCTTCGTCAAACTTCTTTAACCAATATATATCCCCGCCTACGATATCACGCGGGTCCCATTTCACAGCATGATCCGAAAACGCTTCCGCGAACATAGTATTTTTCGGCAATAAACTTCCTTGGATCCGGCTGGCATAAATAATGCCGGATAATAATGTATCTTTTGCCTCTTCTGCTTCCATGGTTTTCTGTTCCGCGATATTTATCATATTTTTGAGCTTGCCGACCATATCACGCAATGAGTCTGCTAATATACCAACTTCATCTTCCCGTTCAACATTAAGCGGTGTATCCAATTCACCATGTGCGACAGCCCCGGCATAACGGATGGTGGTACTAAGGGCCTTTGTTACCCCGCTTACCGCCAGCCAGACCAGCACCGCTATCAAGAGAATAACCAATATTACCATTATTGTATTAATCCGGGCTACTTCATTTATTGTTTTATGAAAATCACTAATTGATGAAACAATAATCGGAAACCACTCGGTCGATTGGCAACGCTCGATAAAGATAATCGAAGGAATCCCGTCAATTTCTATTTCAAAAACCAGCGCTTCATCGGTTACACCGGAAATAATATTAAGAATTTCATCAGAGATTTCTTCGCCAAGTTTCTCATCATCATTGTGTCCGATGATAATCCCGCTTTCATTGACAATCATTGCATAACCATAAGCATCAAGTAATGTTACCGGAACGACATAACGGGTATTGATTTCCCTGATTTGTAAAGCGGCCATCATTACGCCGATAATCGGCCCGTCTTTGCCGTCATAGATTGGAATCGAAACAAAGGAAGCAAGCCGGCCGGTCTGGCGGCTCACTTCAACCGGGGAAATAAAGCTGTTGCCTTTCAGACTTTCAATAAAATATTCGCGGTCGGCCCTAACCTGGCCGGCACTGCCGGAGGTGCTTGCGATAATGACCCCGTCGGTATTTAAAGCTATCATACTATTATATAACGGCTGCCGTTCAATCAACTCCAGCATTTGCGTTTCCAGCACGCTGGGGATCCATTCTTCATCATTCGCTGATGTATAACTTATAGCTTTAACCGCCGGTATCCAAAACTCAGCCCCTTCTTCCAAATCAGGGGCAAGGACCCATTCTTCCAGCAAATTGTATTTCAGATTCGGGGAGGAAGCAAGAGTCGAAAGGTCAAAACGAGCAGTAGCGATTGTCATATCAAGCATTTCCCGCAGCCCCTGTACTGAACGAAGCCCGTCACTGATTCCCGCTTTATTAATCCGCTCGGCGGTTGTCCGGTAAGCAACAATACCCATCAGGGTCCCGCCAACAACAATTGCACACAATATCGGTACAAGTAATCTCATCTGGATTGTTTTCATCAAAAATCCCTTTTTCATTCCTAATTTTTACCTCTCATTGCTTTTATAGCAGCAAGAATTTTTGCCATCTCTGTCTTAATCTCTTTAAGCATTGACTCATCATAACCGTCATCTGTCCCGGTGCTAAATATATTTTCGATAACAAGTAAAAGTTCCGGCAATCTTGTTGTTCCAAGTATTGTTGCAACACTTTTCATTTGATGGGCAATACCATAAGCCCTTTGGTATTCCCCTTTTTCTATCATTTGCCCCAAACTTTGAATCTCTAGCGGGGCATCCTGGAAAAAACGGCCTAACAGCTTGAAATATACTTCTTCATTACCGGCGACAAATTCCAAACCAATTGCCTTATCAATAACCATTTCATCCGTTTTGGCTTCGGAATCCGGCTCTAATATGCCTTCCCGGGACGGTGTCAGGTATTTGCCGAGACATGCCCATAATTCGCGCGGTTTAAAAGGTTTCGTTATATAATCAGTCATTCCGGCCTTCAAGCATTTGTCTTTTGCTTCTTTCATTGCATTTGCCGTCATCGCGATAATTGGTGCCGTTACACCAATACGCAATAATTCTTTGGTTGCCTGAATCCCATCCATAACCGGCATATGCAAATCAACAAAAATAAGGTCGAACGGCTCTTCCGCATTTACTACTATATCAACGGCAACTTTTCCGTTTTCAGCTATCACCACCTTAAGCCCGAGTTTTTCAAAATTTTCTCTCGCTACAAGCTGATTAGTTTCATTATCTTCGCACAATAAAACCGTCCCGCTAAAGGAAGGATGCCCTAAGTGAGGGTTATATGTAACCATATCTTCAACCGGTTCACTTTTCTCATCCGCAACATTAAATAACACCGAAAATGAAAATTTACTGCCTTTTCCCGGTGTGCTTTCAACTGCTATTTCGCCGCCCATCATTTCAACAATTGTTTTTGTGATCGACAATCCAAGTCCTGTCCCGCCAAAATTACGGGTGGTACTTTTATCAGCCTGTTCAAATGGCCGGAAAATTTTCTCACATTGCCCGGCAGTCAAGCCAATCCCGGTATCAATTATTTCAAAAACAATTTTCACTACAGAAATACTATCGGCGGCTTCTTGTTTTGCCCTAAGCGTTACCGAACCTTCGTTGGTAAACTTAAGCGCATTAGAGAGAAAATTAAGCAACGCCTGGCGTAATCTTGTCGGGTCGCCGATAATTTTATTAACTAGATTTGTTTCATTATAAAAATTAAGGCTCAATGATTTCTCTTCAGCCTTATTAGTTATAACTGTTTTGCATTCCGCAAATACTGTATGCAAATCAAAGGGGATATTTTCCAGGACTAAGGCCCCGGCATCAATCTTGGACAAATCTAATATATCATTAATGATTGCTAACAAACCGTCGGCACTTCGCTTGATATTGACCAGATACCCTCTTTGTTTTTCATTAAGGCAATCATCATCTAAAGCTAAGTCGGTCAGGCCAATCACACCATTCATCGGGGTCCTGATTTCATGGCTCATGCTGGCAAGGAAAGAAGCCCTCGCTTCAGCGGCGGCCTCCGCCCGCTCTTTTGCCGTCAAGGATACATAGGCCGCTTTGTCGGAGCTCTTCGTTATCCGGCGCAACTGCTTTAACAATCTTTTATATTCATTAACCATAATGCCGTATTCGTCAACATTGAGCTTTGCACCATGATGCAAACCAATTAGATATTCTGATGCGGCATCTAATATTTTTTGTTCCCGTTCAAACAAGTCATAATCCAAAAAACTACCTCCTAATTAATCCCTCCTCTTTATTCTACAATATTCTATTATACTTAGTTTGGATGATTTTACACATATTAGGGGTTTTTTTACACAAGAAAGGGTTTGCCTTAGCAAACCCTTCTCCTTTAATGATTACTTTGTGCGCTAGTTTTCTTACATATTTTCAGGGACATCTTTCATCGAGAAGCTCATCCGGCCCATTTTATCCTTACCTTGGCAAATTACTGTTACTTTGTCACCCAGGTTAACGGCATCTTCGACTTTGTCAATTCTCCTTTTTGCGATTTTGGAAATGTGGACCATTCCCTCTTTACCCGGGGCAAATTCGACAAAACAGCCAAATTCCTTGATGCTAACCACGGTACCGGTGAAAATTTGGCCGCTTTTAAATTCAGTAGTGATTGTTTCAACCATTTCGACCGCTTTATTCATCATCTCAAGGTCAGTTCCGCAAATTGAAACTGTGCCATCGTCAGTAATGTCAATCTTGACACCGGTCCGGGCAATAATTTCATTAATCGTTTTCCCGCGCTGGCCAACCACATCACCAATTTTTTCCGGGTCAATTGAAATCGCGATGATTTTCGGGGCATATTCGCTGACTTCCGGACGCGGTTCAGCAATACAAGGGGACATTATCTCATTCAGAATATAAGTCCGTGCCTCTTTGGTATTTTTAATCGCCGCTTCAACGATTTCTTTCGTAAGGCCATGAACTTTCAAGTCCATTTGAATCGCAGTGATACCATCATGGGTTCCGGCAACTTTAAAGTCCATATCACCGAAAAAGTCCTCAAGCCCTTGGATATCAGAAAGCAAAACAAACTCATCAATACTATCCCCGGTCACCATTCCGCATGATATTCCGGCAACCGCTTTCTTAATCGGGACACCGGCCGCCATCAGCGAAAGGCTGGAAGCACAAACTGCCGCCTGTGAGGTTGAACCATTTGACTCAAATGTTTCCGAAACAGTCCGGATTGCATAAGGGAAATCTTCCAGGCTGGGAAGAACGGGAATCAAAGCTTTTTCCGCTAAGGCACCATGGCCGATTTCACGGCGGCCCGGGCCCCGGCTTGGCCTTGTTTCACCAACCGAATAGGACGGGAAATTGTAATGATGCATATATCTTTTATTTATTTCATTTTCGTCTAAGCCATCGATACGCTGCATTTCTGACATTGGCGCAAGTGTCGTAACCGTGCAAATCTGCGTTTGGCCGCGGGTAAACATACCGGCCCCGTGAACACGGGGAATTAAATCAATTTCCGCTGCTAAATGACGAATCTGATCCATTGCCCGCCCATCAGGACGTTTCTTGTCTTTCAGAATCATTTTGCGGACAGTTTTCTTTTGATATTGATAAATTGCTTCACCCAAAGAACCTAGATATTCAGCATTATCGGCAAAAGCTTCTTCAAGGCGGGATGTAATATTCCTGATATTTTCCTGGCGGACTTGTTTTTCATCGGTAAAAACTGCTTTTTCCATTTCATCAGGGGTAACAATTTTTTCGATTTCGGTAAATAATTCCGCCGGAAGAGCCTGGCTTTCATATTCATGTTTCGGTTTTCCAACTGCGGCAACGATTTCATTGATAAATTCAATCACCGATTGATTAACTTCATGAGCTTTGTAGATTGCTTCGAGCATCTTAGCTTCCGGCACTTCGTTGGCATTTGCTTCTATCATCGCGATTTTGTCACTAGTTGAAGCAACGGTCAGGTTCAAATCGCCGTTTTTCCACTGCTCTTGACTTGGATTAACGATAAATTCACCGTCAACCAAACCAATTTGGGTCATTGCACAAGGGCCGTTAAAAGGAATGTCGGATATGCAAGTCGCAATCGCTGTCCCAACCATCGCCGTAAGTTCCGGGCGGCACAACGGGTCAACTGAAAGAACCAGGTTGTTCAGGGTAACGTCATTCCGGTAATCATCCGGAAATAAGGGGCGCATCGGGCGGTCAATAACCCGGCAGGTAAGAACCGCATTTTCGCTGGCTCTTCCTTCTCTTTTGTTGAAGCCGCCGGGGACTTTTCCAACCGAATATAATTTTTCTTCATATTCAACTCCCAGCGGGAAATAATCAATCCCTTCCCGGGGCTTGTCCGATGAAGTTGCGGTACACAAAACTGTTGTATCTCCATAATACACTAAAGCACAGCCATTCGCCTGCTTACCGACACGGCCGATGTCAACCCTCAGGGTATGCCCGGCTAATTCCTTTGTAAATGTTTTGTAATCGTTCATTCTTTTCTCTCTCTTCTCTCTCTCCAATATCTCTTCATTTTACGCATAAAAGCGCCTGCTAAAAAGCAGACGCTATTATTATCTACCACCTATTTTCTAATATTCAGCCTGCTAATCAGGTCACGGTATCTTTCGATATCTTTCCCTTTTAAATAATTCAGCAAGCCTTTTCTTTGGCCAATCATCTTGAGCATCCCGCGTGCGGAATGGAAATCTTTTGGATTTACTTTGAGATGTTCGGTAAGTTCCGAAATTCTGGCAGTAAGTACGGCAACCTGAACTTCCGGTGAACCGGTATCACCCTCGCCGCGGGCATATTCCTTGATAATAGCTGTTTTCTTTTCCTTTGAAATCATAAATATAACCTCCGTTATTTTGTAAAGTCCGCCGCTAGGCGATACTTTTAGCACCTCCAGACCCTGGTATCGGTGGAGAATCCAACACCAGCGCAAAGGGTTCTTTAACACATCTTATCCACTATAGCACATTATTAACCTAATGTAAAGTTTTATTTTTAAAACCTATTCACAGTTATATCTTATGTAAGCAAACCAGACAATAAACACTATCTGTTGCTATGGCCTAACTGGTGTAAAATAAAAGTTTTCTTCCGGGAAGAAGGCGGCCTAATGCAACTCATAGTTGTTTTTGCCTTCTTTGCATACTCAAAAAAATGAATAGTAACTATTGGGGGCATATTTAATCGTATAAAACGCGGGTAATTTTGTGCGGGGTCCGGTAATTGTAACGCGAAATCTTGATTCCGGTCCGGGCAGTACTTGCGTGGATAACCTGGCCGCCGCCGATATAAATTGCAACATGGTCAATCCGTCCGCCCCGGGCATAGAAAATCAAATCACCGGCTTTTATCTCTGATAGTGATATCTTCGTCCCGGCACCGGCTTGCTGTGCCGAGCTGCGCGGCAGCCTGACACCGAAATTCCGGAAGACACTTTGGACAAAACCGGAGCAGTCCGCACCTCTTGTCAGGCTCGTCCCCCCCCAAACATAAGGGTTCCCAAGGAACTGCTTGGCATATTCGCAAACATCGACCCGGATATCCGATACACCCTCACCATACAAAAGCTCGGTCATCGTGATTGCCGTGCGCAAATCATATTTAACTTCTACAAATTCGCCTGAAACATAAGCAAATTCGGCATCCAGATAAATCATTATCCAGCCATTATCCAAAATTTCTTCAACTTCAAGTACTTCACCGCGCGGGACCTGCGTAATAACATCACAGTCTGTATTCGGCTCTTCCCTGACCTTCAGGGAATCAGTAGTCACCACCGCAACTAAAGTTGCCAGCTCCTGCGCCCTGCGGATAGCGGCAAAACCAGTGGAAAGAAACTCGGTCTTAACAAACCCTTCAACATTTCCCGAAACAATAAAACTCCACTCACCCTCTTCAAACATCACTTCACAAGCGGCGTTTCTGGGCAATTTGCCGACTAAACGGCCATTACTTGCCGCTATCGACCGGATATTCAAGTTGTTTGAGTCGGTAATATTGCATAAACCCAGATTGGTATAGCCAAAAGAAGAACCTTCAGCCTGTTCGGCCGCTTCAAGATAATCTTCAATTGATAATTGGGACATAAAAAGTGAATCAATACCAGCCGGCATTACAATCTGCGCTAAGGTCAAACTGTCATTTTCCCGCGCTTCGGCAGTAATTGGCTGAAGACCTGCACAAACTAAGAATATTACGATAAGTATTTTTAATACGGATTTGTACACTCAATGACCTCCGCATGTGCCTGGTGTAAATGTTACGAAATTGTTACGATATTTTCATTATAACTGCCATCTTGCTCCCTGTCAAGTCGTACAAACATAAATTAAATGATTTATTTCCATAATCTCCCTGCTTCAATATCTTCATTCACCTGCTTTTTCAGTTCATCAATCCCGGAAAACTTTTTCTCGGGGCGGATAAATTCCCGCAGCATGACTTTCAGCGGCTGACCGTACAAATCTCCGGAAAAATCATAAATAAATGTTTCTGCGCCAGGGCGGCGTTCGCCGTCAATCGTCGGTTTTATCCCGATATTGCTGATTCCTTTAAATTCACCCGCCGGGGTCAAAACTTTACTAAGATATACACCGGCTTTCGGTAAAATCTTGGCTTCGGAAATAGTCAGGTTAGCCGTGGGAAACCCAAGTGTCCGGCCTAATTGATACCCGCCCGTCACTTTTCCGGCAAATGAATAAGGCCATCCAAGCAAATCATGAACCAATTGCATATTGCCGCTTATTACCGCTTCCCGCACATAAGACGAACTAATTTCCCGTTCGCCATAATAAATTTTTTCAATGATTTCGGCAGAAAATCCCTGCCCCCCCGTTGACCTTGCCTGCCCGGCTAACTCAAGCAGCAAATCGCTATTACCCGGCCTTGATTTTTGCCCCCCGGCACCAAAACGCAAATCCGTGCCGGCGCAGATAAAAGCCATATTCAACTTCCCAAGCAAGATATCCTTAACGAAAGACTCTGCCGGAATCGCGGCATTTATTTCATTCATCGGAAAATAAAAAAGAATATCAACACCAAGTTCTTCCAGTTTTTCTTCTTTTTCTTCAGCAGTTAAAAGTTGTCCCGCTTCGCCTTTGCCGAAAAATACTTCCGGCGGCGGGTCGAATGTCACCACTACGCTCTTAAGGCCATGCTTTTTTTGTAATCTTAGGATATTCAGTAATTTTTGATGCCCTAAATGAAGGCCATCGAATTTCCCGATTGCAATCGCCGTTTTTTCTTTACTATTTAATTTACCTAAGTCTCTGATTATTTTCATTTGAATTCCTAAATGCCTATCTTAACAGGCATACAAATCAGGATTTAAAAGATTTATCTTTCATTATAACACCTGTTATTTTATCCTCGCGGACTAACTCTTCGATTTGCGAAAGGGTCAAAGCATCCGCCGCCGTATATTCACCCGAGCGTGTCCGTTCAAGCGCCCCCATCGCCCCGCCGCAACCTAACTTTTCACCGATATCAAAACAAAGGGTGCGGACATATGTACCTTTCGAGCAAACAAGGCGGAATTTAACTTCCGGTAAAGCAACTTCCAGGATTTCGATTTCCTTTATCTCAACCAAACGGGGTTTTCGCTCTATTTCTTTTCCGGCGCGGGCCAGCTCATAAAGTTTTTTTCCATTTACTTTTACTGCCGAATACATCGGCGGAATTTGCGGATAGCTGCCAAGATATGACAAAATCGCCGCCCGGACCTCGCTTTCACTCGCCGTTACTGCCTTTTCACTAAGTACTTTTCCGGTTAAATCCTGGGTATCGGTAGTAAGGCCAAGGCGTAAAACGGCAACATATTCTTTATCCTTGTCCGTCAAAACCATACTTAATTTCGTTGCACTGCCAAGGCAAATGGGAAGGACCCCTACCGCCCCTGGGTCAAGGGTTCCGGTATGGCCAATTTTTTTTTGCTTTAAAATACCGCGCAGTTTTGCCACCACATCATGGGAGGTAAAACCGGCTTCTTTGTAAACATTAAGGATTCCGTTATACATTTTCCTTTAATTGCTCCTCAATATGGTAGGATAAATTGTTGGTAACATCGTGAAAAGTACCCTTCATCGTCACCCCGGCTGCCCTGACATGGCCGCCGCCGCCGAAATACCGGGCTACTTTGCTGACATCGACAAAACTTTTTGAACGCAAACTGACTTTGTACTCAAGATTTTTGGTCTGGTGCATAAAGATAGCACACTCGACCCCTTTCGTAATCAAAAGTTGATTGACAATTCCCTCAAGGTCACCGGCACCGACCCCATAAAAATCAAAAGAATCCCTATCTAAACGGCTGACGATACAACGCCCGTCCATAAAGATAATACTTTCCAATAATGCCCGGCCTAGAATTTGGTTTTGGAGATAAGATTTTTCATAATATGTATCATTGATTAATTTCGTGAAATCGAAACCATAAGCCATCAACTTCCCGGCAATTTCCAAAGTCTGTGATGTCGTTCCGGCAAAGCGGAATATGCCGGTATCATGAATGATGCCTAGATAAAGGGCTTTGGCGATATCTTCATCAAGGCCTTCCGGATATTCAAACAACGTATAAACCACTTCGCATGTTGAGTTGATTTCCGGGAAAATAATATTTATGTCGCCGCTGCCGGTATTACTGACATGGTGGTCAATATTGATTTTTTTTTCCGCCCGTTCAAAAAGTTTTTCGGCTTTACCAAGCCGGTCTTTTCCGGTATCAAGGGCAAAAAAAACGTCATAAGAATCGATATCCGTTTGAAAATTATTATTAACTTCTTCATAACCTGCAAGGCATGAAAAAATTGCCGGAAGCGGTTCAAGAAAAATGTGAACCATCACTTCAGGCAGGTATTTTTTCAAATACAAATAAAGCCCAAGGGCGGCGCCGACACAATCACCGTCCGGCCGCGTATGGCCGCTGATTCCAATTGTTTTTGCATCTTTAACTAATTCCAGTATCTTCATCGGTTTTTCTTGTTTCTTCAATCAATTTTGACATTTTTGCCCCATATTCGATTGATTGGTCGAGGACAAAATTTATATCGGGGGTATTACGCATATTAAGCGTATGTGCGAGTTGGCTTTTGATAAAACCAACCGCACTTTTTAAGCCTGCTAACGTATCAGCTTTAACTTTTTCATCACCAAGCACGCTAATCCAGGCTTTACAATTTTTCAAATCCGGCGAAACTTCGACTGCCGTTACACTGGTTAGCGGGTCAACCCGCGGGTCTTTTATGTCACCGTGAATAATCTCGGCTAAAGCACGCTGAACCTCAACATTCCGGCGCGACATTTTGTAATTGGGTTTCTTCATCTAATTAAGCCTTTCAACAACTTGCAAGAATGACCAAAGGTCATTCTTGACCGATAAAGGGCGCCCGCTTGCGGACTAGTACATCTTTGTAACTGAAGTTTTAGATTTTCTTAGCGGCACTATGCCGCTCTAGAAAATCTCTTCAGTTTGGGCCTTTGCCCGAAGCCTTAAATGTACTCTTTATCTTGGTACCTCAACCATAATATATGCTTCAACGATATCAAATTCCTGTACTTGGTCAAATCCGGCAAAAACTAAACCACATTCATAACCGGCCCGGACTTCTTTGACATCATCTTTAAAACGCTTAAGTGAAGCTAACTCACCCTCAAATACTTGTTCACCCCCACGGTTAATCCGGACTTTGCAATTGCGGACAAAATGGCCGTCAAGAACATATGAACCGGAAATATTACCAAGCGCAGAAGCCCGGAATATCTGACGGATTTCAGCATGGCCGATAACTTTTTCTTCAAAGACCGGGTCAAGCATCCCTTTCATTGCTGCTTCAATATCCTCAATCGCCTGATAAATTACTTTGTAAAGGCGGATATCAACACCTTCCCGTTCGGCACTTGCTTTCGCCGTCACATCAGGGCGGACATTAAAGCCGATGATGATTGCTGATGAAGTGCTTGCCAGGGAAACGTCGGATTCATTGATCGCCCCAACCCCGCCATGAATACATTTCACAACAACTTCTTCATTTGATAATTTAAGCAAACTCTGTTTAACTGCTTCAACACTACCTTGAACGTCAGCTTTGACAATGATATTCAGTTCTTTAAGGTTTCCGGCCTGAATCTTCGTAAAGAGGTCATCAAGCGACATCTTTGCTTTAGTATCGTCAAGCATCCGGACTTTATTCTGGGAATGATAAGTATCAGCATAGTTTTTTGCTACCTTGTCAGTTTCATGGGAGATGAAAATTTCACCGGCACTGGGAACGTCGGATAAACCCAGGATTTCGACCGGCATCGACGGGTACGCATGTTTGACCCGGCGGCCTTTATCATCAATCATCGCCCGGACTTTACCATGGCAGGCCCCGGCGGAAATAAAGTCGCCAACATTAAGGGTCCCTTTTTGCACCAGAACAGTCGCAACCGGGCCGCGCCCTTTATCGAGCTCCGCTTCAATAACCATACCCCTGGCCTGACGGTTGGAATTGGCTTTCAGCTCCAGAATATCGGAAGTTATAATAATCGTATCTAATAGATTTCTTATTCCCTCACCGGTTTTGGCCGAAACCGGGACAAATTCGGTTGAACCGCCCCAATCAGCAGGTATCAGTTCAAATTCAGTCATTTCTTGTTTGACCCGGTCCATATTGGCACTTGGTTTATCAATCTTATTAATCGCAACGATGATTTCAATCCCGGCGGCCCTTGCGTGGCTGATTGCTTCTTTTGTTTGCGGCATTACGCCATCATCGGCAGCAACAACAAGAATCGCAATATCAGTCGCAGTTGCCCCCCGCATCCTCATTGCCGTAAACGCTTCATGGCCGGGAGTATCCAGGAAAGTAATTGACTGGCCGTCTATTTCCACCGTATAAGCACCGATATGCTGGGTGATTCCGCCGGATTCTTTGTCGGTTACGCTGGTTTCGCGGATTGCATCAAGCAAAGAAGTCTTACCATGGTCAACGTGTCCCATAACACAGATAACCGGCGGGCGTTTGACCATTTCGGTGTCATCCTCATCATCTTCTTTTAACAATTCTACGATAATATCAATCTTTACTTCCGGTTCGCAGATAATCTCATATTCAATTGCAATATTCTCTGCTTCCTCATAAGATATTTCTGTATTTACATTAACAATCTGACCCTTTAAAAATAGCTTTTTAATAATTACCGAGGGCTGGATTTTCATTTTGTCGGCTAATTCTTTGATCGTGATAATTTCATCAACCGTAATTACTTTTATTTGCTCCATAGCTGCTTCTTTGGCTTTTTCCGGGCGGATAAAAGCACCAACCCGCCTTTGCCTTGTATTAGCGAGGGCATCTTCATCAACAAAACGGAACTCTTTTTTGCTCCGGCGGTCACGTTCGGCCGCTTGCTGCCTTTTGTTATCCAGATGTTTGTTTCCTTCACCGGGGCGGCCGGTAGAACGGTTAGGTCCGCCGGGGCGGTTCGGCCCGCCGGGACGTCCACCAGGACGGCTTGGTCCGCCGGGGCGGCCGCCTTCCGGACGTGCAAAACGGGAATCGGACCGTTCCGGGGCTCTGGCAGGGCGGGTATCACCGGCACCGGCAGGACGGTTCCCGCCGGCAAAAGCAGGGCGGCGGTCACTGGAATAATTACCTGAACCGGTACGGGCCGGGCGGTCACCCGGGGCCCCGGTATTACGAGGCGGATAAGGGCGGTCGCCGCTACGGGGCGGCCTTGCGTTGCGGTCGCCGGAAGCAGCAGGGCGGTCATCACGTCTCGGCCCGCCGAAAGCGGGACGGTCATCACGCCTTGGCCCGCCATAAGCGGGACGGTCATCACGTCTTGGCATACCGGAAGCAGGGCGGTTATCACGCCTTGGCGCACCGGAAGCGGGACGGTCGTCACGCCTTTGGGTACCGGAAGCCGGGCGCTCATCGTTTTTATATACATTATCGCGCGGCACTTCATTATTTGATGCTGCTTTTATTGCTGATTTATCATCGGTTTGAACGGGAGGGACAAAAGTTTCATTGTCCTTTGCTTCAACCGGAATTGTTACATTTTCAACTTCCTTATATTCAGGCTGCGGCCGCCGTTTCGGCGGGGCCGGTTTCCGTTCCAGCTGCATGCTTTCCGGCATCGTCGGAGCGGTCAAAGGCCGGATAATTTTGTGCGGTGTTTCCCTTCCGCCGCCACCACCGGGCCGGGTCCCGCTTCGTTGCTGATACCCTTGATTATGGTTGCCGCTACTGCGGGGGCGATTACCACCGCCGGAGTTTTCCGGATTCAAGTTGATAATAATTTTTTTCTTTTTACGCGGTTCTTCAGCCGCCGGAGCTGCTTTTGTCGTGACTTTTGCCGGTTCGGGGGGCGCGAACCCTTTCCGTACTAAAGCAACGGCATCTTCTTCAAGGGAACTGTTAGCCGCTTTTGCTTCAATACCTTTATCATTTAAGAAAGTAATTATGTCCTTACTTTTCAAATCAAGGCCCTTACTTTCGTTCAGTTCCTTGGCTAAGTCACTTACTTTGATTTTCGCCATATAATACTGTACTCCTTCCTATACTAAAGAACTTGAGATTTTGCGCAAAAAGGCGCATCTATCATTCAATCTAAAAGCTTTTTTAGTGATCCGGCAAAGCCGTTATCCGTTACCGCCAGCGTTACCCGGGCTTCCTTGCCCATCGCCTGCCCGATATTTTCGCTATTGCCGAATATATAATATGGAACTTGATAAAACTCACATTTATTACGAAATAATTTTTTCGTATTATCAGAAGCATCCTCACTGACAATAACTAATCGTGCCGAGCCGTCTTTAACCGCTCTTTCAGCCATAAAACTGCCGCTGACAAGCTTCCGTGATTTCGTCATCAAACCTAGCAAGTTATATATTTTCCGGTCATTAACTTTTTTCTCATCGGATTGCATCAAACTCCTTTATCAAACTATCATAAACATCATCACTCACCCGCATTTTGAACGACCGCTCAAGGCCTTTATTCTTGCGGGCATTAATCAGACAACTGCTTTCTATACAAGTATAAGCGCCGCGCCCGTTTTCACGGCCGGTAATATCAAGAAATATTTCACCGGTATTTTTCTTTAAAACCCGCAGCATTTCCTGCTTACTTTTCATCGCACCGCAACCGATGCATTGTCTTAACGGAGTTTTTTTGTTACTCTTCATGGCAAACAACTCACAGCAACAAATGTGTATAATTTCTTGTTAAACTTCCTCTGTAATTTCCCCATCTTCCTCATAATCTCCGTCTTCATATTCACCCTCTCCGGCTTCCTCACTTGCTTCGCCGCCTTCTTCATACTCTTCGTATTCGTCATACTCGTCATATTCGTCGTATTCATCATACTCATCGTATTCGTCAAGATAATCTTCATAACGGAAACCAGGGGCATCTTTTGCCTGGGTTTCGGATTTAATATCAATTTTGTACCCGGTTAAGCGCGCGGCCAGACGGGCATTTTGCCCTTCCTTACCAATTGCTAATGATAATTGATAATCCGGGACCACCACCTTTGCGGTTTTTTCATCAGGGTCGGCAAAAACAGCAACTATTTTCGCCGGCGAAAGGGCATTCTGAATCAGGTTGCCGGGATTTTCATCCCAGTTAACGATATCGATTTTTTCACCGCGCAGTTCATCAACTACCGAGCTGACACGGGTCCCGTTAAGGCCAACACAAGCGCCAACTGCATCAACATGTTCATTGTGCGACCAAACCGCCATCTTTGTCCGGCTTCCGGCCTCACGGGCAATACTCTTAATCTCAACCGTACCGTCCTTTATTTCGGTAACTTCTGACTCAAACAGCCGTTTGACCAGCTCCGGATGTGTCCGGCTTACCAGGATACGCGGGCCCTTAGAAGTATTTTTTACTTCTAATACAAAAACCTTAACGCGGTCTTGAATACGGAAATGTTCGTTCCTTACCTGCTCATTTTCATTTAAAAGGGCATCGGTTTTGCCAAGGTTGACACTAATGTTCCGGCCGATAAAACGCTGAACAATTCCGGTAACTACATCTCTTTCTTTACCCGCAAACTGATTAAAAATAACGCTTCTTTCTTCTTCACGGATTTTCTGTAAAATGACATTTTTTGCATTTTGGGTGGCTATCCGGCCAAATTCTTTGGATTTTATCTCAAAATCAACCATTTTCCCGATTTCAGCTTCGGAATCGACTGATAAAGCATCTTCTAAACTAATTTGCAGAGCTTTGTCCTCTACCTCTTCTACGACTTCTTTTTCTGCGAAAACAAGATATTCGCAGGTCTCACGATCTATTTCTACTTTGATATTTTCTGATTTGCCAAAGTGGTTTTTACATGCGGTAATTAGTGAATTTTCAATCGCTTCGAAAATTGTTTCTCTGCTGATTTCTTTTTCCCTTTCCAAAATCTCCAGGGCATCTAATAATTCTTTGTTCATTTCCTTTCCTCCTGATCAGGTAAATGTATTTAATATAATGCAGTTAGGTAAACCATTTCATTTAAGGAGAATGCTAAACTTAACGCAGCTTAATGCACATTCTCTTATAACTGATGCGCCGGGCATCAGTTTTTAAATTCAAATTTCAATCTAACCGTTGCTATATCGCCCCGGTTGAAAATCATTTCCTTGTCCTCAATTTCATTATCTTCAGTTTCGATAATTATTTTTTCACTGTCAAAACTTTTAAGGGTTCCGCTAAATTCTTTAGCCGGTTTTAATCCTGAAACCGCAAGCGGCTTATAAGTTTTAATCTCGACTTCTTCACCGATACTTTTCTTAAGATGCTTATCTTTCTTGAGCTGACGTCCCAGCCCGGGGCTGGAGACCTCAAGGATATAAGCATCGGCAATAAAATCATTTTCATCCAATATATCGGAAAGCGCACGGCTCACCGCTTCACAATCATTGATGCTAACGCCGCCCTCTTTGTCAATATAAGCGCGCAATATATAGTCACTGCCTTCTTTTAGATATTCAACATCATAAATCGTGACATTGAACTTCGCGGCAATCGGTTCTAATAAAGATTCGGTTTTTGCTTCATAATCAGCGGTTCGTGACATAATAACACTGCTTGTTACTTTCAGCAACAATGATGCACACAAATCGCATAGAACGCGATTTGGCGCTTTCACAACTCGGGATTTTGCGCAAAATACGCGCAAAACACCTCGCGGAATAGTAGCTGTTAATAGTAACCCTGCTTCCCTAAAAAAGTGAGCCGGTTGGCTCACTTTCTAATGTCTAACTCTAATTCTATTGTATACTACTACATAAATGTACTAAATGCAAGTGTTTTTGGAAATTTTGTGTAAATTGAAATTATTTTCCATTCTTAGGCGAGATATTTTTTAGAATATTTTTCCATTTTTTATTGTTAAAATCAAACTACTATTGTATAATTGATTATATCAATCATTCTATCATTCATCTTTTAATTCTGTACTATCTAAACAGAGGGATTTAAGGGTTATTTGACACGGGGGACGGGGATTGAATCAGTCATTTAGAATTTCTACCAAAACAAAAGAAGAGGTGGCTTTTTATGGTACAAAATGTGATTATGAAGGGAACCGGGGTCTATCTTCCCAAAAACAAAATTTATAATGATTATTTCGTGGACCATTTTGAAAAAATGGGAAAAAATGTAGAAGGGATTATGAAGCATTTAGTAAGGCGAAAGCGCTATTTTGCCGGAAAGGGGGAAACATCTCTGACAATGGCCCATCAGGCGGCGAATGATGTATTAAAGAAACTTAATATGAAAGCGGAAGAACTTGACATGATTGTTTTTGTTTCAGATACGCCTGAATATACATCCCCGACTAATGCTTTAAAGCTTAACGGGATGCTAGGGGCGGTTAATGCCCATACTGTTTTAGATATGAATTGCAACTGTATCGGCATGCTGATGGCTCTGGATTTAGTAACTAACTATGCTAAAGTAAAAACCAGTATTAAAAAGATTTTAATTGTTGGAAGTATGCACGTCAGCTCCATTCTTGACAAAATGGATTCGGTAGTTTTCCCGAATTTCGGCGACAGTTCCGTCGCCGTTATTCTAGAAAATGTTTGCGAAGAAAAAAAGAGAGGTTTTATCGACTCAACAGTTTTTACTGATTCCAGCTTTAATGAAACAATTCAAATGCCGTCCGCCGGACATGCCAAATTAGCTTTAGAGGATGATGTCGAAGAAAGGGACCGGAAATTAGAATGGAACCCTTTTGATTTTGGTTTTTTGTCTGACAAATGGCATGATATTATTAAAAGACTATTAAAAAGAAACAATTTAGACCCAAACCAAATCGACCATTATATTTTTTCACAGTTTTCTGACCCGGATAATATGAAAACATTGGAAAAACTCGGGGTTGGTGAAGATAAATATTTTTATGTCGGGATGGAATATGGCTATACCGGGGTTACAAGTCCGATTCTTGCTTTGAACAGAATGTGGGGAACGATAATGCCCAAAGATAAATACATAATATTTTGCTCGGTTGCCGCCGGTTATTCAATGGAAGCATTATTGTACAAGGTGGTATAAATATTAATAAGGAAAGGTAAAGGTAAGAAAATGAATAAATTTGGGGTAATTGATGAGTACCGGACAAAAGTAGTCAAGCTGGTCGTCATTATTGTATCTCTTAGTGCATTTGCAGCAGGGTTAGTTTTTCCAGCCTTGAAATTATTTGGTTTGTACCCTGATGTATCATGGAATGCAGTCATTATATTTGATATCATAATTTTTATTGAAGTAATAGCAGGACTATATCTTGCGAAAACAAGTGTTGCCGATGGAATATTAAAGCCAGAGAAAGAAAAAATGGTGAAACTTTTTCTGGTCATCGTGCAATGCGTGAATATTAATTTGATTAACTGGATATTCCCTTCCAAAGAGACTTGGATTTTTATATTTTATTTCTTGATTCTGATGGCTCTGTTCCTGGATATGAAAATTATTATTACTTGTGCTATTGTTGATATCGCTTCACTCATAATCCTGTTTCTCTTCAAGCCAACGTCACATCCGGTAGCTGAATATTACATATCTGACTTTATTATCAGAACCATTAATATTACCTTAAGTGTCAGCGGAATCATAATTTTTGTTTATTTTGTCAGCAATATTCTGATGAATGCCAAAAAAGATGAGCTGGAAAAGAACCAAAATAAAATGACCCTGATATTTGATAAAGTGACACTTCTGTCAGAAAGGCTGATCAGTTCTAGTAAAGTGATTCTCGACAAGGCGCAAAATGACAGCTCCTCTACCGAAGAGCTTTCTGCCGTAAGTGAAAACTTATTAGAAGCAAGCAATAAGGTTCTTGAAATGACCAAAGATGGGGAAGAAAATTTATCCGCTTTAAGTATAAGCAGCCGAAATATGGCCGAAAAAATGTATGAAGTAGATGAAATATCGGGCAGCCTGGTAGATATTTCGGTTGCAAATGAAACGGCGCTTAATAATTTGATGATGATTAGCAGCAAAGTAGAAGGTTCGACTAAACAGACCATGGAAGTGACGGAAAAGCTATTAAATGAAACCGGGGAGATTGGCCAGGCCCTTGTGATTATTAATGAAATTGCGGAGTCAATTAACCTGTTAGCTTTAAACGCATCAATAGAAGCCGCCAGAGCCGGTGAATTTGGCAGAGGGTTCTCCGTTGTTGCCCAGGAAGTTGGCCGCCTTGCCGATAATACCAAAGAATCATTAAAAGATGTCGATGGGGTTATCGCAAAGGTACAAACCGGTACGAAAACAGTAACAGAATTTATGAACGAAAATGCGAAGCAAATGTTGGAGCAAAATATTGTTTTAAATAAAACAGTTGATGAAATCCGGAACATGCTTGAACTTCTGAAAAAATCGGCGGCGGCTGTTTCAGCGGTTAACAAACTGCAAACACAGCAAGAAAAAGCAATTCAAAAAACAATCGATGTAAATGACGGGATTGTTAACAGCATTAACAAACAAAATAGTGATTTCGTCAATATTACCGAAATGGTTCAGGGAAATGCCCAAGATATCCATGAATTGGTCGATCAGGCTGACAAACTTGATCATATTATCAAAGAGTTGGATGAAGTGCTTAAGATATAAATGGTTTACATATTTGCATTTTCCTGTAAAATGAAATAATCACGAACTTCCAACAAATTAGGTAAAATTTTAACCGTCAGCTTTTTTATCTCTTCATCAGGCTTCACAATATCCGGCACCATAATTACTTTCATCCCGGCGGAATAAGCGGCGCGGACCCCGTTAAAGGAATCCTCAATTGCGTAAGCTTTTTCCGGCGGGGTGCCGATTTTCCGGCAGGCTTCAAGAAATATATCGGGTGATGGTTTACTTTTTTCCACCATATCACCACCAACAACGACTTTAAAATATTTAAGCAAACCGGCGTTGCCTAACTGTTGTTTTACCAGATGGGCCGCTGTTGAAGAAGCAAGCCCGATTTGATAATTATTTTCGGAAAGATATTCAAGTATTTCCTTTGCGCCGGATTTTACCGGAATGCCCTCCGTATCGGCTTTTTGAAAAAACATATCTATAGTAAGCCCATTTAACTTATCATAATCAAAATCCTGACCATAAAAATCCATATAAAGTGCTTTAGTTGCTTCAGCATGAAAGCCGATAACACGCCGGTAAACTTCATCAATATCCTTCAAGTTATATTCAGCGGCAATTCTGCGCCAGCAATCAAGAAACATATTTTCAGTGTCAAAAATGATTCCATCCATATCAAAAATAATAGTGTTAAGAGATTTTCTAAGTTTGCGTTCATTGGAACGCAAACAAACAAAATCTAAAACTTCACACGGCAAATTTGAGCCTGCCGAAATCAAAGATTCCGTTGTCTCAAAGTTTGTAGGTCTTTGATAAGCATCTTTCATACTAGTCTCCTGCTGCTTTAAAATTATAAAGCGGTTTGATAGTTTTAATTACCTCGGCCGTTTCACCGATATTTGCAATTATCTCATCCATCGGTTTATAAGCAAAAGGGGCCTCGTCCAGGGTACTCCGGTTAACGGTTGACGAATAGATACCCTGCATCGATTTTTCATATTGCGACAGGGTAAAACTTTCTTTCGCCGCACTCCGGCTCATCAATCTTCCTGCCCCATGGGGGGCGGAGTAGTTCCAGTCGGCATTTCCTTTGCCGATACAAATCAAGCTGCCGTCACGCATATTCAGTGGAATCAGTATCCGCTCGTTTTGCTTTGCGGAAATCGCACCTTTACGGAGGATTTTCGTCTCAAGGTCAATAAAATTATGGATAGTGGTAAATTGCTCCGTTATTTTCAATTTTGCCCGCTTTTCGATTTCCCGGATTATTGCTTTCCGGTTGATATCGGCATAACGCTGGACAACTGCCATATCATGCAGATAATCATCAAAATCTTTTCCTTCAACATAAGCAAGGACCCGGTCAACCCGCTCTTTTTTTCCTGCTTGTTTTGCCTTACGCTGTGACTCATCAGCGGCAGCTTTTTGATAAAAATCGCATACTTGTTTGCCAAGGTTACGGCTGCCCGAATGGACAACAAGATACAATTTACCTTCATTATCAGCACCAAGTTCGATAAAATGATTACCTCCGCCTAAAGTACCAACCGAAAGAAGGGCCCGGTTTATATTAACGTGGCGCGCACAACGCAGCTCATTAAGGTCAATATCATCACTAAAGTGATGAGGTGTTTTTCGGGTATTAAAACCCGAGGGGATAAATTGGTGGATAACTTTATCAAGCTTTTGCAATTCAATTTTTTTATCCGCTAAAATGGCAGTTTCCATACCGCAGCCAATATCAACACCAACAAGATTGGGGACGATTTTGTCTTTAATCGTCATCGTTGTGCCGATGGTACACCCCATTCCGGCATGATAATCGGGCATAATCCTGATTTTGCTGCCCGAAACAAATTCTTGTTCAAGCAGATGTTGGATTTGGACGATAGCGCTAGGTTCCGAATTATGGGTAAAAATTTTGGCACTGCCATAAGTTCCGGTTAGTTCAATCATGTATACCCCTTTCGCATTTACTGTTCCTTAAATCAGGCAATAAACTCTCTCCGTCACTACGGCCTAATTGAATGTAAAATACAAACATTAGATGGGAAGAAGGCGGCCTAAGGTTCCTGCGAGATGTTTTTGCCTGATATAATCCTTCACAACTCGGTGAAATCTTCATACATAAACTGCACTTTATCAATCACCCGGGTTTTATGCATATGCCCGCAATACCAACGGGAATAATCAAGCTTATTTTCAACCATATCCAGCCATTTTTCGGTACTGTTGTCTATATCTTTATAAACGAATGGGAAAATTTGATGAATATATTTATACGGGCAGGTATGGGAAAAAATAATATCAATCTGCCATTTTTCAGCGGCAAGCCGTTCTTCAACCCGCTTCTTCACTTCCGCCGAGGGCTGCTCATCCGCCCACCAACCCATGTCTTTAAGGAGCCGGTACTCCTTGTCAACACTATATGCACCGCCAATTGCTATACACCTTTTCCCATTCAGCTCATAAATTTCGCCGTCTTTTGCAAATAAAATATTCGGAAATTCCGGCTCAACATATACAATGCCGCAATTCCAAACTCTTTCTTCATATGCCGTCAGACTCTCCGGCCGTATTTCATGATTCCCGTGAATGCAAAGCAAGGTGATAGGCAGCTCGTTTAATAACCGTTTCAAATTTTCATCATTTAAATGTCCGGGATACTTGTGAGTATCATTACCAATATAGTTTATCCCAACATCACCAAGAATAACAAGAATATCATTCTTATTCGTGTCCATCCGCCCGCAAAAATCGGCTACGCGCCTAAAATCCCGATGAGTATCTCCGGTGAGGTAAATCAAATTTGTACCGCCTTTTTAAATATTCTGTAATAACTTTTGCAGTCCCTCAAGCTTTTCATGAGTAATAAGCGCTGTTTTTTCAGTACCTTTCAGGGAAACAATATATGTCCAGCGGCCATATGGATAGACCGGACGGTTATTTTTGCTTTAGTAGCTGCATGGTTATATTATATCACATTTGCTTTACCTTTTCCAACCTTGCCCCCAACCGGCTTAATATCTCATTCGTAATAGTCCCGGTTTGTACGGCGATATCCCCGGCGGTTATTTCGGCTTCACCTGACTTTCCAATTATAAAAGCAACATCCCCGCTTTTGACGTCTTTAATATCTGTCACATCAACCGTCAGGCTATCCATACAAATACGCCCGATAACCGGGGCTTTCGACCCGTTTATCAGCACATGGCCGTCTGATTGATTACAATCAGAAAGCAAACGCGGGATACCATCCCCATATCCAATCGTGATAGTGGCAATCTTCATATCCCGCAGAGCAGTGAATTTAAGACCATAACCAGCCGCTTCCCCGGCATAAAGCGGCCCGGTCATCGCAACCCGCGCTTTTACTGATAATACCGGCTTTAATCCGGAACCCCATTTTTCCGTATCGCAAGAATTACTTAACATGCCGTAAAGGCTGATCCCCACCCTGGCATAGTCATACGAATTATCAAAACCGCGCAGAACTCCATAACTGCTTTGAACATGGGTTTTAGGCAGTTTTATGCCCTGTTCCCTGATACTTAAAAGGACTTCATTAAAGCTTTCAATTTGCTTTTCGGTATAAGCTATATCGCTTGCTTTTTCACTGTCAGCAACACAAAGATGGGTATAAATACCCGTTACCGAAAGATTTTTGTCCGCGAGTACCGCTAAAATTTTATCGATATTCTCTGAACGTTCACCCATCCGGTGCATTCCGGTATCAACTTTAAGGTGAACCGGTATTTTTTTACTGCCTTTGCTTTTACTCAATAGAATGGCATATTCATAATCGAGAACGGTTTGAGTTAAACGGTATCGCTTAAGTAAAGGAAATAATTCGGGATGCGTATACCCTAAAACCAAGATTTCCCCTTTGATATTAAACTTTCGCAATTCCATGCCTTCCCAAACTGTCACAACACAAAAGGCCCGAATCCCGCAAGCATTTAATTCCTTAGCTATTTCTACTGCCCCATGGCCATAAGCATTTGCTTTTACCGCCGGCATTAAGCAGCAGCCTTCCGGCAAATGACTTTTTAAAACATTAATATTATGGCGCAGATTTTTCATGTCAAGTTCGCACCATGCCCTGTGAGTCCCAAGTTGAACTTCCTGTTTAAGCGAAACTTTGGTTTTGGTTTGTATTCTATATTTTTGCGAGAGATTGGTTTTATTAATAAAAATACGACTCAAGATTGCTATAAAAACCGAACATAAAAATGACAGCAGGCATACCGCAAGATAATGAACCATACTATTTTCCACTAATAAATTTGTAAGATTCATAAAGCGGGCAATACCGCGGACAACAATAATAAACAACGGATGCAGGAAATAAATCCACAGGGCAATATCACGCAACATTGCACCATTCCGTAAAATAGTATTGTTCTGTAAAATATCATTATTCCGCAAAGTCGTATCGGACAGTAATTTTTTATCGCAGTTCAGCAAAAGCTGAAACAAGAAATACATCGCAGGAACTAAGGTAATATAAAGACTGTCATGCCGTTGATAACCAAGATGGTTAAGCGCTAAACCTTCCATAAGCATCAACGTCATCGAAATGATAAAACCAGCCAAATTTTTCCATATATGCGTATTTACATTTTTCCTGTCCTCTTGTTTCGAAATCAAAACTGCCATCACCAAAAAAAGCGGGGCATAAAATATACCGTTACGTGTATAAGAAGAAAGTGCGAAAATTACTTCATAGGCCGATTCTAAAAATGGTATCTTCGCGGCAAGGCCATAGTAACTATCACCAAATAAACCGATAATATACAATACCACCGTAAAACCAATAACTAAATTCAATGAGAATTTGCGTAATAAAGCATAAGCAAGTAATATGCCAATAATCGCGGCCGGCAAATACCACAGATGATAAAACGTGCCGTCAAAGATAATATTTTTAAGGAAAGTAATTAAGAAATTTCCATTAGCGTAATGGCCGGCACGGAGACTGATCGGAAGATATATAAGTGTTGCCCCCATATATATCAAGGCAGTTTTTTTGACAAAACTAAGTGGTGTTTTCATCCTGCCTAAAACAAAATACCCTGTCACCATCAGGAAGAAGGGGACAGCGATACGGGCAAATACATGAATAACAAGAAAATTTAGGGTTTGGTTAACCGATGATAGCGGGGCGGTATGAATCCCAACAATTAAAAGGGCGGCAAATATTCGAAAGCGGTCGAGACTGCGATATTCTTGATTCATTATACTCCTATCAGCAATACAGGCAATAAACTCTTTTCGCCGCTACGGCCTAATTGGCTCTAATTTGCATTTCATCTTGGGAAGAAGGCGGCCTAATGCGACTACAAGATGTTTTTGCCTGTTTTTCTACATCAGCTCATAACTCCTTAATAGCTTGCCTAACCGCTGTTCTGACGATTTGTCCCATCGTCATCCCAATAGCTCCAAGCATCTTGGGATAACGGCTATTGACCGTAAAACCAGGAATCGTATTTACTTCATTAAAAACAATCTCCCCGTCCGGGGTTAGAAAAACATCAACCCGCGCAAAACCGGTGCAGCCAAGCGCTCTATATATCCGCTTTGCAATATCTTTAATTTCAGCGGTTTTTTCAGCGGATATCCGGGCCGGAACATGGATTTTGGAGGTTTCCAGAGTATATTTTTCTTTAAAATCAAAAAAACTTTCGGTAATCTCAATCTCATCCGGCTCACCTACAATTAATTCTTCGTTACCTAATACCGCAGAGCCGATTTCTATGCCGGTAATGCTTTCTTCAACAATGACTTCATCATCAAATAAAAATGCCATTTTGACGGCAGTTAGCAAACTCTCCCTATCATCCACTTTCGAAATACCAAAAGATGAACCGGCTTTAACCGGTTTTACAAACAAAGGATAACCAATTACCGCCGCCTGATTGAGGATAAATTCAACTTCATTATCATTTTTGAGTACGAATGCTTGCGGTACCCGTATTCCGTTAAAGCTTACGATTTTGTGCGCCCTATCCTTGTCCATGCAAAGAGCGGAGGCCATTGTTTTGCAGCCAATAATAGGAATCCCGGCTAGTTCAAGTAAACCCTGTACCGTCCCGTCTTCACCGTTTTTTCCATGCAGGATTGGCATCGCGGCATCAAGATGGATAATGCGGGTTTCGTTTGTCCCAAATTCAAGTATGCCTTTAGTTTCACGGCATGGCGAAATAATAGCACGGATACAATCAGCAGTATTTACCCATGTGCCGTCCTTAATTTTTTCTACACTCCCAATATATCTAAACCATTCACCGTCGGGTGTAATTCCGATTAAAACCGGTTCATACTTATGAAGGTCAAAATGGGTGATTACCGAATATGCCGATTGCAAAGAAACCTCATACTCACTTGAACAGCCGCCAAATATTACGGCAATGTTTAATTTTTTCATTATAAAACACTCCTATTTGATATGTCCCTTATTTTAACATGCCCCGATTAAGAGTGTCTTAACGTCTGTTTAAGATAAAGTGAGAATTTTATGAAGATTTTCTTAAAACTTTTTGCAGATCTGTATACTTGGGTATGAGACTTCTCATACCCGACGTGCGAGCTGCGTTCGCCTGCGAGATTTCGGGATTTATTCCTGAAATCGAGCGTTAAGGCGATAATTTCATTACGCAGCTCTGTATACTGGGGTATGAGACTTCTCATACCCGATGTGCGAGCTGCGTTCGCCTGTGAGATTTCGGGATTTATTCCTGAAATCGAGCGTTAAGGCGATAATTTCATTATGCAGCTCTGTACATAAAAACAAAGTGCCGCATCACCGCGGCACTTCATTTTTATTTCGCGTAATCAATCACGCGTGATTCTCTGATAACATTTACTTTGATCTGGCCAGGATATTCAAGCTCTGCTTCAATCTGCTTGGATATATCTCTTGCTAATAAGATCATGTCGGCATCCGTTATTTGCTCCGGAACCACCATTACTCGAATCTCTCTACCTGCCTGAATTGCAAAAGATTTGTCTACACCTTTGAAATTGTTTGTTATTTCTTCTAATTGTTTTAAGCGGTTAGTATAAGTATCCAGTGTTTCCCTTCTTGCCCCGGGACGTGCTGCTGATATCGTATCGGCAGCTTGTACAATACAAGCAAGCAAAGTTTGCGGCTCGGTATCACCATGATGAGATTCAACAGAATTGATAACTATGGCTGATTCCTTGTACTTGCGGCAAAGGTCTGAACCTAGTTGAATGTGTGAACCTTCCATTTCATGGTCTACTGCTTTACCGATATCATGAAGCAGTCCGGCCCGTTTGGCCATTCTGACATCAAGACCCATTTCAGCAGCAAGTAATCCTGACAACTGTGCTACTTCAATGGAATGTTTAAGCGCATTCTGTCCATAGCTGGTTCTGAATTTCATCTTTCCGAGCAACCTGACTAATTCGGGATGGATACCGTGAACACCTACCTCTAAAGTAGCCTGTTCACCTTCCTCTTTAATCATTACTTCTACTTCTTTTTGTGCCTTTTCGACCATTTCCTCGATTCGGGCAGGATGAATCCGGCCATCGATGATTAATTTCTCTAAGGCAATTCGCGCCACTTCCCGGCGAATCGGATCAAAGCCCGACAAAATAACGGCTTCCGGGGTATCGTCGATAATCAAGTCAATCCCTGTCATGGTCTCCAAAGTCCTGATATTCCGGCCTTCGCGACCAATAATCCGCCCTTTCATTTCATCATTTGGTAATGGCACGACGGATATTGTTGTCTCTGACACATGGTCTGCTGCACATTTCTGTATTGCAGTAACAACATATTCCTTTGCTTTTTTGTCTGCTTCTTCTTTGGCCCTGCTTTCTAATTCCTTAACCAGCAATGCCGATTCATGTCTAACTTCTTCTTCAACAATTTTCAACAAATATTCTTTTGCTTGTTCGGAGGTTAAGCCAGAGATTCGTTCTAGTTCCTGTAGGCGTTGTTCATTCAGCTTGGCAATCTCTTCACGTTGTTTCGCCATGTTTTCTTCACGGGAAGACAGACTTTGCTCTCTACGCTCAATCTGCTCTGCTTTTTTATCGATGTTTTCTTCTTTTTGCTGAATCCGGCGCTCAAATCTTTGAACTTCGGCGCGGCGTTCCTTGATTTCTTTGTCCAACTCACTTTTCGTTTTGATGGATTCTTCTTTTACTTCAAGTAACGATTCACGCTTTTTTGTTTCAGCCGTTTTCAGTGCTTCATCAATAATTTCCCGGGCTTTTTGCTCCGCATTGCCGATTTTCGATTCAGTTACCTTTTTGCGGTAATTGGTCGCTACAGCGGCACTAAGCGGAATGGCCACAACCAGAGTTGCTACCACTGCGATGATGACTTCTACCATCAAGGAGCACCTCCTTATTTAATTTCATTGTAAACCTATTTATTTAATATCTATTAATATAGAATAAATATAAACTGAGACCTATAGCTTGTCTACAACACTTCAATTCTATACGCAAAATAATGTTATGTCAATAGAAATTTCTTAATCGTCTCGGCCGAGAACCCTTTGCGGAACAAAAAGGCAAATAACCGTTGTTTTTCTTTCAAATCAGCAGTATCTTTGTTTAGTTTCTTTTTCTCAAGCAATTTCATAATCTGCCCGTTCTCTATATCTTCAAATTCTGCCCCGGCTATTTCCGTATAAATAACTCTGGAAAGTTCATTAGGGATACCTTTGTTAAATAAATCCTGGCACAACCGGTTCCGGCTTTTTTGGTTCAAATGATAATCAATATAATCCCGGGCATATTGATTATCGTCAATATATTTGTACGATTTCAAATATTCGATTGTTTCATTAATAACATCTAAAGGGTACTCGCCCTTATCTAATTTCTCCCGTAACTGCTTTTCAGTATAGCGGCGATTTTTCAGTAAATGTAAGGTACGCATCTTTGCCCGTTTGGGTAAAACCTTTGTAATAATATTTTGATAAACTTCATTAGAAAGCTCATTTCCAACGGCAACATCATAGAGACTTAATTCGCCTTTGTAAAGTACAAAGGCGAATTTTTCGTCTATATAGATACGATAACGTGATTTCGTATTAGGGATTGTGGTAATATCGGTAATTGTCATAGCTTTAATGTCCTGATTATTTAGTTGAATTAGTTTTTTCCTCTTTCGTACCAATCAAGCCATAGTGAGTCCTGACTTTTTTCTCAATTTCATCGCACAAGTCAGGATTATCCTTTAGAAATTGCTTGGCATTTTCACGCCCCTGGCCAATTTTGTTCTGTTCATAAGAGTACCAGGCGCCGCCTTTTGTGACAATATTGCAACCGGCAGCTAAGTCAAGGATATCACCGACTTTCGAGATTCCTTCACCGAAAACAATGTCAAACTCGGCTTCTTTAAAAGGAGGGGCGATTTTGTTCTTCACTACTTTTACACGGGTACGGTTGCCGACAACATCCCCGCTTTGTTTCAGGGCTTCAATCCGGCGCACATCCAAACGGACTGACGAATAAAACTTGAGGGCGCGCCCGCCGGTAGTTGTTTCGGGATTACCAAACATGACCCCTAATTTTTCTCGGAGCTGGTTAATAAAAATAACCGTGCAATTCGATTTGGAGATAACCGCAGTTAACTTTCGCAAGGCCTGGGACATCAATCGGGCTTGCAGCCCCATGTGGGCATCACCCATATCACCATCGATCTCCTGCCGGGGAACTAAAGCGGCGACCGAGTCAACAACAACAAGGTCAATCGCCCCCGAACGAACCATCGTCTCGGCGATTTCCAGCCCCTGTTCACCGGTGTCCGGCTGGGATATATAAAGATTGTCAACGTCTACCCCGATTTTCTGGGCATAAGCCGGGTCAAGGGCATGTTCGGCATCAATGAAACCGGCAATTCCCCCTTTTTTCTGAACTTCAGCTATCATATGTAATGTTACCGTTGTCTTACCGCTTGACTCCGGTCCATATATCTCAATAATCCGCCCCCGGGGAATCCCCCCAAGGCCCAAGGCAAGGTCAAGGCTAAGTGACCCGGTCGGAAATGTTTCAACGTTCATTTGGGCCGCCGGGTCGCCAAGTTTCATCACGGCACCTTTGCCGAACTGCTTTTCTATCTGGCCAATGGCCGCCTCAAGGGCTTTTAGTTTTTCTTCTCTTTCCATTTAGTATTCCTTTCGATATGAACGTTTGTTCTATTTTAATATAAAACAAACGTTCGACTTTGTCAACATTTATTTTTACATTTTTTTCCTGGCAAATTATTAACCAATTTTTTGGGTTTTTCCTAATTCAAAATGGGATATTTAAAAGAATCTAAACTAATATAGGTGCTATCAGCTTCACCTATTTTAGTTTAGCATAAGTGATTAGTAAGTGCAAGTAATTAGTAGTTTAAACACCTAAAAATAAGAAAAGAAGGCCATAAATAACTACCATTACGACAATCAAAACCGGAAGAAAAGTAATAACTGCCGCGATAACCATTGCAAGAAAATCCCCCTTTTCCAGCTCAATTTCTTCATGATACTTGTCAAGTTCTTCGGGGGATTTATTCTTGGGTAAATTTTTTTTAAAGCGTTCGGGAAAATACATATGACCTCTTACAAACCGTAAGCCAGACAATAAACTCTCTCCGGCGCTGCGGTCTAATTGAACTTTCATTAATATTGCGGCTAATTAGCTCATTCTTTCATAACTGGATAATGACACGCAACCCAATGATGCGGCCGAAGCTCACGCCATTCGGGAATTTCAGTTTTGCAATTATCGGCAGCATAACGGCAACGGGTATGGAATTTGCATCCCGGCGGCGGATTTACCGGGCTGGGAATGTCACCTTCAATAACTTGCAATTCCTTTTTGGATGCTTCTTCGGTCGTTGGGATTGCTTCTAGTAAAACGTTTGTATATGGATGCATCGGTTCGGCGAAAATCCGATCCGAATCGGCAAGTTCAATAATATTGCCAAGGTACATAACGGCAACCCGGTCGCTGATAAATTTAACTGCACTAAGGTCATGGGAAATAAAGAGATATGTCAATTTTTGGCTATCTTTTAAATCCATCAATAGGTTAATAATCTGTGATTGAATCGAAACATCAAGGGCGGAAACTGCCTCATCACAAACAACGAATTTCGGTTGCAGGGCAAGGGCCCGGGCAATACCTATCCTTTGGCGCTGGCCGCCGGAAAATTGATGAGGGTAACGGTGTAAGAAATAATTTTGCAGGCCGCATTTTTCCATCACACTAATCGTATATTCTTCAAGCTGGCGGGTGCCGCGGGCATACATTTTGTGAGTAACTAAAGCCTCGCTAATAAGCTGTCCCACCGAAAAGCGCGGATTAAGCGAAGAATATGGGTCCTGGAAAACAATTTGGAGTTCCCTGCGCAAACGCCGCATTTCTTCATTTGTCAAACGGCCTAAATCGACCGAAATATCGCGGGCGGCCTCAAGGAGATCGTAACCGTCTTTATTAACACAGGCAGCACGTTGAGCCGCGAGGGTTTCATTAGTAGAATCAAGCCGGTTTTTATGTTTTTCAAGCTCGATTTTCCGGGAAGCAATTTTATCATCAATCCGCTTCTGCCGTCTCTTTTCAACTATTGAAAGGTTTTTGCTTTCAAGATATGAAATACGTTTTAAATCAAGAAGGTTTACTTCTTTCTGGCATAAATAAACACTCTTAACCGCAGCTAAACTCTCATCCATCGTTTTTGCAACTTCTGAAAGGTTATCATGAAGTAAAAGCGCCCCGGAAAGTTTGACTATTTCGCGAAAATTCTTAAGGATTTCATCAGCAGTGCCTTTAACTGCGGTGATTTTTGCCGCATCTTTAAATGAATAAGCCGGGGCATAATCATTCAAGGTGACACCGCGGTAATGAAGCGAACCGGCAGTCTGTTCATATAATTGCAGGATGACCCGGCCGAGGGTTGATTTACCGCAGCCGCTTTCACCAACAAGACCAAAGGTTTCACCTTCATAAATATCAATTGTCACCCCATCAACAGCTTTAACCACCGGGCGCTCTTTTTGAAAAAAGCTAGTCTTTTTCAGCGGGAAGTGCATTTTAACATTATCAAGACTTAAAAGGACATTTTGGACATTGGAAACGTTTTGTTCAGCCATTTCTGCGCACCTCCTTTTTAGGATAGAAGCAACGGACACTTTGTACATCGCTAATTTTTGTCATTTCCGGCATTTCATTTTCACATTTTTCTTTGCAGTACCGGCAACGCGGGGCAAAACGACAGCCTTTCGGCAAATCAAGCGGATGCGGGACCGCACCGGGAATTGCATCCAGCCGTTCTTTTTTCTCACCGGTTAAGTGCGGAATCGATGTAAGCAAAGCTTCCGTATAGGGGTGTGAATGTTCGGTTTTTTTGAAAATATAGTCAACCGGCGCAATTTCTACAACCTGGCCGCAATACATAACTGCAACTTCATCAGCCATCTGATTAATAACACCTAAATCGTGGGTGATAAACATAATCGAAGTTTTGAGTTCTTTTTTTAAATCGTTCATTAACCGCAGGATTTGAGCCTGGATTGTCACATCCAGTGCGGTGGTCGGTTCGTCGGCAATCAAAAGCTTAGGATTGCAAGCAAGAGCCATTGCAATCATTACCCGCTGGCGCATTCCGCCAGACAATTGATGAGGATATTGATTTACCAATTGTTCGGCATTTGGTATTTTTACCGCCTCAAGCATTTTAATTGCACTTTCATGAGCCTTTTTCTTCGACATTCCTTGATGGAGCATAAAAACTTCACCAATTTGCCGCCCGATAGTGAAAACCGGATTAAGCGAAGTCATCGGCTCCTGAAAAATCATTGATATCTTGTTGCCGCGAATCTCATACATCTCTTTCGCACTAAGGTCACTGATTTTTTCATTTTCAAAATATATTTCACCATCATGAATCCGTTGGTTTTTTTCAAAAAGTTTAAGTACGGCCATTGCCGTTTGGCTTTTTCCGCTTCCGGATTCACCTACAATACCTAGGGTTTTGCCCTCTTCAATTCCCAATGAAACACCATCAACCGCCCTAATCAGGCCGCGTTTGGTTTCAAAATAAGAATGGAGGTTGATTATTTCAAGCATTCTCATATTTTCATCCTCATCGTTCATTTGCTTTCGGGTCCATCGCCTCACGGAGCGCATCGCCGATTAAGTTAATTGATAATGCCGCGGCAACAACGAACAAGGCCGGGATAACCCACCGCCACCAGAAAAATTGGATTACTACTGACTCCTGGGCGCTGGTGAGCATATTACCCCAGGACGGTGTCGGCTCCTGAACCCCAAAACCTAAGTATGAAAGAATCGATTCCATCAATAATCCCGTCGCATATATTATAGTAATATTAACTACAATCAGATTAAAAACGTTCGGTAGGATATGTTTAAACATAATCCCCCTTTGCTTGATTCCAAGTGCTTTGGCAGCGGTAACAAAGTCTTTTTCCCGCTCAAGCAAAAGTTGGGCCCTGATTAGGCGGGCCAGCGGCATCCAGCTAAGCAGCCCGATTATAACCATCATCAAATACATCTTATTTTGCGGGCTCATATCATGTCCAATTGCAAAAGATAAAGTCACAGCAATTGGAAGAAAAGGAAGAGATTCAAAAACATCGGTTAACCGCATTAAAACATGATCAATCCATCCGCCGAAAAAGCCGCTGGTTAAACCAACAAGAATTGCGGTCGTAATTGCAATAATAACCACAATCGCCCCAACTCGAAGAGAAATTAATCCGCCGTGCATTACCCGGGAAAAGATATCGCGGCCAAACTGGTCACTGCCCCAAATATATCCTTTGTTTCCCCAGGCACCGACGATTTTTCCATCGTCATTAAGGCCATAAAACTGAAAGAAATCACTTTCAACTCTGGTAAAACCTGCTGTATTTTCCGGCAGTTTTAATTGATTAAGCTCATTCGCACCCCAAACGAAAACATCACCATCTTCATCTATTGCAACAAAGTTCTTGTACCCCGATGCAATATGAACAACTCTTTCGTTATTTAATCCTTCCGGCAAACGGTTAAGGCCGTTTTCGGAACTGCCCCAGATATGAAGTTTTCCTTCATCATCAAGGACTAAAACATTGCGGTTGGTTGAAACAGCTTTTACCGCCCGGGCCGAGCCATCGGTCAGGGCAACCGGGACACGGTCATAAAACTCTGTTCCGCGCATTCCGATTATTTCTACTGTGCCATCGTCCAAAATCAACGCCATATTGTCTTCACTTGCGGCAAAATCAACTATCCGGTAATCAAGCGCCAGCGGAATAAGGAAATTATTCCGTGCCTGCATACTACCCCAGACATAGAGACAATTATTGTCACCAAGAACAGCCGTCCACTGTGTCCCGGCAGTCATCTTCACAATTTTGACATTCAAAAAATCAAAAACCATCTGAACTTGATCCGGCACTGTTGTCTGGTCGTTGCCATAGTGTCCCCAGCCATAAAAATTACCCTCATCATCCAAGCAGATTACAAACCGGCTCCCAGCCTCAATATCAACAATATTGGCATCCTGAATTTCTTTTGGTATTTCCAAAATCAAATCCGATACCCCGCGCATATAACGGTTACATTCGGTTCCCCAGACAGTCAGGTTGCCATCGTTGGTTAAAGCGACACTAAATGAAACACCGGAAACAATTTTGACAATTTCTTTGTCCTCAAGTTCCGCCGGATAATCCAAATAATTGGTGCTTGGGCGCAAGCTTGAATTTGTCAACTCAATATATGTCGGAGTAAAAGGAAATATCCGTGAGCCGACAAAGCAAAATAAGAAAACGCTCATAAAACCAACAAAGCCAATAATTGCAAGTTTATTATGAATTAAATTAAGAAAAATAATTTTTCCCGGGGTACGAAGCATTTCTTCTTCGAAAAGGTTCTCTTCAGACCGCTTGAAGCTAAAGAGGCGTTTAAATATTGAAACGAAAGATGTTCTGACTTTTTTTGCAGTATTGTTTTTTTTGCTCATTTTTTCTTCCCGCCTCCTATTTCAATTTAATCCGCGGGTCAACTAACCCGTAGATGATATCAGCAAGCAAAACCGCGATTACATTCACAAATGCAAAGATAAGGTTCATCGAAATAATCGTCATCGTATCGCGGCTATTCACTGCCTTTAGTAGTAACAGGCCCATCCCGTTATATTGAAAGACCGATTCGGTAACAACCGAACCAATAAGAAGCGCAAAAATCGTAACCACAATAACCGTCGAAATCGGAATCAAGGCATTACGGAAAGCATGGGAATAAATAACAACTTTTTCGCTTAAGCCCTTAGAACGGGCGGTTCGTATGTAATCCTGCGACAGGGCATCAATCATTGCGTTACGGACATAACGCATCGCCCCGGCCAGGCTGATAATCGTAAGGGTTACTACCGGAAGGGCCAGATGGCGTATCCATGATGATATCAAAGGCCAGCCTTCGCCCAACATCGCCCGGTTCGGCATCCCGCCCAGCGGAACCCATCTTAAATGAACCCCAAAAATGAAAATCAAGCTTAGGCCAAGGAAAAAGGACGGAATGGAATAGGTAACAATCGAAAAAACCTGCATTGAGTTGTCAAACATGGAATTGCGCTTTATTGCCATTTTGATACCAATCAGCAGAGCAATTGAAAGATAGAATATATTTACAAAAACATTCAATAATATCGTATTACGTAAAGGCTCGCCAATCACGTCAATGACAGGCCGGTTAAACATCGTTGAATAACCTAAGTCACGATTAATGACGATATTCGAAACCCAGCGAAAATATTGTTCAATCCAAGATTTGTCATGACCAAGCCGCCGTGCCATATTATCGTAAGCGGTTTGATAAACTTCGGGCCGCATATTGGTCGGAAGCATTGCCCGGATCGGGTCACCAGGCATCAGCTTAGATATCTGAAATAGAATTAATGAAATTACAATCACAACCGGGATAAGAATAATTATCCGCTTAATTATGTATCTTAACATTGGTATCTCTCCATCCGCAAAATTCGAGTTTTATTAAGTTTGTTTCCTCAATTCCATAAAGCGGAAAACGGGGGACGGGTTAACCGCCCCCCGAATCCGGTAAAAATTTAATTATTGAAACTTATGAATTTCACAGATGATATAGTACCAATCAAGGATTGGAGTAGTGTTTACGCTGATAACCGAAGCGTTAAACAAGTTAAAGTATTCATTTGAATAAAGCGGGACCATCGGCATAAGTTCATTCCAGCGAACCATTAAGTCAAACCACAGGTCAAGGTAGGTAGCATTGTCACCCGGTTCAACCCGGCGCATAGCCATCGTCAGACGGTCGATTTCAGGATCATCCATTCCGGCGCCATTCATCCAAGTACCAAGCCAGTCACTATGCATATCAAAGTAAGGGTCAAACGGAAGGGCGAATGTAAGTCCCATTGAGAAAGTTGAATAGGTGCGTTCGTAATCTTCCAAGTCGTAGGCATAATAATATTCATTCAGAATAATGTCAAAATCAGGGCTGTCGAAATTGTATTTCATACCGGCAAGCGGGGTATTCTTTTGGAATTCGAGTTCCAGAATATTACCGATTGAAGCGGCAGCGGCAGCATGATTAATAACTAACGGTTCACCGTCAGCATTGTGACGAAGGTAAGTCCCGTCAGCATTTGCTTTGGTACGGTCAAATGGTGTTTCGCCGTCTTCTTCGAAAAGCCAGGTTGATTGATCAAGATAATCATTGGCCCGGTCAATATTCATTGCGATTGGAATCAATACTTCGCGCAGTTCGCGTTCTTTTAGAACCGCCATCCATTGAGAAACACCGTAGTAAGAGTCAACTAAACCGCCGTAACCACCAAGGACCTGGTCAAGCAGGGCAGTCCGGTCAACAAGGCAGGCAATCGCCCAGCGGACGTTGACATCGGCAGTTGGGCCCCAGTCAAGCATCATCGGCATATTGCCAAAACCGTTACGAAGGTAACTTGAGGTCGACATAAATTCATCGGCGCGGGCCCGTTCAATTTTTTCACCTTCAATTTGATTCGGAAGCAGGCAGACATCACCGGCAAGCAACATATCGATGTCAGTTTCTTCCGGTACTGTCCTCTGAACAACCCATTCAAGAGTGGGCACATTGCCATTCATATCAGCTTTAAAGTGAGGGTTTCTCCGTAAGGTAACATTATTATTTTCATAACTGACAAAATAATAAGGGCCGCTGGTAACGGTCGGGGCATAACGTTCGCCGCCTGAGGTTGAGGCAATACGCTCAGCATCAGCCATGATATCACCATCAAAACGGGAACCGTTTTCATCAGAGATAATATTGACATTCGGGGCATAAACCGCTTTGCACAACGGGCGAATAGCAACCAGGCTTGCTTCATAGAAATAAGGGAGTTCTGAAGCATCAATAGTTGCGGAAAATTTAAACTCATCAATCAATTGAATACCGGCAAAGTATTCATTTTCGCCGCTAAAATATTCACTATATCCAAATAATGACAAATAAAGAGTACTTGCAGCACCGGCTTCAGACCAGGCCGGAGAAGCACGCCATAATACTTCGCTGACATAATCAGCGGCAGTAATAGCTGAACCGTCTGACCACTTAAGGTCATTATGTAATTCAAATGTATAAGTTTTGTTGCCTTCATCATCAAGTGAAGTCGTATACTCTTTCACTACTGTAGGATTTGTTACGATTGACCCGTCGCCTTGAAAGCCAAAAGTACTCATAAAGTTATGTAGAATAATCTTAATCGAATTATCGTAGGCGTTATTACCAAAGTCATCAATAAAGTCACCGTTAGGGTTTGCACCATAAGCAACAACCAGGGTATCACTTGCTACGTTTGACCTGATGTTTTCCGGCGGGGCAACCACCTCAGCAACAGGTTCCGATGAATCAGCGGGTTGAGTTTCGCCAGTGGTTTCACTAGGAACGTCAACAACATCGTCATTGCTTGCGCAACCAACGACAAGACTGCTTATCATCGTAACGGCAAGCAGCAGGGCTAAAATCTTTTTCATTTTAATTTTCCTCCTAAAAAAAATTGATAAAATAATAGATAAATTTCAACTAAGAATATCATCAAATCCGGCACTTGTCAATGTTTTTTATTGGAAGGGCAGGCTTTTCTAGGCATTTGAAACAATTTAGTATGGTAAAGCAACAAACCGATGGTTTTTTAAGAAAATTTCTCAAATTGTTTTCTCGCATAAAAAATAATAAAAATCGTAAAAATTACGGTGCCAAACACTACCAGCCAAGGTACTGCTTCAAACCATTCAAATAAGAAACCATATATCAAACTGCCAATTGCGCTTGCAATAAACGGAAGAATCAGAAATAAAGACATAACTTTCCCAATTAAATCTGAAGGCGTTTCGGCTTGGATAAAAGCAAATAACGGGATAGTCACTAATTGCATAGCCATAAAAGCCAGCACGGTTGCCGCCGTTATAATTATATAAGCCGGTAAAGCCGGGGTTTCAAACAAAAATGGCAGACCGATTATCCCAAAAAGCAGCGTTGATATAAAAAGGAGAAACGGTAATCTTTTTATTTTGAGCCGCCCTCCAAGCACCCCGGCCAAAATTCCGCCGGCTAAACCACCGACCATCATGATACTTTGGTTGTAACCGACCATGTCCATCCCGTAACCGAGATTTTGGGTAATCATTACCGGGACCCCTACGATAACCATCGGAACCAGCGCTAATTGTAAAAAGAAAGCAATAAAAGCACTCTTGGCAATGATAGGGTTTTCCTTAACCATATATTTTGCCGATTGTAATAAATCACTTTTCACTACCTCAATAATACTTCCGGTGCTTTCCGGCTTCTGATAAGGAATACGGATAAGCAAATCCATCACAGCAGTAATCGCAAAACAAACCGCACTCACTAAAAGAATAGGGAATAAACCGAACCTTGCATATAAGAGGCCGGCAATCGCCATCCCCGACATACTTGAAAGCATATTTACAATACTGACGGCTGAATTAGCCGAAACCAGCTTTTCAGCGGAAGAAAGGGCAGGGACACTGGCTTGGACAGCGGGCATATACATACCCTGAATCGCATTTAGCGCCATTAGCTTGATAATAACTAGTGGTACAGCCGCCGCTATTAAACCGCTTGCAATCATATATAGAACTATAATAACCGTTGTAGAAGCATCAAGCCAAAACATAATCCGCTGTTTTCTTAAACGGTCTGCCAAAATTCCGCCGATTGGCGAAGTAATAATTAATGCAATATAAGGCAGGGCAAGAACAAGTCCATACATAGCCGCCGATTCGCTGATATCCAGAATATAAAGGGGTAAAGCAAAACTTAAAATCATGTTGCCGAAAATTGAAACCGTCTGCCCGAAAACAAGCAAAGAAAAATCGCGGTTCCATAAACGTAATTGGGTTGTGTTTGACATTTGGTGTTTCCTCCGTTTTTTCTGTTAATACTAATACGCAACTGCCCGGTTGCACTACCAATTTCAGCTTTCATTTTGACAACTATCAGTTGCAAATGAGTTTAAGTAATCAAAAAGAACGCTCTTTTGCGTTCTTCCCACGTGAAGTTTTAGTTATTCTTTGGTGGCGGACCATTGTCCGGCACCTTAGAATAACTCTTCACGTTTTCATCACTTTCCAATTTTTGACCAAATAATCCACCAATGATATTACGGTGAGGACTATGGCAGTCCAAGTGACGATTTCGGTTAGAATCCAGAGAATATTGAGGTCGGCAATCAACATGCAGACCATAACGATTTGAACGATAGTTTTGAACTTGCCCCAAAAGCTGGCCGCAATAACAACGCCATTGTCGGCGGCAATCAAACGGAAACCACTGATGGTAAATTCGCGGAAGATAATTAAAATAACCATCCATGCCGGAATCCGGCCTAGCTCAACCAGGGCAATAAGGGCAGAACAGACCATTAACTTATCGGCAAGCGGGTCCATAAATTTTCCGAAATTGGTGACAAGATTGTATTTCCTTGCGATAATCCCATCAAATAAGTCGGTCAGGCTTGCGGCAATAAATATTGTAAAAGCAATCCAGTTATGATAGGGAATCACCGGTATCAGAGCTGTGGGAAGCAAAAGGAAGAATAAAAAAATGGGAATCATTATTATTCGTAAGATTGTTAATTGATTGGGGATGTTCATATGATTACCATACCTTTCTGGAATATCCTTTTTACTAAGGGTACTCACGGATTGCTACGTGCGGACTCAGCATAGCTGAGTTTATGCACTCCCGCAATCCTAAAACCATTCGAAATCCGCCCTAACCGGGCTACTTTCTCATGTTTTTGCGGGCCATAAAGTCATGTTTTTTCATGCAAGCATGAATCACATGACTTTTCAACCCTAGTACCTATCAAATCATAATAATATGAAGCTGTGACCAGCACCTCAACAAAATCGCCGCTAAGCAGTTCCCGCTCGCTCTTGACAAACAGATATCCGTCGATGCCCGGTGCATCACGGTAAGTACGGGCGACATAAACTTTCCCGTTCTCATCATCAATTAATGTACTTGCCGGCAAATCAATTTCGTCACCGATATCTTCATCAGCTACATTACCTTCTATCATCACCTCAAGGCGCTTGCCAACCATTTCAGCGGCAATTGCAAAAGCGATTTGCTGTTGTTTTTCCATCAACTTCTTGTGCCGGCGTTTCTTTGTCCACTCCCGGACTTGGCCGGGCATCATCGCTGCCGGGGTATCTTCTTCCGCCGAATATGTAAAAACACCTAACCGGTCGAATTTCATCTCTTCTATTAAACGTAAATTTTCCAAGTGGTCGGTCTTTGACTCACCGGGGAAGCCGGTTATCAAGGTTGTCCGCAGACAAATATCAGGGATTTCCCGGCGTAATTTTTTAATTAAATCTACTATATTATTGCGGTTCGCCTTTCGGCCCATCCGCTTCAAAATACCATCAGCACCATGTTGAATCGGTATATCCAGATAATGGCAAATTTTCGGTTCGCTGCGAAGCACCTCGATTAGTTCATCGGTTATTTCTTCAGGGTAACAATAAAGTAAACGAATCCACTTTAACCCTTCAATCTCACATAATTTTTTCAATAATTCCGGCAGCATTTTCCGCCCGTACAAATCCACACCATATAATGTCGTTTCCTGGGCAACTAGAATTAATTCTTTTACTCCGCCATTCACTAAATTGACCGCATCAGTCAACACTTTTTCCAGCGCGGCTGACCGGTAATCACCGCGAATTTTGGGGATAATACAATATGTACAGTGCTTATCACAACCTTCGGCAATTTTTAAATAAGCATAATGTCCGCCGGTGGTTACAATTCTTTTACCGTTTAGTACCGGTTCCCTATTTTCACCATCTTCGCTAAAGTAATCGGCAGATTTTGCATTATTTAATACATTTTCAATCGCAAGACATATATCTGCCGTCGCCATAACCCCAACGATAGCATCAACCTCCGGAATCTCTGCTCTTAATTCGTTCCGGTAACGTTCAGACAAACATCCGGTAACAATTAGGGCTTTACATTTTCCGCTTTTTTTGTGTTCAGCAAGTCTAAGAATTGCTTCAATACTTTCCATCTTGGCATCATGAATAAAACAGCAGGTATTGATAACGATAATATCTGCTGCCTCTTCTTCATCCGTAAAACAATACCCTTTTTCCCAAAGGTTCGTGATCATGACTTCAGAATCAACCAGATTCTTGTCACATCCCAATGATACAAAATGTATTCTATTACTACTCATCTGCGCCGGTCTCTGCCTCTCCCTGCGTTGTATCTTCTTTTATTTCCTGAACCTCATCAATTTTTGCTTCGGTTTTTTCATTATCGCCTTCAGGTTCTTCACCTAAGTCAATCACCGGCTCGGCCATCGCTTCACGGGCACGTCTTGCTTCATCTTCTGTCAAAATCTTAATTTTTCCTTGATTAAGCTCTTCAACAGCCATCGACAGCGGTTTGGTTTTGTTGGTATTAATCAGGGTATCTTCACCGGAAATAAGCTGCCTTGCTCTTTTTGATGTCGCCATAACGATGGAATAACGGCTGTTAACAACCGGTGCCTCGCCTGGTTCAACCTCACTGTTTACAATTTTCATCAAGTCTGAATAAGATGGATGTAACATTTTTTTACCTAACCTTTCATATTTAAAATTCTTTATGATAAATCATTTCTAAGCTTCTTAATAAAATCAATGTTGCGGGCCGGGGCGGCATGGGCGGCGGTAATAATTTCATGTAAACGGATAACACATTCATTCAAATCATCGTTGATTACCAGATAATCATAAAATTCAATCCCTTCTGCTTCTTCTCCTGCCCTTCTCAAACGCTTTTCAATAATCTCACCGGTTTCGGTACCGCGTTTCAATAACCGTTTCCTAAGTTCATCAATGCTGGGCGGCATTACGAAAAGTAATAAAGCGGAGGGAAATTTTTCTTTGACTTTTAAAGCCCCTTGGATTTCAATTTCCAGTAATACATCTTTTCCGGCTTCTAATTCTTTCTCAACATATTCAACGGGGGTCCCATAATAATTATCAACATAAGTTGCGTATTCGATTAATCCGTCGGCGGCGATAACCTCTTCAAATCTTTCGCGGGAGGTAAAATAATATTCCCGGCCATCTACTTCCCCTACCCGGGGTTCTCTGGTTGTCATTGAAACAGAAAGGGCATAACCCTCATATTCAGACACCAGTTTTTTCATCAACGTTCCTTTGCCGGCACCGGAAAAACCCGATACGACAATCAGGATCCCTTTTTTTTCCATTGATATCCCTTCAATATTTAAGATTTGACCCTAGTATTACTCCAGATTTTGGATTTGTTCCCTTATTTTTTCAATTTCGGTTTTCAATTCAATCGCATAATTCGTTACATCTAAATCATTCGCTTTTGACATAATTGTGTTTGCTTCGCGATTCATCTCTTGCGCGATAAAGTCGAGTTTGCGCCCGATATTTCCGCCTTCATTCAGAGTTTCTTCCGTAGCTTCTATATGGCTTCTTAAGCGGACCAGTTCCTCATCCAAACAAGCCCGGTCAGCAAAGATAGTTACTTCAGTAAGAAGGCGTGCTTCATCAATTTTCGCATCTTCTAACAAATTTTTTACTTTATCAAGTAATTTCTGATGATATTCAGCAACAATTCTCGGCGCCCGTTCGGTTATATAGTCGATATTAACTATCATCCCTTTAAGTTTTGCCAATAAATCCTCACGTAAATTTTCCCCTTCTTTTATCCGCGTTTCAACAAACTGTTTTACTGCGATATCAATCGCTTTCGACAGATGGCTCCAGAGCTCTTCTTCACAAGCTGTTTGCTCTTCCATCGTAATTACTTCCGGATAACGCGACAAAGTCGAGGTCCGGATATCATAATCTAACCCGAAATCATTGCTGATTGTCTTAAGATGCTGCATATATTCAGCGGCAAGTTCTTTGTTGTATTTTACGCAAAGATTAGCTTCTGTCAGATCTTCGTAGGCAATATAGATATCTACTTTGCCCCGTTGCATATGATTTTTTAGCTCATTACGAATATTTGCTTCAAAAAAACTAAGCTTTTTCGGCATTCTGATAAAAAAATCGAGGTAACGGTGATTAACTGCTTTAATTTCAACGGTAAACTTTCGTTCACCTTCGTATATTTCCGAACGGCCAAAACCGGTCATGCTTTTAATCATCTTTTGTCCTCGTTTTTGCCTTTTACTACCAATAGAATATATTATAAGTTACCGGAGCAAATACGTCAAGTATTACCAGTGTAATCGTAAAATCTTCGGGCATACTATTCACAACTAGTAATAGTGCACACAAATCGCTAAAAGCGCGATTTGGCGCTGATAAGAAAGGAAGGATAATTAAATGGCAAATTTATCTGAATTAGAATTACAGAATCTCCGTCACTTAATTGGCGGTTATGACACAGCACATTGTAAAATGAATGAATATGCATCCGTTGCTGAAGACAAGCAAATCAAGCAGTTTTTTGAAAAAGGCGCGCAGTCGGCAATGGATAATAAAAATACGTTAATGGAGTTCTTACAATAAGGAAAGGAGCAAAATTAAAATGATTGACGAAAAAACCATGGTAACAGATACTTTAGTTGGTATAAACGGTGAACTTGTCAGTTTTGCGAGCATGATTCCGCAAACTGAAAATGAAGAATTAAAGCAAACCTTAATGCAGTTTAGAAATGCCTGTGAACAGTCGCAGGAAGAAATTTTCCAAATTGCCCGCGAACGTTCTTATCACGTTCCGGCCCCGAAAGCTTCACAGAAAGATGTTGACCACTTGCGGTCATTGTTTGAGAGCGGGGTTATGTAATATTCTTTGCGTTAAATCCGCGTGTGACATCTCTGTACTTCACCGCAGTTGACGCTTTCGCTCGATGTAAAACGTAACGGTACTAAGGCGGTATAGTAAACCGCCTAGTGCCGACGTTTTCCAACGCACTGCTTGTGAAGTCAGAATGTCACTCACGAGTATTACATAATCTTTAATCCACTTATATCCGGTGCAATCACCATCGAATAATTGGTATAATAAACTACGAACCCCGGCTTTGCCGCATTCGGTTTTTTGATATTTTTGCGTTCGGTATAATCAATTTCCACTTTTTCCTGGTCACGCCCTTTGGAATAATAAGCAGCAAGAGCCGCCGCTTCTTCATAAGCCCGGTCGGGTAGTTCTTTTCCTTCGGTTTTGATAATAACATGGGAACCGGGTATCCCTTTGGCATGGAACCACCAATCACCGCCATCGGCAAGCTTAAAAGTAATATCCTCATTTTGGAAGTTGTTTTTCCCTACGTACATATGAAAACCATCACTGCTTAAATAATGAAAAGGACGGCTTTTTGATTTTTCCCTTTTACCTTGATTTTTGCGCCGGATATAACCGCCGGCAATCATTTCTTCCTTTATTTCAACTAAATCCTCTTCCTGCAGGGCAATATCAAGCGAAGTTGCAATTGATTCCAAGTGGATGATTTCGTCTTTTACTTCCGCAGTTAAAGTCGCAAGGGCATCTGCAGTCCGTTTCATTTTATTATATTTGTCAAAATATTTCTTGGCATTTTCGCCCGCGCTTAGAAGCGGGTCGAGGGGAATCGTAATCATCTCATTACTGTAATAATCAAGTGCTTCCAAACTCTTAGCCCCGGGTTCACAGCCGTAACCATAAGTATTAAGTAATTCACCATAAATCCGGAAACGGTCTTTTTTTTCAGTATCATTGATTTGATTTAATTGCAACTCATATTTTTTGCGGTTCCGCTCCAGATGAGTTTGCACTATTTTGCGCAAGTCAGCCGATTTTTGGCGGATGCGGTTTAAAATATTGCGGGTTAAATAATATTGTTCCAGCATCACTGAAGGCGAATCATAAGAAACCGCTGTCATATTACGATAAATGTTCATTTCAAGCACCGAAAAATCATAAGGGTGGCTATCTTTCAAGAAAATATTGTAAGTATAATTATTAGCTTTAATTTGGTTTACATAATTCGAAAAGGTATCATACAATTTATTAATACCTTCATTTTGATTATGAAGGGCTTCGTCGAACCCCTCATTATATCCACCCTTAACTACTGCCTCGCTTAATACCGCTGTCGAATCATCCCCATCAAGCCCGGCCTGATAACATATCTCCTGTGCTAACGCCGGTGATATGCCAGTATAGTTCATATAAATTGCTTTATGAAGCGGCATCGCTTTCGCCATAATCACTTCCGAAAACTCTGCCGGTGAAGTCGTGAGCGGATTAATCTTAACCGCTGTTTCCGCAATAAAATATGCCCGGCCGGGTAAGACTTCCCGTACCGAGCTGACTAGGCCGGAAATATGCTTAATGCTATCAATAATCATGTTTTCATCATTAATAAAAATTATATTTGAGTGTTTACCCATGATTTCAACAACCAGTCTTTTTTCCTGATAATCACCCATTTCGTTCAAATGCCCGATATGGATATGGATAATCCGCTCAAGCCCGGGTTGGGTGATGTCAAGAATCCGTCCGCTATTAAGATGTTTCCGGAGTAACATACAAAAACCAGGCGCAGTCAGCGGCCCTGATTTATTGTTTTCGGTTAAGTATATAAGGGGTAAAGCCGCATCAGCAGAAATAAACAGTCGTTTCGTTGCTGACGGCTGATTCTCGCGGGGATTAGTTTTGATGGTCAAAATTAATTCATCATTCTCCGGTTGGGCGATTTTTGTTATCCGGCCGCCGGTTAATTCTGTTTTCAGTTCATTTACAATGCTTGCGATGGTGATTCCGTCAAATGCCATGGGTAGCCTCTCTGTTATTTTTCATTAATTCTGGCTTTACTCCGTAAGTCAGATAATAAACTCTCTTCGTTGCTGCGGCCTAATTGGTTTATCCGTTCAGTTTTCTCTCGGGAAGAAGGCGGCCTATGGCAACTGCGAGATGTTTTTATCTTCCTTACTCATTGAATATGAGTTATGAATATTAACCTAATCTATTCTTTAAATTCAAAGTCAAATTCATCTTCTATCTTTTTTGTATCTGCCCGTCTTGGGCCAATTTTATTGACTATGGCAGTCAATTTATTGCCCTGCGGAAGCCATTTAAGTTCTGCTTCACCAATAACCTGCCATTTTACTGCAAGGACAAAATAAATTAATATACCGAAGGCAACCGCAATAAGTAATGCCGGAAGATTCATTTTCAGTAAATAATATAAACCATGATAAGTGCCGAATGCGGCGGCCCCCATCACCAGTGAAATAACCAGCGGGCGCATAAACGTCCGGTCCCATTCCTGGCGGTATTCAAGATGGCGGCGAACCGACAGGCCATTCATCATCCACATCAGGAAAGCAAAAAGGAGCGGGGCAAGCGCCATTGCATAGGTCTCAAAATCGGTATAAAACAATACCAAATCCAAAACCAGGGTCTGGATAACTAAAGCAACCGCCGCATTTATCACCGGGCTATTTACCCGGCCGGTCCCTTGTAATACCGCACTGGATAAAGTAGATAATGAGTAAAAAATCACACCAACCGACATAATAATCAGCAAATTCGCACTTAAATCAAGGGTTTCCCGCTGCGGATAAAGAAGCAGCATCACCGGTTTTGCCAAAACCCCAATCCCGACTGCCGCCGGAATTGCAACGAACATTGTTGAGCGGATTGCTTTTGTTACTTTGTCCCGGCATAAATCAAGCCGTTTTACAGCGAAATCACCGGCAATACCCGGAATAATCGCCGCCGACATTGCCGCAGCCAACGCAATCGGAATATTGGAAATCTTGGTTGATTTTTCGACAGCACTCATCAAAGTGGCGATTTCTACCATGCTTAATTCCTTTAGGGCCATCACTGAACTAAAAATCGTGGCATTAATGAAGCTATTGATATTGTAGATACACGTGCTTAGGATGAATGGTGTCACCACCAGCAAAATCATTTTGAAGATTGCTTTATAACTTAAGTCTTCCTGATGTTTATCCTGTTCTATCCGCTTATGGATAGTTTTTTTATTAAGGCCGTAAATTGCCCACATAAAAATTATGCCCGTAATGACCCCAAACCCGGTCCCCATTGCCCCGCCAACCGCGCCAAAAATACTACGCTGTGTTGTTTCAGCTTCGGTAGCAAATTCTAACGGCACCATTCCGGTAAACCAAAGCGCCAACAAAATACTGACTAAGGCATTTAAAATCTGTTCTAATATCTGCGATACCGAAGTCTGCGCCATCGTCCGGTGCGCTTGAAAATACCCACGGAGGACACCAAGAATCCCCGAAAGGAATATCGTCGGGGCAAAAAAGCGGAGAACGATTGCCGAACCGGCAAGGCTAACTAATTTGTCGGCAAAGAAAAAGACTAACAGGCTTGCGCCGCCGCCGACAAAAATCACATACAACATCGCCCCTTTAAAAATCCGGTGAGCATTCCGGTATTCGCCACCTGCAAGATGCCCGGCAACTACCTTGGAAATTGCTGAAGGGATGCTATATGATGAAACAAGAAGAACAATCGTATAAGCCCGGTAAGCAAATGCGTAATAACCATTACCTTCATCACCGATAATTGCTGTCATCGGGCTATTGTATAAAAGGCCAATAATACGACTAAGGATTCCAGCTACTGCCAGAATCCCTGCCTGCATTATGAATCCATCTCTTTTTGCCTGTTTGCTCATATAATTTTCTAATTAACTCTTATAATTCAACTAGCCAATCATACATTTCCTGATACTTCAATGCCGAGACCTGCCATGAGAAATCCACCGCCATCGCGCGGTCAACCATTTTGTTCCACTCGCGTTTCTTGTCATAATAAATACGTTCGGCAAGACGAATCGTATTAAGCATCTCATGGGCATTGTAGTTTAAGAAACTAAATCCGGTCCCGGTTGAATATATTTCATTGTATGGCTCAACGGTATCTTTGAGGCCGCCGGTCTCACGGACGATCGGTAATGTCCCGTACCTAAGGCTCATCAACTGGCTTAACCCACAGGGTTCAAACAATGATGGCATCAGAAAGGCATCACAAGCGGCGTAGATTTTGTGTGATAAGGTTTCGGAATAATATAAATTAGCGGAAACTTTGTCATTGTATTTCCAAGCATAATGACGGAACATGTTTTCATACTTTTCCTCACCTGTTCCAAGAATAACTAACTGGACATGGTCCTGCATAATCTCATCCATCATATAGGCAATCAAATCAAAGCCCTTTTGGTCGGTCAGGCGGGAAACGATTCCGATCATCATCATTTTTTCATCTTGCTTAATTCCTAATTCTTCTTGCAAGGCCCGTTTGTTCTTGACTTTTTCTTTGCGGAAATTCCGGGCATTATAATTAAATGGGATATATTCATCAGTGGCGGGATTAAACTCATCATAATCAATTCCGTTTACAATCCCTCTTAAATCATTGGCCCTTGCATTCAAAAGGCCTTCAAGTTTCTCACCGTAGAATTTGGTTTTTATCTCTTCTGCATAAGTATCACTGACCGTTGTAATCGCATTCGAATACACCAAACCGCCTTTTAAGAGATTGGCATCACGGTATGACTCCAGCTTGTCCGGGGTAAAAAAGTAAGGCGGAAATTCGGTCAGTTCCTGAATCTCTTTGACACTCCATTTACCTTGGAATTTCAGGTTGTGGATCGTCATCGCTGTTTTAATCCCCCGGAAAAATTCATTTGCCTGGAACCTTTCGTTCAAATATACCGGAACAAGCCCGGTCTGCCAATCATGGCAATGAATTACATCGGGCCGGAAATCAATCACCGGCAATATCGAAAGTACGGCTTTTGAAAAAAAGGCGAACTTTTTAATTTCCAGATAACCATCATTGCCATATGGATGAATGCCGGAAAAAAAACTTTCATTGTCAATAAAATAGTATTTCACCCCGTCAAGTTCATATTCGAGGATTCCGACATATTCATTTTTCTTATTGAAATCCATGGTAAAATGAGTTTTGTATGTAAGCAATGCTTTCATCGGCTGACTCATGCACACATATTTCGGCAAAACTACCCTTACGTCATAGTACTCTGGATTTATGTTTTTCGGTAATGACCCTACTACATCGGCAAGCCCCCCGGTTTTGATAAACGGTACTCCTTCAGAAGCCGCAAAAAGTATATTCTTCATCATCTATGTCCTCCGGTTTGAAGAGTGCCTGCTTAAGCAGGGCTAGATTTTATTTGTTTGCGTTCTAATGGACACGAACTTAGAAAATCTCTTCAAACTAGTATACATGAAAAAGAATTTTTTTTCAAACGATTAATGACGATATTGCAAACGAATTTTGTCAGCAATCAACGCAATAAATTCTGAGTTGGTGGGTTTTCCCTTACCCGTATTGATAGTATAACCAAATAGCGCATCGAGAGTCTCCATCCTGCCCCGGCTCCATGCAACCTCAATGGCATGGCGGATTGCCCGCTCGACACGGCTTGGGGTAGTTTGAAATTTCGTGGCAATAGTCGGGTAAAGTACTTTGGTAATTGAGCCAAGCATATCGCTGTCTTCGACTGATAGCATTATCGCATCACGCAGATACTGATAACCTTTGATATGAGCCGGGACACCGATTTCATGAATCATATCGGTAACATCACGCTCAAGATCATATGTAACGAAACTGTTTACCCTGCTATGGTCGCGCTTTTTCTGCTCGGCTTTGACCAACTCATCTTTTCTGGCGAGACCGCTTGGTACCGTAATCATGATTTGAAATTCTTTGTTTGCACTCATCAAATCGCCAAGGATCCGGTAGATGTTTTCATTATCTCTTTCTGCGGTCATATTTAATTTTTCCATTTCAAGTCCTCACTTTCTTCTAAACAATACTTTCCAATTCTTTTTTTAAACAATATGTTCCAATTTCTGACCTATAATCTCATTATAGGCATGTATCGGAAAATTTTCAACATAAAGTTATCGCGTAAACCAAAAAACTCGTACTGACAGTACGAGTTTTATTTTTAGGGTATATGAGTTAATTTGTATTTATTTGTCTAAATTAGTCTTTAATTATCAGTCTTCAAAGCGAACTTCTTCCGCAAAATCACCCAAAACGCGCCAGCTACGCAGATTGACGAATAGGTTCCGCAAATAATACCGACCATCAAAGGCAGAGCAAATTCTTTGATTGATGATACGCCAAGGAAGTAAAGGACAGCAACCATCACAAAAGTCGTCAGCGAGGTAAAGACACTACGCGACAAAGTTTGAGTAATACTTTTGTTCATAATTTCATCAAGACTGTCTTTTCGCTTCATCTCGGCCATGTTTTCACGAACCCGGTCGAAGATAACAATTGAGGCATTAATCGAATACCCGACAATCGTCAGCATACAGGCAATAAAGGTCGAACCGACCGATACTTTCGAAACGGCATAAAAAGCCAAAACAACTAAAACGTCATGAATCAGGGCAAACGTTACGCTTGCGCCAAACCGGATATCCTTAAAGCGGAGCCAAATATACAAAGTAATACCTAGGCTGGCAAACAGCACTGCCAGAATCGCATCACGCTGCATTTCATTTGAAATCGTCGAGCTAATCGTTTCGGCGGTAATCAATTCCGGGTCGGCGGCAAAATGTTCCGTCATACTTTGATTAAAGGCTTCACGCTCATAATTGTCCAAACTACGGGTTTTGAAAATAACATCATTGGTTCCGGCTACTTTTTGGGTTTGCACATTTGCATCACCGGTAATATCTTCAATTAACGGTACAACGTTGTTATCGATTTCGGAAAGGCTGAAATCCTCATTGAATACCACCTTAGTCGAAGTTCCGCCAAGATACTCGAGACTCAAATTGAACGGCGCGCCAATATTTGATTGATTCAAATACATAAATACAAAACCAACAATAATCAGAATACTTGATGCGACAAAAAAGATTGCTTTCTTCGCCACAAAATTGATAGTTTTTCTTTCTTTGGCCGTACCATAAAATTTGACACTTTGGAAGCCGAGGGTATATAGAATATTCATCAGCCACTTAGTTACGAACAAGGCGGTAAACATCGACAGAATAATACCTAATGCCAAAGTTGCGGCAAAACCTCTAATCGGGCCGGTCCCAAGCATATATAGGACGGCGGCGGCAATCAGCGTGGTAATATTTACATCCACGATTGCTGAAAGGGCTTTTTTATAACCTGACTTTATCGACGAAGAAATCGTTTTTCCGGCGGCAATTTCTTCGCGGATACGGGCAAAAACGATGATATTTGCATCAATAGCCATCCCGATGGAAAGGATAATTCCGGCGATACCGGGCAGGGTCAGGGTAATATCAAAAGCTTCAAGCAAAACGATAATCAAGGTTGTATATAATAATAAAGCAAGGCCGGCAGCAAAACCGGGCAGGAAATAAACCGCTATCATAAAGGCAATCATAATTGCAAGGCCAATCGCCGCCGCTTTTAAGCTTGAAGTAATCGCTTCTTCACCTAATTGGGCACCAACAACATTGGAACGTAATTCTTCAAGTTCAAGTTTCAAACCGCCAATCCGGATTGTCGAAGCAAGCTTTTCCGCCTCTTCGAAACTAAAATTGCCGGAAATAACTGCTTCGCCGCTGGTAATCTCACTTTGAACAGCAGGGAAACTGACGATTTCATCATCATATACAATATAAATAACTTCCCGGGTCGGGGCGGCGATACGGGTCGCTTCAGCGAACTTGGCCGCACCAAGCGGTGACATTGTCAGGGCGACCACCGCCTCGTTGTTGCCCATATGGTCCGGTTGATAGGTGGCAACCGCATGGATAACATCAGTGCCGCGAAGCACTTCTTCGAAGTTATGGTTTAAAAAGACTAGCGAACCGGGTTTTCCAAGTTCCTCAAGAATTGCGTTAGCATCGGAAACACCGGGAATTTCAATATTAATCCGGTCGCTTCCTTCTTTGTACACAATTGCTTCATTGCTATAGTTTTCAATTCGTTTCTGCATCTTGTAAATCGTATCGGCCATGTCTTCAGAGCTGGGGGTTTCATCGCCGACCACCTGATAGGTGATGCTGACACCGCCGGCTAAGTCAAGGCCAAGTTTGATGCCATAGATTGAACCGGACTGGGTATTGCCAAAACCGATGAACGATGTGTACGCGCATAGGCTTAGGGTGAAGATGAAGATAAAGAGGTAGAGTAGGGCTTTGCTTTTTTTCATGGTAAAATTTTCCTTTTTTGTTATTAATATAAATTAGCAAGTTGGGCAATAAACTTTCTCCGTCACTACGGCCTAAATATTTTCCCGTTCAGTTTTCTTTTGGGAAGAAGGCGGCCTAAGGTTCCTGCGAAATGTTTTTGCCCTCCTTGCTTATGCACACTCATGACCAAACGCCGCTTTCAGTAATAACCGCGTTTTCAATCAGATACAACCATTGCACTTAAGCTTAACCGTTGTTTCAAATTAGCTCTGCGCTTTCAAATCAGCTAGAACCGTCGCACTTAAGCATAATCGCGCATTCGACGCGTTTGCGTTGTAGGTCGCAGGCAAGGTCATCGCAATCGTTTAAGTCTCCGGTTAGTTTGTAGGCATTTGCCGCGCAGCCGCCGGAGCAGTAAAATTTCGCGAAGCAATCGCGGCATTTAGGTTTTGTATAAACGTTTGTTGCTTTAAAATTATCATAAAGCGCGGTTTTTGTAATACCGTCGCTTATATTTCCCATCAGGAACTCCGGCTGGCCAACGAACTGGTGGCAGGGATAAAGATCACCCCCGGGAGTAACAGCCAGATATTCGGAACCGGCCCCGCATCCGGAAAGGCGTTTCGCCGCACAGGGGCCTCCGGTTAAGTCTATCATAAAGTGAAAAAAATTGATAGGTTGTCCTTTTTCTTTTCGCGTTAATAAATATTTGGCAAGCCGGTCATACTCGGCACAGATAGCCGGGACATCTTCGGGGCATAAGGCAAAATCAGGATTTGCAGCAGGGCCTTCACCGGGAACTTCGTTGACTAGTTCGGTCAATGAGTTGGATTTGGGCAAATTTGATTCGCATGATATCATCGGCTCGATTGATATCTGTTTAAACCCTAAATTTGCTAAATGTTTCACATCTTCAGTAAAATCAAGATTTTCGCGGGTAAAAGTACCGCGCACATAATAATCCGCCTGATTCCTGCTCTCCGCAAGTTTAATGAATTTCTCAATAATCAAATCATAACTGCCGCGCCCATCATGTAAGGGGCGCATCCGGTCATTTACTTCCTTGCGGCCATCAATACTTAAGACGACATTACTTATCTCTTGATTAATAAAGCTAAACATTTCTTCATTTAGTAAAATACCATTCGTTGTTAAAGTAAAACGAAAATTCTTATAATGCTCTTTCTCAAGGCTCCGGCCATATGTTACCAGCTCTTTTATCATTTCCCAATTAAGCAATGGTTCGCCGCCGAAAAAATCAACCTCAAGATTATGACGGTTGCCGGAGTTTGTGACCAGAAAATCAAGGGCACGTTTACCAACATCAAGACTCATTAGTTTAGGGCCATTGTCATTTCCGCCATACTCACCCTTTTCAGCAAAGCAATACCGGCACGCAAGGTTACAATCATGCGCGACATGAAGACAGAGAGCTTTTACAACCGTTTCCCGGTCTTTCACTTCATTAATATAATCTTCATACGTATCAGGGGTAAAAAGCATTTTCTGATGATATAACTCTAGTATTTCTGCGGTTGGCCCGGTAATTTGATTTTCATCTAATTCGTCGTTTTTGATTAATTCTTCAATTTTCGGAATCAACTTATAAGCCATCTCATCAACTAAATGGATGGCTCCACTATTAACATCTAAAGCTATTTTCAAACCATTATTTTCGTATAAATGAACCATAACAGGGTTACTTTTTTTCAACTATTAAGCTTTGCTCACAACTTTGGTTGCCAACAGTGCAGGAAGTTTTACAAGCTGACTGGCATGAGGTCTGACACTCGCCGCAGCCGCCTTTTTTCACTGTTTCGGTTAAAGTGCCGGGGGTGATGGTTTTAATGTGCTTCATTGTGGTTCTCCTTTTTTTGGTTTTATATTCCGTACTGATTATACATCAGAATTGATTAAAGCTCAATATTTATTTCTTCATCACCTACTTCTTCACCTTCAATTTCTTCACCTACTTCTTCATCACCTACTTCTTCATCCGAATCAATACCCTCGCTTTCCTTACAGCCCCCGCACAAAATACAATCTTCACATTCGTAACTTAACCCACAAACCCCACATAAGATGCAATCTTCGCAGATAATGCCAAATTCTGCCCCAAAGATAAAAAATGCACCGGACATGCCAAATAAACTAAATGCCCTTAATTTCGGATAACTGCCATTCATCATCCAGATATTTTCAAAATCCCAGCCAACATAAGTTGATTGATTCTTCATCTGGGCGGTTGTCCGGGCTTCCGGTTTCGTTGACGGCCAGCTAAGTAAATCCTGATTAAAGTAACTATTACTTATTACCCCGCCTGAAAAGATTAAGCCACTATTATTATTTGATAATGAATAACTATTCTCTATTACTACCAAACTTCCCGCAAAACCAACCAAACCGCCGGAATTGGTGACACTACTTACATTGCCGGTAGCAAAACTATTCCGTACCGAGCCGCTGTTTATATTGCCGACCAAACCACCGGCCCTTTCTGCAAACGTCATTCCGCTTTGGGTCGCCGTTACATTGCCGGTCGCATAACTTTGACTAACCGAACCGCTTTCGATATTGCCAATC
>WRAQ01000015.1 GCA_009780115.1 Lachnospiraceae bacterium
AACCCTCGCGCCGAGCGCGGTCGCTTCAGCGACATAATACTCTACGCGCGAGTGCGCATCCTCCCGGAGGGTTTTTGCTGGATGGGGAATTGCGAAGCAATTTCCTATACAGTAAAAAATCCCTGACAAAGCTTTTGCTTTGCCAGGGACGAATATCAACTATCCGCGGTGCCACCCTGCTTCACAGTTTCCTGTGCGCTTTTTGGAGTACCAACATACTCCCGGCAACTAACGTATGCCTGCACGTCATGGAATACTCGGCGTTTCCGCCTTTGACCATGCCCTCAACGGTCCATTTGACAACTCGCATTCCCTGCCCGGTTCTCAGCTATCCGGACTCTCTGTATGGTGCGTAACTGCCTTTATCTCCGTCTCAACGGTTTTCATAAGTATAAATCAATCTGTTTTGCTTTGTCAAGCATTATTTTTTTGAAATATCTTCGTTTTCCGCCCGCCACAATCTCCACACATAAACCCCAGCCGGAACGGCCATAACAAGCAGGGCTATTTGAGCAGCAATCAATCCGGCATAATAAGCTGTCAAAACACTTACAAAATTAAGCACTGTATGGGCAAGTATTGCATAAACATAATAAATCCATTTCTTCTCAATAACCCCTTTAAACACTAGGAAAGTTGCAAAAACATGGAAAGTAACAGCAAAAACCCGTTCCAATATCCCCAAATATACATGAAATGAATTGAGTGCAATCATTTGAGGGGCTATAGAGACAAGCACATTCGGGTCTAAAGATAAAGCGAGTGCACCGCCTGGATTATTCACTGCCGTTGAAAAAATAATATTGTTTATATGCGTAAAGCCAACCAAAATTATTACTTCGCACAAACCGTGCCCAAGCCCAAAAGAGAAAATATCCTTAAAACTTCTTTGCTTCTTTAGTATTAATGCCCCGCCAAGCCGGGCACTTTCTTCAAATAAACCGGCGGTTAAACTGAGGGCAAAAACATATGGAATAAAATTTCTCGTAAAATCAATATACCAGTTTTGTCCCGCTAAAGCGTTTAATATCGGTATACGCAAGACGATTTGTGATATAAAGAAAGCCGCCGCCCCAATCAGCAGAGGAAACATAGAGATTTTTCGTTTTATCCCTAAAAATATCACTACCGCAACCGGCAATATTAAGGTACATACCCCGGCAATAATAAACGCAATAATAGCTTGAGTTGATACCATCGAATTTTCCTCCTTAATCTGCGATACTAATAAATAGCCCTGCTATCAAGCCATCTTCTGAAAATACGATTCGCGACTTTATATCTTTATTTTCATGCTGTGATGTAACAATATAAATATCATATTCTTCATGCTCTTCAATCTCGGTTCCGGTTATTGTTATGAACTCCCCCGCTGGTTTGTTGATATCTTCCCAAGCTTTTTTGAGTCCGCGGATTCCAAGCGCACGATTCATATCAGCACTAAAATTTTCGGCAGCAATAGTATAATCACCGTTTTCAAGTGCCATCACGAATTGCCCGGCGCGTTCATTATGATTATCCCAATTAATAGTGCTTATCCCGGGTTCTTCTGTACTACAACCGGCTAAGATAAATAATAATAGAAAGGTTAATGTAGTTGCGATAAGTTTCTTTAGTTTCATTCTGAATCCTCCATTTTGTCTGTTTTGCTATATACTCATCAACTATACCATAAATCCAAGATTGATAAATACCATCATTAATTTATATTTCAGCCACCTTATACCCCTCACCCGGCGGAAATTCTTCAGCCCGGTAAGATTTAATTATGTAGTCGTTTTTCTGGTCAAAACGGAAAGCGATTGATTTCGTAAAAGCCGTATTCGGCTGATTTTCAGTAATGATAAGGCTTGCAGCGCATTCACGTTTGGTTTCAAAAGTCTTCATAAAACCAATTCCACTACCACCGCTGCTTTCATGAGTAGTTACCCGTTCAGAGCCGAGGCGGGTTAGGGTGTCTATGGTAAAAGGGATACCGGTATCATGAACACTAAATTCATAACAGCCGTCGGCTTCGCCGATTAACGCATAAATAAAGCGGCGGGCAGAAATATCATTAGCCATAACGGCAATTATTGCATCCTCTAATAAATCACCAATTAAAATTTCAAGCTTGTTTTGAGAAATAATGTTCTCAATCATATAGATGATACTTCCATTGACCTTTATTCTAAATTCGATATCTTTCTTATTACAACGGCTGGCAAAATAATTGATTAAATCATCAATTGCTTTTACATGAGTGGATGATAAAGAAAAATTAACTTGTTCCCCTGATATAGAATCTAAATAATCCTCCTTAAGCAGCAGAACATTTTCGAGGTCATTCATAAGTTCCTCATTAATTTCTGCAAGTTCATCGTAACTGCTTAGCTTTATCAACATCTTCATATAATTCCGCTCTACCGATCTAAGGCGGTGATTGATGTTGTGATTAGCTGTCCGAATTGTTTCCTGGTTGGTTTTGATCCTTTCGATTTCAGCTTTTAACTCCTCATTTTCTTTCGTCAGGATATCTTCATTCTGTTCGCGGAACCATCTTAACTGAAGCGCTTTGATAGCCCGGCGAATCCATATATAAATTCCGGCCCCGATGGTAAGAAGGCTGACAAACAGTAAAGGGATAGCCGCTACATCTTCGGTCGTGCCAATGATACTAATTAAAGTAGCTATAACCATAACAGAACCGGCAATAATTAAAGCAATGATAATTGCATATCTTTCTAATAAGAAGGAAAAACCTTTCTTAAAACGTCTAATCCGGAAAAACAAATAAGAGAGTAAGAACTGGAAAATAAAGGTCATTGAAAAGATTAATAAATAAACCGGGGCATTAAAATCGATAATGCTGCCTGCTTGATGATTCCTGCCCTCAAAAGGTGAGACTATAAGTGAAATAACAACTATTGAAATATAATAAAAAATATAACTGATACCATAAGATACCAAAAAGGCTGAGATATTGGTATCAATCTTTTCCCGGCTAATTATCAAAATAAATATAGTAGAAGCAATACAAAAAATAGGCCTTGTTGTTAACTCTGAAACTAAAAATGGGTTAAAGGCATAAATAACCGCAAGCAGCAAACACCATAAAATAGCTGAAACCTTTTGCCACATTGCCGCCTTTAGGTTTAATACCTTCGTAAATAGGTAAAAAGCGCAGAGCATTACCCCCATCGTACTGATTACATCATTCGCAAAATTATACATTTGAAGCGTACCCCTCTTTTCTTATCCTAAGCAATAGCTAATTGATAAATAATACTCTTATAAGAAAATAGTACTTCATTTTGCCGGAAATGTAAAGAAAAACGTCCGGTAAAAAATACCGGCCGCTTTAGTTTTTTATTTTGAATTTCTTACTCTTAATGTCCGCCTGCTACAGTACGCCACCACCAATCCCACCAGTTTGCCATAATTGGTCCCTCCTTATTTTTTTTCTGTCTGGTTTCTTAATCCAAAGATTAGAACTTTTTGTGACAAACAAAAAATACCATACCGGGCGAGAAACGCGATATGGTTTGAAGGCTGAATATATATAGTTTTAGCTGATTTTAGAAAAATTGTTTATATAGATTCGCTGATTTTTTTCACATAATAATGGATAAAATCCGTTGCATGCGGAGCATTGTCTTTAATACTGATTCGCGAGGAAAAATGCTTGACTAAATTTTCCGGGTCGCCATTTTTCCATGTATCATTAAGTGCTGTCTGCATACTTTTTAAAGTTGATGAGTAAGCACGTTTATTTTTTGCCGCAACTATTTCAATCCCCGACCCCCGTTCATATGGGTGTGTCACTAGAAAAAATATCGCATCGCGCAAGTAATCACGGCCGGCAAGTCTCGACCTGATGCCTAAGACGTTAAGTTCAACATCAACCCGGTGAAGTATTCGTTCATTTCTATCCTGGGGAGTCTCGATTAGATTACGCGAAGCACAGTATTCTTCATACGTCATTGGCTTTCTTTGTTTATAATTTATGGTAGTGCGTAATGACACAAGGGTATCAATTACTAGTCTATGGCTATATTCTTTGGAGAGTTTGCTAAAATACCAATCAGCCCCTAAATCATCAAGCCGCTGGGAGACAGTCTTTGACTTATTGCTGGTTGTAACGACAACAATCGGGACAATCGTAAGAGGGATTGTGGCCAAAAGTTCCAAAAATTGCAGGCCGGAACCTTCGCCATCAATTAATTGCAAATCCAAAATAATTCCTTCCGGTACCATCAGCTTCACGTATTCTATAGCATCTTTACATGAATTTGTCATTGCAACGAACTCAATATCAGTACGAGTTTTTGAAATATCTGTATATATAGCAGAATCCACTAGGTCATCTTCAATTAACATTAGCCTCATCGGGGTCGGATCTTTCAATTCATAACTCCTTATAACTACTCATAACTACTCATAATCATCCCTCATAATCATATCATATTTTGAGATTTATGGTAGACTATAATTATATATATTAAGCAAAAGCTGTAAATTGCCCGACATTCAGCCGCCCTGAACCATTAATAAAAACCAGCCGAAAAGCAGACGGGCCATTGATGCAAAGGTTAGCTGAATATACTATAATCCGATTGTACTAAGGGTATTAGGGGATTTCTTTAGGGGAATTAGATGAGGCTTTTCGGCTACGGGGCACCTTTTTAAGGGTGCCCCAACTATTTTAAGATTGCTCTTCCGCAAATTTCGGGTCTTGAATCCGTCCAACGATAATAATCGCTATGAGAATAATTATTAAGATAAAAACAAATGGCAAACGGCGGTCTATACTTGAAAGCCATCCCGCGAGATAACCAAACGGTGAAGCAAAAGCAATTGTAAATGTTGTTATCAGGGCATTAATCCGCGCCCGTTCTTCCGGGTTAATATTCAACTGAAGTAAAGCATCTTTACGTGGTACAACAATCGCAACAGCTATTGCCCCGAAAAAGACATGAACAATAATAAACGGAATACTCAAACTAACCGGTGTGAAAATCAACAAAACCGTACACAAAGCATTGATTATTAAACCACTCCACATCGGAATCCGGAACTTCATTGAATCAAGACGATGCTGAATACCAACCATAAAAATCAACATTACTATGGCATTAAGAATCGGAAAAAATGCCAGATATCCCTGGTTAACACCTAATCTTTGCGTGATATACAGGCCAAAAAAGCTGCTGCTAATCACATATGATACATGTAAAATAACTGATATTGCAATAACTTTCATAATTTCCCTATTTTTTAATATACTAGGAATCAATATTTTATACTCATTTAGCATCGTGATTATTGAGGTATTTTTCGTTTCCTCCATCCGGATTTTTCCCCGCTTCGTTTCTGTACAGCAACGATAAGTAATAAAAATCTTAACCGACATATTAATTGCGAAAATTAGATACAGGACCCGCACCACCGGAACAAGAGAATAATGAAAAATCAGCAAACCCGAAATCGGAGCAAAAAAGACTGCTACCAAACCGGCAATATGTGTCCAACTATAAACACCAACCAAATCCTTAGAATCAGCATCTTCAATTAAAAGACAAAACCAAGCCGTCCAATTAACTTTGTCAATACTATTAAAAAGAGCCGCAATTAAAAAGAGCCAAAAATTATTGGAAAATGCCCAAATCAAACAAGCAATTACCCAACCAAGTAAATCACCCATCATCGTAGTATGTTTACGCCCAAAACGGTCGGTAATAATCCCGCCGAAAAAGGAACAAATCACTTGCATCACCATCGAAACCGACAAAATCAAACCAATCTGCACATCGGTTATACCTTGGGTATACATATAAAGGGTTGCAAAAGGCGCAATCAGATTAAAAGGGATACCCCACAAAGGTTCCATTAAAATTTGTGTCCGGGTATTTCCTTTGTTATTTCTTAATACATTAATTAGAGGATGATTACGAATCGATTTCATGTTTATAACTCTCCAATTTTTTCTCTAGTAAACAAACCGTCTCAACATGCACTGTCTGCCCGAACTGATCAACCGCACGCGCCCGTTTTAATTGATAGCCGCTATTACATAATATCTGCAAATCTCTGGCTAAGGTCGCACTATCACAACTTATATAAATAATCCGCTGCGGTTTTATTTCAATCATTGTCTCAAGGCAAACCGAATCACAGCCTTTTCTTGGTGGGTCAACGATAATTATATCAGCATGGATTCCTTCATTTTTATGTTTTTCCGGCAAAATAACTTCGGCTTTTCCGGAGAAAAATTCAATATTTTCAATTTTGTTATTTCGGGCATTCTGACAGGCATCACGGACCGCTTCCGGTATTATTTCAAGGCCATATACTTTTTTCGCCCCGGCCGCAAAAAATAATGAAACCGTGCCAATACCGCAATACAAATCCCAGACCGTCTCCTGTCCGGTCAGTCCGGCATACTCAAGCGCAAGGCTATAGAGCTTCTCTGTTTGCCGGGGGTTAACTTGATAAAAAGATAAAGGTGAAATCTGATAAGTAAAATAATGCCCGGTATCGGCAAAATGATGCTGTGGGTTAAGAATATGAAGCCGGTCACTGATTGTTTCTTTACCCCACAAAACATGTGATGTCTCACCCATAATAACATTTGTTTTTTCGGCATTAAAGTTGAGTATTAAACTAACCATCCCGCGGATTTTCATCATTGCATCAATAAGGTCCTGCTGCCGGTTAAGAAATTGCTTTGCGCTCTTTATATCTTTCACATTAAGCACAAAACAAACCATTACTTCACTGCTATAAAACCCATTCCGAATTATAATATGCCGGACAAGGCCGGCCCCCGATTTTTCATTATAAGCGGTTATTCCGTTTGCTTCCATATAAGCAAGACTTGCTTCCAAGATTTCTTTGTTCCGCTCATCACCTAAAAGGCAGTCAGTACTTGCAATGATATCATGGGTCCGCCCCGCATAAAAACCAGTGACAAGTTTTCCCGCCTTATCATAACCAACCGGATACTGCGCCTTATTGCGGTAACGGAAAGGCTGCTTCATCCCAACTATCGGCTCAAGCACTTCATCGACTAACTCCGGCTTAAAGCCGCCAATTCTAAGCAAATTGTTGCGGACTTTATTTTGCTTAAACTCTAACTGCTTTTCATAACTAAGGGCTTGCAATTGGCAGCCGCCGCATTCACGGTGAAAATTACATCTTGGCGTTACCCGAAAAGAAGAAGGTGTTACCACCTCCTCTAACTTTGCATAAGCGAAGTTTTGTTTTGCTTTCATTACCCGGGCTGATACAATATCGCCGATAACGGCATCTTTGACAAAAATCGTATAACCGTCAGCTTTACCTATCCCGGCACCGTCAAAACCGATATCTTCAATTTTTACTTTAAGGACATCATTTTTTTGATATTTCATTTCTTTACGCCTACCGCACCATTGTTCTTCACATTAACCTCGTTGAGATTATATTTGACTCAAATAACCGGCTGTAACCTTGCCACCCGGCTTCTTTTCCGTTATCAAGCAATTCAGTAAAAGCTTGAAGCTTCGCATCGGTATTATCAGCAAAATTGAGGGCTACGGCCTCAATGATTGCCGGCTTCTTCGGTGAGCCATAGGCAAATTCACCATGATGGGCAAGAATACAATGCTTTAATTCTGCTGCAAGGACCGGTGGGAAACCATCAATTTTGCGGACTTTCTCGCCGATAATTTCACTTCCGATAACAATATGCCCGATGAATTGCCCATCATCGGTATAATCGTTATGGGGGAAAGGGCTTAGTTCCCGGACTTTACCGATATCATGGCATAAAGCGGCGCTAATCAATAAATCTTTATTAAGATGCGGATATGTACTGGCATAAAAGTCGCAAAGTTTTACAACCGCAAGTGTGTGTTCAAGCAACCCGCCGACGAAACCGTGGTGGATACTTTTAGCCGCGCTGGATTCTTTAAATGCTTTCGCTAATTTTTCATCATTTACAAAAATGGCGGTCATTAATTCATTTAAATACTTATTTTCAATCCGCCTTACAAAACCTAATAATTCATCAAACATTTCCGTTATATCAAAGCGGCTGACCGGAAGATAATCAGTTGCTTGATATTCACCTTCCCCGCATAAACGAATCCTTTTAACATTTACCTGCAAGGCTCCTTGAAAACTAGTAATTTCACCATAAACTTCAATATAATCAAAAACATCAAAATCAGATATCCCGGCACTGTTCGGCTCCCATATTTTGGCATCCAAGGTTCCGGTTTTGTCCTGCAGCACGATATTGTCATAAGGTTTTCCGTTTTTTGTCATCGCCGATGATTTTTGTTTGCACAAATAAATATCAAACACCCGGTCGCCGTCTTTGTAATCATTAATATATTTCATTTAATATCCCATCTCCGCTTCTGCGGACTCAATTTCAATAGTTGAAAGTGTTTTTCTTTCAACATCTGCCTTTCTAATCCAAAGACCCGGCTGTTATAGCAATTTTCATCTCGTTATAATTTTCAGCCCCTTGCCTTTTTATTGTCATATTTATAGTTTGCCCCGGCCGGTAATCAAATAATGTATTAACAAAGCCAATAAAAGTCGTAATCTCTGCATCTTCGATTCTGACTATTATATCACCCATTTGTAGGCGGGCATGCCAAGCCGGGGAATCAACCAATACCTCTGTCACCCATACGCCCCGGGGGACTCCCTCAAATTCATGCGCTTCAGCCGCCACATCAATGCCCATGATACCTAGATAAGGTTTTTTTTCATTACTCATCATCACTTCAATGAGATTTCTAAGTTCAGTGATTCCAATTGCGCTTAAGATATTCCGGACATCGGAAGTATTATAACTATTATCAATAATGCCAAGCAGCTTTCCCTGTAAGTTAATCAAAATCCCCGATGCATTAGTACTGCTATAGATATCAGTTGTTAATAATTTGTATGTAGCATCAACTTTACGAATATTAGTGCCTGCTGAAGTGATAAAACCATAACAAGTTGAATCAGCATTATTAATAATCCGGCCAACCGCAATAACCGGCAGGCCTTTAATAGACAAACTAGCCGAGTTACCTATCTCAATCGCTTGAATGGCACTTACAGTTCCGGCACTAAGCTCTGTATGTGATACCGATAAAATAGCAAAACCGGTCGTCCGGTCGTATTGCCTTATTTCCGCCGGGTATTGGTTCCCGTTTACAAAAGTCAGCATTATCGAATCGGCATTAATTATAGAAGTAATATTTGCTAAAATCAGGAAATCTGTTTCTGAACTCCAGACAATCACACCTGTTGTTTGAATTTTGTTTTCAAAAACATTTCTAATCCAGTTCTCATCTTCTGTCACTCCGGTGACAACTACCAATGACTTTTGTGCTTCTTTGCTTATCTCCATCAAACTTCTATTGATGGAAATATATTCAGCAATACCGAAAACTTTCTTATTCATCACATCGGAAGCAATCCAACGGATAAAATCTTCAAGGTCGTCTTCATCAATATCAGGCGGCGGGTTGTCTTCAGCTTCAAGTGCCAACTGGAGTTCTTGCATTTCCCTTTCGTCGGCAATCATATCTTCGGGTAATATCTCTTCTTCGATAATATCGGCAGGAAAAACGATTAACTCCGGTTCATCTTCATCAGCAGGATAAAGATACTCGCTAATAACCGGCTCCATAAGAATAATAGTTACGGTAGCAACCGTCCCAAAAATAATTGCCATCAGCACTGTAAGTAATACCCGCCGCAAAAGTTTACGGCGGTTCAGGGGGCGCTGTTTTAGCTTTTCTTTCAGAAACTCCGGATCAGGGTTATTTTTTCGCTCTTCCATCGTTCGTTAATTATACATTATTTTTTTCGGGACAGCAACCATGATAAAATGCAAGTATTTATATTTTAACCAGCAGCCCTATTCTTCTTCCGGATTTCCTACATAATCACCTTCATCGTCAGAAAACTCTTTATCACCCTCACCAGTCTTAAAGACATTTTTTTCATAATTTTTCTTTTTAAAAGAATATTTAAACATAATTTATGATTCCTTCCTAATTATTTTTACTATTTACAGTATCTGTGGTTAAGGGTAAAATATGTATAATCTAAGGAGGGCTTTTCCAAATGAAGAAAATACCAAATTTTCCCTTTCCGCAATATCTTAATTATGAAATAAAACCGATGCTGCCATCTGATAAAAAACCGGCTTGGCGCGAAGAAAAGATTATTGGCCTTTTCCGCCAATTTTTACTGAATGATTTAATTGTTGACACAAATAGCCCCGCAAATAAAGATGAATTTCGGATGATTTTCCGCCATTACCAATCATGGGCAATCGAAGAGGATGGCCTCGATGTATCGCACCTGACAGTATCTGAATCGCATGGTTATGGTATGATGATGCTGGCTTATATGGCAGGCAGCGAGAATCAACTAAATTTATCTTCCGAACAATGGATTTATGATTGTGAGAGCCTTCATGACTATTTTAATGCAATGCTTAGGACTGTTTTAACCTTCCCCAGCGTGATTGGCGACGAGGAAAACAAACTTTTCGCCTGGGAACTTAAAGGATATCCGCGTGACGGCACTAATCAAACCGGTTACAAACAAGAAAACGGATTCAAAACAGCCCCCTTTACGAAACTGCCAACTTCATCATGTGCTACCGATGGTGATATGGACATTATTTATTCCCTACTCCTTGCCGACCGCCAGTGGGGCAGTGACGGAGACTATAATTATAAGCAAATCGCCCTTGAAATGCTTAAATGGTTTTGGAAATATTGTGTTCACCGTGAATATCACACCTTACTTCTTGGCGACTGGTCCCACGAAAGAGAAGGAGTAAAAAGCAGTGCAACCCGGCCTTCCGATTTTATTTTGAGCCATCTGAAAGCTTATGCCAAAGCCGACCCGCATCACGACTGGCAATTAGTAATTAACGCGACTTACGATGTCATTCATGATATCCGCACCGCAGAAAATATACTAGGTCACGAAAACGGTATGCTCCCCGATTTTGTAATCAGAGGGCAAGACAAATGGGAAGTGCCAAGCGGTTCAGTCCTTGAAGGTGATACTGACAAAGATTTCGCTTTTAATGCCTGCCGTGTCCCCTGGCGGCTTGCAACCGACTATTTGATTTGCGGCAATACAAAGTTCGGGACTAAGAATTTACTTGATGATATTATCGCCCCTCTTGATAAGCATGCGAAAAAAATCGGAAATCCCGATGAGTTCGGGCCTTTTAAGATGGACGGCAGCCTGATGGATATCACCGACCCCCATTTGTTCGCACCGCCTTTCCTTTTAACTGCTGCCGCTAATGCTGCCGGCCAGGAATGGGTAAACAAAATATGGGACTGGGACGGCCTTTCAGCATACCAAGGCGACAATTACGCCGACTACATTAAACTTATGGTTATGCTAACTGCTTCAGGGAATTACTGGATGCCAGTATAAAGAGTTTATTGAAAGGAAAAATTCACATGCCAAATATCGCACAGAGTATCACCGACTTAATCGGAAACACACCTTTGCTTGAGCTTACAAATTATTGCAAAAATCATCAACTTTCAGCAAAAATAATTGCCAAACTTGAATACCTTAACCCAGCCGGAAGTGTTAAAGACCGGATTGCCAAAGCAATGCTTGATGATGCCGAAGAAAAAGGGGCTTTAAAGCAAGGTATGGTTATTATCGAGCCTACCAGCGGCAATACCGGAATCGGATTAGCCGCCGTTGCTGCCGCAAGGGGATACCGGATTATTCTCACAATGCCGGAAACAATGAGTATCGAAAGAAGAAACCTGCTAAAAGCTTATGGTGCCGAGCTAGTCCTGACCGAGGCGGCCGAAGGTATGAGGGGTGCGGTTTTGAAAGCTAAGGAACTGGTTAAGAAAACCCCCGATTCATTTTCTCCCGGGCAATTTATTAATCCGGCTAATCCGGCGGTTCACAAAATTACAACCGGCCCGGAGATATGGGAAGATATGCAGGGAAAAGTTGATATCTTTGTTGCTGGTATTGGTACCGGCGGAACGATTAGCGGAGTTGGCGAGTACTTAAAAGAAAAGAATCCCAAGGTAAAAATTATTGCTGTCGAACCGGCTGACAGCCCTATTTTGTCTAAAGGAAAAACCGGGCCGCATAAAATCCAGGGCATCGGTGCCGGATTTGTCCCTGAAACGCTTAACCCCTATATTTACGATGAAATAATAACGGTCTCCAATGATAATGCAATAAACACAAGCTTAACCATTGCCCAAACCGACGGCCTGCTTGTAGGCATTTCTTCGGGTGCAGTTTTATATGCTGCCGCTGAAATAGCAAAGCGGGCTGATAATCAAAATAAAAATATTGTTGTAATTTTCCCGGATAGCGGCGAGAGATATTTATCGGTTTATTAATATTTTCAGGATTATATTCCGCAAACTTATTGTGAAATGTATTTTTGAGGATTGTATTGCGCAAACTATCCCCAATACAAATGTTTGAGGATTGTATCACGCAAACTGCTTGACAAGCGTTAGTTTTAGGATTATAATACTAAAAGTAGTTAATGTTTGTGGAGAGTATTAATTATGATAAAATTAAGCCGTCCTGAATACCTTGATTTTTTGCTTCGGTCCAAAGATAAACAAATAATAAAGGTAGTATCCGGTATCCGGCGTTCTGGAAAATCTACGCTTTTTGATTTATACCGCGATTGGTTAGCTGAAAGTGGTGTTATTGATGAACAAATCATTTCAATAAATTTCGAAGAAATTGATTATCAACATCTAACTGATTATCGTCTTCTTTATGATTACATTAAACCGCTCCTTTTACCTGACCGGATGAATTACATTTTTTTAGATGAAATACAGCATGTGAATCAATTTGAAAAAGCCGTTGACAGTCTATTTATTAAGAAAAATGTAGATTTATATATCACCGGCTCAAACGCATATTTTATGTCTGGTGAACTTGCGACCTTTCTTACCGGGCGATATGTGGAAATGAAGATATTACCGCTGTCTTTTGCAGAATACTGCGAAGGGCTTAATCTTTATACACCGGAAAAACCAATGACCAAGATGGAAAAATATTCACAATACTTAAGTGAAAGTTCCTTTCCTTACACCCTGCAGATAACCGGACAGCAAAAAGATATTCGGGAATATCTCGCCGGAATATATAACTCAATCCTGCTTAAAGATATAGTCGCAAGGCTTAAGGTTTCAGATGTAATGATGCTCGAAAGTGTTACAAGATTTGTCTTTTACAATATTGGAAGTCTGTTATCCACCAGCAAAATTGCCAATACAATGACTTCAGAGGGACGAAAGATTGATCAAAAAACTGTCGAAAAATATATCAAAGGTTTGATGGACAGCTTAGTTATTCATCAAGTAAACCGTTATAATATAAAGGGTAAACAATATCTCGCCACACTTGAAAAATATTATGTGGCCGACATCGGCCTGCGGCAACACCTACTTGGAGCCGACAAAACCGGGCAAGGGCATATTTTGGAAAATGTTGTATATTTAGAACTGCTCCGGCGCGGTAATGAAGTTTATGTTGGACATTTGAATGATGGAGAGGTAGATTTTGTCACGCATAATGAAGACGGGGTGACATATTATCAGGTTGCGGCAACTGTACTTGATGAAAATACCTTAAGGCGGGAACTTGCTTCCCTTGAAAAAATTAATGACCACTATCCGAAAATCCTGCTTACTCTTGATGAAATCGGCGCAGGAACCAGCCACAATGGAATCCAGCAGTTGAATGTATTGGATTGGTTGCTAAATTTATCTTAATTATTGCCGAAAGGAGGCGTATGAAATACGATTGCTTAATTATCGATGATGAAGAAGCTTTATCAGAAAGTACCCGCGATTATTTCAATATGTTTGATGTAAAAACAGCATGGGTTAAAGACCAGATTGCCTGTAAGAATTTTCTGCTTGATAATCAAACCGATGTGATTTTGCTTGATATAAATCTTGGTGAGTCATCAGGTTTTGACTTGTGTAAATATTTGCGCAAGACATCTGATGTACCGATTTTGTTTATCAGCGCGCGGACAAGCGATGATGATATGCTGCTTGCGCTTAATATCGGCGGTGATGATTATATCCAAAAACCTTATTCACTTGCCGTCCTGCTTGCAAAAGTAAAAGCCATATTAAAACGCTATAAAACTGACGAAAATGAGTTTTTTGCTTCCGGCAATTTAAAAATTGATTTTTTAAACGGTGATGTTTTTATTAATGAACAGAAAATTGATATAAAAGCAATGGAATACAAGCTTCTTGCTTATTTAGCTAAAAATAAAAACCGTACCATTTCAAAAGACGAAATCTTTAGAAAAGTATGGGAAGATTCTATCACCGGTGATAATACTTTAAATGTCCACATCCGTCATTTGCGGGAAAAAATCGAAAAAAATCCCAATGAACCTGAATATATCAAAACAATATGGGGAACAGGTTATCGGTTTGAGGTATAAATATTGAAAAGGCCTTTTTTTATTATCGGAATCATGGTTATTACAGCAATTACCGCTTTGGCCGGTATTTTTCTTGCATTCAAAAGTAATATCCCGCCACCGGATATTGTTTTTCTTAACGATGCGGTTATGAATGCCGCCCAAGCCGGCGATATCTCTGAATCAGCTAATATATTAACAGAGCAATTATCACAAGCCTTTGAGGAAATGGACTCTGCGCGAATGAACCGTGACCGGAGATTGCAGATTTTTTTATTTCTTATTGTAATTATTTTGACAATCACCGGGGGGTTGCTTTATTTATATTGCGAAAAAAATATTTTAAACCCTTTCCGCAAGTTGCAAGGTTTTGCCCGCCGGATTGCAAATGGGGATTTTGATATCCCATTGGAAATGGATAAGATTAATTTATTCGGCGCCTTTACTGAAAGCTTTGATTTAATGCGCGAAGAATTAAAAAAAGCGCGTGAAAATGAACGAACCGCCGACCGCAGCAAAAAAGAGCTGGTTGCCTCTTTAAGCCATGACATAAAAACACCCGTTGCTTCTATTACAGCAGTTACCGAACTTATGCTTATCGTGGCTCAAAATGAAAATAAGGAAAAAGAAATCAAACAGCTTGAAACCATTAATATAAAAGCCGGACAAATCAATTCCCTGATTACAAATATGTTCCACGCAACACTAGAGGAACTGCAAGCCTTAAGTGTAACTATCAACGAGGCGCCAAGCACGGCGATAGCAGATTTGGTCAAAAATGCCGATTATGAAAACCGGGTAAAGCCCTTTTTAATCCCTAACTGCCTTATTTTTACCGACTTATTGCGCCTACAGCAAGTTTTCGATAATATTATCGGCAACTCATACAAATATGCCGGAACAGATATCAATATTAACGCGTATTTTGAGGAAAACTTTCTTATAGTAGAAATAGCTGACTTTGGCGTTGGGGTACCGGAAGAAGAACTGCCCCTCATCTTAAATAAGTTTTATCGCGGCAAAAATACCGAAACAAAAAGTGGGTATGGCTTAGGCCTTTACATTGCGAAATACTTATTGGAGCAAATGTCAGGGGATATCCGATGTGAAAATGGGGTAAATGGATTCTGTGTTAAACTTATTCTTAAATTGGCTGGTTGATGTTTAGGCTCGAGAGTTTATTGCCCTGATTTACGGAAGATATTTAAGAATCAGTTAAGAATTAGATAAAGATTAGTTAAGGACTTCGAAGATAAAATAAGGTTGCAAGTATTTCATTCAACCTTATTTTATTGCAAACCCCGGAACAACTATCCGGCTAAAAAGGAGTATCAAATGCAAACAGCAATCTTAACCACCAGTAAATTGTGCAAAACCTTCTCAAGCGGCGGTTTACAACAACACGTTTTGAAAAATCTTGATTTAAAAATATACCAAGGCGACTTTACTGTTATCATGGGGCCGTCCGGCGCGGGTAAGTCTACTCTACTTTATGCTTTATCCGGAATGGATAAACCAACACTTGGCGAAGTCAGTTTTTCAGGACAAGAAATCGCCGGCCTTTCAAATGACAAACTTGCGGTATTCCGGCGCGATAACTGCGGATTCGTATTTCAGCAAATGTATCTGCTCGACAATATGAGTATACTCGACAATATCCTGGCGTGCGGATTTTTGGTCAATAAAAACCGCAAGGCCGTTATTAACCGGGCAAAACAATTATTACAGAGTCTTAACCTTGATGAAACAATGTGGCGTAAGTTCCCTTCCCAAGTTTCAGGCGGTGAGGCACAAAGGGCCGGAATAGCCCGTGCCCTTATTAATAACCCAAAAATCATCTTTGCCGATGAACCTACCGGCGCGCTAAACTCCACCTACGGAAAAGCAGTCCTTGAAGCCCTTACCGAAATAAATAAACAAGGACAAAGTGTCATTATGGTAACGCATGATTTGCGATCAGCATTACGCGGCAGCCGGATATTATATCTGCGCGACGGGATTATCCACGGTGAATGTCTGCTTGGAAAATATATAAGCGGTGATAACGGGCGGTACGATAAACTAAATGAATTTTTGACAGAAATGGGGTGGTAAAATTGAAAGAATTACATTCTTTAAATTGGCAACTTTGTGCTTACAGCCCAAAGTTTGCAGGTAACGGAAAGGTATAGGTTTATTATTATGAAAAATATTTTGATGCTTATGACGGCGAATATCCGCAAAGGAAAAAGCCAGTCAATTACTTTATTGTTATTTGTCCTTATCGCAACAATCATGCTAAACGCCGGGTTTGTTTTAATTTTTGGTATTGGTAATTTCTTCGATGAACGCGCCGAGGTTAATAACGCGCCTCATTTTGCCGTAACATATTTTGACGGAAGTGAAGGAATCAAAGAAGGTGAGCAATTTATTAAGAATTATCCCGGCGTAATTGAAGCTGAAAAACTCAATGCAATTGGCGGTTTAGGTGAAATTTTCACTAATGAAACAAGTAGCCCAATTACTTTACTCATCTCTCGAATGGACGAAAATCAAAAAATGGACCGGTTATCTTTGATTGGCGATTCACTTCCGCTAACCGGTAATGCTATTTATATGCCTTATTATCTATTTATCAACGACAATTATAGTATCGGTGATAATCTAAAATTATCTCTTTCGAATGTAGAGCTCAATTTCACTATTGCCGGTGCAACAGAAGATATTATGTATGGTAACGCTATGACCACCGTAGTACGATTTTATGTATCGGATATTATGTATGCCGAACTCGAAAAACAAATATCTGATAATAGTTTAACCCTTCTTTCAGCACGTTTAAAAAATAGCGCTGATGCAATATATATGCTGGCTGATTTTAACCGGGATAATTCCCAGGAAGATGTTTATTCAACTTGGATGTACAACTTCGCCAAACAAGGGCGGACAATGGTTCCGCTTATCGCTGCTGCTGTAATAATAGCATTTGCCGCAATCTTGCTTGTTGTTTGTTTAATCGTAATCCGTTTCCGCATTATCAACAGTATTGAAGAAAGTATGACCAATATCGGCACGCAAAAGGCGATTGGATACAAAAGCGTACAAATTATTTTGGCAATTGTTATGCAATTCGGGCTAATCACTTTTATCGGCGGTATCTTCGGCATAATACTGTCGCAAATTGTTATCCCTTTTATCACTAGTTTATTAGAGCCAATGATTGCATTAGCATGGCAGCCTAAATTTAATCCCGGTTCGGCACTAATTTCGATAGTTGCTGTATTAGTTACAGTAATGTTAATATCATATTTAACCGCCCGAAAAATTAACAAACTCCACCCGCTTATCGCCCTGCGCGGCGGAATTACCACTCACAGTTTTAAGAAAAACCCGCTGCCTTTAGAAAAATCACGGGCTTCACTCAATTTTTTGCTGGCCTTCAAACAGATATTACAGAATAAAAAGCAATCTGTTACCATTGCTATTATTGTTGCATTAGTGACAATGTCTTCAATTATTGGTATCGCTGCAAATTTTAATATTAATGAGGGACAGGAAAATTTTCTCCGCGCCTTTTTTGGAGAATTACCCGAAATTGCTGTTAGAATAGAAGAAACCAAAGATGGTGAAGCTTTTAAAGAAAGAATGTCTGCCCGTTCGGGAGTACGGAAAATATTTGGTTATTTTTCTACCGGCGGGGCCTTACTTATTGACGATGTAAGAATATATGCTGATATCGTGGAAGATTGTTCGCTGATGGAAGGAAATTTGCTTATTGACGGCCGTTACCCCCGCCATAATAATGAAATAGCACTTGGGGCAGCAGTTTCTATGTTAATTGGCAAAACAACCGGCGATACTGTAATGGTTAAAGTTGATGAAATTAGCAGAAACTATATCGTGACAGGCATTGTTCAAATAATGTCTAATAATGGCCTTAATGGAGTTATAACTGACGATGCCTTGCGGGAAATACAACCGGACTATATTTCCTCTCATTATTATGTATATCTTAATGATGGGGTAGATATCAATGACTTTATCAAGGAAATCAAAATTGCAGAAGATGATACAATTTGCTTTGTAATTAATACCCAAGAGCAAATGTTTACGTTTTTGGATGGAATGGGCGGAATTTTTGCCGCTATCGCAATAGGGATGATAGGCATTACAGCGTTTGTGGTCATTTTAGTTCTTTATATGGTTATTAAAACAACTATTATGCGAAAAAGGCGCGAACTCGGTATTCAAAAAGCCGTTGGTTTTACGACACTCCAGCTAATGAATCAAATCGCCCTTAATATGATGCCGGTAATATTAACCGGGATTATAAGCGGTGCCCTTGCAGGATATTTCGGCTTTAATACATTAATGGGCGCTACGCTGACCGGTTTTGGAATCGTACAAGTTGATTTACCGATACCACTCGGTCAGATTATTATCAGTTGCATCACCCTTATTATTCTTGCTTACGCTGTTTCAATGCTGATAGCGTGGCGAATCCGCAAAATTACGGCATATTCGTTGGTAAGCGAATAAACCAGCCCGCTCCCTGCGTAATTGTCAATTTTTGGATAGAATACTCATTAAATTATCTAAAAACAGCAATAATCGTAACATAATACCAATATACATTCAAAAATAAAAGTGATATAATTATATAATTACATACCAAGGGAGAATGATTTATGGAAATTAATAAAATGTTACGAACTGCCAAAACGGCGATCCCGTTTCTTTTTGGTGTTACAATTCTATTATGTGCCATCTTGATATTTTTGATCAACCGGACTACAGTAATACGCGAGGAAGGGGCGGAACTGCTGATGCATTGTACCGATATGGTACATCACAACGATGAAATTGTCATGCATATGATGATGTATACCTCTACCCTTGATCCGGAGATACTAAAGAAATACAATGAGATGATTGATGATTATGACTTCATATACGGCCGGCTGGATGCAATGGAAGCACGCTTAACAAGCAGTGAAAAATTGTATATAACCCGTATAAAACATCTGCTTAGCGAATTAGAATCAATTGAAGATGCTGCCCTCGACAAGATTGAACAGGGCGACCATGATGCCGCATATGAATTAATATTCGGAGGCAAATATTTTGAAGCGGTTGAAGAATTAGCCGATGTCAGCCATGATTTGGCTTATGAAATCAGATATCGAACTTCAAAGGATGCCAGAAGCGCGGCTAATCAAGGTTCTGTCGGTTTTGCTGTTCTTGTAATCTTCTTCATTGCTACCTTGGTCATGCTCCGGTTCTTCATCAATTGGTTTGCCAAAAAGATGCAGGAATTTGCCAATGATGCGCATTGGTATCAAAGCCTTCTGAATGCGCTTCCTCTCCCCTTTTCCGTCACGGACATGGATTTGAAATCTACCTATATTAATAAAGCAACCGAGGATATGCTAGGTATCACCATGGCGGAGGTTAAAGGGATGCATTGCGCCGATATCTGGAAAGCGGGTATCTGCAATACGAAAGATTGCGGCGTGGCCTGCCTAAAGAGAGGCCAGTCATCAACCCAATTCAGTCATGGTGATTTTGAATTTAAAGTCGATGCCAGTTACTTATATGATTTAAACAACAAACCCGTAGGACATATTGAGGTGGTACAAAATATCACCGACATCGTAAAAGCGCAAAAGGAACAGGAAAAGTTACTTGATGCCATCCATCAGGCAAGCCAATTATTCTTAAGTGATGCAAAAGTCATTGCTGATGGTGCAACAAGCTTAGCTGATAGTGCAACAGGACAGTCGGCGATCGTTGAAGAACTTTCAGCTTCTGTCAATGATATCAAAGATAAAACCATTCGCAATTCTGAAATTGCCAAAGAGGCGACATCAATGTCCACATCTATCATCGCGAATGCCCAAAAAGGCAGTGAAGAAATGGACAAAATGATGCAGGCGGTCAGGGAGATTGACGAATCAAGCAAACAAATTGAAAAAGTTATCAAGGTAATTGATTCCATCGCCTCGCAGACCAATTTACTATCACTCAATGCCGCCATTGAAGCGGCTCGTGCCGGAGAGGCCGGAAGAGGTTTTGCGGTTGTAGCAGAAGAAGTACGTGATCTTGCAACCAAGAGCGCAGAAGCGGCAAAAGACACCGGTAAACTGATTTTTAATACGGTTGAAAAAGCCCAGCTTGGGCTTAAGATGGCCACAGAAACAGCAGGGTCCTTAAACGAAATCGTAGAAGGCATCAATCGGAACGCAACTCTCATTGACGGTATCGCAAAATCATGCGAATTACAGGTAGATGCAATTGGCCACCTTAACTTAGGCATTGATGAAGTGGCGCAAATTGCCGAAGAGACCAGTGCAACAGCCGAAGAAAGTGCCTCAACCAGTATGGAAATGAGCGACCAGGCTCAACGTCTGGAAGATTTAATAAGTGGAAGATAATCCAAAAAAAGAAGTGTATCCAATGTCTCTAAATAAAAAAATCACCCCAATTACGGGGTGATTTTTGTTTATCTATGTCTATTTAATCTTCGCAATAAAGTCCTTTAATATATCTTCCATATCCGGCCGGCCGATTTCCTGCAAACTATAATCGACTTTTACGCTTGGTTTACTGATATTAATAACCCGTTTCAAATCAATCGGGGTGGCGATGATTACCGCATCACAGTCAACCCGGTCGATCGTTTCCGCCAAATCTTTCATCTGCTGTTCGCCATAACCCATTGCCGGAAGCAGGTTCCCGATATTTGGATAAATTGCAAAAGTTTCTTTGAGCTTGCCGACAGCATATGGGCGCGGGTCAATAATCTCGGCAGCGCCAAATCTACGGGCCGCCACAACTCCGGCACCGATTTTCATTTCACCATGGGTTAATGTCGGGCCATCTTCTACGACTAATACCCGCTTTCCTTTAATCATTTCCGGATTTTCTACAGTTAAAGTTGAAGCAGCATCAACCACAACAGCATTGGGGTTTACTTTTGCAATATTGCTTCTGACAGTTTGGATCCCTTCAAAATCGGCACTGTCGATTTTGTTCATCACAGCAACATCAGCAACCCGCAAGGTCACTTCGCCGGGATAATATGAAAGCTCATGCCCCGGGCGGTGCGGGTCAACAACGGTTATCATCAAATCAGGCGTATAGAATGAAAAGTCATTATTTCCGCCATCCCACAAAATTACATCACAGCCATTTAAATCTTCTTCAGCAGCTCTAAGAATTGCTTCATAATCCACACCGGCATAAATCACATTACCGCGGGTAACATGCGGCTCATATTCTTCCATTTCTTCAATCGTACACTTGTGTTTTGTTAAATCTTCAATTGTAGCAAAACGCTGGACTTTTTGCGCTTCGAGGTCGCCGTAGGGCATCGGGTGACGGACGGCAATTACCTTAAGGCCATGCGCCATCAAGATTTCAACAATCCGGCGTGATGTCTGGCTTTTCCCGCAACCGGTACGAGTCGCGCAGACCGAAATAACCGGCTTAGTACTTTTGATTTGCGTATTTTTGTAACCCATCAGCATAAAATCCGCGCCGGCCGCATTTACCTGCGCACTAATATTCATTACAGCTTCATAAGGGACATCACTATATGCAAAAACACATTCGTCAACATCAAAGTCTTTTATCAACTTTTCCAATTCGCTCTGTTCAAAAATCGGAATCCCGTCAGGATATAGGCTGCCCGCCAATGATGCCGGATATTTCCTTCCGGCAATATCGGGAATCTGCGCCGCCGTAAATGCTACGACCTGATATGCCGCATTATCCCGGTAAAAAGTATTAAAATTGTGAAAATCACGCCCTGCCGCGCCGATAATGATAACTTTCCTTTGAGTCATAAATGTTTTCCTCCCTGCTTTCTTTCTCTCTGGGTTTTTTCTTGCGTAAACTTGTTTCCGTTTTTAATAATAAACTGTGAGATTATTTTTGTCAACTTTTTGCTAAAACTTTGCTACTGGAACGGCTTGTCAAACATCCGGCCAATTAGTATAATAAAATAGGGTCGTCCAGCAACGGACCCAAATGTCTGCCAGAGTAGACGGCGCAAGAAATGGTTTACGCAACAGAAAGAAAGCAGGTGATATTATGGCATGGAACGAATTATTTACCAAAGAAAATGAACCATCAGACAAGCAAATAAGTGAATTTATCGCTACCCCATTATGGAATGATTTAAACAATCATTTACAACAAACATACAATGTCCAGCCGAAATTATTTTATAGCTGTTGTACTATGGATAAGGGCTTTTGGAAGGGCTGGAATATTAAATATAAAAAAAGCGGCAAAGCATTGTGTACGTTTTACCCGAAGCAAGGATATTTTCTAGCCTTAATTAATATTGGTGCAAAAGAAGCAGTCGAGGCTGATTTGTTAATCCCTTTATGCGATAAATACACCCAGGATTTGTATCACCGGACTGTTACCGGGTCAATCGGCAAGTCATTGGCAATTGAAGTAACAAGTAAAAGTATTTTAAATGATGTAATAAATTTGCTTGCGCTGCGGGTAAATTCCTGAAAATATAGACAGCGACTTTGATAATGTGGCGGAGAGGATTGAGCAATATCTATAAAGTTACCAGCTATCGTTCTGCGAGCGTTTATTGCTTCATAAATGTTCATAATTATTATCCTCCAAATTTTGAAATATTTATTGCAATTATTTTTACACCCCTTCGTTTTGAAAATTATCTAATATTCTGCGTAACTGGCTTTCAAAGTTCGTAATCTCTGTTTCAGAAAAACCATTGTAAAAAATTTTGTTCATATCGTTGGATATTTGCTCATATTTCTCTTGATATTCATTCGCCTTTTCAGTAACAGATATAAATATTTGTCTGCGGTTCACTTTGTCATGGATACGTTTTACTAATCCCTCTGCCTCCATACGGTCAAGCATACTCGTAAGAGTTGTATTTGCCAGTGAGGTAAGCCGTGCAATATCAGTGATAGTCAAATTTTCGTGTTCCCAAAGCACATAAAGGATTCTGCCCTGTGCGCCATTAAAAGCATCCACTCCACATTCTTTAAGCAGGCGTTCCCAAGTGCGGCTGCTTAACCGTCCAATTTGTGACATTAAAAAACCACCATATTTTTTCATTGCTTTTTACCTCTATCTAGTATATTACTATATAGAAATATACTAGTCAAGCCTTTTGACAATTAATGTTCTAATTTTCTATCGTTAATTTATATTGATAGTATTTCTACATTTTGGATATTTTGAACAGCCCCAAAATTTCATCCCTTTTCGCTCACCTCGCGAAGCAGTTCTTAGAACCATTTTCGCACCACATTTACCACAAGATTCTTTAGACTCTATTTTCATGTTATCGCTTTGACTCTTAGTCACCATATCCCCTTTGCCAGTAGGGCTTAGTTCCGATATTTTTGTATCTTTTTTATTACTTTTATTTAATATCGCATCATTATGAGATTTTCGCGCTTCCTCCGAAATTTGTGTGTGAGGATAAAGTTTCTGATAAAATTCTTCAATTATTTTATCTGATAAAATTTGTTGATTAATTGTTTCAGATACTACAGATAAAACGCGGTCTCGTTTAATAACTCTATGAAGATTGGTAGTTATATTAAGTTTTTTCAGCTCGCATCGTTCACTGAAAACAATTATTGAATAGAAAGCATTCTCAACAACTTCTGGTAAAAAATTTTTTAACCATTTAATGTGGCTATTATTTTGCATCAAAGGGTTAAAAAACGAAACCTTTTTACCATTTGGAAAAGTTTGTGTCCACATTTTTTTCGTTTCTGTCCCGAAAATCCATCCACTATAATTCTTTGATTCAAAAACATAAATACCAGAGCTATGTAAAAGAATAACATCAATTTCGGATGTCGTACCATCATCTTTTGGGATATAGCAATTAAATAAAAACTTTTTAGTTCCTGATAGTTGTAATAAATATTTGTAAATTAAATATTCTCCATATGAACCCTTATTAAAGATTAACGAAATATAAGGTATATTTGTTGCAGAGTAGTATTCGGTTTTTAAATAGTTATTACATTTAATAAAAAAAACTAGGATGATTGGAATAATTATTGGGAGTATAATTACAGCAAATGTTATAAGCGATGTTTGCATAAATAAAGAAATTAATTCTATCATAAATTTTAAATTTCCTTTCCCTAAAGTTTATATTACATCTTGCCTAATCATTATATGTGAAAAAAACAATTATTTCAATCAAAATATCAAATGCACTTCTGCTCTCATTTTTGTTGTCCGCAAAATATCCGCTTGTTTCCCCCAAAATCATCAAAAAATTCAAAACAAAAAAGATACTGCAAACCCAGTATCTCCTTGTTTTCCTGATATATCCTCGAAGCGACAGGATAAGGGTATTTACTTTTTATCCATTCTATATGCCTATTAATAATCTTAAAGCGGCGGCTGAAATGCTGCGCAAGCAAGGGAGCGGTGGTTTTACGGTAATAGGGGCAACGTGTTTAGCATTGCCCCTATTGCCTATGCTCGCAAGTCATAAAAAAGTAATGCATGATTAGAATTTCGGTGCATTTTACAAATATTTATCCATAATGCCGCCAAGGTTCTACTAATGGAGCTATGTAATATGGATTATGTGTATGAGAATGGTTATACAATCCGCCTGTACCCCATTTTGATTGAATTGTCGTATTGGATGTCGGTGAAGATGTCGGTGTTACAAGTTTACCGCTATGTGTAACGGAACCGTTACTACCAAAAAAAACCACTCTGGATTTGGTTGAAGCTGTAGTTGTATAGCTGCCATCTGTCCAATATGAAGCAGGATTATTCATCCAGTGAGTGCCATGTCCCGAAGTAATCCAAGCATGGGAATGACAATTATATTGCAATGATGCGTTCGCTTGCCTAGTAGCATTTGGATAAGCCGAACCAAGGCTTGAATTTAAACTATTTATTTCAGCAGTAGTAAGTGTTGTTGTATGTACCATTGTGCTAACAAGGGTATTATTTGGCGTTCTCACTGAACCATTATTATAAAATACAGTACGGCCCAATCCAGAATGAAAATAGGACAAAGAGCCTAGCGGCATAATACCACTTGTAGATGATATGCTATCTGATATACTGCTTGACATACTCAAAGTATATCCATAAATATCATTTTCTTCACTTTTGATTTCAAATTTCTTATTTGCTTCTTCGGCTAACAGATTGATTTCATTATCGCTTAATTTCTGTAAAAAAATTTCCTGCGATAATAGAATTTCTAGTGCATTCAAGTAGTGCATTCTATCATATAATCGCAACTCACTATCTGTATATTCATTTGTTTGTTCAGTTTCGCCGGGATAGCGAATACTGTCTTCGGTAACAATAAAACCTTCGTTAATAAAATCTTCCTTTAAAACTGGCATTGCAGATTGGTAGGTTTTCAATAATTCTGTACCTGCATCTTCTCTATTTTCCAACTCTTGCAATCCATTAAAAACCATTGATACAGCTTTATACCCCATATCATAAGTGCTATAAACAAACATATCGATAAGTAGCGGATAATTTAAGAAAGATTGCACAAGTTCTGCGGTAGACATTTTTCTTAAATATTCATCCGGAATTTGACAGGCGGCAATCATGTCCATATGGTCATATAATACTGACCATTCTTGCATATTAGGTCTTACAGGATAAGAATATCCTCTTGATGAAATGGAAATGTTATTTCCAAAATCTGATTTCACACTTGCTCCTAATAAATTAGGAAAGAGTGCAATAATTGCTAATAATACAAAAAATCGTTTTAATATCGTGTTTTTCATGGTTTGTTCCTTTCGTCATAGTTTTAAGTTTAAATACAATCAGTTTCTACTAATATTATTTTTATTTGCCTCCTCTCTTATTGAATACGAACACTCTTAAAATGTCATTAATTTTCTTCTTCCTTTTATATTATTAATTATGAATTTCAACATAGCGAGCGCCAACAGTAGCGTGTAATGGTACAGTAGAAGATTGAAAAACTAATGCTCCATCAGTATCAATATCGAATCTTGCGACTTCCTCACCACTTTCATAATGGATGATTAATTCATAATCCATAAATGTATAATAACAAGAATCCACTAATATAAAACTGCTGATTGGCGGTGTTACTAACCATACCGTTCCATCATGATTAAGAATTATGGAAAACAATTGTTCTAATTTTTGCTTTTGAGTTGCATTTTCTAATATATATGTACCATAAACATCATGTGCAATTGTACTCATGAGAAATTGATTAAAATTATTATCTCGCTCAAAAACTAATAAATAATCATTTTTTGAATAACCTTTTAATTCAAAAATATGCCAGTTTGTGCCATATTCGTCTAAAGCGCTTCCAACTTCTTCACCTCTTTCAAGTGGAAGTGTGTTATCCCAAGTTCCTGTTATATTAAAATATTCTATTTCGTCCAATGTAAGAAACATAGTCGGAGAGTTTCTAATTGAATCTTCCTTGTAAAAGATTTCTATTTCATTTAACATTGAATTAGCCTCTCTATTAATCATAAGTCCAATAATTAATGCTACTGTTAATATAACTGCTACTATGATAGTCACTTTAAATTTTACATTAAAATGTAGTACATTCTTAAATAATTTAAACATAATTTTTTATCCTTTTTATTATTTCTTAATTTGATTATTTTTGAATAAAAACATCTTTCACAATAATTGTTGATATTATAATATACATCGCCTTATTATAATATATATTATATTATAATAAAATACAACTCATTCTTATGAATATTATTGAAAATTTTCCACACATCATTTACTATTGTAATAGGGGGTAGATGGAGGGTTAAAATGGGCAAATTTAAGTTGACCAGTAGAGAAAGGGACTTAATGGAAATTTTCTGGAAAGCTGATAAGGCTTTAGCAGGTTCTGATTTTCCAAATTATGATAGGACTTTAAAGTCAAACACAGCCAATATTTATTTGAGAAAATTGCTAGATAAAGGATTGATAAAGATAAGTGATTATGAAATGCGTAAAAATATCATAACGAGAACTTACGTTCCCTCATTGTCTAAACAAGAGTATGAGACAGAAAAGTTTTTTCATTCTTTAAACAAATACGAATTTAATACCGCTTTATTTATTGCTTCGTTATTTGATGAAAATATTAATGAAGAAAACGAACTTAAAGAACTTCTAAAATTAGAAAAGATAATAAATGAGAGAAAAGCGAAATTTGCGGTAGAGGGAACGAAAAGCCTCTAGACGGTGTGCTTTTCCGTTTAGAGGCTTTCATAACATTAGATTATTTACTATGGGCGCTGCCCAAACCCGGCCTCTGGGAATAAGGATAAAACTTTAGGCCCAACCCCGATATGCCTAATGGTAACGCCGACAAGATAAAAAAATAAATGTTGCTTATAAGATAAAAGCCGGTTAAACGGCTTTTTATTTTGGTTATGCCAATAAAAGACGGCTACACTTTTCTTTGTGTAACCGTTTTTATTGCAAGGTTAAGTCTATGATTCTTAATCGTGTAAATTTCGTGTAAGCCGTTTTCCTTTAAGCAAATTTCCTTGTATTTTCGGGCTTTACTGATTTTTTATCGAAGCGACAGGATTTGAACCTGCGACCTCTGCGTCCCGAACGCAGCGCTCTACCAAACTGAGCCACGCTTCGTAAGTATCTTTAAAATAACCCTAGACTTTATACATAGTACAATCTTTGCCGCCAAATGTCAATTACTTTTTCACAGCGTTTCCCCCATAATCATTTTTTCAAAGCACTCGCGATATGCCTTTTGCGCGGCATCTTGATATTTTCTGCCGATGGGGACCCGCTCGCCGTTTTCAAAAACAAAATCCGTTTTTGTCATTTTTCTTACATGGAGTATATTTACGACATAACTTCTGTGACATTGAATAAATGTCGAGCCGTCCAATTTGTCCAGCAAATTAGACAAACTCAAACCGGAAGCTGTTTTTCTGCCCGCCGCAAATGTAAATATGCAATTTCTGACTATTATTTCAACGAAATAAATATCACGAAGCCGGATTTGAAGCGGCATCCTGTTTACAATAATCTCAATAGTTTTGGCGAAACGCTCAATCTGCAACCGGCATTTTTCCATTGCTTCGTTCATATTTATTTGTTCTACCGGTTTTAGTATATAAAAAACCGCAACGCTATAGCCGGCAAGGATATATTCATCGCTGGTAGTAGTAAAAATAATCGCAGCATCCTTATCAAGCGCATTAATCTTTTTTGCGGTATCCATTCCGGTGATACCGCTTTTTGTCATATAAATATCCATAAAAATTATTTGAAATTTTCCTGGTTCAAATACCGAAAGAAAATCTTCACCGCTGGTAAAAAAATTAATCTCGGCTGTCAGCTTGTTAGCGTTAAGATAACGGTTAAGCACCTTATCAAGCAACTGTGCATCCGCTTTAGTATCTTCGCATATAGCAATCCTCATGATTCAACCTCCCATATTGGTATTGCGATTTTCGCATGAAAAATATTTTCCGCTTCTTTGTAAAAATTCGCATTACCGCCATATTTCTTACAGACAGTCTCTGCCGAAACAAGGCCAATGCCAAATCTTCCGGTCTGCTTGCGAGATAAAAAAAGTTCGTCTTTTTTTTCTAATATACCGTCAAACCGGTTTTTGACAAAAATACCCAGCCAACCTAATTCACAGCCGATATTGACAGATACCTCACGCTCATCCTCCGGTAGTTTTGCCGATGCTTCCAATGCATTTTCCAAAAGATTAGAAATAATTACGCATAAATCAATATCAAGAATATTTATCATTGCCGGAAGCGAAGCGCGTATCAAAAATCCGGTTTCCTGCTGCCGTGCCATCCCTGCGTATAAGCCAAGCAGCATATTAACAAAATCGTGGTCACAATAATGCATTTGTGAAATTTGAATCTTGATATCGTCCACAGCATCCAAATAAGCTGTCACTTTTTCGTTCGGCGCTGTTTTTGGTATAAGCTGTTTGATAACCGTGATATGGTGGCGCATATCATGTTTGGCGACCCGGGTTTCTTCTTCTTTATCCTCTAAAAGCGAAAGATAGGCGCGTTGTACATCAAGCATTTTTGAAACGCTTTCCACACGGTTCTCCATCGCCAGCCGCGAGCGGAATTGCCCCGCAATTAAAGCCGTCATAACAACGCCAATCATTAGCACTACAAACCCGCCGGCAATCTCGGTGAACCAACCATAAATTATCGGCTCAAATATAGGCAGCATTATATCCATAATTAACGCGGCGTTAAAAACCATCATCGCAATCAGCATAATCTTACTGTGCGTTTTACCGCGGAAAACACCATGCACGGCTATGATAGTCAAATATACAGCACAAACCCACGAATACCATTCAATTAGGCGGGAATAAGTCACCATTGTATTTAGGTTATCACCTGCTATAAACGGCATCAAAACAGCCCAACTGCATACAAACACAGCAAAGGTCCCTGCAAACCTAAACCATTTTTTGCTTGCTTCAGTCAATCCCCGGCTTATCAGCATAATAAAAAGAAACATGGCACAGTAAGCAAAATTTTCGACCGTGTACCATGCAATTCCGCTTGGAAATAAAGTCTTTACAATGGGATAACAAGTATACAAAACATAACATAGACACAAACCGGTATAATACAGCGGCGAGATATCAACTTTATCCTTTTCTTTTAGTGTCAGCAGCCATACGCCAAAGTATAGCAAACCCAACACCAGGGCCAGCATATTGACAATCAGCCGGAACGTCAGCCGCATATTTAAAATATGCGATACGGCTTCCGGTAAGCCAAAAGCGGGCGGGTAGAACAAACCGCTATAAAAATGGCTGAAATTAGATACGGCAACAATGATTTCTATTGAGCCCGCCGCCTGTACCGTAACCGAGCCGCTGCGGGTCATCGGGCGATAATTTTCCGGATCGGGGTTGCCCATTTCGGATACCAGCAGACCGTTAATGTACAGCCGGTGCGCCGAGTAGATTTCCGGCAGTTCCAAAGTATAACTTTTCGTTTCCGGCGGTAAATCTATCATCAGCCGATAGGTCGCGCTGCCGTGAGGGCTGTGGATAAGCACCCCGTTTATATATTTTTCAAAACCGCCGTATTGGCCGATGAAAACAAATTCCTCCGCTACCGGTTTGACATTTGTCCCGTCAAAATCCGCCGGTGAGAGCAGCTTGTCCCTGTAGATTTCCCAATCCCGCACCAGCCATATCACCGGCCTTTGCACTAATTCATCATTGTCCAAAAAAAGAATACCGCCAACCGGCTGTGTTCCGGGCGCGGTATATTTATTATCAATATGCCAAAAGTAATAGAATAATATACAAGCGGCAAAAAATGCGGTTAACAACAAGGTTGGGACAACGGCTTGTTTCATATTTACATCATCTCCCGTTTGCGCCAAAGAATAAAAAACGCACCGGCAATTATTATGCTAATTATTCCCGTAATTAAAACGGCCATCCAATTATTTGGGTAAGACTCGGTAATAGGGGCTACCACATATAAAGATAGGTGGTTTGTCATAAATGAAACTGTTCTTTCGATTGTATCATACCTATACCAAACACCGTCCAATACACCATCATCGCTTAAATACCACACCACCACGGGCATGTTACCATAATACGGCACGGTAATGGTGATGTAGCCGTCAAAGTTACTAATATGCTGCGTACCTGATACCATGGTAATTTTGAACACCAAATCATCGGGATTGACGGACTCCTGCTGTGCTTCCGTCAAGTTGATTGCTTGCGTGAATGAAGCCGTTATATAAGGCCCGGACGCTGCCGCGACAGTTGACTTCACCGCATCCGGATCGAGCGTTAATGTGCCAAGCGGGAGTGTAAATGTGACCGAAAGCCCTGCTTCGGCAAATCGTTTCCATTCAGCAACCGGTAAGGTGTAGCTTTCCAGCATTACCGTTCCGTTTGATATATTGTAATCATTTAATAAATCCGGCCAAATTGCCGATTCCGGCGCGGCGATTGGTAACGGTGTATCTTCCGGTTCCGGTATGTATGAAACAGCCGGTGTTGGTATTGGCGAAACAATCGGTTCCAGTAACGGTGAAGCAGCCGGTTCCGCTGCCGGAGTTGGTAATGGTAAAACCGCCGGTTCCGCTAAAAGAATTGTTACCGGCGCAGATTCCGGATTATCGTTACCGGAGTTTACCGGGGGTAAAACATTAGTTCCGTCAGGCCGTCTGCCGGTACGGCAACCGCCGATAATGTATCCGTTTTTGTAATTTTCATCTAGTGTGACATAAACCGGTTCGGACATTCCTTGCAAAATGTCGTTGCCGTTTACTTCAATTTTAAAACCATAAACGCGGCCTTCTTCCAACCCGGATAAGCGAAAACCGTCGGTTTCGACTAAAAGGCCATTGGAACCGCTTATATCAAACCACGTATTGCCGTCATCGTCTGACTGCCATACGGTAACATCACAACCCGCCCACGGGTACAACCTTTTTACAGGGAAAGTAAGCATATCCCCCCAATGCCATACCCCGCTGTCATGCCACCATCCACGCCTTATATTTTCTTCATCTATTACCGGTATCTGCGGTTCCAGCACAGTCATGATAATTGCGGGGCGGAGATTGTTCGGGTTTTCAATAACACCACTGGTGAAAACCGAAAAATCAATCTCGCCGTGCAGCGTATATACTCCTGGTGTATTAGGGTTGTATGCAGATATATCCCATGATAAAATTGTCAGAAAAATCCGCACGTTACCATTCGGCCCGTCGGCAAACGCAGACAAGCGCGTTAGCGCATGAATATCCGCAGCATCGGTATCTTCAAAAGCCGTACCAACAACGGTTTCAATTTGAAACGGCGACCCGGGTATGGATGTAAGGACAAATATATCTGCTTGGATATCATTTGTGCCGGATATTTCCGCATTCTCCGCAAACACAGCCGGAATGCCTGTTACTGTAAACATTATTATCAATGCGGCCGCAATCGCAATCAAACGCTTCAACATATCAAATTCCTTAAAATCTATCTAATTAATGCACAATACATCGTATTCTAAGTATATCATAAATTTCTCCTGTTGTAATTTTGATTTTATTACCATTCACGACATTTGGGGGTTGTTCATGCAAAACTTATTGAATTTTACCGTTAAAATCATACAATTACTTGTATTGTACGATTTACGGTTATAAAAATAAAATGGGCGGGATTAATTAATGAAAATTATTAATAGAAAATATTATAAACATACTCTTGCATGTATGCTTATGTTGGTAATGACAGGAATTTACACATTTCCCGTTTTTGCGGACAGCAATATCGAGCGGCGTGACCGGTTCGCAAGTAATTTTCTTGCCCGTTACGTCACTACCGTTATGAATACTGGCTTCAACAATTTCCCCAGCGATGAATCCAATACCGTATTGCAAACGCGGGACGGTTTTGTATGGTTTGGCGGGTATAACGGGCTTTATCGTTATGACGGCGCAAGATATACCATCTGGGATGCCGGGACTCCGGACGGCTTCGGCAGTTCTAATATCCGCACGCTTTATGAAGATGCGGACGGTGTATTATGGATAGGCACAAACGACAGGGGTTTAGTTGCCTATCAAAATGGGATATTTACAGTTTATGACCGGTCCCACGGCTTGCCGTCAAATACTATCCGGGCGATTGCAAGCGGCGCGGACGGGTCAATTTACTGCGGTACACCGGAGGGGATAATCCGTGTAAACCGCGAGAGGGAAATCACCGCCGTTGTGCTGGACACAGAGCTGCAGCAAGCTGTTACCGGCCTTTGTTTTGATGCGGGCAACAATATGTACGCTATCTTAAACAGCGGGGAGTTGTTTGTTTATACCAATGATAATCAAACAATCAGGCATCCCCATGACGGGTCATTTATATCGGTTGCCCAAATTTCGGGTAATTTGATAGCCGCCGGTACCCGGGAAGACGGCGTATTTATTCTTCAATATACGGACAATTCTTTTACTTTTTCGCAAACGGTCAAAACTCCGCTTACCAATATAGGTACTGTTTATGAAGATTCCAACGGCTTCATTTGGCTGCTTGCGGAAAACGGGATCGGGTTCTTAGATAAAAACCGGACATACCGGAATGTAGGCAATCCAAGCGGCGCGGGATTTTACAGCGGGATTTTTGAAGACTATCAAAACAGCTATTGGATTACCGGTACAAGAGGGGGTGTAGTTAAACTGACCTTAAGCGCGTTTACCAATTTTAATGCCTTGCACAATATTGAAACCGGCACGGTTAACGCCATTATCTTAGACGATGATAATACCTATATCGGCACAAACAATGGATTGCTTGTTTTGGATAAAAATGGAAATTCAACACGTATGAATTTTACCGAGCAAATCAATACTCGTGTGCGCGGGCTTTTCCGCGACAGCAGCGGCAATATTTGGATTTGTACTTATTCTGAACTTGGCGTAATACGCTATACACCTACAACTAATACATATAAAAGTTGGAATGCTGAAGACGGTTTGATTTCTGACCGAACCCGCCTTATTTTGGAGCTTCCGAACGGCATAATTGTTGTCGGTACGGCAACCGGTGTCAGTTTTATCAGGGGGGACGATGTGATATCGGTTAATGAAGCATTAAATACCGATACTCTCATTGACTTGCCCGACATCATGGTGCTTTCGATGGTTTATTCGGCGGATGGGACACTGTATATCGGCACGGACGGCGGCGGCGTATATGCCGTTAGCAGAGACGGCACCACCCGTTACCGGGAAGATGATGATTTGACCGGAGGGGTGGTATTACGTATGCTGGCCGACCCGGGCGGGAACGGCGTATGGGTGGCAGCTTCACCCGGACTTTGTTATATAGGCGGCGACGGAACGGTTCGTATCATCGATAAATTACCGCCTTATACCTTTTTGGATATTCTGCCATACAATGACGATTTGCTTTTGCTGACATCATCAAAAATCATCCGCACCAACGCCGAAGCTTTGCATAATCCGGATTTACCGCTTGAATATACTTCGATAGACAGGTCTGCGGGACTTACCGGTATGATTAACGCCAATGCTTGGAATGTATTGACCGATGACGGCAACCTCTATTTCTGCACCGATATCGGAGTTAATATATACAATTTTGAAAATAATATCGTTCCATTTATACCGCATGCGGCCATTACCAACATCTACATTGATGACATCAAACACAATGTCTATACCGACAGTATTTTTATCCCCCGTGATGCCAATCGCTTGACCATCCATTTATCGTTTTTATCATTCGGGCTTTTGGATAATACCGCGTTGCATTATATACTTGCCGGGCAGGACAACGAACCACATACCTTGAATAAAGGCGATAATATGGAAATTTCCTATACCAACCTAAGGGGCGGCCATTATACTTTGCAAGTTTGGACGGAAGATTCAGCCGGAAACAGAGGCAATTTTATTGAACTTGACTTGCAAAAAGACTTACAATTGTTTGAACGTGTTTATGTATGGGTAACGGCCATTATTCTTGCTATATTGCTATTTACGCTGGCTGCTGCTTTAATTATGCGGATAAGGACAAGACGGCTTATTGAAAAACAGCGCGAATACCGCACCATCATCTTACAAGCCTTGACCGCAATTTCATCCGCAATTGATGCGAAGGATTCTTATACCAGCGGGCATTCCGTACGTGTCGCAGCTTATTCCGTAGAAATAGCAAAACGAATGGGAATGAGTAAAGAATTTACCGAAAATCTTTATTACATCGGGCTGTTGCATGATGTGGGTAAAATCGGCATTCCGGACACTATCATCAATAAGCCGGATAAATTAACCGATGCGGAATTTGATATAATGAAACAACATTCCGGCATCGGCAAAGAAATACTTAAAGAAATTACCGCAATACATAACATGACCGCCGGGGCGGAAGAACATCACGAGCGTTGGGACGGGAAAGGCTACCAGCAAGGTATAGCGGGCAAAGATATCACTCTGGAGGCGCGGATTATCGCGGCGGCCGATTCCTACGATGCCATGTCGTCTGACCGCTCCTACCGAAAAGCCCTGCCAAAAGAAGTCATTCTTGAGGAGTTCAAAAATTGCCGGGGCAGCCAATTTGACCCGGAAATAGCGGATATTATGATTCGGTTAATTGAACGGGATCATTTCGCGATTATCATCAGCGATACGATAGGAATTTTTGATACTAATGTAAATGCTCATTAAGCTTATCCGCAAGTTCATTTTTTGATAATGCCCCGATAATTGTTTCTTTCGCTGCCCCATTTTGAAAGATTATCAGTGTCGGAATTGACATAACGTTATAGTTTTTAGCCACGGCCATTTCTTCTTCGATATTGCATTTTCCGATTTTGAAACGTCCGTCATATTCTGAAGCTAAAGCGTTGATTATCGGTGCCATCATTTTGCAAGGCCCGCACCAGTCAGCATAAAAATCCACCAAAACCGGCAGTTCGCTTTCTAAAACTTCTGTCTTAAAATTGTCATTCGTGATTTTTAATTCCATATTTGTACCTTCCTTTCTTGCCCTACCGCGAAATAATGTACTTATAAATCGGGTTTCCCAACGCCGAAAACTTTTCTTCATACTCCGTTAAAACATTGCCCCGCATCATTTCCGCATCATTGTGCAAATCATAAGAAATCTTATCAAGGTTCCAACCGGCGGCTTCCCGCTCTTCCAGTGAAAAATGAAATAATTTTTCATTATCAGTCTTAAACTCTATTAACCCGTCAGCCTTAAGCACTTCATTATAAATCGCAAGAAAACCGCGGGCGGTAATCCGCCGCTTCGCATGCCGGTCTTTCGGCCAGGGATCCGAAAAATTCAAATAAATCCGGCTTACTTCGTTTTCTGCAAAAACTGTTGTTAAATCGCGGGCATCTATCCGCAAAAGCACCAGGTTATGCAAATCAAGGGTTGTCCGCTCCAATTTTTTCACCGCCCGGTAAAGAACACTCGAATACATTTCAATCCCGATATAATTAATTTCGGGGTTAAGCTTTGCCATTTCCGTAATAAACTGCCCTTTACCCATTCCAATCTCGATTTGAATAGGATTTGCATTTTTAAAATAACTATTCCATTTTCCTTTATATTGCCCGGGTTCAGAAACAACAAAACGGCTTTCCGTAATTAATTCCTTTGAACCGGCTACATTTCTCAACCGCATATGATGAATATAACACAGCACACAGCAGCTTTCAACTTTTTTGTATGCTATTGCTTATGTTTTTGAAAGCAATAGCATAAATTAGTAATATTCCGCGCCTTGTCTTAAGATTAAATTAAATTGCCTTAGAATGTATTTTATTATATAATATGAAAGTATAAGGAGTTCAGAAATGCCTATTAAACGAATCATTGTTATTGCCATATGCTTATTTATTTCGATTCCGTACCTTCCGTTAAATGCTGCCACTTTAGAACAACTGCACGAAGCTGCCGAAGCCCGCAAACTTCTTCCAATTGAGAGCAACCTCATCGAAAATTGGCCGCCGGGCCCGGCAATTGGTGCCGCTTCAGCAATTCTGATGGAAGCTAATACCGGTGTTATCTTGTATGCAAAAAATATCCATGAGCGGCAGTTTCCTGCTTCGACTACGAAAATGATGACTTGCCTGCTTGCAGTTGAGCATGCTAACCTTAACGATATCATCCCTTTTTCTTCAACTGCTGTTAACTCAATTAGTTGGGACAGTACGAAGATAGGTATTAAAGCCGGCCATTCTATTACATTTGAACAAGCCCTCTATGCTTCAATGGTACGTTCTGCGAATGATGCAACGAATGGTATCGCCGAATTTGTCGGCGGGGACCTTGCGACTTTTGCGAAAATGATGACTCAAAAAGCCGAAGAACTTGGCGCCCAAAATACGAACTTCCTTAATTCCCATGGTTTATTTGAAGAAGAACATTATACAACCGCTTATGATTTGGCCTTAATCGCCGCCGCATATTTCCGGCATGAAATGCTGGCCAAAATCAGCAATACATCCAGATACTATATTCCGCCAACTGAAAATCAACCGGAAGAAATGTATTTAAACAACCGGCACCGTTTAGTTAATGGTGAAATCTCTGTTGATTACAATATTATCGGGGGTAAAACCGGTTTTGTTAACCGATCGCGCCAGACTTTGATTACCGCCGCCGAAAAAGATGGAATGCGCCTAATTTGCGTGATATTAAAGCAAGAAACCCCGGAACAGTTCTTTGATACGGTGAAACTATTTGATTATGGGTTTTCAAATTTCCAGATAGTAAATGTAGCGGCGAATGAAACCCGTTATACGATTCAAAATGCCAGCTTTTTTCAGACTGGAAACGATATTTTCGGCGACTCAAGCCCTTTGCTTTCGCTGAACCGGGACGATTATCTTGTTATGCCGAAAACGACCGATTTCCGCAGCCTTGCCGCTGATATCAATTATCGTACTGATAAACCATCAGCGGTCGCAGAAATTATTTATACATACAATAACGCTTACTTGGGTACCGCAACGATTGATTTTGCTTCTGAAAATAGATCCACTTATGATTTTGATTCCCAAATGCCAGTTGAGGTACCGGAATCTACAATTGAAGAAGAAAATGTTATTTTTATTAATGTCAGGCAAGCAATTTTTGTTATCATTATTCTCGCCGCTTTGGCAATTTTTTTCTTTATTGTCCGTTCAGCCCTAAAAAGTTACCATTTCAACCGCCGCCGCAAGCGCCGGAGAAGGCAAGCCATCAGAAACCGCCGCGACCAGTTTAATGGATATAAGTTATAGCGCTTTTTGCTTTTTGAGCCGCAAATCATTCCATTTCTTTCGTATTTCCGAATAAGCATTATCATCAATGAATTTCGCTGTTTTTACCACATAAACCCCCATGTCGCCGGTTTTTTTGAGCCTGACTTTCGCTTTCATATAACCATGGTTCGGGCAAAATGATACCGAATAATAATGCCTTGAATTGCTGGTAAACCACTTTATCTTGCGTTTTAAATTTCGCTCCCCGCCGCACAAATAACAGCGGGTACTCATTACTTCCCGGTCATTTAACGCTTCATAACGGTCGGCAAACTCGACCGATATATATTTATGATAGTTTTCGAAATTTACATAAATTTCATCACTGCGTTTCCGGGGTAAAATAAAGGTATCATAAGAATAATTATCAAATACGCCTTCCGGAAGCACGCTTAAGATTTTTGCAGTATAATATGCATCACTAAAAGCCCGGTGAAAGGGGATATCTTTAGGGAGTTTCAGAAAATCGATTGCCGACTCCAAAGTCCGGCGGTTTTTCCGGTCTTCATAAGCGATACTGAAAAGTTTCTGAACATCAAGATAACGTAAAGGGCCGTCACATAACGGCTTCATGAAATAATAACGCATATTGCGCTGCAATTCAAGTAAATCCGCCGGGCCCCATGTACAAAAAATATAGTTTTCACCGCACCAGTCAAAAAATTCATTGACTACTTGCGTAAAAGGGTTGCCTTTCATTAGGTCGCGCATATGAAGATGAATGATTTTGCTGGTAATATAATTCATCTTCGTATATACCTGCGGTTTCACCAACTGATTAAACTCATCAAGCATATAGCGGTCATGATTTAATTTTATCGCACCGATATCGATAATCTCGAAAGGAAGCTCTTTTACGGTCGATTCCAAATCATTAACGTTACTCTGATTCCATTCTAAATCAAAAATGATATAATTCATATTAACCTACAGTAATTATGCGGCGCGGAAGAATGACCTATAAACGGTATTCTTCCCATATGAAGTCTGGTTTTTCTTTGATATTGTACCATTGTACTATATTTTAGATAAACTCTTCATACTTTACTCGAACTTAAAGCCCATGATTTTCATGTTTCCATATATCTGTATTTGTAATGATACATTTTCATTAAGGATCACTTTATCAGGATTAACCGCCGCTTCTTTGGTAACAAATCCACTTTCAGCCGAAAAATCTTCCGTTGCAATCATCGTTCTATTATTGTATATGACCATCTTGCACAATTCTTCCGGAAGCACTGAAATCTTGATGGTTTTTGGTACTTCGGTAAAAATAAAATCATTATAAATCAGCTTACATGATGAATAGCGCCCGGCCCCTTCAACTGCTGCCCTTGGGGCAACGCAAGTTTCATAACCGCCATCTTCGTTTTTCGTGCCCCGGTAAAGCTGGACATTACGGTAATCATCATAATTAATCGCTTTAGTATAGCTATTGGGGCAACGGGCAGGGATAACTTCACCGGGAATTTCCACTGACATCTGGCCGCGGATATCCTTTGAAGATGTTCCAACTTTAAAAATATATTCCCCTGCCTCAAGAACCATTTTTTCCGAAACAACATCATAATAACGCAAATCATCAAGCGCGACCCGGAATTTCACCTCTCTTCTTTCACCCGGTGAAAAACTCTTTTCCCTTTTAAAAGCCTTTAACTGCTTAAATGGTTGCTTTGCCCGTGAGTTTTCCTTCCTGACATAAATCTGAATAACTTCGTCTGCCTGGGAAAACCCGCTGTTACGGACGGTCATACTGATATCAACAGTCTGCTCTTTCTCATTTAAAACTGCGTTAAAGTTATTGTAGGTAAAGCGGCTATATGATAAACCATGGCCGAAAGGGTACAAAACTTCTTTGTCAAAATATTGATAAGTCCGGTTTCCTTTGATGATATCGTAATCATTGATATCCGGTAAATGATTATCTTCGTTGTACCAAGTCATCGAAAGGCGCCCCGCCGGAACCGAACGGCCGGAAATCGTCTGTGCTATCGCATGGCCCAAATCCTGGCTTCCGGATGCAGTAAACAAGATTGTTGTAGCCAAATCATTAAGTTTACCCAATGTATGCGGGTAATTACTAACAATAACCAAAATCGTATTAGGATTAACCGAACTCAATCTTTCTGCGAGTAATTGCTGGTGGGGCGGCAATGCCAAGGTCATACGGTCAACATTTTCCTTGCTGTTGATAATTGGATTTGTACCAATAAAGGCAAAAACATAATCCGCGCTAAATACAAGATTAACCGCTTCCCTGACCCCATCTAAAACAGTAATTTTGGAAAATACTAGATTGCGGGCAGTTTCATTATCTTCTTCCGCAACCGTAAGATAATTATCCTCACCGATTACCACCGGCTTGCCATTCCAGCTTTTGAAATGATAATTAATCATTCCGGAACTGCGTGAAAGTTTACGCGAGGTATTCGTTTCAATAATATCTTCAACCTGCCATACTTCCCGGACAAACCAGTCAAAAACATAAGGTTTTGTCGCACTGATAACCCCGGTTTCATCATCAATCGTCACATAAAGGCCGTTACTTTTCGCCTGGAAGGTAACACTTCCGCTACCCCAGTCATTTACGATGAAAAACTCGGCATTATCGGAAGATGTCATATATAAGCGGTTATTTTCATCAAGGCCGATAAAACGGCCGCCGCAGATGATTTTAACTTCATTTAACCCACTGCAATACGATATTTCGGAATCCGGATACTCCGCCCGGACACCTTCAAGCGGGGTAACGGTATAAGGGGGTAACGGACAATACCAATCTTTGTTCCAAACATCAGCTAAAGGCCCAATTACGGCGATTTGCGGCGGCAACATCCCTTCAGTTCTATTTGCTTTAATCGGCAGTAAGCTATTTTCATTTTTCAAAAGCACAATTGATGCTTTTGCCATTTCGAGGGCAATATCCTGATGTCCTTTAGTATTAACACAATCTTCGCTAATATCCGCATAAGGGCAAGCATTGTCATAAAGGCCAAGACGAATCCGGGTGCGGAAAGTATTCCGGATTGATTTATCAATATCCGCTTCCGTAATCAAACCTTTGTCAAATGCTTCCCGCCCGGCGGAAATAACCAGTTCACGGTCATCGGGAAAACTATCCATTCCGGCTTTCAACGCGGCGGCAATTGACTCGGCATGAGTCTTAAAAAACTTGTGGGCAGTAACTGTTTGTGATAAGTCGGTAGCATCACCAACGACATGGCCGGGAAGCCCCCATTCATCTTTAGTTATTTTCTGGATTTCGTCGTTCAAAATCGCCGGGACACCATTGATTTCATTGTAGGCAGTCATAATACCTTCGGCACCGCCTTGGACAATAGCTTTACGGAAAGGTTCAAAGTAATATTCATGTTTATTACGGTTATCAATCGAAGATGAAGTACTGCTCCGGTTTTTTTCAACATTGTTGCCATAAAAATGCTTAAGGGTTGCCGCACACTTGATATAAAAAGGGTCGTCGCCCCGCATCCCCTGAATCAAACCTGACGCCATTTCACCGGCAAGGTAAGGGTCTTCACCGTAAGCTTCTTCAGTCCGCCCCCAGCGCGGGTCGCGCGCCATATCGACGGTTGGCGCCCAACGGGACAAGCCGCGGTTGCCGGCTTTTTTGTGCAGGGCCCGGGCTTCGTCACCGATTACCCGGCCGCATTCCTTAATCAAATCCTTGTCAAAACTGCCGCTCATTCCGACCGGCTGGGTAAAGGATGTCGTTGCTTGCGGTTCCCTTCCCCGGCTAAACTCCTGATCATTTCGTGCTTCAATACCATGAGCCGCTTCACCCCCCAGAAAGTACGGTTGCATTCCTAACCGCGGCACTAAAGGACAACTGGTAGTCAGACATTCCAGTTTTTCATCTATTGTCAGTTCCTTTATCAAATAATCAAGTCTTTCATCGATTGTTAACTGATTATTCCATAATGGGGTATTAAGATAATCCTTCATAGTTTTTCCTTTCAGCATTACTACTAAAGGCCTGCCTCAGCCAATGATTTTGAGATTATATCGATATCGATTTTGAAACCGGCTTCTTTGCCGGCCCAATATACCGCCCCGGCAACCGGTACAGTATGTAGTTTTTGAAATTCAACATTCCGTCTTGGCAGCCGCTTCGCTATTTCAAATTTTAGTAAATCTAGTAAATTTTGCGTTTTTTCTTTGACAAATACTGAACCGGCCAATGTAACATAAAGCGATTGGTCATCCGGAAAATCAAGGGTCGATGCAAGATGAGCAATCCCGCCGGCGTAATGCTCGGCTGATTCCTGCAAAAAGGAAATCGCTACCGGGTCATTTTGAGCTACGGCCTGGAAAACCATAATATTTAACTCACTTAAGGTTAATGAACCGTCCTCTATATCGGCGGTAATTTTTTCAACATAATCTTTTGCATCCTTGATACCAAGCCGCTCAAACAGCATCCGGGTCATGATAGTTTTCGGTTCAAATTTGAACAGCTCGCCGTAAACAGCACCTAATAATTTGAAACTATACCATGAGCTTCCGCCGCAATCGTTACTATATGGGCCGATTCCCCCGACCTGAACGGTGGCATTGCTATGGTCAACCGCCGCCATTGAAGAACCGGTACCGTTAATAGCACAGATACCAACCCCGCCTTTACATCCGGCCGGGACACCAAGGAAAGCATCATTACATAGGATAAAATGCGGTAAGCCAATCCGTTCTACCATCGCCGAAATAACCGCGTGTTGCTTTTCGGTATCCACACCGGCGATCCCCATCACCGCAAAAGCCACATCAGCAGGTACTGCGCCGATACCGGCCAGAGTCTCTTTAATAAAAGCAGACAGCTCTTTTTCCAATTGGGTAAAAGAATCTTCCATTACCTCATGGTTAAGCGGGCCATGTTTTCCCACTGTAACACACTTGCCGGTCTGGTCAAAAACCGCAAGATGGCTCTTCGTCCCCCCGCCATCTATCCCAATAATCAAATTCTTCATATCTTTTCCTTTCTTAGAAAAACCTCGGTAAAAATTCGCGGTTCACTTCCAGCATTTCATTAAGCATTGGGGCCGCTTTATCATAATCGCCAATTAACGGATGTACCATTAATGCAGCAAGGGCCGCATCGCGGTCGCCATTAATCGCCGCTTTGACTGCCAGCCGCTCATAAGCCTTAACCGCCTGCATTAACCCGACAACATAGTCATTGTAAACCGTAACCGGAAGCGGGGTAACACCATCACTTCCGACTTTACATTTAACTTCGATCACATCATCATTATTCATAAAGGGGACTGCCCCATTATTCTTCGCCGCAAGGACATGGACTTCTTGCTTATCATTGTAAATAGCTTCGGCGACAGAAACAGCGGCGGTAGAATAAAGGGAACCCCCCCGCTTTTCAAGTTCAACCGGTTTTTCTTTCAAATTCGGGTCTGCATATTGCTTAATCAGATTGGCTTCCAAATCACGGCATTCTTCACCCCGGCTTTGTTCGGCTTCACGGCATTTCTGAATTTGTTGTTCCCGGGTATAGAAGTAGCTTAGATATGATGAAGGTATATAGGGGATTGCCCGTAAAAGAGCCGGGTCGTATTCGATTTCCGGAACATTTTTCATTGTCGCCCCGGCTTTTCCGGATAAAGCGCTGACAAGGTTTTCTGTTTCCCCTTTTTTGATTACCGAAGTAATAAAGCTAAGGTGGTTAAGGCCAACATATTCATAATCAAATTCCCTGGTCCCGATAGTATCTTCGATTTCTTTCAGCATATTGATGGCACAGTTACAAAGTCCAACCATCTTGGTATCAGTTTCATTGAGGATTGCTTGCGCAATAATACCGGACGGGTTGGAAAAATTAATCAGCCAGGCATCATCGGCCGCCATTTTTTTCATCCGTTCGGCAATATCCATAATCACCGGAACTGTCCGTAAGGCTTTCATAAATCCGCCCATACCGGTCGTTTCCTGTCCTAAGCAACCATATTTCAATGGTATTTTTTCATCGTTAATCCGCGAAGCCATTTGCCCGACACGCACCTGGCCAAAAACAAAAGAAGCTTCATCAATCGCCCGGTCCAAATCCGTTGTCATGATGATATCGCCGCGGAAACCAACTGCTTCCATTTGACGTTTCGCCAAACCTCCCACAATTTCTAACCGTTTTTCGTCAATGTCCATCAAGACAAATTCAGTAAATGGTAATAATTCTTTCCTTGCGGTAAAACCTTCGACGATTTCCGGTGTATATGTACTACCGGCACCAATAATAGTGGCTTTTAGTTTTTTCATTTCCACAGCCTTTCTTTAAAGTTTAGATTAGTATTATTAAGCACTATTACAGCACAGCTTTAGCTGTGAATAGTGACACTATAAATATACCAATCTACGCCCTTTTTGTAAAGTAAAAAACACGCTTTTTTGCGTGTTTTTAAGTAATTAGCTGTTAAATGCTTTAGAGTCTCTTATTTTTATTCTTTTTTGAAGCATCTGTATTATTATACTGACCGGTTTTTATTTCTGCGATAAGGTTTTCTTGAAAAGCGAGTAAAGAGGCCATACTTTTAATATCTTTTTTAATATTTTGCGATGATTTATTATTATTCATATTGAAACGCCCTCCTTTTTCTTTTGCTAATTCAACTTTAAATCTATATCGGCATAAGAGCAAGGAGAATGTCGTTTTATTGTAATTTTTAATAGATATTCACATTGTAATTGAAATTTATTTATGTATTATGCACAAATTAGTTATAAAGCAAGGAAGACAATAAACACTCTCCGTCACTGCGGCCTAATTGGCTCATGCGTTCAGTTTAATCTCTGTAGAAGGCGGCCTAAGGTTCCTGCGAGTTGTTTTTGCCTTCCTTGCTTGCGAACCAGAAGGTCACTGCGGCCTAATTGGCTTATGCGTTCAGTTTAATCTCTGTAGAAGGCGGCCTAAGGTTCCTGCGAGTTGTTTTTGCCTTCCTTGCTTGCGAATCAGAAGGTCACTCACGGCCTAATTGGCTCATGCGTTCAGTTTAATCTCTGTAGAAGGCGGCCTAACTACCTCATACTATACAATTAGTTCCTGTAATAGTTCCTCGATTTCATCTTCGGAGAAGTGTGGCGGCGCAGACTGCGCCGGTGTTGCCGGCCGGGGGTCGTAATCTAACACCGGCTTTGATTTATTTTCGAGCGGTATTGTGACGATTTTTTCTTTTCCAGCAGCTTCATTAACCGGTGCGGCAATTTTTTCACTATTTTTGAGTCTTGATAATAGGTGATTTTCCAGATGGTCCATTAGATTAATCTTTAGCGCTTCGCGGCGGCCGGGGATATCAACCAGGGCGGCAACTGAATAGTATATGTACAGACCGACAATTGCCAAAATATAATAAGGCAGCAGACGAAACATCGTTTCACCGGAAATAATACCAATACTTGCCCCAACCCCGGAAGTAAAAACTGCCAGCATCATCAGTTGTGAGGATAAACGCCTTAAGCTGTTAAGGGATAAACGGAAAAGCATTAGGCGGCTAATGAATTTATCCACAAAAACAGAAATATTAGGGACATTACCATTAAGCTGATAACAGTTCTGAAATTTAAGCTTACACAGCTTCAAATGTTTATTTTCAGTCGTTGAGAGATTTTCTGCTTCATTAATCAGCTTTTGATAAATCACCCCGATTAGGACTTGTCCGATAATACTAAGCAACATCAGGGTAATAATAATTATTGTTAATAGTATATTTTCAAACAAAATTTGAAACATTAATATGACCTTGCCTTCCTGTATGGTTTACGCTATATTTATTATGATACAAAATTAAATTGACCACAATATATTAAGGGGAATAAAGCATCTTTAGATTACGACAAAAAATGAGGGTTTAATATGAAAGATTACATCTTTCATATATCTTGATTTGAATGCCGCTTTAAAAGCGGCTCATGGGAGTCATTGTGAAAAAAGTGAAAAAAATCGTCTTGACCGGCGGCGGGACAGCCGGCCACGTAACACCTAATATTGCCCTGCTGCCGGCCCTTAAGAATTTGGGTTATGAGATATCTTATCTCGGGTCACACGGCGGCATTGAAAAAAAGCTGATTACTGATTTTGATATCCCCTATTATGGCATTTCCGTGGGTAAATTCCGGCGCTATTTTGACCTGAAAAATTTTACCGACCCTTTACGTATCATTAAAGGTTATGCTGAAGCTAAAAAGCATTTGCAATTGATTAAACCCGATTTGGTTTTTTCAAAAGGCGGTTTCGTTAGCGTTCCGGTTGTCCGCGCCGCCGCTTCCCTGAAAATTCCCTGTCTAATTCATGAATCAGATATGACCCCCGGCCTTGCTAACAAGATGTGTATTTCGGTTGCTGAAACCGTCTGCTGTAATTTCCCCGAAACTGTCAAAATGCTTAAGAACGGAAAAGCGGTCCTAACCGGTTCGCCGATTCGCAGTGAATTAAAGCATGGCAATCCGGTCGCAGCCCTGAATTTATGCGGTTTTACCGCCAATATTCCGGTTATTATGGTCATCGGCGGCAGTCTCGGCGCAAGTTCAATTAACAAGACATTAAGGGCGGCTTTGCCGAAACTTTTAGAAGATTTTCAAATCATCCATATTTGCGGTAAGGACAAAACTGACAATACATTACTGAATCTTAAAGGATACAAACAGTTCGAATATGTAAAAGCAGAACTTAAGGATTTGCTTGCAATTGCTGAATTGGTGGTTTCCCGTGCCGGGGCAAATTCGATTTGTGAATTACTTGCGCTAAAAAAGCCGAATTTATTGATTCCGCTTTCCGCCGGTTCAAGCCGCGGCGACCAAATTCAAAATGCCCATTCTTTTGAATCACAAGGTTTTAGTATCGTTATAAATGACGACGATTTGACCGAATCACTATTGATTGACAAAATCCATGAACTTTACTTTTCCCGCTCAAACTATATTGAAGCAATGGAGCGAAGCAATCAACTTAATTCTATCCAAACGATTGTTGAGTTGATGGAGCAAACCGTTTCACGATTTCACTCTCTTTAAACGTTGGATTACTATGTCTGGTGCAGCCGGCAAGCCATAAAAGAGTAAGGATTAAAATTAATAACATTGCAATTTTTTTCATATGGGGGATAACCTCTGTTATATCATGATTTCTAAAGAAATCATGACCTCCGGCGGATGCGCAGTAAAACTGCGCTGATATAATGCTTTATATAGGATTACCAATTAATGGATTAATATACCGCTTACAAGAAAGGATAAAAATTATGAAACTAATATCATGGAATGTTAACGGAATCCGCGCCTGTGCGGGAAAAGGGTTTATGGACTTTTTTAATCAGGAAGAAGCTGATATTTTCTGTCTGCAGGAGACAAAGATACAGCCGGAGCAAATTGAATTACCCCTTTCCGGTTATCATCAATATTGGAATTATGCGGTAAGAAAAGGCTATTCCGGTACCGCAATCTTTACCAAACAAGAACCGATAAGTGTCCGTTATGGTATTGATATCGAAGAGCATGACCAGGAAGGCCGGATTATCACTTTGGAAATGGCCGACTTTTACATAATAACCATTTATACGCCAAATTCAAAAGACCAACTTCTTCGTTTGGATTACCGGATGAGATGGGAAGATGCCTTTCTTGCATATCTGAAAAAATTGGAACAACACAAGCCGGTTATTTTCTGCGGTGACTTAAATGTCGCCCATAACGAAATAGATTTGAAAAACCCTAAGTCCAACCGCCGCAACGCCGGGTTCACCGACGAAGAAAGAGGAAAATTTACAGACTTGTTGAATGCTGGTTTTGTTGATACTTTCCGTCATTTTTATCCTGATTTGACAGGTGCTTATTCGTGGTGGTCATATCGTTTTCAGGCAAGGACAAGAAATGTCGGGTGGCGGATTGATTATTTCGTCGTATCGGAAATCTTAAAAGGGCGGCTTACTGATGCCTTAATTTATCAGGATGCCCTTGGTTCCGACCATTGCCCGGTAGGGTTAATCTTAAAATAAAAAGAATGGCCTCTTTAAGCCATTCTTCTCGAATGAAGAGTACCTGCCTAGCAGGTCTAGATTTTGTTTGTTTGCATTCCTATAGATGCAAACTTAGAAAATTCTCTTCATTATTCCAACGGCTCAATATGAATCGTTGTTTCCATGCCAAATCGTTCTTTTATCATCGCTTCTATTGAGGTTGCGATGATATGCCCGCCTTCGATGGACATATTTTTATTAAGCATAATGTGCAAGGTTAGCTCTTTTTGCAAAATGTAATTATGCAAATGAAAATGGTGGACTTTCAAATCATTGCCATAAAGTTGCTTTATTTCGGCGGTAATCTCGTCAATTAATTTTTTATCCGGCTCTTCGCCCAATATCTTAGTTATTGATTCTTTTAGGATTTGGAAAGCGGCATAGAAAATCGCCAGGGCGCAAAACATACCAAGGACACTATCCATCCACCATAACCCCGGCATAAAGCGGGATATAATTATACCAATTAAAACCACTACTGATGATAACGAATCTGAACGGTGATGCCAGCCATCGGCGACTAAAACTACATTATTAGTTTTCCGGCCAAGGTAAAAAGAATATTGGGCAAGCACTTCTTTAGCGATGATTGAAAAAACAGTTACAAAGATTGCTAAAGTACCAAAAACAACGCTTTCTTTATTCTGAAATCTTTCAATTGAGCTGGTCAGAAATTCATAAGCGATAATCCCTAAAACCAAAGCAATAAAGATAGCCGAAAGCTGTTCCCAGCGCCCATGGCCGAAAGGATGCTCTTTATCCGGTTTTTTTGAAGCAAGTTTCGCAGAAAATACTACGAATATCGAAGTCAGGGAATCGGACATCGTATGCCAGGCATCGGCAATTAATGCGATTGACCCTGTCACCGTACCTGCCCAAAATTTTATGGCAAATAACAGGGCATTTACCACTACTGAAACAATTCCTTCAACAATTTGTGCTTTTTCTCTTGAATGTAAATTATTGTGCATATTTTTGACCCTCCGAATTAATATATTATGTTCCGGCTATGGTTCTTAAAATAAGAAAACGCACCTACGGAACATATTCTGTCCCATAGATGCGTAAATAAGCATCTATTGCCGCTGCGGCGGCCCAGCCCCACAAACTTAGAAAGTTTATCGCCTGCTCAGATTTATATGGTTATCTTTAGTATATTACAACTCATTAAATTTAACAACTACTTTTTCTTCATAATCTCTCCGGCTCAAGTTTATTGCCGATGAAAGTGAGTTTCGGGTTTCTGTGGTTTTGGGAAAACTACCCTAAACCAATTTCTATTGTTTTTCTTTTTTGCCCAACATAACTGTCAATAAACCCCCAAGTACCATAAACCCGATACCTATCAGCGTAGCAAGATTAAAGCCAACACCACCGGGAAATAATGGGGCAACTGACCCAACCACCATTCCCATTATTGCGCTGTAAATCATCAGCTTATATCTTTTGATAACAAGCAAAACCAATTTTGCCCCAACCACTATCCCTAATAATATGCCAATTGCCGCCGGGATTAAAACTGAAAAGTTAAAGCCTTTAAGTGCTTCCATGAACAAATCATAAACGCCGAAGGCGACAAGAATAAAGGCACCCGAAATCCCCGGCATTATCATTGCCATCGCAGCAAAAAAAGAATAAATAATAATTTGAATAACAAAAACAAAACTTAGTTCTTGATTAATATCAGTTGCAAAAATTCCTAAACGCTCCATCATGAAAAGTAAAAACACAGCCGAAAACCCTATCAAAAAGGGGATAATGCAAATGGGTTTCACTTTTTCATCTTCGGTTGCCAATTTGGCAATCATTGGTATTCCGCCAAGAATCAAACCCATAAAAAATAAGTTAGTTTGAATGCCAAAAACCGAAAGCAGATATACTATCGCATGGGCAAAGCCAATCAATCCCCCTACCGCCCCAATACCAAAGCACACAAGAAATAAGATATTCTTTTTTATCGCTTTAATATTCAAGGCAAATGCTTCACAAATAGTATCGTAACAACCAAAAATTACCAAAAATGTCCCTCCGCTTAGCCCGGGGACTACTAAGGCAATACCATATACCATTCCATAAATTAATCCAAGTAAATTCCGCATTCGTATTTCTTTCCTTTGTCCTTTTTATATCTTATCCTTCCAGTTTAAGCAAAAATTCTTTATTTTCCATGCCGCCGCCGAAACCGGTTAAACTTCCGTCGGCCCCGATGACCCGGTGGCAGGGGATAATAATAGCAATCGGATTACGGTTATTTGCCATTCCGACAGCCCTAAAACCTTTAGGGCTGTCACTCATTTTCGCAATTTCACCATAACTTCTGGTTTCACCGTAAGGGATTTTTTGAAGATTCTGCCAAACCTTCTTTTGAAAATCTGTGCCGGAGGGTTCTAAAGGTAAGCCAAATTCTTTTCTCTGACCGGCGAAATATTCATCTAACTGCCGAATCACTTCTTCCAACAGTTTATTATCTGTTTCGCAACTTTGCCCGGTTAAATCACCGAATTGCAGGCCGGTAACGGCTTTTTCATTGACTGATATAGTCAATGGACCGATAGGGCTTTGGTATATTTTCTTTTGTATTTTCATTTTACATCTCAATTCCCGATTTGATATTACAATTTTCTCATATTTTACGATAGCAATTTATATTATTCTACATCATATTTTTGCTTTTTTCTATAGCTTTTCTATTTTTGTTATCATACTGTTATCACAAAATAATTTTACACAAAAATTTTAACTGTGATATAATGGCTTAGTTGTCGCAACTCCAATCTGACATCAGAAAGGAGTGATGCCTTGGGAACGATACTTTCGATTTTGATTTCTGTCGGAGCAAGTATAGCTAGTCACTATATTTGCAAGTGGCTTGACAGAGACCGCGGCAACAAATAAGCACAGAAAACCCGGTAGAGTCCGCTACCGGGTTTTCGCTTTGTGAAACCTTGGTAATACTTTCGATTTTTTAGTCTGCCTATATGATATCACATATTATCGGCATTATCAAGTATTTCCGTAATTTTTGCAATCATACCTAATGCCGAAAAAATCACTCGTCATTTTCAACCGGCAACGTAACTTCTTTATCCTCCGGAATAACTTTGTTGCGTTCTTCTTCGGGGATATCTTCCATTGCATCGTCGATATTTTCGTATTCTTTGCTTCCGTCGGAGACTTTCTCGCGGACTTTGGCAATCCGGGCAACTGTAACATCGTCGTTTAGATTAATCAATTTAACACCGGAGGTAATCCGGCCAAGTGTTGAAATATCTTCCATTCGAAGCTGAATCATCGTACCGCCGGTTGTTATCATCAAAATCTCATGGGAATTATTAACCGCTTTAACACCCATGACATACCCGGTTTTGCCGACAACTTTGTAGCATTTGACCCCTTTGCCGCCTCGTTTTTGGATATTAAATTCTTGTAAATAAGTCCGTTTACCCATACCGCGTTCGGAAACGATTAGTAAAGAATCACCTTGGTGGTCGAGCTGCATTCCAACTATTTCATCACCGTCAGATAGGTTCATCCCCCTAACACCCATTGAAGAACGGCCGGTTGAACGGACATCGGTTTCCTTAAACCGGATACACATTCCATACTTTGTAACTAGGAAAACTTCGGTTTCCGCATCAGTTATTTTAACTTCAATTAATTCATCATCATCGCGCAAATTAATGGCAATCAGGCCATTTTTGCGGACGTTACTGTATTCGACGATTGGGGTTTTCTTAGCAACACCCTTTTTCGTAATCATAAACAGGTTTTTCGAATGTTCATAATCTTTAATCGGGATAATCGCCGTGATATTTTCGCCGGGATTTAACTGCAATAGGTTAATAATCGCCGTACCCCTTGCTGTCCGGCCTGCTTCCGGAATTTCATAAGCTTTCAGACGGTAAACCCGGCCATGATTGGTAAAGAACATGATATAATCGTGGGTTGTCGTCATCAAAAGGTCATCGATATAATCATCTTCAATCGTTGACATTCCTTTGATACCTTTACCGCCGCGATTTTGCGAACTGAAGTTATCAATCGTCATCCGCTTGATATAACCAACGCTGGTAAGGGCGATAATCGTATTTTCGCGCGGAATCATATCTTCCATCGAAATATCAAATTCATCAAAACCAATCTGGCTGCGGCGGTCGTCGCCGAATTTGGCCCCGATAATCATGATTTCTTCACGGATAACGCGGAGCAGAATCTTCCGGTCACCCAAAATTGCTTTAAGTTCCGCTATTTTTTGCAATAATTCCTGATGTTCATTTTCCAGCTTTTCTCTTTCTAACCCGGTAAGGGCACGTAAGCGCATGTCAACAATAGCTTGCGATTGCGCATCGGAAAGGCCAAAACGTTCGATTAATTTTAATTTTGCTTCTGCCGTATTCTGGCTTCCGCGGATAATTCTGATTACTTCGTCAATATGGTCTAAAGCAATCAGCAGGCCTTGAATAATATGGTCGCGTTCTTCGGCTTTATTTAAGTCATATTGCGTTCTTCTTGTCACAACTTCTTCCTGATGGGTCAGGTAATGACGTAACATATCTAAAAGGTTTAATACTTTTGGCTCATTATTGACTAACGCAAGCATAATAATACCAAAGGTATCTTGCATTTGCGTATGTTTATAAAGTTGATTAGTGATAACGTTGGCGTTGGCATCACGGCGCAGTTCAATAACTATCCGCATTCCATCACGGTCTGATTCATCACGCAGGTCAGTAATTCCGTCGATTTTTTTAAGTTTAACCAGCTCGGCAATTTTAAGCAATAAATTTGCTTTGTTTACCATGTAAGGTAATTCTGTGACGATAATCTGGCTTTTGCCATTACTCATCATTTCAATATCGGTCACGGCGCGGACGCGGACTTTTCCCCGGCCGGTCCGGTAGGCTTCTTCACTTCCGCGGGTACCAAGTATCACCCCGCCGGTCGGGAAATCCGGGGCGGTAACGATATCCATGACTTCTTCCAAGTCTGTTTCGCGGTCTTCAATAATATGATTGTCGATGATTTTAACGACCGCATCAATTATTTCGCGCAAATTGTGCGGGGGGATATTTGTCGCCATCCCAACCGCAATACCGGTCGTACCATTAACAAGTAAATTCGGATAACGAGCCGGAAGAACGGTTGGCATTCTTTCGGTTTCGTCAAAGTTGGGTACGAAATCAACGGTATCTTTGTTGAGGTCGGCAAGAAGCTCCATTGAGATTTTCGATAGGCGGGCTTCAGTATAACGCATCGCCGCCGCCCCGTCACCGTCAACCGAACCAAAGTTTCCATGGCCGTCAACCAGCGGATAACGGGTTGACCACGGCTGTGCCATGTTGACCAACGAGCCATAAATCGAACTGTCGCCATGCGGGTGATATTTACCCATCGTATCACCAACGATACGGGCGCATTTACGGTGCGGTTTGTCCGGACCGTTATTCAATTCAATCATTGAATGAAGAATCCGCCGTTGTACCGGCTTAAGGCCGTCCCTCACGTCCGGAAGGGCCCGCGAGGCAATAACACTCATGGCATAATCAATATACGAATTTTCCATGGTTTTTTGCAGGTCTACTTCTACTATTTTGTCATGTTGTGGTTTGTCAAAAATATTGTCTTCCATATTATTTCCTTTTCTAAAATCTCTTCATTCTAGATATCTAGATTCTTTACAAATCTCGCATTTTCTTCAATAAATTCACGGCGCGGCTCTACTTTATCGCCCATCAGGGTTGTAAAAGTCAAATCAATTTCTGATTCTGCTTCTTCATTCATCGTGACCTTTAGCAAGACCCGCTTTTCGGGATCCATCGTTGTATCCCAAAGTTGAGTAGCATCCATCTCACCTAAACCTTTGTAACGCTGAATCTTATTATTTTGGTCACGCCCGACTTCAATGAGTAACCTTTCTAATTCATCATCATTGTAGGCGTACCAGGTTTTTTTGTTTTTCTCTAACTTATAAAGCGGCGGTTGCGCCATATAAACATAACCTTGCTTAATCAGTTCCGGCATAAAACGATATAAAAAGGTCAGAAGCAAGGTAGAAATATGGGCACCGTCAACGTCAGCATCAGTCATAATAATGATTTTGTGGTACCGAAGTTTGTCAATGTCAAAATCATCATGAATACCGGTGCCAAAAGCGGTAATCATCGCCTTTATCTCGGCATTGCCATAAATCCGGTCAAGCCGAGATTTTTCTACGTTTAGTATCTTGCCGCGCAAGGGCAAAATCGCTTGGGTTGCCCGGCTTCGTGCGGTTTTTGCACTTCCGCCGGCCGAGTCACCTTCGACAATATAAATTTCACAATTTTTCGGGTCTTTGTCAGAGCAGTCAGCCAATTTGCCGGGCAGGCTCATTCCGTCTAAGGCAGTTTTCCTTCTTGTAAGGTCGCGGGCCTTACGGGCGGCATCCCTTGCTCTTTGGGCGAGAATTGATTTTTCACAAATAATTTTGGCAATTTGCGGGTTTTGCTCAAGGAAATAAGTAAGTTGTTCACTGACGATATTATCAACCGCACCTCTTGCTTCAGTTGTCCCCAACTTTTGCTTCGTTTGGCCTTCAAACTGCGGGTCTTCAATCTTGACACTAACAATTGCGGTCAGTCCTTCCCTAACATCTTCACCGGATAAATTCGGTTCGTTATCTTTCAGAATTTTATTTGTCCGGGCGTAATCATTAAAGGTTTTCGTAATCGCGTTACGGAAACCAATTAAATGAGTACCACCCTCGGGGGTATTGATATTATTGACAAAACTATAAGAGCTTTCCACATAAGAATCATTATGCTGAATAGCAACTTCAACCTCGATATTGTTCTTCTTCCCTTCAAAATAAAGAACCGTATCATAAATAGCTGTCTTACTCCGGTTCAAATAAGTAACAAACTCTTTTATCCCGCCTTCATAATGAAATTCGCGTTTAATTTCCTTTTCGGGGTCGCGGGCATCACACAGAATAATCCGTAACCCCTTTGTCAGGAATGCCATTTCCCTAAGCCTTTGTTTGAGGACATCAAATTCAAAGGTATGAGTTTCTTGAAAAATAGTTACGTCAGGTAAAAATGTAACTTTCGTCCCGGTTTTTTCCGGCTCACAATCACCAACTACGCGTAATTTTGATGAAACAATTCCCCGTTCATAACGCTGACGGTGAATTTTGCCGTCTTGGAAAATTTCAACTTCCAGCCAATCGGACAAAGCATTTACTACTGATGCACCAACTCCGTGCAGGCCGCCGGAAACTTTGTAACCGCCGCCGCCGAATTTGCCGCCGGCATGGAGAATGGTAAATACCACCTCAACCGCCGGAATACCGGCTTTTTGGTTCATTCCAATCGGGATACCCCGGCCGTTATCGATTACCGTCACTGAATTATCTTGATTTAATGTCACATCAATAACCGAACAAAACCCGGCTAAAGCTTCGTCAACCGCATTATCAACTATTTCATAAACCAGATGATGAAGGCCACGGCTTGCCGTTGTCCCGATATACATTCCCGGGCGCTTCCTTACAGCTTCCAAACCTTCCAATATCTGAATTTGGTCGGCGCCATATTCAAAATCTAATTTTTCGTTCTCCATTTAAAATAACCTCCTATTGATAAACGAAGCTTTAGATTTTTTTTGTTGTGTTCCAATGAACGCAAACTTAGAAAATCTCTTCGTTTTCTTCATTTTTTTCTAAACAAGCCACACCACCATCAACTACCCGGAAAATGCGGTCAATTTCAAATCTATTATTTACAAATTCATCAAGCCCGGTACAAGTAATTATCGTTTGGATATTACCAATATTGTTCAACAAAAAGTTTTGCCTGTTGCTGTCAAGTTCCGAAAGGACATCATCCAATAAAAGCACGGGAGTATCATTTGTAAGTTTCTTTATCAACTCAATCTCAGAAAGCTTTAAAGAAAGAGCAGCGGTACGTTGCTGTCCTTGAGAACCGAATTTTCTAATATCAATACCATTTATGTAAAAAGAAAAATCGTCGCGGTGCGGACCATGTGTAGTTTGCTTTAAACGGATATCTTTTTCATAATTTAAAGCCAGATTTTTTTCAAAATCTTCTACATTTGTATCTGCTTCATAAAAAATCTTAAGTTCTTCTTTGCCGCCGGAAAGTTTTTTATGTATTTTTCCTATTATTGCATTTAACTGTTCAGCAAAATCTTGCCTTCTTTCGATTATTTTACTCCCAAATGCTACAAGCTGCGTATCCCAAACTGAAATAGTTTCTTTCAGTGAAGAATTTAGCTGAATATCTTTAAGTAATTTATTTCTTTGATTGATAATCTTGTTATAATTATTTAGATTGTGTAGATAAATACTATCAAGCTGGCACAGTTCCATATCAGCAAACCGGCGCCGTTCGGACGGACCATTCTTGATAATCGCCAAGTCTTCCGGGGAAAAAAATACAACATTAAGTATTCCCATCAGCTCGGCGGCTTTTTTTATCCTTTGATTATTAATCGCAATACCCTTTGATTTAGCACTGCGTAAGTGCATATCAACCTTGGTAACATCATCATCTTTTGCGATATATGTCCTAATATGGGCTTCTTCTTCGTAAAAATTAATTATATCTTTGTCTTTGCTTGCTTTATGTGATTTAGTCGTCGAAGAAATAAATATCGCCTCTAAAATATTAGTTTTACCCTGGGCGTTATCGCCATATAAAATATTAGTACCTTCACTAAAATCAATTGTCAGCGCCTGATAATTGCGAAAATTATTTAATTCTAATGATTTTATGATCATTTGAGCGCACTCGCTTTTTATTTCTCAATTATAACGTCATTTCCATTAAATAAAATGACATCACCGTCATATAATTTTCTGCCACGCCTTAATTCAACTTCACCATTTACTGAAACTTGACCATCGCCAATTAAAAATTTTGCATCAGCGCCGCTGCCAACCAAATTGGCTACTTTTAAGGCTTGTCCTAATTTTATATATTCTTCTTTAAGTTTTACAACACTTTTCATTTTAATTTCAACCTACTGTCGTAAAATTAACCGGAAGGACTAAATAAATATAATTTTCTTCACTATCTCTAATAAAGCAAGGGGCTTTTGGATTAACCATATAAATATCAATCATTTCATCATCAATAACTTTTAAAGCATCAATTAAGAATTTCGGGTTAAAACCAATCATTAAATCTTTACCTTGTTTGGTAATATCTATTTCTTCATTCATACTACCAATTGTAGAATTCATCTTAAGTTCCATTTTTTCATCATTGACATTAATAATAATTGGTTTTTTGTCACCCTCTTTTATTAAGAGTGTTGCCCGGTCAATACAACTTAAAAATTCTTTTTTATTGATAGTAACTTTTGTTTCGAAATCGCTTGATAACATTTGGTCAATCCGAAAATATTCACCTTCTATTAACCTTGATACGACCAAAGTATTATCAAATTCAAAGACAATATGTTTTCCGGTAAAGAAAATAGTTACGTCTTTGTCCGTATCACCTGACAAAATTTTGCTAATTTCGTTAAGCGTTTTACCAGGGACAACTACTTTACGGTTAGGGTAATTATTTTTAAGGTCAACTCTTCTAATTGAAATCCGATGGCCGTCTAAAGAGCAAACTTTTAATTTGTCACCGATAATTTCAAATAATTCACCGGTCATTAATTTATTATTTTCATTATCAGCTATTGAAAATATTGTTTGCCTGATTGTTTCTTTTAAAGTAAACTGTGAAATTAAGATTGAATCTATTCTTTCAATTTCCGGTAAATAAGAAAAATCGTCACCTGATTTTCCAATAATCGTAAAGATTGATTTTTCACAAGTAATAATTGTCCTAAAATTGGAATCTACGCTAATAGTTACGTCATTTTCCGGTAGCTTTCTTACTATTTCATAAAATAGCTTTGCATCAAGGGCTATTTTTCCACTTTCATTTATTTTTCCGTCAATCTTTGTTTCAATACCCATTTCCATATCATTGGCAGTGAGTTTAATCACTCCGCCGATTGCTTCTATTAAAATACATTCCAAGATTGACATCGTTGTTTTATTAGGGACTGCTTTTGATACTATTTGAACTCCATTTAATAAATTTGCTTTTGAACAGACGATATTCATTTTTGCTTCCTTTCTAAAAATTCTTATGATATTAATAAAGAAATTTAGTAGTAATAGTAATAGGGCATGTGGATTTGTGGAAAACCTTGTTTAACATGATATTCTAAAGCTTTTATAAAATAATAACCCGGTTATATATATCTAATAACTATTATTTTTAATTTAGGTTATCAACATTCATTATTTTTGTGCCAATCTTTATTATAAGATAAAAATCAATTATTAACAAGTTATAAACAGTAATTTGGTCATAACTTTTAATTAGGGTTGATAACTTTGGTAATAATATCAATTTTATTTTTTAGTTCTTCATTTGACGTAATATCATTTTTTATTTTTTCATACCCGTGTATAACGGTGGAGTGGTCTTTTTTTCCAAGTATTTTTGCGATTTGATTGTAAGGATAATCAGTTAACTTCCGGCAAAGATACATAACTACCTGCCTCGGCTGGACAAATTCTTGATTTTTTCGTTTTGAAGTGATATCTTCAGGATTGACATTATAATGTTCGGCAACAATATTAATAATTAATTTGGGCGTTATTTCTCTTTTTTCATCATAAATAATATCTTTTAAGGTTTCTTCAACGCCTTGGACATTTAATTGTTTATTTTCTATTTTTGTAAAAGCAAGCACTTTATTAAAAGCACTTTCTAATTCTCTGACATTGGTAGTTACATTTTTTGCGATATAATCAAATACTTCATTATTAATTTTTTTGTTCTGTAATTCGGCATTTCTTTGTAAAATTGCCATTCTTGTTTCATAGTCCGGCGCTTGCATATCGGCAATAAGGCCCCAGGAAAAGCGGCTTCTAAGTCTTTCTTCCAATGTTTCAAGGTCTTTTGGCGGCTTATCAGAAGTCAAAATTATTTGTTTATTATCCATATGCAGGGAATTAAAAGTGTGGAAAAATTCTTCCTGAGTACTTTCTTTACCAATAATAAATTGAACATCATCTAATAATAAGACATCAACAGTCCGGTATTTTTCTCTAAACTCAACCATTCTGGTAGCATTACCGCTACGGATCGCAGCTATTACTTCATTAGTAAAATCTTCACTCGTGGTATATAAAACTTTTGAATTAGGGTTATTATTAAGAATGTAATGGCCAATTGCATGGATAAGATGGGTTTTGCCCATTCCGGAACCACTATAAATAAAAAGAGGATTGTATTCTTCACCCGGTGCTTCTGCAACTGCAAGGGCGGCCGAATGAGCAAAACGATTATTGCTGCCGACAACAAAGGTTTCAAATAAATATTTGGAGTTTAAATTGGCATTTTCATAATTGATATTGCGATTAATACCCGAATAAGGAGCATTTGATTGGCGGCTTTCTTTATTTTTTTCAAGAATAAAGATAATATCACAGTCAACTCCAGTCAGTTCGGTAATTGTTACTTTAAAAAAAAGAGCGTATTTTGAAGTAATAACTTTGATTACTTGGGCTTGGTCATCAGGAAAAGAGACAATTATTTCATTATTTTCATTTACATCATTAAAAATAAGCGGTTCAATAAATGTATCGTAAGCTACTTTTGATAATTCATATTCATTATAAACAGTATATTTAATATCTTCCCAATTATCTGAAATAATACTTCTAAGATTAGACATTTATTAGCCTTTCAAAAGCAAAAATTGGTGTGAAGCATTTGTACATTCTATATTAATATAATTAGGGTAAATAATCAAATGGAAGTTTAGGCAAATTAAATATAATTTTTTTAATGATATATAAATAATGTATGTATAAAATAAGTATAATAATATGTAAAACATATGAAAAACAATGTATTTAGTCAAAAATAAAAACATTAATATAATAAAAATATTGACAATTTAAATTTAATATGTTAATTTATAACTGATAATATAAGTAAATTTCATTTTTTAAAAGGAGGTAATGTAACCATGAAAAAATCGCCAAAGAAACTTATAACTATTATTGTTATGTGTATTATGCTAGTAAGTATGAGCTTGCCTGTTTTAGCTATTACTTCATTTCCGCATCCGCCGCATAACCAAAACTTGACGGGTTCACGTATTGATAGCGCTGGTAGAGATGAATTTAATTGCACGGTAACAGGATGTAAACTTATTATACTCCACAATAGATATCAAGCATTTTGCGGGAACTGTCAAGCACGAAATGGTGATAAAATATTATCAACTACTGCACATACTATACCAGGTCACTAATGCTTTAATAATTTATAGCGGCGGATATTAATTATTCTGCCGCTATAAATTTAGCATATTTTTGAGGAATAACATGAAAAAAATAATATATTTAATATTAATTATATTGATAGCTATAGTTGGCTGTGGAAAAAAGGAAATAAAAAATGAATCATATATTGCTACAATAATCGCCGAGGGATTGGATATTTATAATGTTCATGATTTCCGGAAATTTAATAATCAAATTCAAATTCTTGGAAGCTATTATCCATTTGATGATGATGGTTTATTTAAGTCTGAAGTAAAAATATTAAGTATTAAACCCAGCAGTTATATAATTGACGAAAAATTAATTACTATTCCAGAAGGACTTAACCCTAGTACTATTGAATATTTATTTTCCGGTATTGGAAATTTTGATAATCAAAAAAATGTATGGTTAATATATCATATAAGTGAAGGATTTGGTACTAACTTCCGCCAGGTTTTAGTTTGTTTTGATAATGAAGGAAATTATTTAAGAAATGTAGATATTGATTTTTTTGATTTTTATAAATATTTTTCATCAACTTTTAATCCTTGTTCTTTATTTGTAGATAAAAATACTGAAGATGATAAAGCTATCTTTTATTTCCTTTTTGGTAATGAATTATTAATATTTGACGAAAATGGTGAACAAATAAAATTAAAAAAAGAACTGGAAAACCATCAGATAATAAATATATTAAGGCTTAACGATGAGAAAATTATTGCTTTGTCACAAAAACATGGCGGAATGGGTTCCTCTACATATATCACCTGCTTTTGCCCTTTAGAATGTGACCAAATAATGTTAGAAAATCTTAAAATAGAGCCTTTTAGTTCATATATAAAAAATGGAAATGAAGAATATGAATTATTACTACTTACACGAACCGGGGCTTCCGGATTCAAACTAACTGGGGAACAAACAGAATTAGCTGACTGGTCTGAAAGCGGCGTTAATAACTCAGATGGTCAGATGTATCAGTATACAATATTAGCGGATGATGTAATTTATTGCCTTGAGTATGGGACAATTGCGGATAATTACATGACACGGACAATAAATTTAGTTAAATTATCAGATTCGAAAAATGACATAAAAATGTCAAAGAAAATAGTAAATGTTTCGACTATGTATGAAGATACAAAGATTAAAAGTGCAGTTATTGATTTCAATCGTAATAACGCTGATTATTTCATTAATCTTAAAACATATTCAAATGAAGGAAGTGGTTTCTGGGCTTCTGATGATGCAATGACTTCTTTTAGTATTGATGTCATTACTGGTAATACCCCTGACCTTGTTTTCTTGTCCCGCAATATGCCGGTTAAAACATATGCAAATAAAGGGCTCTTCGCTGATTTATATGAGTTTATAGATAACGACCCTGATATTAGCAGAGATGATTATCTTCCAAATATTTTCGAATTACTGGAAACTGATGGTAGTCTTTATCTTGGTATATTTTCATTTGGTATAAGAACTTTAATTGGTAAAGCAACAGAATTTGATAATATAGAAAATTTCGCATGGAATGACTTCACGGATTTATTAGCTGATAAGCCTGATGGTATACTTCCTATGGGATATAGTGAAAGAGCTATGACAAAGGCAGATTTTCTAAATATTGCGCTTAGTTATACACTTAATGATTATATTAATTATGATATGGCAAATTGTTCGTTTGAAAGTCTTGATTTTATTAATCTTTTAAAAACAGCAGATATTTTCCCTTTAAAAGCCGATGATTATATGGGTGAGATTGACTATATTGCCGGCAATCCATTATTGAAAGAATCACATTTTTATAGTTTAGCAAGAATTGAATTAATACAGGCATACCAGCAATTTGATTTCGGTGCTGAAGAAATAACTTATTTCAGCTCATCCTGCACCACATCTGACCTTTTTGCAATTTTTGCGGATGCCAAAGAAAAAGATGGCGCTTGGGAATTTATCAAGTATTTTCTGACAGATTTTCAATATACCGGTGGAACCGGGTCATCAAACGTGCTTTGGGGTGTACCGATAAAAATATCAGCGGTTGAAGATTTAGCCGAAAAAGCAAGAAACCGTCCTGATTTTGAACAAGTTATCATAGGGTTTGGCGGTACATTTCATGATATTTTCGTAAGAAGGCCAAGCGAAGAGTATATTCAAAGAATTTTAGATATGATTTATTCGTTAAATTATCTTGATTTATTTGACGAAAAAATAAGGGATATAATTCTTGATGAAGCAAATTATTATTTTATCGGGCAAAAAACTCCTGAAGAGGTTGCCGCTATTATTCAAAATAGGGTTTCGATTTATCTAGCTGAAATTAATTAAAACGGAAATAGAATTAAGTATGAAAATTGCAAAAGTAA
>WRAQ01000016.1 GCA_009780115.1 Lachnospiraceae bacterium
TATGGCCGGGGCGGCGGAATTATTACCAATAACCAAAAGCTTTTTGACCAGATGAAAGAGTTAGTCCCTTTATACGAAGGATTTATGACTTACGGCGGAATGTCGGTGCGGGAAATGGAAGCTTTGACAATTGGCCTTGATGAAACGATGGATGAAGACATGATTAACCAAGGCCCGCAGTTTATTGCTTTTATGGCTGAAGAACTGCTTAAGCGCAATATTCCGATTATTACCCCGCCCGGCGGCCTTGGCTGTCACTTAAATGCGATGAAATTCCTTGACCATATCCCGCGCGAAGAATACCGGGCCGGTGCCTTGGCCGCTTCACTTTATCTAGCCAGTGGTGTCCGTGGTATGGAACGCGGTACCGTTTCTGAAGACCGTAACCCTGACGGGACAGACCACCTTGCCAATATGGAGCTTCTGCGGCTTGCTTTGCCGCGCCGGGTTTTCACTATGTCACAGGTTAAATATACAGTGGACCGGATCGCCTGGCTTTATGACAACCGGCACTTGATTGGCGGCCTTAAATTTGTTGAAGAACCAAAAGTGCTCCGCTTTTTCCTTGGGCGCCTTGATGCAATAGGGGATTGGCCGGTCAAACTAATGGAAAAATTCCGGGCTGATTTTGGTGATAGCTTATAGAGCAAGATAGTGCTAAAACTAAGCAATATCGGATAACTGAATATCCTTAATTTGCCTGCAATTACTTTACATTATGCAAAAAAGATGTTATAATCTTCATGGTAAGATATAACAATTCTTTTGGATGAAAATATGGATTGTGAAAAAAATCACGAAGTATTATTACATAATTTTACCCTTGAATGTGCCAATGCAGTCAGATGGGAATACTGTTGCAAAACGAATACCATTTGGTTTAGCGATGAGTTTTATCAAATGACCGGTTTGGACGGGCAGAGATGGCGCTCAATTGTCAATCCTTATCTTAATGAAATTAAAGAGCAGGTAGTTGAGATTCTTGATGGAAGCCGGATTTTACTTTCGCTTATTGTAAATATTCAAGGTGCTGATGGAAAAGAGCATTGGTTTAATATCCGGGGCAAGTTTTTTGATGATGATAAGGCGATCTTATTCGGCGTATTAATTAATATCAACGAGCAGAAGAAGATAGAAAAGCGGCTTTGGGAATTGGCATATCGTGACGAAATGACCAATCTTTATCAATTAAATTATATAAAAGATCTTATTGCCGGCCGGATAGATGGTGTTAAATTAATCTATCCGGCTTTTATGACTCTTGATATTTGCGACTTTAGTGCCGTGAACGAAGCGTTTGGCCATGACCGTGGTAATCAGGTACTTGCCAAAGTATCAAAGCGGTTGCTTAAGTTATTTAAAGATGAGATTATTGTCCGCGTTAGCGGTGATGAGTTTTTAATTATTTTTAACCAGGTCAGAAAAGACAGTCAAATTATGAAAGCTGCCAAGGCTATCCTTTTCGATTTCAAGAAGCCGGTTAGTGAAGGTGAACATGATTTTTATCTAAGTTTCAAAATCGGAATCACTGTTCCCGGCGAAAAAGAAATTGATAATGCCCGGTTTAGTGTTCACTTACAGGATGCGGAAATTGCCCTTCAGCGGGCGAAAGATGACGAGCGTAATGATATCTGTATTATTAATAATGATATCCGGAAAAACTTTGATGAAATGAATAGCTTGGCTTACAAACTTCGCAAAGCGGTTGAAGGAAATGATTTTGTCGTTTACTTTCAGCCCATTATTTCAACCAAAACGAAAAAGCTGATTGGTTGCGAGGCCTTAGTCAGATGGGTACAGCCGGACGGAAGCCTTATCAGCCCCTTGCGTTTTATTCCGGTTGCCGAAGAGCTAGGGTTAATAATCGACATCGGTGAATTTGTAATGGAAGAGTCAATGCGGGAGTTAAGCAAGTGGCTCAAATATGACCCTGATTTTTATGTTTCAATAAATGTTTCTTACCTTCAGTTTATTTCTGAAGGTTTTGTCAAGCGGTTAAAAGAACTGGTGAATTTTTATCAGGTACCCTATTCAGCAATTGATATTGAATTAACCGAAAGTATTTTTATAACTGATATGGAACATATGACGAAGTGTTTGAAAGAATTGCGGGATTTGGGAATTAAGGTTTCATTAGACGATTTTGGGACCGGATATTCATCACTTAGTTATTTAAAAAGGATTCCGCTTGATAATCTAAAAATTGACCGTGAATTTTTGCTGGATGTAGCCGAGAATGCTTCTTCAGCGGCGATTCTTCGGACTATTATATCTTTAGCCCGCGATTTGAACCTTTCGATAACTGCTGAAGGTGTTGAAACCATTGAGCAATTATCATTGCTGGAAGAATATGGCTGTGATTTGCTGCAAGGTTTTTATTTTTCAAAGCCGGTCTTACCGGGGCAGATTGATTCGTTTCTTGCGGAAAAAGGAGAAAAGGTACTGATTGCATGATAAAAAATATTGTTTTTGATATTGGTAATGTATTAGCCGGATTTAACTGGCAGGAATTTTATTCCCGTTTTGGCTTTTCTGATGAAATCCAGGAGCGGTTGGCTGATTGTACAGTTCGCGGCCCGCTATGGGCGGAGATGGATCATGGCGTAATGGGGCACCAGGAGATTCTTGCGGCTTTTAAGCAGTATGACCCTAGCCTTATCAAAGAGATTGATATTGTCTTTCAAGATTTAAAGGGAATGATTAAGCGTTATGATTATACTATTCCCTGGATTAATGAATTAAAAGAACAAGGCTACAAAGTCTATATCATTTCAAATATATTCGCCAAGATGATTCATGATTGTGCAGAAGAGTTAAACTTCATTTCTTTAGTTGACGGGGCGGTCCTGTCATATCAGGAAAAAGTTATTAAACCGGATTCAAAGATATACCGCCTGTTTCTTGAACGTTATGACCTTAATGCAAATGAGTGCATCTTTATTGATGATTTGGAAAGAAATATCAATGCCGCCCGTAATATCGGCATTCCCGGTATCGTTTTTGAATCTTATCAGCAGGCATATGCCGACCTAAAGCGAATGACAATGGTCGAATCAAATCGGGTATGAGTAGTCTCATCCGCTGTACGAGCTGCGTTTTTTTCAGGATTTATATAAAACAAGCAGGCATTAAGCCTGCTTGTTTTATATAGTAGTGAAAGGGTTTCCTATTTTATTTATAACTGAAATTTGCCAACCGATTCTGATAATTCGTGAGCTATATTTGATGTTTCTTTCATATTGCCAACGATTGTCTGGGCATTCATAGAAATATCGGTTGTTTGTTCGGCAACAACACTGGTCGTCCGCGCGCCTTCCTGTGCGGCGGAGGATACTTCATTAATTGCCCGCATTAATACTTGGACAGAGGCAAGTAACTCTTCGGAAGTAGCACTTAAGTCACTGGTCATATCACTAATATAAATAGCATCATTGGTATAAGAATCAGCGGCTGTTAACATGTCGTTATAATCTTTCATAACATCTTGAGAAACAAAGTTAAGGAGATTAGAAGAACTTGTTGCAAGCGCATTAACTGCTGACATAACAACTTTGGTGATTGCCTGAATTTGGGTAACAGTATTCTTTGAGTTGTCGGCAAGGGCGCTGATTTCATTAGCAACAACCGCGAAACCACGGCCTGCTTCACCGGCTCTTGCTGCTTCTATTGAAGCATTAAGGGCAAGCAATGTTGTTTGGCTGGTAATACCAAGAATAGCATCAGCCAAAGCATTAATTTCGTCAACGGCTTTAGAATCTTCAAGAGCCTGCTCAAGTGATTTCTTAATGTCGCTAAAAATTTGGTTTGATTTGTCAATTGAGGAATTGACATTCCGGCCAAGTTCAGCAGCGCGGGTATGAATATCGCCGGATTTGGTCGCCCCGTCTTCAGCTTTTTCAGCAACGGTTTCAACGGCACGTTCAATTTCAGCAGCGGTAGCATTCATTTCTTCAGCGCTGGCACCGGTTTCTTCCATTCCGGCACTAAGTTCTTCGGTGGCGGCGGAGGTATCGGTAATCCGGTCATTAAGTTCATTTAAGGTGTTATTAGTGCTGTTAACTGAATTATCTAAAACATTAGCCGCATGTTTAATTTCACCGACAGTTTCCACGAGTTCTTCACGCATTTTATGGACATTGCGGGCAAGGGCACCAAATTCTTCCTTTTGCTTTCTAAAGTTTTCTTCTACCTCGACTGTTAAGTCGCCTTTGGCAATTCTATCGGTGACATGGCTGACTTTTTTCAGTGAACTGGAAATGATAGTTGAAATCAGGATGCCTAAACCAATTGCAACGATTACCATTGCAATGATAATGATGATGGTGGAAGTAGTTGCGCTGTCAAATGCATCTTCGGCTTCAATAAGTTTTTCTTCGGCAAGATATTTTTCATAGGCAAGCATCTTATCAAGCTGTACGCGTAAGTCAGCAAGAATGCCGACGTATTCTCCGTCATTTAATTCAGAAGCAGCAGCATAATCCCCGGCGGTAACTAAATTAAGGACATTAGTGCGCGAGGTCCGGAATTTGCCGAGAATATCTTGCAATACTGCAAAATCGGCGGTGAGGACCGGGTCATTATTAAGGATACTTTCATAAAAAGAAAGATTTTCATTGTTGATGTTAGAAAGATTGTTGATATTGTTAATGCTGTCTTGAACAAGATGTGCATACGTTGGGTTTAAGGCCCGGTTAGTATTAGAGGCAACTTGGTTAAGATTGGATTTGACTTCTTCCAATGCAATAGTCCCTTGCATATTAATATTGAAAATTTCCTGGCTGTAACTGTTAAGTTCACCCATACTTTGGATACTGATGAGACCAATTGCAACCATTGCAATAATCATAATAAAGAAAGAGCCTAATAACTTAACTGACATCTTAAGGTTTCTGATAAATTTCATAATAAATTCCTCCATTAATACACAAATATTAAGGTAATATATTTCCAAAACTTAAAATTATTATAGCCCAGCTAAGATTAATAGTCAAGTTAATATTTTCAGGCATTATTTAACAGATTATTTAAAATTGTTTAACAAAGATAAGAGGATGGACAAATAATTAAAATTATGTCATTATATTTATATGTAGTAATCGTGTCAATGTGTCGGCCTGCAGTGGTGCTTGGCAAGGATACTTAGTTTTTTTGTTGAGAGGATTTACATAATTGCGTATTTCCTGGCAAAAAAGGGAAATGAGGTTGGAAAATCATGAAAAAAGCAAAAAAAAGCCGGATTCTCGTTGTTGATGACGAAAATACGAATCTTGTGATGTTGAAGCATATTTTGAGTCCTGAATATCATGTTTATGCATCAACAAACGGAGAAGATGCAATTGAGGCGGCGGCCGAATTACTTCCTGATATTATTTTGCTTGATATTGTTATGCCTGGTTTGGACGGATATGATGTGATCTCCAAGCTTAAAATCATCGAAGGGACGAAAAATATTCCCGTGATATTCTTAACCGGAATGACAACTCCCGAAGATGAAATAAAAGGGTTGAACTATGGTGCGGTTGATTACATATTCAAACCTTTTTCCCGCGACCTGCTTTTGAAACGAATCGAAATTCATCTCTTATTGGAAGCGCAGAAACTATCATTGAAGCTCTATAGCAATGCTTTGGAAAAAACCGTTGCCGAAAAATCGCGGGCGATGGAGCAGGCGAAGCTGGCGAGCAAAGCAAAGAGTGATTTTCTTTCTACGATGTCTCATGAAATCAGAACCCCGATGAATGCGATTATCGGGCTTACGGCCATCGGGAAAAAAACACGGGATATTGATGAAATTCATTATTCCTTAAATAAGATTGATGATGCTTCATCCCACTTGCTGGGAATTATTAATGATATTCTTGATATGGCAAAAATTGAAGCCGACAAGCTTGAGCTTTCTCCGGTTGAGTTTATTTTTGACCGTTTGATTCAAAAAGTAACGCCCCTTGTTAATTTCCGGATTGATGAAAAACAGCAAATATTAGCGGTCAATATTGATCAAAATATACCGCGTTTTCTAATCGGCGACGATCAGCGCCTTGCCCAGGTAATTATGAATCTGATGGGTAACGCGGTGAAATTCACACCTGTGGGCGGGAAGATTTTATTTTCAGCTTCATTAATTAAGGAAGACGATAATGGCTGTGAATTAGAAATAGAAGTTTCCGACAATGGTATTGGTATCCCGCCGAAAAAACAAGAAAAGTTGTTCAATATGTTTGAACAGGCAGAAAGCGGGACCAGCCGTGAGTATGGCGGGACAGGGCTTGGGCTTGCTATTTCCAAACGGATTGTTGAACTGATGGGCGGCCGGATTTGGGTTGAATCTGAACCGGATAAAGGGTCACGGTTTATTTTTAGGATAAAGGCAAAACGCGGTGATACAAATCCCCGCTCATTACTTGCACCAGGTGTCAATTGGGAATCGGTCCGCATTCTTGTTGTTGATGATTTGTCTGAAACCCGTACTCAATTCAGTGAAATGTTCGGCCAGTTGAATATTAGCTGTGATTTAGCAAAAGACGGGCTTGAAGCTTGCCGCTTAATTGAAGAACGCGGCGAATATGATATATATTTTGTCGATTGGCAGATGCCCGGAATGAATGGAATTGAGCTGACAAAACATATTAAAAGTCTTAAAGGCCGGCCTTCGGTAGTGGTAATGATTACGTCAATGGACTGGGAACAGATTAAAGGTGATGCGATAAAGGCCGGTATTGATAAACATTTGCTTAAACCGTTATTTTCTTCATCAATTATTGATTACTTGAATGAGTATCTTGGTGCGGTACCCGGCCGGAATACTGATATTGAAAATGTAAGCGATTTATTTGAAGGAAAAAAAATGCTTCTTGCCGAGGACGTAGAAATTAATCGTGAAATACTGATTGCCTTGTTGAAAGATACCGGACTTGACATTGACTGTGCCGAAAATGGCGAAGAAGCCCTGAATAAAATCAAAGCGGCCCCTGACAAGTATGATATCATATTTATGGATGTGCAAATGCCGAAAATGGACGGGTATGAAGCAACACGCAATATTCGCGCCCTGCCTGACCCGCATATCACGAAATTGCCGGTGATTGCAATGACGGCAAACGTTTTTAAGAGCGATATAGACGAATGTATAAGCGCCGGAATGGATGACCACCTTGGAAAACCGCTGGATATCGGGCGGGTGATGGAAGTACTTAGGTCTTATTTGAAAAAGTGACATATTAAGGACGGAATATCCCCACATTCGGTGCCCCATACAACGAGGTCCGGTAAGTTGTCACTTCATCACCGAACTCTTGGAAATATACATATCGTGAAGTCATGTTGATATTATTATGGTTGCCTTCGCGGATTATTTCCTGATTGCGCCCGTCAAGATCCATTCTAATCAAAGCCGGTTCGCTGCGGGAATTTTTCTGATAAAAGATAACCCCGTTCCCGATGTTGTAAAGGTCAACCCGGTCGTTAGTAAGGATTTCGATAGTATTATCAAAAACCGAATAACGGCACAACCGGTAATTATTATCAAGATCCATGAAATAAATATAACCACCCTCATATATTGCTTTATAAGTATTAGCTTCAAATATAACCTGGGAAAATCCGGACTGGACATCAAGGGCGTAGACGAAATGGTCAGTTTCAGTACGGGAATAATAAATAAGGCCGTTCACGAATGATGAAGGGTTGATGATTTCGCCGCTTACCTGCCGGTCGCCTTCCCCGTCTGTGCCAATCCGAAAAAGCTGATTCTGGCGGCGGTTATCTCTTGGGTCAAAATTCTGATAAAAAATTTCATTGCCGCAAAGAGTTGCAGTCACAACTGAATTAGCTTTTAAAGTTTTGATATCCCGCCCGTTTATCCGGCTGCGGTATAAGCCGGGCTGGGCCCGGAAAAGGCCAAAACCTTCACCGGTAAAGCGGCTCGTACCCTGGCAAAAATAGATATAATCACCGCCGACATTAATCGAAGAGACATTTAATTCGTTTAATCGTTTTACTTCCGTTTCATCAACGTTCATAACATAGAGATTTCCATTATCATAACTATTAGAAAAATAAACCTTACCACCCGCTTCACAAAAAAGTCCGCCATTGTGCAAATTGCCGGCTGTATTTCCGGCAAGATAAGCCGGGTTTGGCACCATCGTTTCCGGAAGAAGGCTGTATATAAGCCCGCCAATCAGCGCGGCGGTTATGATAATTGCGATTGAGGAATAAATTATTTTTTTCTTCATGATACCATTATATATGAAATCTTTATCCACTTGCAAGCGTGAGTTTTATGGTTTAAAATTGTATTATGAAAGTATGAAGAGATTTTCTAAGTTTGCATCCGGTGGAATGCAAACAAAGGAAATCTAAAACTTCATGGTAATTGGAGTTAATATGGAACTAGGTGAATTACGAAAGCAAATCGATGAAATTGATGACAAGATAGTATCATTATATAAGCAACGGATGGCGGTATCCGGGCAGGTGGCAGAGGACAAAATCCGGACCGGGCTTCCGGTTTTTGACCCCCGGCGGGAAAAAGAAAAAATAGCTTGCCTTACTGAAAAAATTGAAACGGACTTCGAACGAAAGGCAATAGCCGGGTTATTTTCCCAGATAATGGCAGTCAGCCGAAAATTACAATATCGCCTTATAGCGGAAAAAGGACAAGCGGAGTATGTTTCCCTTACGGCAGTCGAAAGTCTTGATTCCAAAAATGCCCGTGTTGTTTTTCAGGGGGCCGAAGGCTCATTTTCACAAACAGCAATGGAAGCTTATTTCGGGCCGGAGGTTGATAATTTTCATGTTGAAACTTTCAAAGATGCGATGGCGGCGCTTGCCGGGGGAAAAGCTGATTTTGCGGTTTTGCCCCTTGAAAACTCGACAGCCGGTTATGTTGCAGAAGTTTATGATTTATTGACCCGGTTCGATAATTATATCGTTGCTGAACAAGAGTTATTAATTGAACATTGCCTGTTGGGGCATAAAGGGAGCCGGATTTCCGATATCACAGCCGTTTATTCGCACCCGATGTCACTTCTTCAGTCGGCAGAATATTTGGACAAATTTCCCAAGTGGCGGAAAGTTGCCTGTGAAAACAATGCCTTTGCCGCCCGGATTGTTGCTGATAGCAAAGAAAACATCGTAGCAATAGCCGGGAAGAAAGCGGCTGAAGTATATGGTTTGGAGATTTTAGAAACCGGGATAAACCATTCAGCGACGAATACAACCAGATTTATTATTGTATCGAATGAGCGGATTTACCGTCGTAATGCTGATAAAATTACTATCTGCTTCGAAGTGCCGCACCAAAGCGGTTCACTTTATCAGATGTTATCACATTTTATCTTTAATGGCTTAAATTTGAGCCGGATTGAAAGCCGGCCGATTCCTGAACGCGATTGGGAATATCGTTTTTTCGTTGATTTTGCGGGCAATCTCACCGATAGTTCGGTTAGGAATGCCCTGCATGGCCTCGCGGTTGAAGCAGTGAATCTTAGGATATTGGGGAATTATTAATAAATTTTATTATGAAGAGAAACTAATATGGCAGTGAAAACCTTCGCCGCAATCGATGTCGGCTCATATGAAATTTCCATGAAAATATATGAAATTTCTCCCAAGCACGGAATGCGGGAAATCGACCATCTGCGCCGTAGTATTGATATGGGGACCGATACTTATACCACCGGAAAATTGAGCTATGAACGGGTTGATGAGTTATGCCGTATTTTAAAAGAGTTCCGCACTTTTATGGATGGTTACAAGGTGGTCGGTTATCAGGCTTATGGGACAAGTGCTTTCCGCGAAGCCGAAAATGCCGTAATTTTGCTTGACCAAATCAATACCCGCACCGGAATCAGAATTGTTATCCTTAGCAATTCCGAACAACGTTTCTTTCATTACAAAGCAGTTGCATTTAAAGAAGAAATCTTTACCGGCACGATTAAATCCGGGGCGGCGATTATTGATATCGGCAGCGGAAGCATTCAGATTTCATTATTTGAAGATGATACCCTTGTTTCAACCCAAAACCTGCGCCTTGGTGTCCTAAGGCTGCGGGAACACCTTACTCATCTTGATGTCGTCCCCAGCCAATATGAAGCGTTGTTAAACGAAATCATCGATTCACAATTAAGGGTTTACAAAAAGCTTTATCTTAATGAAACCTACAAAAATGTGATTATTGTTGATGACTATATTTCCGCAATTATCATCAAGAGACAGAAAAAAGCGGCAAAAGGTAAATCCAATAAGCTAATGCTTGAAGAGCTTTTACATGCCTGTAATACTACCCCTATTTCCGAGCTGGCCCGTATACTTGATGTACCGGAAGAAAATATCATTCTTTTACAAATATCCGGGACCCTGCTTTTGCGGATTATGGAAATGGTGGGGGCGGAATTTATTTGGGCCCCGGGTACGACTTTGTGCGATGGTGTTGCTTATGATTACGCCGAGAAGCAAAAAATAATCAAACCGTCACACGATTTTGAACAAGATATTATCACTTGCACCCGCAATATCAGCAAGCGGTACCGCGGTTCCAAGCGCCGCGGCGATACAATGGAAATGATCTCACTGACTATTTTTGACAGCCTTAAAAAGATTCATGGAATGGGCAAACGCGAGCGTCTTTTATTACGGCTTTCGGCCCTGCTTCATGACTGCGGGAAATATATTAGTATCGTTAATTTGCCGGAATGCTCTTATGGTATTGTGATGGCAACCGAGATAATCGGTATTTCCGAAGCGGAACAGATTATTATCGCCAATATCGTTAAATATAACCATCAGGATTTTGATTACTTTGACCACTTTGCCGAACAGGATGAACTTGACCGGACATCATACTTAATTGTGGCTAAACTAACGGCAATTCTGCGTGTCGCCAATGGCCTTGACCGGAGCAACAGGCAAAAAGTCCATGATATCAAAGCGGCGCTTAAAGAAAACGAGTTGATTCTTACGATTGATACCGACAAAGATATTGCCCTGGAAAAAGGGTTATTTGAATATAGTTCGAATTTTTTTGAAGAAGTTTTTAGCATCCGGCCTACTATAAAACGAAGAGATTTTCTAAGTCAGCATAAATACGCCGACTAAGAAAAATTAAAACTTCGTTTGGTAAAAAGTTACTATAAAAAGAGGATAAATATTTGGATTTTTCCCATGCTTCCAATTACAGCAACCGCGAACTAAGCTGGTTATTATTTAACCAGCGGGTATTAGGCGAGGCCAAAGACCGGAAGAATCCACTATTTGAGCGCTTGAAGTTTCTTGGAATTACCGCTTCTAATCTTGATGAGTTTTTTATGGTCAGGGTTGCAACCTTAAAAGATATGGTTGGCGCCGGGATGAAGCGCACTGATATTTCGGGGAAAACTCCTGATGAGCAGCTTAAAGAAATCAATCTTGCGGTTCACAAGCAGGTAAAACAACAGTACAATACTTATAACCGTTCACTTTTGCCCGGCTTGAAACAAAATAATTTGCGCTTTATCGAAAAGCACGAGGATTTAACTGCAAAAGAAGCCGCTTATGTTGACCGTTATTTTATGGAAAGTGTTTATCCGGTTTTGACCCCGATGGCAGTTGATTCTTCGCGCCCATTCCCTCTTGTCCGTAACCGGTCATGCAATATCGGGGCTTTGATTAAGGCAAAGGCAAGAAGTGAAGAACCTGAGTTTGCCACCGTTCAAGTCCCTAGTCTCTTATCACGGATTGTCACCTTGCCGGCAACAGAAATAACAACTGTTATTTTATTGGAAGAAATCATTGAAAGAAATATTGATAAATTATTTTTAAACTATGATATAATTTGTGCCCAACATTTCCGGATTATGCGTAATGCCGATCTGAATATTGAAGAAGATGAAACCGAAGATTTGCTTGAAGAAATCGAAAAGCAGCTCAAAATGCGGCAATGGGGCGAGGCAATCCGCTTAGAAGTCGAAGCGGGAATTGATGAACGTCTGCTCAAAATTATTACCGATGAATTAAATCTGGACAAAGAAGATATCTTTTTTGTTGACGGGCCCCTTGATTTGACTTTCTTAATGAAAATGTACAATTTACCCGGCTTCGATGCTTTGAAAGAAACGGCTTACCGGAAACCGGTACCTGTCCCCGGCTTTTCAACCGGGACAGATATATTCGCGAAAATCCGCGCCGGTGATATCTTGCTGCATCACCCTTATCAGGATTTTTCCCCGGTGGTTGAATTTGTCAGGCAAGCGGCTTCCTGCCCCTCTGTCCTTGCTATCAAACAGACCCTTTACCGGGTCAGCGGAAACTCGCCGATTATCGCCTCGCTGGCGGAAGCGGCAGAGAATGGTAAACAAGTTACCGTCTTAGTTGAATTAAAGGCTCGTTTTGATGAAGAAAACAATATCGTTTGGGCGAAAAAACTGGAGCAAGCCGGCTGCCATGTTATCTACGGGTTGGTCGGGTTGAAAACCCATAGTAAAATTACATTGGTGGTCCGACGGGAAGAAGACAGTATCCGGCGCTATGTCCACCTTGGTACGGGAAATTATAATGATGCAACGGCCAAATTTTATACTGATTTGGGGCTCTTGACTTGTCAGGCGGCAATGGGGGAGGATGCGACTGCTGTTTTTAATATGCTTTCCGGTTATTCGGAACCACTGAATTGGAATAAGCTGTCACTTGCGCCATTATGGTTAAAAGACCGGTTTTTATATTTAATCGACCGTGAGCGGAGAAATGCCGCTGCCGGGCGGCCGGCTTATATTATCGCCAAGGTTAACTCTTTGTGCGATAAGGATATTATTGAAGCCCTATACCGGGCGGCTTTTGCCGGGGCGAAAATTGACTTAATCGTGCGGGGGGCCTGCTGCCTTATAACCGGGATAAAAGAGCTTAATAACCGTATTACCGTCCGCTCAATTATCGGCAATTTCCTTGAACACAGCCGGATTTTCTATTTTGAAAATGACGGGAACCCCGAATATTATGCCGGTTCAGCGGATTTGATGCCCCGGAATCTGGAACGGCGGGTTGAGATATTATTCCCGGTTGAACAGCCGGATTTGATTGAAAGGCTGGAATTTATCTTCGCCGCTTTGCTTGCAGATACGGTTAAAGCGCATATCCTGACCGGAAAAGGTACTTATGAAAAAGTTGATAAACGGGGAAAAAAGATTCTTAACTCCCAATTAGAATTTGGACGTAATGCGGCAACGTTTACTAATAAAAAAGTGTCACCCGAAAGGAAAAACAGTCGGGTCTTTATCCCACAAAAGGAGGGCAATTTATGAACATCTTACTAATCGGGGGAACCGGTACAATCAGTATGGAGATTTCCCGCAAATTATTAGCACAGGGGCATACTTTATATCTTTTGAACCGTGGTTCGCAGAATCATCGTTTTATGGGTAACAAAAATTTGATTGAATTAACCGCCGATATCAATGATGAGGAAACTGTCGCGGAATTAATCAAAGATTTAAAATTTGATTCAGTGGTTGATTTTATCGCTTTTGTCCCGGCGCATCTTGAGCGTGATGTCCGTCTTTTTGCCGGGAAAACCAAGCAATTTATTTACATTAGTTCAGCTTCTGCTTACCAAAAGCCACCGGCGGATTACCATATCAGCGAGGGTACCCCTTTAGCAAACCCTTTCTGGGCATACTCCCGCAACAAAATTGCCGGGGAAGAATATTTGATGAAACTTTACCGTGATGAAGGTTTTCCGGTGACAATTGTCCGCCCGAGCCATACGTATTTCAAAAATTCGGTCCCCCTTGGTGTACATGGGGCGCTTGGCAGCTTTCAGGTAGTTAAGCGGATTATGGAAGGCAAACCGGTCATTATCCATGGTGACGGCACCTCGCTCTGGACGATGACCCACAGCAGTGATTTTGCCGATGCCTTTATCGGTTTACTTGGAAATATCCATGCAATTGGCGAAGCGGTGCAAATTACTTCCGATGAAAACCTGACCTGGAATCAAATTTACCAGACGATTGCTGATGCGCTGGGAGTCCCGCTTAAACCTTATTATGTTTCCTCGGATTTCCTTGCTAAATGTTCAACTTATGATTTCCGCGGCAGTTTGCTTGGGGATAAAGCAAATTCAGTTGTCTTTGACAATACAAAATTAAAACGCCTTGTCCCGGAATTTGTCGCGAAGAAGCGCTTTGACCAAGGCATCAGAGAGACCTTATTTTACATTCTTTCGCATCCCGATTTACAAATCCTTGACCCTGAGTTTGATGCCTGGTGCGATAAAGTGGTAAAAGAGCTTGACGAAGCTGCCGAACGGATTTTGAAAGGATAGATACTTAAGTAAGGCAGATAAAATATCTCGCAGGAACCTTAGGCCGCCTTCTTCCCGGGATAAAACTGAGCGGGCAAGCCAATTAGGCCATAGTGACGAAGAGATACTTTATCTGACTTACGAGATTATTATTACATAAATATAAATACAGAAAGGCTCAACAAACCATGAAACTTAGAACCAGATTCGCCCCAAGCCCGACGGGTAAAATGCATGTTGGCAACTTACGCTCGGCACTTTATGAGTACCTGATTGCCAAACACGCCGGCGGCGATTTTATTATCCGCATTGAAGATACCGACCAGGAACGCTTTGTTGAAGGGGCGACCGAAATTATTTATGCAACCCTCGAAAAAGCCGGCCTTAAATATGATGAAGGCCCGGAACGCGACGGCGGTTTCGGCCCCTACGTACAAAGTGAACGCAAAGTTTTAGGAATTTATCATCAATACGCTGAACAGTTAGTTGAAAAGGGCGAAGCTTACTACTGCTTCTGTGATAAAGAGCGCCTTGCTTCTTTGAAAACCGAAGTTGTTGCCGGAATGGAAGTCAGTGCTTATGACAAAAACTGTCTGAACTTTTCCCCGGAAGAAGCAAAGAACAAAGTTGCCGGCGGACAACCCTATGTCATCCGCCAAAATAATCCGCAAACCGGGACAACAACCTTTCATGATGAACTTTATGGTGATATCACGGTTGAAAATACCGAGCTTGATGATATGATTTTGCTGAAATCAGATGGTTTCCCGACTTACAATTTTGCCAATGTTGTTGACGACCACCTGATGGAAATTACCCATGTCGTACGAGGTAACGAATACCTTTCATCATCACCGAAATACAACCGCCTATATGAAGCTTTCGGCTGGCCGGTACCGGTTTATGTGCATTTACCGTTAATTACTGATTCCGACCACAAAAAACTTAGCAAACGGAGCGGGCATTCATCGTTTGAGGACTTATTAAACCAAGGTTTTATCCCCGAGGCAATAGTGAATTTTATTGCTTTATTAGGCTGGAGCCCGGAAAGTAATCAAGAAATATTTACATTGACTGAACTGGTCAATCAATTCGATTACAAACGGATTTCTAAAGCACCGTCAGTCTTTGATATCGGCAAATTGCGGTGGATGAATGGTGAATATATCAAGATGATGGAATTTGAGAAATTTTATCAAATGGCCCTTCCATATATCCGGCAAGTGATAAATAAACCGCTGAATTTAATGAAAATCGCCGAAATGGTAAAGACTAGAATAGAACTATGGTCAGATATCCCGGCTTTGATAGATTTTTTTGAAGAATTACCGGAATATGATACTGCGATGTATACGCACAAAAAAATGAAAACCGATAGTGAAAGCGCGCTATTAATATTACAGGAAATTTTGCCGATACTTGAAGTAGTAGAAGATTACAGTAATAAAACTTTGTATGAAGCGGTAGTAGATTTTGTCGCGCATAAAGAATACAAAAACGGCTATGTAATGTGGCCGCTTCGGACCGCTGTTTCCGGTAAACAAATGACCCCGGCCGGCGCAACCGAAATCATGGAAATATTAGGAAAAGACGAATCATTACGACGGATTAGGACAGGGATTGAGTTGTTGAGTAAGTAAGGTAAAAACATCTCGTAGTTGCCTTAGGCCGGGGATTGAGTTGTTGAGTAAGGAAGATAAAGATATCTCGCAGTCACCTTAGGCCGCCTTCTTTCCGGGAGTAAATTTGTATTTTACTTCAATTAGGCCGTAGAGACGAAGAGATATACTTTATCTGACATATTCAGGTATAAAAAAGACACACTTATAATAAAATACATTAGCGAAATACAGAATATGAGGGTTACACTATGAACGAATTTGATGATGCAGTACTAGGTTGCTTTTTGGCAAAACAAGAACAATTATTTCCGGAACCGGTATGCGAGAGTTTCGACGAAGCGGAAGCTTTTTTGGAAGAGTGCATGGCTATCGTTGTTAAATCTGCCGATGAAGTATGGGAATATTTCGATGAAGAAGGGCTTGACCTTAACGGCCTCACCAAAGACGAATTACTCGAAGCGGAAGAAGTATTTGCCGTTGGGGACGGTCGTTATTTAATTGTCCAAGGGTAGAATGAATTACTATGTATAAACTAATTTGGAGAATTGCGAACTTAGCTTAGCTGAGTTTTGAAAATTCTCTTAAAACTGATGCCGTAGGGTGTCAGTTTTTTGTTTTGTGAAAAATACGGCAGCATATGCGTAAATACTTCCATCAAAATAAGATGGTACTATAGTATAATATTGGTATAGATTTACTAAAGAAGGGAATCAGATGCTTCTAAATACTCTCGAATTATTCGATAAAACAAAAAAATTGGATGTGTATATAGCTTACAAAGGTATTGTCAGAATCGACAATATTGAAGAGTTAAGTGTCGCTTTGCGTAGTCAGATGGCTTTCGACAAGCTCTCGCAAGATACGTTTAGAGCGGTCTTTTCGATATTCGTTGAATTGATGGAAAACGTAAAGATGCATTCGGCTGTGCCTAAGGGGTGTATAATCGTAACATCTCAAGACAAAATTTATCACGTACAGAGCGGAAATCTTATGGAAACCCAAAATATCGAAGAACTCAAAAAGCGGATTAACCATCTTAACTCCATGGATAAACAGTCATTGCGCAATTATTATATGGAGCGGATAAAGAAAAATAATCCCAACCCGCGAAGCAGAGGTGCCGGGATAGGGCTGATTGAAATTGCAAAGCGGGCAAGCGAGCCGGTTGAATATGATTTTATCCCATATGATGAGCATTTGACATTCTTTACCGCAAAAGTGACAATCAATAATGACAATATAGAAAGGGGGGCGGTCTGAATGGCTTATTTTATGGAAAAAGTGAAAACAAAATCAACACCTTATGTACTGATTGATGAGGCGAAACAATATATGAAGCTTGAGGGAGATTGTTTCCCCGATGATACGCTGGAATTTTTCTGGGATATAAACAAATGGTTGTGCGAATATCTTGAATCCGGCAATTATGATAAGCTTACATTTGATTTCGAATTAAATTACTTCAACAGCTCTGCTTCAAAGATATTATTCGACATGCTTGAGCAAATGAATGAATTTTCAAAAAACGGTAAACAAGCGCAAGTGAATTGGCATGTTGAATCCGGTGATAGCCTGTTGCGGGAATTATATGAAGATTTTGAGGAAGATTTTACCGACTTGAAAATAATACTTATAGAAAAATAAACGGAGTGAAAATATGTATGCAAAGAAGATCGTTTTATTAATAATTGTTATTACGGTTTTTTTTCCTGCGGGCTGCTCAGCAAAGCAGGCAGAACCGTTCGATGAGCCGGCAGGGGCAGTAAGTCATTCCGGGCAATCGGTGCAGGTTGAACGGGCGCCGGCCGCTCCTACGGCACAACCGCATGAAAGCAATACGGGGCCGCAGACAGATTTGCCGCCCCCCACCCCTGATATAGCCGTTGAAGATTTGAATACCCTTTCCGTACCGGTGGTAAACCAGCCGTCATCGGGAATCACCGTCACCGCCGGGACAGGCGGGCGCGGATTTGCTAACGGCAGCTTTCAGGATGCGCGTTTTACCTTGCCTAATAGCCTGCTCGTTAATCCTAACGGTACAGTGATGGTATTCGATACTTATAACAATGCGATTCGTACGATTACTTCAGGCGGCACGCAAACACTCGCGGGCAGCGTGGAATACTATGATGAATATGGCTTCCCCAAGGGATACTATTTGGATGCAGCTCTGGATAAAGCTTTGTTGAATCGCCCGGCGGACGGGGTTATCGATTCACAAAACAATCTCTTTATCGCCGACAGCCAAAACCATGTTATCCGGGTTATCCGGGATGGTTCGATGTATACATTCAGCGGTTCTTCAGGTGGTTATGCCGACGGAAACCACAGCACGGCCCGGTTCAATACCCCGATGGCGATAGCAATAGACAGAAATGACAATCTTTACGTTGCTGATACCCTTAATAACTGCATCCGCAGAATTGACCCGCAAGGAAATGTCACAACGATTGCGGGCGTACCCGGAACGGCCGGGGCATTGGATGGCGCCGCCAATCAAGCCTACTTCCGCGACCCGGCCGGGATTGCGGTCAGTGCCGACGGAAATGTGATTTACGTTGCAGATACCGGCAACCATCTCATCCGCAAAATCGAAAACGGCAGGGTGACTACGATAGCGGGAAACCTAAGTGCGGCAACCACCGAAGCCCCGCTGGGCGGTTTTGATAATGGTCCGGCACTATCCGCGCTTTTTAACCTTCCGCGCGGGCTTGCCTTGGCAGACGGAGTGTTGTACATAGCTGACAGCGCAAACCATATGATCCGTGCCATCACAACTGCGGGTAATGTAGTTACGATAGCCGGTGATGGTGAACCGGGGCTTTTAAATGCCCCAAGCGGGGTAAGCATATTGAATAAGATACTTTATATAGCTGATACGAATAATAATCAAATCAAAAGTGTGACGATTAACTAAGGAGAATAGCTATGCTGAAAAGAATGATTTCTGCCTTGCTGGCAATATGCCTTATCGTACCGGTGATACACCTTGATGCTTTTGCATCGGAAGTGGTTGCATCTTCACAAACAGTTACGATATTTGAAATAGAAGGGGATAATGTCAGGACGACACGCGGGACGGCAAGGGAGTTTGCCGCAAGAACGGGCACCCGGCTCCATAACGGTTACACTGTCAATACCGGTGCGGGTTCATTCTGTACTCTAAGGTTAGATGATGGGTCGCTTCTTAAGATGGACGAGAAAAGCACGATCCAAATCAGTACGGCTTCCCGCAACAAGCTATCCGTTACCGTTTTGAACGGGGGGCTTCTGGTGGATGCTGCCCCGCAGCAGGATACAAATACGGTTGATATACGTGTTGGCAGTTCCGTATTGTCCATTCGCGGTACCTTTTTCGCCGCTGAGAACCATCCGGACGGCTCCGCTATATATACGATGTTTGAGGGTTCGGGTGATGTAGACGGTGTCAGGCTGTCTCAACGGCATATTATGAATGTACATGAAACCGCTTCATCCGGCAGAACCGGTACCTTGGCCCGGCGTGACCGCGAGCTTACCCCGCTTGAATTTTCAAATTCAAGCGTATTTGTATTGGGGGCCATTCTTGCTGATACCGACCGTTTTATTGGCAACGGAGTTATAACTCAAGGCGATATCCCGGGGCTTGCTGCGCTGCTTAGCGAAAGACAGGAAGAAGAGCGGAACCGCCCTGTCCCGCCTGCGATAGATGGTGTACGCCGATTCTTTAGCTTGCTCGAAACCGGTTCCGGCCATAATGACAGCGGAAACGGCGGTAATTCGGTTTCAATCAATTACGCCCCGCTGCATACGGCTTTAAACAACGCACGCAATGCGAAATTAGGCGTATTTGTTGATACCTCGGCTTTTAATGTGAGCATTGGCAGCCATTGGGTGACCAGAGCGGTGATGGATGATTTCGATGATGCAATAGATGCTGCCGAAGCCCTTTTAGGGACAAAAATGACAGTAAACCAGATATCCGCCGCCGCTGCCGCCCTTGATGCACTGCGTACTGCTTTTATTGCCGCCCGGAATCATGGTGCAAAGCCTGACGTTGATAATATCCATGCGGTACTTTATGGTGCGGGCGATTTTATTGATATGCTTAATATTAGCGTAAATGGCATGGATATACCTTTCGGGGAACCATGGATAACCCAGGATTTGCACAACGAGCTGAATACTGCCCTCGCAGCGTTCGAAGCAGCCTTACAGGAATTTGAACTTGCACTTGCGGCAATGGGCATTCAGTGGCAAATCCGCGCTTTCTCTTTTTTCGAAATGAACGACGAAATTCTTCAGGGGTTATATCAAAATCTTTTGGCGGCCATCGCGCATCTTAATGAATTAATAGATACAGTCGAAGCGGCGATTGCTTCTCCGGCCGGCGCCGGAGGCGGTATCGGTGAAAATACGGCAATCACGATTGATAATACCGCAAGGGAAGTTGTCAGTACCGCAAATGATGCGGTACGCGGTGTGGTTGTTGCTTCTGCCGCCAATGATGTACCCGCGGACCGTCAGTGGGTAACCCCGGCTGCTATGAACACCTTGAACAATGCGATTGAAAAAGCCAGAGAAGATTTAGCAGAAGACCGTACGCAGCAAATAACCGAAGTAGAGGCGGCATTTACCGCCCTTGAAGCGGCGCAGGCGAAGGTAGCGGAAGCACAAGCGAAGCTTGAAGCAGCTCTTGAAAAAGCAGCACAGGCTATTATAGAGGCGCAGGAAGAAAACGAAGAAACTCTTGCGCAAAAACTTAAGTCCGCCTCCGAAATTGACTCGGATACAGTCAATCGGCTGATTGAAGATGCTATGGTTGATATTACTGCGGCAGCACATACCAAACTTGCTCCCGTGCATACGGAACTCGCGGCGGCACACGCCGGGGTTGCTGTTCAATTTGCCGCATTAACCGAAGTAAGAGAGGAGGCGGCAATAAGGCAAAAAGCTATTGCCGACACTTTGGACGAAGCGATTATCGACTTCAACAGTACAAAGCAATGGGGTACAATTCCTGTTCATGTAAATAAAACATTACTTTCTGCTGCGATTGTTAATGCTTACGATGCCAAAAGTTTGGTCAATGTAAGCAATGATTCTGACGGTGTTTTGCGGGGCGAAGAATTTGTTCCCCGACAGGCACTGACCGCGCTGAATACCCGCATCAGGGAAGCGGAGCGGGTTTGGCAAGATTCCGGCGCTGTTTTAGCGGATATTGAACGGGTGACGGCAGCGCTTAATGAAGCGGTTATCCTTTTCAAGGCGGCTAAAGAAACCGGAACAAGAGACTTAGAAATCGGCCGGTTGATGACGGCAATCATGTCGGCTGTTGAATTTGTAACCGATACCAATGTTGATGATGATAACGGCAAAAATACCCCTTTCGATGAGCGCTGGGTTTCCGCGGCATCCATGACAGATTTTGCTGGTGTCAGCCCGAAATTCCCCATCACAAACGGAGCTATAGATTTTGATAATATTATAGTTGGCGGCATCCTCGAACAAACTTTTATAATTTTGGAATCGGCTTTTGTAGGCGATATTATGCAGACTGATGTTGACGATGCGGCAGTGGAACTTAATTTGGCGCAATGGGAGTGCTATGCCTCGGGTGATTGGGGTAGTGCCGGGATTGACCTGTTCCCCGAAGACGGCCCGGCGGTTTGGCAAGTTAAGCGGGCGGACGGCTCTTATATTGCAAGAATGTTTTCAAACCCGTACAATGCCCAAGTGGCCGCCGGGAACGGCGATACACTCATTCTCACCGGCTCTGCCAAAATTGATGGTATGCTGCTTCTCTTTAAAGATATTAATATCATTGTTAATGCTGATATTGTGCTGACCCTTAACGGAAGTATAGCTTTTCGCGGCACATTTACCAATAATGGTACGGTGCATCTTGCCCCGGCAGCAGATTCGATGATGTGGCCCTGGCTCTCGGTAGTATCGGGTGCAACATTTATCAACACAGGAACAGTTATAATCGAACCTTCGTTGCCCGGAGCCTTAAGGCCTCCCGCGCTTGATATAAACGGTAAAACCCCGCAGACTGTCTTTGACCCGAATAGTCAGGCTATCGCTTTCACATCTTTTGGGTTCCGGTATGCCGAAGGCATGTTCTGCCCGACCGGTGCAGGCACGCTTGAAGACGGCCGATTTATAAACGAACCGGCCGGTACAGTAATAAACCGGAGCAGAATCAATATTACCGGCGAATTTGAAAACAAAGGCACGCTTCACAACGATGGTTTGATTAGTTTGGAAGAAAACACAATTGATGTTGTCTCAAACCCGAATTGGGCTTTTGTCATGGAAAACAATATACCTGAACCGGCATTGTTTGATGTTCCGGCAATATACATCTCTAACGGAAGTTTAAGCAGCCCGGGTAAAATTATTAGCGGCGAGGGTTCAGAGATCCGGATTAAAAGCGCCGGACTTAGTTATTCGCATCCTGATGGTTTTACCAATAACGGCGAACTGAATATCTTAAGAAGCGGCACATTCAGAAGCGGCATCGGCATTTCGCAGCCCGGCGGTTTTCCAAATCTAATCAACCCGCTTGGCGGAAGCTTTGAACTTGCCGCCGGAACTTTTACCAACAATGGAAGCCTATTCGTTGATGGCGGCAATTTCGGAATAAGGGCTTCATATATTCATAGTTCAACATCAAAAATCTTTACAAATAATGGCAGAATAACGATTGTTGGAAGCGAAGAAGCCGGGCCGGGGCTTATGACACCGGGTTCAGATGTTCAGGCGGCCGGCGTTACGTTTACGAGTAGTACACCGGGCGCAACGTTCAGGGTTTTACGCGGCGAGTTTGCTTCTCCGTCGTGGAATATGGATAAGTTCCGCGAAGCGGACGGTTCCCCGCTGACCGATAATTCGTTCCTTCCGGCGGCGACATTCACATGGGATGGCGGAAACTGGCTTTTGGTTACCCCGCCAACCCTTGATACGGCTGCCTTGCAAGCATTAATTGATCATGTCATGGCAAGTTTTTTGCTTAGCATATTATTTGGTGCTGATGCAATTGCCGCCCAATCAGTACTCGAAACCGCAACAACTCAAGAAGAGATTGATGTAGCTTTTGATACCCTGTGGAATGAGTTGGTGCATAACCTTTATATACCGCCGGCACACCTTTTGCCTTCCGACCGGACCGCGCTGAATACTGCCCTAAGCACGGAAGAGACATTAGGGCCTCGTTTAGCAATGGAAATATTAATGTTTGGACGGATTGAGTTGCTGGGAGTTTTAGGAGAGTTAAATGCTGCTTACGAAGAGGCAAAGGCTGTCAGGCCATCGGCATCGCAAACAAAGGTTGATGAGGTAACAGCAGCACTGAATGCGGTTATTATGACAGCGGAAATCGCCCTTGCGGACAAAAGCTTGCTACAAGTGTCAATCATTGAGGCAGTTTTATTAAAAGAACAATTTGACGGAAAGCCTGAATTGCAGACGGAGTTGGATGATTTAACCGGTGCAATCGAAGCAGCCGAGGCTGTAAATGCTTCAACAACCGCAATACAGTCACAAATAGATACCGCAACCGCAACACTTAATATCGCAATAGTGACGGCAAGAAACGCCCTCGGTATCGCCAATATCGATACAAGCGAATTGCAAAACGCAATCGACGAAGCGAATATCATTGTAACTGCTTTGTACGAGGAATTTTCGGCTACTTGGGATTTGAGTTTTGCGTTTGCAGCAATTGATTTAGAAAATGCGATAACCGCAGCCGAGGCAGTCCGCGATGCACCTTTGTCTATGCAAACCGATATTGATGCGGCGGTCTTAATGCTGCTTGATGCTATTGCATTAGCGGAAGCATTGCTCGGCCTTTCCCTCAATTTGAATATATCATCGTTTTCTTTCATAGATGAAGGAATTGAAAAATCGGAAGATATAGAACCGGAAGACACCGAGCCAGAAGATACAAAAGCGGAAAACATAGAACCATGAAACTTTCGGCTAGAGTAAAAAAGTTGATTATTGATATAATTATCGCGGGAATTTTGCTTGCGTTCTTCGCGATAGGTTTTCTTTCATATTTTGATTTCCAGATGCAGGATGCGTTGTTTCAGCGCCAAGGTTTGCCGGATCCGAATATTGTGATCATCGGTATTGACGAAGAAGCTATCGCAATGTTTGGCACACCTGACCAATGGAGCCGTAATCTGATGGCTGAGGCAATTGAGATTTTGAACAGCTCACCGGAATACCGGCCTGCCGTAATTGCCTTGGATATTTTGTATGTCGGCGAACGTGAGGATGCTGATGCTGATGAACGTTTGACCCTTGCGGCCAAAGATGGCGGCAATATTATCGCCGCCGCCCGGGCGATTCCGGGTTACAGATATTCCGGAACCAGCCGGGCAAGGGCGGTAGAATCAATTGTTGGATGGGAGAAGCCGTATGACAGCTTCGCTGTTTATGCAGATTTTGGAATTGTAAATGCCCTGATGGACAGCTATGGGCGGGTCAGAAGCACTCGGCTGCTCTACGAATATGAAGACGAGGTTTTATATAGTTTTCCGTATGAAATATACCGAAAATATACCGGGATCCATGAACCGCAGCCGTGGGCGAACTATTACGAAAAACATATTACCTACAGCGGCGGCCCGGGAACATATACCTATATTTCGTTTGCGGAAATTTTCGACGAAGATTTTGAACCGGAATATTTCGCGGACTTGGTTATCCTAATTGGTGCATATGCACCGGGATTGATGGACGATTTCTACATCCCCGGTTATGCCGACCGGATGAATGGTGTTGAAATACATGCTAATGTCCTGCAAATGCTTCTGGATGAAACCTTTAAACAAAACGCACATCCGCTGGTCAACTGGTTGGTATTGATTCTTGCAATTACGTTAGCGTTGGTTTTGGCTTATTTTTTGGAAATCCGGGTTCTGCTCCTGACATATGCCGGTTTGATTGCCGTATTAATCGGCACAGGGTTATTTATCTTTTATAATGGATATATTATCTCGCTGTTATATCCGGTTTTTTCGCTTGCGTTGATTTATATTTACCACTTAATCTACAGTTATATTGTCGAGAGGCTCGAAAATCAGAAAGCTCAATTAATCGCGGAAAAACACCAGATTTTCATGGATAGCATTAATTACGCCAGTGTGATCCAGCGCAGTATCCTACCCAAGGAAAACGTATTTGCTGAAGCGTTCGCCGATTATTCCGTTCTCTGGGAACCACGGGATAAGGTAGGCGGTGATGTCTACTGGATCAAAAATTTTGAGCCAGGGACCCTTCTTTGTGTCTGTGACTGTACCGGCCACGGTGTTCCTGGTGCGTTGCTCACTACGCTGGTGGTATCATCATTTGAGGAAATCATCACTGCCGAAACTTGCGGTGACCCCGCAGCAATTATGATGAAGCTTGATCAAAGGCTCAACCGTATCTTTGAAGCCGATACATATGAAAAAAAATCAAAGCGCCAGCTTCACATCAAAAACGGCTGTGACCTTGCGATTTTATTTATTGCAAAAAACGGCGAAGTTTTAGTTGCTTCCGGGAATTTTAATGTGTTCATCTGCGATGGGGAAGAGGTCACGCGCATAAAGGGCCAGCGCCTCTACATTGGTGAGGGCAGGGTCAAAAATAGTGAGGATGTGCGTATTACGAAAATCCCCGCCAACATGAACAACAAATTCTATATCTCATCTGACGGCATGTATGACCAACTCGGCGGGCCTAACGGCCACTCATTCGGATACAATATTTTCAAGCGGCTGATTCTGGAACAGCACAGCAATGAGCAGAAAATAATATCGGCAAAAATTTGGGAAGAATTTGAAAAATACCGCGGAAAACATGCAAGATTGGATGACTTTGAATTAGTTACTTTCAAGCCTCGTTCGATAATCCGTTAAGTTGCTGCCTGGCATCATTTTTTAATCCAACTTGCCATATCATCTATTACATAATTCGCAACATGCTGGGGTTTTGAATATTCTTCTTTCGGCGACTTAATTCCCTTGCAGACAACCGGCATAAATAAATGATTCAAACCGGGATATAACTTGAACGTTGCATCGGGATGACCTTTTAAAATACGCTTATATTCGTTAAAATCACGTTCGGTTGAAACTTGAAAGTCTCCGTCCCCGTGCATTATCAAAATGGGTTTTGTTTTACCCTCAAGATAATTCCTTGCTTGCTTTCGCCCCATATCCTTAAAGTAAAATGCTGTTGTTCCGCCCATGAAAGTGATAATCTTTGCTTCTTCATCGCTTATCTCATAGAGATTGTCAAGCTTTGCAAACAGCTTGTTCGTCTGTTTTTTCATAATCCAGCCAAGTAAACCACCCGGCTTTTTCAAATCCGGGTTCTCCATCTGTTCCTTCATCAGCACTTCCAGTCTTCGGGCAGGCGCGGCGAGAAGAATCAAACCGGCAAAATTGTCTCCCTCTTCATCTATCCGCGGTACCAGCAAGCCGCCCATACTGATTCCGGCAATGAAAATTCTGTTTGAGTCAATTCTTGAATCATTTCGCAAAATATCTGCCGCAAGAAGCGCATCTTCAATTGCTTCTTCTTTTACCGTTATCATAATTTTTTGTTTCATCATTTTTCTTGCGTGAACAAAACTACGTTTGTCATGACGGATGCTCGCAATCCCGTGTTTGGCAAGACCTTCGGCAAAATCCTTAAAAGGCCTGACCGCATACGCTTTTGAATCCATATCCGATGATCCGGAGCCATGAACAAAAACTACCGCCGGAAATGGGGCATTACCGACCCCCGGAATCGTTAACATCCCGTTTAATGGAAACTCACTGCCGTTGCCGACTACAATTTTTTCTTCCAACATATGTTCTTCCTCATTATTAAATATCAAATTAGTACCTACTTCTATAGTATAATGAAAAATAATTCCGTTTTCAATGGAGCCGTAAGCAACATTAAGAGATGAAATTAACTAATGGGAAACAACCGCTTTTTAATTTATTGAAATTGTTTGCCTTATTAAAGTCTGCTATAATAATAGGAAGGTAATCTAGGAAATGAAGGAAGTATATCTGATATGCACTATTGTATAAGAGGTGAATTGTGAAGCTTTTTGCAAGAATAATCTGTTTATTAATTGCAATTGTATTTTTAAATGGTTGCAATTCGGATGCTGTAATTGAGGCAACAAGTTATAATATCGTATTTGATTCCGCGAGTTCTGATATTGTAGATAATGCACATATAGAAAATCAAAATGAAATAATTATTACGATTGATGAGCAAATAGAAATAACCATACCTTATGAACTGACATTAAACGATGTTTTGGCAATAGCCAATAAGCGGCGCCAAGGAATTAAGCAACCCGATATATCTATAGCACAGGAACTAACTAAAGGCTCTGCAACCGGAAGTATTAACAGCCAGGTTTGGTTAAGTAGTGTTGCAAGATTACTATTGTCCCAAGAAGAAGCTATATATGATGCGGAGACGTATTTTGATATGTTGCGTTACGCTTACGGGGCTTATACTTATTTCGGCGGTGATGAAGTCTTTTTACCTATCTTTGATAAAATTATTGAGGCTCTTTATAAGCAAGAAAAATGGACACCCCTTGAGCTTGCAAATGAAATTCATAGTCAGCTATCCACCGTTATTTTTGATAACCATTTAAGCATTAATAGGAAGTTTTACACCGCAGAATATAATTTTTTTGTTTGGGAAGCACCTTTTGATAAAGACAACAGCCGGTTCCGTAAACGGGATACCGGCTTATATGTTGCCGAAATAGCGGGTTATAATCTTGATGATGTTTTCCGTTTATCTATGAATGAAGAAGGTGAGTTCTTTTATTTGTCTGTTTTTGCGGAACCGGAAGATAAAAGCAGTAATTTTAGTATTAAGGTGATTTATGAAAATGGTGATAAAGAAATTGTAAATATACGTAAATACAACCCCCGCCGGTGGCCGCATCAGGATTCTTCATTGAGATATGAAAATAATATCCCAATAGTTACTTTGAGAAAGATGTTTAATCCTTTTACAGAAAATGATAGTTATGGGCTTGCCGGTAAAGAATATATCGAAGATACTGTGCGTTTTCTATCATTCGCAGAGCAACTAAAGGATGAAGAGATAATCATTATCGATTTGCGTTCAAATCAGGGGGGATACGATGTTTTGGCAAAGATGTGGTTATACTCCCTTACCGGGGAAAGTATACCCGGCAATTATATATATTTGTGGAGACATATAGTACCGCCTGATTCAGGAATTGATGAAAGGTTACTTGAATTAGAAAAAATATTACAGCAACAGAGAGAGGGTTTTTTAAATAGTCCCTATATTGGGTTGGCACTACCTTTTTCACAATATTCACCGCTTGGAGAAAATTGGATAGTCTCTTATCTCACTGACAGAATTGTTTCAAACGACAAGTTGATTGTTTTGCTTATTGACCGCTATACACTATCAGCCGGTGAAGTATTTACCGACCTTTTATTTAACATGGAAAATACATTAGTTATTGGTCAAAATACCGGCGGTTGCCTTATAACATCAGGTTCAATGAATTATTATCTGCCCTATTCTAATATACGGTTTGATATGCCGCCTGCGCTGCACATATTTGACGAAACCCATTTCCGTGAAGGTATCGGTATCGCCCCTGATGTATGGGTGGTCGGGGATGCGCTAAAGGCGGCGCTGGCGATGTTGGGGCGGCGGTGAAAAAAACCTCTTGACATTTCTTAAAATACATATTAACATTGTCCTATCAGATGAAATTCTATTTCATTATTATTTATTTCTTTTTACTAATCAGGCAGTTTCTGCCGCATAAATCACTAAAAACGGCAGGGCTGCAAATGAAAAACATGTATGAATCCTGCCAATAAGGAGGTGCCATGCACGAAAAATTACAAACAATTAATGGTAAAAGTAAGGATACTAGTGGAGTAGCTACTGTTAACTTAAGCGACTTTGCCCTATTTTTATCAGTTATGAAGGAAAAAGAAGCTTACCGCAATGTTTTGAGTATTATTTTAGACGAACCTGATTTAGAAATAATTGAAGTTAATGTAGAAAAAGTTATCTTAAATAAATCAGGGCAACGCGCCATCAGACTGGATGCGTGGGCGATTGATGAATTACAACGTCAGTTTGCCATGGAAATGCAAAATGAAAGCCATTCCGATTTTATCCCTAAACGGGCAAGGTTTTATCAGAGCCTTATAGACAGCCCGATATTAAAAGCAGGAAAAGAATCAAAATATAGAGATTTGCCAACCACAGCAATTATCTTCATAACTCAGGATGATATTTTTAATAGAGGCCTTGCCCGCTATACATTTGTAGAGAAATGCGTAGAAATAGGCGATTTAGAACTAGAAGATGGAACCAAAAAGATATTTCTTAATATGACGAGTTTAAATGGCCCGGATGAACTAATCAGTTTATTGCAGTATATGAAAGATAGTAATTTAGATAACCCTAATATAATTATCAACGATAAACGAATCGAATTACTTGATAATATAGTAAAGGAAGTCAAAGAATCTGAAGAGTGGGAGGACTTGAGCGTGAATTTATTGGAAAGAGGGCGTGAACAAGGGATAGCGCAAGGAAAGGCAGAATTTATTATTGAGTTGCTTACAGATATCGGCGAAGTGCCGGATGACTTACGTGAGAAAATATTACAGGAAAATGATTTATCGATATTATCTAAGTGGCATAAAATAGCAACAAAAGTAAGTAATATTACAGAATTTATTATTCAAATGTAATATACCAAAACCTCAGCCAGCCCATCACAATTATTATCCTTCTCCGTCACGATATCGGCGGTTTCCTTAAGCGCTTCCATTCCATTGCACATTGCAATGGAAGTTCCGGCCGCTTTAAGCATTGATAAGTCGTTTTCCTGATCACCGGCGGCGATGGAATCAGCAAGCGGAATATTGAGGATTTCACATAATTTTATCAATGCAGACCCTTTACCGGATGAAGCCGGGAAAAATTCCAAATAAACCGGGCTTGAAAACAAGCTTGTTATGTTATCGTAAGTATTTAGGATTTTAGCCCGCAGTTTTTCCAGTTTTGTTTTATCATCAAGTTCTATTGCAATGCACTTGCCGGGTTCCTCTGTAATAGCAAGTGCCAAATCCGTAGCATAAATAACCGGGGTTTTTATTGCCCGCAAATAATATTCAAATTCTTTGCCGTTGGCCGGGGTAATGATATGAGTTTCGCTATATGTATGACAATGGATTCCCATTTGAAGGGCTGTCTCAATGATTGAGACAGCCTGTTCTTTTTTTAGGGCGTTTCTATAAATCGTTTTTTTGGCAGTGCAGTCAAAAATCTGGCCGCCATTATACCCGATTAAAAACATACCGGGAAAATTGAGCCTTAAGTCTTCTTTAACATTACCAATACTATTAATATCGCGGCCGGAACTTAAGGCTAATAAATTGCCGGCTTTGGTAAAATTATCCAGAACATCGTAAGTCCGGCGGCTGATTTGCTTTTTACTGTCTAGCAAGGTACCATCCAAATCAGTAAACAAAATTTTTCTATTAATCATATATGGAAAATCAACCCGTTTCATTCAGTCATTATTTACTGCGAAGCAGTGAATAGTGACTCTTTTGCGGGCCATCGCATCACTTTCAAGATACTCATCATAAGTAGTAATTTTGTCAATCAAGGAGCCGCCGGGCAGAATTTCCATAATCCGGTTGGCTGTTGTTTGGACGAATTGGTGGTCATGACAAGCAAATAAGGCAACACCGGGGAATTTGATTAAGCCATTATTCAAGGCAGTGATTGCTTCCATATCAAGATGGTTGGTTGGTTCATCGAGAATCAGGCAGTTCGCCCCGCTAATCATCATCTTTGACAATAAGCAGCGGACTTTTTCACCGCCGGAAAGAATTTTCACTTTTTTAACCCCGTCTTCACCGGCAAAAAGCATCCGCCCAAGGAAACCGCGGACATAGGTGGCATCTTTGTTGGCCGAGTAACCGGTCAGCCATTCGGCAATCGTATAATCATTATCAAATTCGGTGCCGTTATCTTTGGGGAAATAGGCCTGTGTGGTTGTTACCCCCCATTTATATGTTCCTTCATCAGGTTCAATTTCACCGGTCAGAATCTGGAAAAAAGTCGTGATAGCAAACTCATTGCCGCCAACGAAAGCGATTTTGTCCTCACGCCCCATCGTAAAGGTGATGTTGTCAAGAATTTTTTCACCGTTGATAGTTTTTGAGAGATTCTCAACCGCAAGGACTTCATTGCCAATTTCCCGTTCCGGCCGGAAATCAATATAAGGATATTTGCGGCTTGACGGACGGATATCATCAAGTTCGATTTTTTCTAAAGCCCGCTTCCGGCTTGTTGCCTGTTTGGATTTCGAGGCATTAGCAGAGAAACGGCTGATAAAATCTTGCAATTCTTTAATTTTTTCTTCTTTTTTCTTATTAGCTTCTTTCATTTGCTTAATCAAAAGCTGGCTCGACTCATACCAAAAATCATAGTTGCCGGAATAAAGCTGGATTTTGCCATAATCAATGTCCGCGATATGAGTACAAACTTTATTAAGGAAATAACGGTCATGGGAAACAACAATAACGGTATTGTTAAAGTTAATTAAAAATTCTTCAAACCAAGCAATCGCATCCAAATCCAAATGGTTGGTCGGCTCGTCAAGGAGCAGGATATCAGGGCTGCCAAACAGGGCTTTGGCAAGCAGGACTTTGACCTTTTCACTTCCGGTTAGTTCACTCATAATTGTATAGTGGATATCATTATTTAAACCAAGGCCGTTTAAAAGCATTGCGGCATTTGATTCAGCTTCCCAGCCATCCATTTCGGCAAACTCACCTTCCAGTTCACTTGCGCGGATACCGTCGGCATCACTGAAATCCTCTTTAGCATAAATCGCTTCTTTTTCTTTCATCACTTCATAAAGGCGGGTATTACCCATGATGACAGTATCCATAACTTGATATTCATCATATTTGAAGTGGTCCTGCTCAAGCACGGAAAGCCGCTGGCCGGGGGTAATCACGATATCACCTTTGGTAGTCTCTAGTTTTCCGGCAAGAATCTTTAGAAAGGTTGATTTGCCGGCACCGTTGGCACCGATAAGGCCGTAACAGTTACCTTCGGTAAATTTGATATTTACATCCTCAAAGAGGGCACGTTTGCCCAAGCGGAGGGTGACATTATTTGCACTAATCATTAGGGTAAACCTCACTTTCGTTTATCAGGAAATTACGCAATCGCGTAAATCATTCCAAGGGAGAATCGGAGCATTCTTTTTAAAGGTCCGCTGCCGTGCGGCCCTTTTTCATTATACATAAATAAGAAAAAAATGCAAGGCTTACCAACCTATACCTGTAGATATTTACCTTAATCAAATCACTCCCAAATACTCAAGCAATATCTTAAGCCCAATCAAAATAAGGATAACTCCGCCGGCAAGCTCTGCTTTTGACTTGAATTTCATCCCGAAAACGGTACCTATTTTTACCCCTATCATTGAGAAAATAAGCGTGGTTATGCCAATAAGTGAAACAGCGGGGATAATGCTAACTTGCAAAAAAGCAAATGAGACACCAACAGCCAAAGCATCGATGCTTGTTGCGATGGCAAGCGGGAACATTTCCTTTGGCTTTAAAGATGCTTTTGCGGTATCGCTTTCTTTTTTAAAACTGCCGAGTATCATTCTAAAACCAAGAAATACTAGCAAGCTAAATGCTATCCATGAGCCATATGAAATGATATTGTCGGCAAATATTGAAGCAATCAAATAACCGGTTAGTGGCATTAGAGCTTGAAAACCACCAAAATAAAGGCCGACAACCAACGCCTTTTTTACTGTGATTTTTTCCATCCCTAATCCGATACAAACCGCAACGGCGAAAGCATCCATCGAAAGGCCGACAGCAAGTATAAAAAGTTCATTAAAACCCATTTTGCACCTCTTTTTTTAACCTACATCACATACTACAGTAATACAGCGGGTAAATCAAATAGCTTATATAACATTGAAAAAAATCAATCTGAACAAAATAAAACTTGCAAAAATCTTAGAAAGGTGTAAAATCTTTAACAGAAGATAATACGCATACAGTTAACAGACCGAAAGCAGCTAAAACAATAATAACAGGAGTTTTTTATGATAGCGATACTTAAACAAAATACAACGCCGGAGCAGATTGAAAATCTTACGAAATGGCTGGAAGGGCGGGGGCTTAAGGTTCACCTTTCTATCGGTGAGTTTCATACAATCCTCGGTTTAATCGGCGATACTGGCTTGCTTGACACCGAATTGCTGGAAGGATTGGAAATAGTTGAGTCGGTTAAGCGTATTAGCGAGCCATTCAAAAACGCTAACCGCAAATTTCATCCCGATGATACCATTGTTGAAGTTTGCGGATTGAAAATCGGCGGCTCTCATTTTCAAATTATGGCAGGCCCTTGCTCGGTCGAATCGGAGGCGCAAATCCTTGAGATTGCAAAAAGTGTCAAAGCTTCCGGGGCTTCGATTTTACGGGGCGGTGCTTTCAAACCACGGACTTCACCTTATGATTTTCAAGGATTAAGGGCTGATGGTATTGAGTTATTGTTAGAAGCAAAAAAGCAAACCGGAATGCCGATTGTCACCGAGATAATGAATGCAAATCATCTTGAACTCTTTGAGCATGTTGATATTATCCAAGTTGGGGCGCGAAACATGCAGAATTTTGAGCTTCTAAAAGAACTAGGCCTTAGCAGGAAGCCGGTTTTACTTAAACGGGGGCTCGCCAATACAATCCAGGAATGGCTTATGAGTGCGGAATATATTATCGCCGGGGGTAATCGTAATATTATCCTTTGTGAACGTGGTATCCGCACTTTTGAAACTTATACACGCAATACCCTTGACCTTTCGGCAGTACCGATGTTACGCGAACTCACCCATCTTCCGGTCGTTGTTGACCCGAGCCACGCTTCCGGAGTTGCACGTTTAGTCAAGCCAATGGCGATGGCCGCCGCCGCCGCCGGTGCCCACGGGCTGATGATAGAAGTACATAACGACCCGGTTAATGCAATGTGTGACGGGGCACAGTCGCTTACACCGGAGCAATTTAAGGAAGTGGCGGAAAAAGTAAATAAAATACGCGGGGTGTTATGATGAATATAGGTATAGCTGGCTTAGGTTTGATTGGCGGTTCTTTGGCAAAAGCTTACCGCGATAAAGGATATAACGTATATGGTTATGACCGGGATGAATCTATCCAAGGTTTTGCCCAGCTTTCCGATGCAATTATCGGGCCGTTGGACGTTAATTCAATTGGCCTTTGTGATATCATATTTCTTGCGGTTAACCCGATTGATGCGGTTGTTTATTTGGAATCAATCAGCCCGGAGATAAAGAAAAATGCTGTTGTTTTTGATTGTTGCGGAGTTAAACGTTTTATTTGTGAAAAATGTTTCCCTTTGGCAAAACAATATGGTTTTGTTTTTATCGGCGGCCATCCGATGGCCGGAAGCCATAGTGCGGGATTTAAAAATAGCCGGGCAAACCTCTTTTATGATGCCTCGATGATTCTAGTACCGCCGGTTTATGACGATGCGGCTCTTTTTGGGCGGATTGAGGAAGTTCTTAAGCCGGTTGGCTTTGGCCGTTTAACCATTACCACAGCGGAGAAGCATGATGAAATGATTGCCTTTAGTTCGCAGATGGCCCATGTCGTTTCAAGCGCTTTTATTAAAAGCCCGGCCGCCCGCAACCATAAAGGATATTCAGCCGGAAGTTACAAGGATTTGACCCGGGTAGCGCGGCTTAATTCCGATATGTGGGCGGAATTATGTATGGAAAATGCCGATTATTTAATTAACGAACTTGATGTTTTTATCAATGCCGTTTCTGATTACCGGGATGCCCTTAATTCGCGGGATAAAGAAAACCTGAAAAATCTTTTTGAAGAGGGCAGCCGCTTAAAAGCCGAGGTAGATTAAAGTGAAAGATAAAGCTTTCACAATCCTGATTTATACGCCTGTTAAGGCAGACAGAGAGAGTAAGGTAAACGATGAATAAACATGATATTTATTTATATGGAATGATATGTTATACCTCCGCTTATTTATTACGGGGTGATTTTCCTAAAGCGGACGGATACAGTGAGATAAAAGAAAAATATTTTTTTCCCGGCGGTGAAACCGGTGCCGCCGCAACAGTTCTTGCAGCGCTTGGCCTAAAGGTTAAGGTAGACGGCAACTATACCGGGGCAAAAATAGATAAGCAAATCCGTAACTTCTATGATAATATCGGTGTTGATTCAGCACGCCTTTTTTGCGAGCCGGGGTATGACGGGGCCGAAGATATGGTTATTATCAGCGGGGATACCCGGACGATTTTCGGGCAGTTTGCCTCTTATTTTGAAGATTATTATCATAGAAATATTGTCCGCTGGAGTACCCCGAAGGAAGAAGACATTAAAGGGGTCAAAGCCGCCGGGATAGACCCGTTTTTTGGTGCGGAGGCGGTACTTGCCGCCCGTTTGTGCCGGGAAAATGACATACCCTTTGTGACAATTGACGAGCGGTTTGACCACGAGGTTGTAAAACTTGCTTCCATCGTTGCAATATCAAGCGATTGGATACGTGATTTTATGCCCGATTATTATAGTGAAAACGGAAAAGAAGAATTAATAAAATTATATATGGCTAATACATCGGCACTGGTGATTTTCACCGGCGGCGGCGGTCAGATAATTTATGGGCGCAACGGAGAAATTGAAAAAACCAACGCCTTTAAAGTTGATGTTGTAAGTACCCTTGGGGCGGGAGATACCTTTAAAGCGGGCTGCATCTACGGCTTAGCAAAAGGGTGGGCGGATAAAGAAATAATCAAATTCGCTTCCGCCCTTGCCGCTATTACTTGCACCAAATTCCCGATGGCATATAATCCCCCGACCCTTGATGAAGTGAATCGCTTATTAAATTCATAAATGCAAAAATCCGGCTTTTAACTTATTTAAGGTATTGATACCATGCTCATAGTAGTCCATATTATGATTAACAGTATCTTCATTCATCCCTGAATGCAAGAGTCCCCAGGTAGCTTCCCGGAGCATGTTCATAAACTTCATATCGTTTAATGCGGCAAAATGTTCGGGAAGGGCCTGTCCGAAATAACACTCAAGCATGAATTTATCCTGCCCGGTACTAAAGGCATCATGGAATGAGAGGGTCGCAATATCAAAGAAAATATCACCCATCCCGGAAAGTTCCCAATCAATCACATACAAATTATCGGAATTAAGCATATTAAAAGTGTAAAAATCGTTGTGGCAATAGGCTTTGCGATAAGCAGCCGATTTGTCAAACCGCTCTTTTGCCGCTTCAATTTCCGGTAAGAAATCATTTAATTCTTTTGGAAAAGGGATTCCCAAATTTTTCATTCCCGCAAGATGCTTATCAAGAAGGTCAAAAGGCGAAAAGCTCCTGCCATTATATTGAATGCTATGCAATTTTTTCAGCACTTTCATAACTTTCTTTATAATAGCGGGGGTGAGGATATCATCACGGTTCAAAACCGGGGCATCGACAAATTCAGTAATTAAATATTCCGCAGTACTCTGGGGTAGTACCTTTGGGGCAATGCCTAGTTCGCCGGCCATTCGCATTACTTTCACCTCATCAAGGCGGTTTAACCCCAAATGATCATTCTGGCGGCCGTTTATCCTTAAAACGAAGTTTTTGCCACCGGCCAACACTTTATAAGTGAAATTTACAAAACCGCCATTAAGAGGTTCATAAGAAACGGGGTTTTCACCCCATATTTTATGGATGATTTCGTTGATATTAGTCATTTTTTATCCTGCTTTCAACTTGACATTAAATATATATGAGTTAACTTTTGATGTCAGTTTTTAAAGCTCTTCATTTTCCCATATTTCCCGGTTACAAATCGTCTCAAAACCGATATCGGTATAAAATTCCCGGCCGCCGCCGAAACAATACTCGGCACCATAAGCTTTCGTTTTCTTCATTGCTTCAGTCAGTGCGATAGTAGCAAGCCCCAGCCGTCGGTATTTCGGTACGGTTGCAAGCGGCTCAAGGTAAGCGTATTTATTGACTTCATCAACCCACATTCCCAGCGCACAGGCATATTCGCCGTTTGGTGCAACAACGATAGTTGCTAGAGCCGGGTTAGCATGGGGGGTATTCATTATTTTTACGTTGCCGTCAATATTTACTTCCGGCGGAATTTCATCATGGTCAAAACCACGCCAATAACATTCGGCCAACTTCGAAAAATCTACATCAAGCCCGGAAATCAAATTGAACCCGTCCGGCAGCTTCCGCTCAACAAAGGCATTTTCATAACGGAATATTTTGACCGGTTCCTCATAAACAAGCCGATAGCCACGGCTATTAAGCAAATCTTGTTTTGTTGTTTCTTTATTTGTAATCCAAACACCGAGTAATTTTTTCCCGTCTTTTTCGGTCGCAAGTTCTCTTTCCGCCCAGTCAAGTAATTCAGGTAACAAGTGGCGATATTCGGGTGCCGTATGTAGGTGCGCTTTACCGATTTCCATTTCATATGCGGAGATGGCCACGATTTTGCGCCCGCTCCCGGCTGTTTCGGCTTCCCACAGCCCCATCCGGTGGGCGCGGATATAATCAAACCATTGTAAATACTGGGCATATTCCCAGTAATGGGGCAGCAGGTAGCTATTGAGTGTCTCAAAGTCATAGGTCGCGGTAAGAAAATCAAAAACAGCATGGAAATCACTTAAAATATCATATCTTCGTTGAATTATTTTCATAAAAAAACCTTTCTGGTCAGAAAGGAAAATACGCACAGAATTACAAGATAATAATCTCTTGTTACTTTAGCGTTAATCCAATTCCAACACAAAACAAACCTAATCGGTTATCCTTTAGTTATGTCGGCAATTAGACTAACGAATCATCATAGCACCTCCGGTTATTATTTGTATTTAGTATAAATGAGGATAATAATAAATACAATAAAAATTTTAATTATTGTATCACCTTACATTTAATGATATTATATTTTTATGTATATAATAATTTTTGTCGTGTTTGGTTTAGCCCTTTTTTATCTATTTTTAATCATGCCCACTTTGCGGCATAAGCCCGGTTTTAGAGAGCTTAAAACAGTTTATTTTGCGCATCGCGGTTTGCATGATAATAACCCCTGCGCAGAGGGGGGCTGTGATGCCCCGGAAAATTCACTTAAATCTTTCGAAAAAGCGGTCGCTGCCGGTTATGGTATTGAACTTGACCTTCAGCTTTCAAAAGACGGACAAGTTGTTGTTTTCCATGATGAAACCTTGGAGCGGATGTGCGGTGTCCCGGGTAATGTTTTAGATTATACATATGAAGAGCTTAAGCAATTTACCCTCTTAGGCAGCACGGAGCGGATTCCTCTTTTGGCGGAAACCCTTGAGCTGGTTGCCGGGCAGGTTCCCCTTATTATTGAGTACAAAATCGTTAAGCACAATCTTTCGGTTTGTGAAATTGGGGATAAATTACTCCGCAAGTATCAAGGCGTTTATGTAATTGAATCTTTTCATCCTTTTGCCCTGCGCTGGTACAAGGAAAACCATCCGTCAGTCATCCGCGGCCAGTTAGCCGACCGTTTTACTGAAAAAGAAGAATACAAAAGCTTACAGTATTGGCTTTTGCAGAATTTGCTGCTCAATTTTATCACAAAACCAGATTTTATCGCCTTCAATTTTGAATACGCCGGAATGTGGTCCCGTACCATCTGCCGCAGACTCTTCCGCAACCCCGCCGCCGCCTGGACTATCAAAACCCCAGCGGAGCTGGAGAAAGTTAGGCAGAAATTTGACTGGTTTATTTTTGAGGGTTTTGATATCGATATGTAAGTAAGCCAGTAAAACAGTAAGACAGGCAAAAACATCTTGAAGTCATCTTAGGCCGCCTTCTTCCCAAGATAAAGTTTATATTTTACACCAATTAGGCCGTAATGACGGAAAGAGTTTATTGCCTGGATTACGTATACAGTTTATGTCTGGATTACGTACACATTATGCCTGCCTTACATACACAGTTTATTGTCTGGATTACATATACAGTTTATGCCTGACTTAAGTATACAGTTTATTACCTGACTTACATAGATATTTTAATAAAATTTTATATCTTAAACCCTGTACAAATTCTCAATATATGTTATAGTTATTAAGTATGGTAAAAAGTGAAAAATATTTCACTAAAAATAAATTTATTACGAAAGGAATGGATTTAAATGGCAAAATGGGTTTACAATTTTGAAGAAGGCAGTGCGGATATGCGCAATCTGCTCGGCGGAAAAGGTGCCAACTTGGCCGAAATGACCAACTTAGGTCTGCCGATTCCCCAAGGTTTTACTGTTACAACCGAAGCTTGCACTGATTATTATGAGCAGGGTAAGATAGTTACGAAGGAGGTAGAAGATCAGATTTTTGCTTGCCTTAAAGAACTTGAAACTAAGCAGGGCAAAAAATTTGGTGATACCGACAATCCGCTTTTGGTTTCGGTCCGTTCAGGTTCCCGTGCTTCAATGCCCGGAATGATGGATACGATCTTGAATCTAGGTCTTAACGATGTTTCTGTTGAAGGTATGGCGAAAAAAAGTGGTAATCCGCGTTTTGCTTATGATTCATACCGCCGTTTTATCCAAATGTTCGCCGACGTTGTTATGGAAGTCGGAAAAGTATTCTTCGAGCGTATCTTAGATGAAATGAAAGAAGCGAAAGGCCTCGAATTTGACCACGAACTTACCGCTGATGACTTGAAAGAACTTATCAATAAGTACAAAGCAATTTACAAAGACCATAAAGGTGAAGACTTCCCGCAAGACCCTGCTGTCCAATTAATGGAAGCAATCAGAGCCGTATTCCGTTCATGGAACAATGAGCGGGCGATTTACTACCGCCGTATGAATGATATCCCCGGCGATTGGGGGACCGCGGTAAACGTTCAGGCGATGGTCTTCGGCAATATGGGCGATACATCAGGTACCGGTGTTGCCTTTACCCGTAACCCTTCAAATGGTGAAAACAAAATCTACGGTGAATACTTAGTTAATGCTCAAGGCGAAGACGTTGTTGCCGGTATCCGTACCCCGCAGCCGATATCCGAAATGGAAAAAGGCTGGCCTGAGTGCTACAAAAGATTTATTGAAATTACTCAAATTCTTGAAAAACATTATAAAGACATGCAGGATATGGAGTTTACCGTTGAAGACGGTACCCTTTACTTCCTCCAGACCAGAGCCGGCAAACGTACCGCTCCGGCGGCCCTTCAAATCGCCGTTGACATGGTTGACGAAGGCATGATTACAGTTGAAGATGCAATCCTTAGGATTGATGCGAAATCACTTGACCAATTACTACATCCGACCTTTGACCCGGTTGCCCTGAAAAACGGCACGGTCATCGGAGCCGCCCTCCCTGCTTCACCCGGTGCTGCTGCCGGCCGTGTTTACTTTACTGCTGCGACCGCAAAAGCTGCCGCTGATGCCGGAAACAGAGTTATCCTTGTCCGGATGGAAACAACCCCGGAAGATATTGAAGGCATGCACGCTTCCAAAGGTATTTTGACCGTTCGCGGCGGAATGACCTCACACGCGGCTGTTGTTGCCCGTGGTATGGGTGTTGCTTGTGTTTGCGGTTGCGGTGAAATCACAATTGATGAAGAAGCAAAATGCTTCAAGCTCGGCGGAAGAACCTACAATGAAGGCGATTATGTCTCACTAGACGGTACGGCCGGAAAAGTTTATGACGGTGATATTGCGACTGTTGATGCCAGCGTTGATGGAAACTTCGGTAAGATTATGGAATGGACCGACCGCTTCCGCACGATGGGAGTCCGGGCAAATGCCGAAACTCCTGAAGATGCCGCCAAAGCACTTGAATTTGGTGCCGAAGGTATCGGCCTTGCCAGAACCGAGCATATGTTCTTTGAACCGGACCGGATTCCGCGGATTCGCGAAATGATTCTTGCCCCTACGGCTGAGCTGCGTGAAAAAGCCCTCGAGCATTTGATTCCGTTCCAAAAAGGCGACTTCAAAGGAATTTACGAAGTTATGGGCGAACTGCCGATTACGATTCGTTTCCTTGACCCGCCTCTGCATGAGTTTGTTCCGACCAATGAAGATGATATCGCCGCTTTAGCCAAAGAAATGGGCATGAGTGTCAAAGATGTCAATGATATCATTGTTTCACTTCATGAGTTTAACCCGATGATGGGGCACCGTGGTTTACGCCTTGCCGTTACCTATCCGGAAATTACCCGGATGCAGACCAGGGCCGTTATGGAAGCAGCGATTGAAGTCAATGCCGAAAAAGGCATCAACATCGTTCCGGAAATTATGATTCCGCTGACCGGTGAAAGAAAAGAATTAGCTTTTGTTAAGAAAGTCGTTGTTGAAACCGCTGAATTGGTTAAAAAGGAAAAAAATTCCGACATCAAATATATGGTTGGAACAATGATGGAAATTCCCCGTGCTTGTATCCTGGCTGATGAAGTTGCCGAAGAAGCTGATTTCTTCTCCTTTGGTACCAACGACTTGACCCAGATGACCTTCGGTTTCTCCCGTGACGATACCGGCAAGTTCATTGGTGATTACTACAAATACCAGATTTTTGAGTCAGACCCCTTTGCCCGTCTCGATGCAAGTGGTGTTGGGTTCCTTGTGAAGATGGCTTGTGAAAAAGGCCGCAAGGCAAGGCCTGACCTCAAACTTGGTATCTGCGGCGAACATGGCGGAGACCCAAGCAGTATCGACTTCTGCTTCAAAGCCGGCCTTGACTATGTATCATGCTCACCTTTCCGTGTTCCGATTGCCAGACTGGCAGCGGCGCAAGCAGCATTAAATGCTAAAGCAGGCGGAGCGAAAGTTATTCACGGATAATAATCTTAAGCAAAATGATAAACCGGCGCGGACCCAAGAGGTAAACGCCGGTTTTTTATTTTGAGAAAAATTGAGTGCATTTTGCGAAAATATCCTAATATATTAATTATTAATTATCTGTGTTATACTTAGCTTAATTAAGTTCGAGTTTATAGGAGTTTCCTATGATTGTACAAATTTTATTATACCTCCTCATTTTTTTGGCAAAATTAATCGAGGTAGCGTTAGCAACGGTACGAAATGTCCTGATCAACCGGGGTGAAAAATTACTCGGTGCGGCAATCGGGTTTGTCGAAGTTATGATTTGGATAATTGTCGTAAGTAATGTTCTTGGGTCATTAGCGGAAGACCCGGTTAAAGCTTTGGTATATTGCCTTGCTTTTGCCTGCGGTAATTATTTCGGGGTTATTATTGAAGGGAAGCTGGCTATCGGTACGGCTTGTATCCAAGTAATGATAGTTGATGAGCCTAATACGGCGGTCAGTGTGATGGACAAATTGAAAAAGTCGATTAGTGTGACTGAAGATGGCAAAATTAAAGAAGTTAATTGTGTTGATGAAACAAATACCTATATAAACTTAAAAACCTTGCTCCGTAACCGTGGGTTTGGCGTAACGACTGTGCCGGCGCAGGGGCTTGACCACGAAGTAAATATTATGATGATATATCTTAAACGTAAAAGCGTGCCGGAAGCACTGGATTTAATCCGCACTCATTCACCATCGGCTTTGGTAACGGTAAATGATATCCGGCAAATGCGGAACGGGTTCATAAGAAAATAGTATGAAGAGTGGCAGATTTGAGCCTTAGGGCTCAAAGTCTGCAGACTGTGATAATCATAGGAGTTATTAATGTATATTGCAAATTCAATTCAAGCAGTGCTGACAATGCTTACATTAATCAGTCTCGGTATATTGGCGGCAAAGCTGGGTTTTGTCGGTGAAGAAACAGAAGTGAAATTATCGAAGCTGACCCTAAACTTTTCGGTACCATGTTTACTGTTTGTCAGTTGTTTAAAATACATAAGCCGCGAGCTTGTAAGTGAACTTGGTTTTATCTTATTGATTCCGGTATTGATTATCTTAATTGGTTATTTGCTTGCAATCGGAGTCGGAAAATTATTCCGCATCCCGCGCGAAAATTTTGGCTTGTTTTGCGTGATGTTTTCAATGTCAAATGCGATTTTTATCGGGTTGCCGATTTGCCTGATGATTTTTGGCGAAGAAGCATTACCATTGGTAGCTGCCTATTTTCCTTTTAACGCTCTGCTTTTTTGGACAATCGGCGCGGTAGGGATTGCTGCTGATGCGGGAAAGAAAGAAAAGCTTGGTTTGAATGCAGTCAAAAAAATACTTACCCCGCCGTTACTTGGCGCATTTTTTGGTGCGGTTTTTGCTTTAATCGGAATATCACTTCCGGTTTTTCTAACGGATGCAATGAGCTATATGGGCAGCCTGACAACTCCCGTCGCCTGTATTTTGGTAGGTTGCACCGTGAAAAAAATGGGCAAAGATATGTTTAAGATTTCTAAAGAAGGCAACCTCACTTTAATAGGCCGCTTTATTGTTTCACCGGCAATTGCTTTAGGGTTGTGCCTCTTTTTCCAGGCCCCGGCCTTAGTGACGAATGTCTTTACCCTGGAAGCGGCAATGCCGGTAATGAGCCAAAGCATGCTGCTTTCCCGCAGTTACGGGGCTAATCATCGCCTTGCCGCGCAGATGATTGCGGTGACAGCGGTGATTACGATGTTTTATGTCCCGGGATTGATTTTTTTGCTTTCACGGGTGGTAGTGTGATATAATGACGCATCAGCAGGAAAACAAGCGACTGCGAAGCAGGCATTTGTTTTCACCTGATGTGTCAACAACAGACTGTAAGTCTGGAGTTGTAAGTATAGAGAATCATGATATAATAATAAGAAAAACGGAGAAAATATGAATATTCTTGTCATCAACTGCGGCAGCTCATCGCTGAAGTTTCAATTGATTAATAGTGAAAATGAAGAAACAATCGCCAAAGGAATCTGCGAAAGAATTGGCATTACCGGCAGCCAATTAATTTACGCCGCCGCCGGAAAAGACAAAATCATCACCGAAAAGCCAATGGATGACCATTTAATCGCAACGAAGATGGTTTTAAGCGCATTAACCGACCCGGTTAACGGCGTTTTGAAAAGTTTAAATGAAATCGGTGCCGTCGGCCATCGTTTGGTTCACGGCGGCGAAAAATTCAATAAATCGGCACTAATTACCGAGGACGTTATCCGGGCGACAGAGGAATGCAATGAACTTGCCCCGCTACATAACCCCGCCAACCTGACTGGTGTTTTAGCCTGTCGGGAATTGATGCCCGAGACCCCGATGGTAGGCGTTTTTGACACTGCTTTCCATCAGTCAATGCCGGAAAAAGCTTATCTTTATGGGATTCCTTATGAATATTATGAGATGTACAAAGTACGCCGTTATGGGTTTCACGGGACTAGTCATGCTTATGTTTCACGCCATTCCGCCGAATATTATCAAGCAAAAGTTGATAATTCACGCCCTTTTGAAGATTTAAAAATCATCGTCTGTCATCTTGGTAATGGTGCAAGTGTAACGGCGGTAAAAAATGGAAGAAGCATTGATACATCAATGGGCCTTACCCCGCTTGAGGGTTTGATTATGGGCACCCGTTCGGGGGATATTGACCCGGCGATTATAGAGTTCCTTTCTCATAAAGAAAACAAAACAATTGAAGAAATCACGGCGGTTCTCAACAAAAAATCCGGGGTTGTCGGCCTGCAAGGCGGCGGTTCTTCGGATTTCCGCGACATTACTTCCGACTATCTTGCCGGAAAACCGGAAGCAGCAAGGGCAATGAAAGCCTATGTTTACCGGATTGCAAAATATATTGGTGCTTATACCGCTGCGATGAACGGGGTTGACATCATTTGCTTTACCGCCGGAATCGGGGAAAATAATAGTATTGTCCGCGGTGAGGTGTGCGAATATCTTGGTTACTTAGGCATCACCATTGATAACGCAGCTAATGACATTAAAGGTGAAGACATTATCATCTCTACCGCAGATAGTAAGGTGACGGTTATGTCAGTTCCAACCGATGAGGAACTGATGATTGCCCGCGACACCCGGGCGCTAGTAATGTGAAGAGTTTATCTAAAGCGTTGGGCAAAGGCCCAACACCAAAGATAAACTAAACTTCACATAGGAAGAATGGCTGAAAACGCCATTTTTCTAGGTTTTAGGCATCCTTCCCCTTATAACTAAACCTACTAAAGAGGGCATCACTTGATGCTCTTTTTCCATTTCCGGTCGCATATATCGCATAAAAAGTGCCGGTAAATCCTAACTGATGGCTTTCGGTGGCAACATAGCGGGTCAAGCCTTCACCGAGATAAATTTCATTTCCATCGATGACAGCCGAAAAATAATATTTTAATTTATCCGATTTAATATTTACCGTAATTTTTCCTTCTGTCAAAATCGGTAGATATGCACTCCTGTGAACAATATCGCCAACAGCTTTTTGGAAACAAAGATAATTCTGGCTATACTCCCGGGTGACAAATACGTCCATATGGGCATCATGCTTATAAAAGACCGATACTCCGGCTTCATCACCATTTGCGGTTGGAACAAAAGAAAAATCAATCTTTAACTCACTGGCAAAGTCCTTTTGGCGGAAACCAAGAAACGCCGGGCTATCCTCATCATAAAGAGTAAAACTATTACCGGTCATTGATAAACCTTGGTCAGTAACTCGATAATCTTCCTGGTAAGGGTTACGTAAATGGACAAATGGTAAATCAATGCCTTTTGTGAAGTCTGTCTCGTAATTATTAACACGGGATTGCATAGTGACTGGTTTTCTGTCGACTTCCATCTTTATTTCAATTGCCCGCCCGCCATTTATCAGTGGCCATTCATCGACCCATTCAACGGGGGCGAGAAATGTCTCACGGCCAAGATGATGGAAATAAGGATGGGTTTCGCGATAACCTAGAAAAACCGCCCACCAGTCACCATTAGTATCCTTAAACATATCAGCATGGCCGGTCGCTTGAATTTCATGGTTTTTCCGGTTACGGTGGGTCAAAATCGGGTTGAAAGGGCAGGCTTCATAAGGGCCGTACAAATCACGGCTTCTAGCGATTGTCTCCATATGGCCGAGTTCGGTCCCGCCCTCGGCAATCATTTGATAATACCAGCCATTTGCTTTATAAATATGGGGGGCTTCCGGGGCGCTTTCGCCGATACCGCCCCAAACCGGAGTAGGTTTGCGGAGGAATTTGCCTGTTTCCAAATCAATCGGGCCCATGAAAAAACCGGTTGTCGGGTCATCACCTTCATAAGCATTGGAAATGAAATGTGCTGAACCGTCGTCTTCGAAAAAGAAAGACGGGTCGATACCACCCTGCTCAATCAGGATAGGCTCCGACCATTCACCGGCCGGGTCGTCGGTATAAACAAAAAAGTTGCCGAATTTGGTGATGTTGGTTGTCACCATATAAAAGCGGTCATTTTTTTCGTGATAACGAATCGCCGGGGCGAAGATACCCATCGAGTAGCGGACATTATGTAAGGGGAGTTGGCTTTCGCGGGTCAGGCAGTGGCCGACTTGGGTCCAGTTGACCAAATCCTGCGAGTGGAAAACCGGCACCCCCGGGAAAAACTCAAACGAGCTTGTGACCATATAATAGTCATTGCCCTTGCGGCAGATGCTGGGGTCGGGGTAAAAACCTTTAAGAATTGGGTTGTTATATTTGATAGCCATTTTGAATCCTTTCATTTATATTATAATAAAATGATTATACCTAACCATTTCTAAAAAATCTATAAAAAAAATAAAAATTCAAAATCGCTATTGCTTTTATTTTAAATACGAGATAATATATAAAATGGAATTGGCACTCATTCGCACAGAGTGCTAACACACTGAAAATAATGTAGCAAAAATAGCAAGGAGGTTTTAACATGAAGTTAGTACCATTAGGAGACAGAGTTGTCTTAAAGCAATTAGTTGCCGAAGAAACAACCAAATCGGGAATTGTATTACCCGGACAGAGCAAAGAGAAACCCCAGCAGGCGGAAGTAATCGCTGTTGGCCCCGGCGGAGTAGTTGACGGGAAAGAAATCAAAATGGAAGTAAAAGTCGGCGACAACGTTATTTACTCCAAATACGCCGGGACAGAAGTCAAGATTGACGAAGAAGAGTACATAATCGTTAAGCAGAATGATATTTTGGCAGTCACAGTTTAAAACACGAAGAAATATTCTAAAAATATTTAAAACTTCGTGACAGAAGGGTGGCTTGACCGTCATTCTTCCAAAAAACAATAACAAAAAGGAGAATTAAGACATGGCAAAGGAATTAAAGCATGGCGCGGAAGCCCGTGCCGCATTAGAATCAGGAGTAAACCAATTAGCTGATACAATCAGCATCACCCTTGGCCCGAAAGGCCGTAACGTAGTTTTGGACAAGTCCTATGGCTCGCCCCTCATCACCAATGACGGCGTGACTATCGCAAAGGAAATTGAGCTCGAAAATGCTTTTGAAAATATGGGGGCCCAACTTGTTAAGGAAGTTGCGACGAAAACTAATGATGTCGCCGGTGACGGCACAACAACCGCTACTGTTTTAGCACAGGCAATGATTAACGGCGGGATGAAAAACTTGGCCGCCGGTGCCAATCCGATGATTTTACGCAAAGGAATGAAAAAAGCGACCGACGTAGCAGTTGATGCGATTGCCAAAATGAGCGCAACTTTATCTGGCAAAGAGCAAATCGCCCGCGTAGCCGCTATTTCCGCTGATGATGATGAAGTAGGTATTTTAGTTGCTGATGCAATGGAAAAAGTATCAAACGACGGTGTCATTACGATTGAAGAATCGAAAACAATGCTCACCGAACTTGACTTAGTTGAAGGTATGCAGTTTGACCGTGGTTATATTTCCGCATATATGGCAACTGATATGGACAAAATGGAAGCCACTTTGGATAATCCTTACATCCTGCTTACAGACAAAAAAATCAGCAGTATCCAAGAAATTCTGCCTTTACTTGAGCAAGTTGTCCAATCCGGCGCGAAACTGGTCATTATTGCTGAAGATATTGAAGGTGAAGCCCTTACTACCTTAATCGTAAATAAGCTTCGCGGCACTTTCAACGTTGTTGCGGTGAAAGCTCCCGGTTATGGCGACCGCCGTAAAGCGATGCTTGAAGATATCGCAATCCTTACCGGCGGGCAGGTTATCAGCGAAGAAGTTGGCTTAGACTTAAAAGAAGCTACTTTAGAGCAATTAGGCCGTGCCAAATCAGTAAAAGTCCAAAAAGAAAATACGGTCATCGTTGATGGTGAAGGCGACAAAGCCGCAATTGCTGCCCGTATCAATCAGATTAAAGCGCAAATCGATGAAACCACATCTGATTTTGATAAAGAAAAATTACAGGAAAGACTGGCAAAATTGTCCGGCGGCGTAGCGGTTATCCGTGTTGGCGCAGCGACCGAAACCGAAATGAAAGAAGCCAAACTCCGCATGGAAGATGCCCTTGCTGCAACCCGTGCCGCGGTTGAAGAAGGCATTATCGCCGGTGGTGGTTCCGCTTATATCCACGCTTCAAAAGATGTCATCAAACTCATTGATAGCCTTGAAGGTGATGAAAAGACCGGTGCCCAGTTGATTTTGAAAGCCCTTGAAGCGCCGCTTTATTATATCGCAACAAATGCCGGGTTAGTCGGCGAAGTTATCGTTAATAAAGTCATCGAATCAAAAGCCGGAGTCGGTTATGATGTTATGAAAGATGAATATGTTGACATGGTTGAAGCCGGTATCCTTGACCCTGCTAAAGTAACCCGCTCAGCCCTGCAAAACGCAACCAGCGTTGCTTCAACTTTACTTACGACCGAATCAGTTGTAGCTAATATCAAAGAAGAAGCACCGATGATGCCGCCAGGTGGTGGTATGGGTGGAATGATGTAAATAAATACTCACAATAAACAAGCGCCCCCGTAAGGGGGCTTTTGTTTGTTTAAAGCTAACTTTATAATTTTCTTATTGACATCACTTTGACATTAAGTGTATAATTAATATTATGCTATTTCGATTGAATGAATGTTAAGCGCGTAATTAAACACATTATTAAGGAGGCTACATATGGGGCTGATGTTCAAAACCTTAGCGAAGCAAAATTTACGCTATAAGGGATTCTTGATTTTTTATTTATTTATGGTATTAATCACCGCGGCAGCAAGTGTATTTGCCACCCGGCTCACCGGTGATATGGGGCAGGCGGCAATCAGCATGGATATGGGCGCGCTGCTTAAGCTTTTTGGCTTTATTACAATAATAATGCTCATTCAAGCGATTGCATCAGCGGTATCGGCCTTATATTTAGGCCGGTTTGCCGGAAAAGCCGGTTATCGTTTCCGGGACAATTTCGCCAAATATTTTTTGCAGAAACCATTTTCTGCTTATGAAGATAACAAAAGCGGCGAGTCACTTTCGGTTTTTCAAAATGACCTCCCGGCTTCTGTAGAACTGGTATCCAATGGCGGTATCCGCATGATAGCGGATATAGTCACCCTAATAGTGACCTTTGCCTATATGATGTACCTTAACTGGTGGCTTACATTGATTTTTTTCGCATCATTTCCGGTATTAATCATTGTTCAGGTGCTTATTGCCGCCCCTATCCAAAAGAAAGAGCAAAAAGTTCTTGAGAAAAAGGCTGGTGTAAATGCTTATGCCAACGATTCTTTTCAAAATACTTCAACCGTTATTGCATATTCACTTGAAGAGATCATGATTAAACGCTTAAGTAAAGCTTATGAAGAATTAATTATAGCAACTAAAAACTCTGCCCGTTCATTTTTGTTTTTAATTCTTGCCGGCATTCTTGCTTCAATGAGCCCGATATTGATTATTATTGCTGTATCGGCAGCACAGGTTATTGCTGGAAATATGGACATTGCCGAGTGGCTTGCCTTTACGAATCTGGCAATGGGGGCAGGCACTTGGCTGACAATGCTGTCCCAGCGGCAAAACCAAGTTCAATCATCTGCCGCAGGGGCAAACCGTTTGGACGGACACATGGCAGGAGAACCGGAAGACGGGTTACTATTAAAAGCTAATGCAGTTCAAACACCGCTGCTTTCGCAGTCTTTTAGCAACGATGATACACAAAAATCGCAAAATGCGCGGTTTGGCGGCCTTACTAGTAAGGTTTTTGCACCAATAGGGGCGGCGAATAGTATAATGCCAAGCGGGAATATTGCCATTTGCGCCGAAAATATCAAATTTGCCTATGGCGGTAAAAGCAATATAGAGGTTGGGGATATCGGAAATACTTCGGCAGAACCCCCCGCCCCGCCCCTTGCGCTGGATGATGTATCTTTTACAATCGAGCAAGGCTCCCGGGTAGCATTCGTTGGCGGGAGCGGAAGCGGGAAAAGTACGATTCTTAAATTACTGCTTGGGTTATATAACCCGCAGGAGGGGAAAATAGCAGTTATGGGTGCGGATACGGCGGACATTCCGCTTGCATCCCTGCGTGAAACTTATGCCTATGTCCCGCAGGATAGCTATCTTTTCCCGGAATCCATTTTGGGTAATATCACGGGTGAGTCAGCAGTATCCGATCTGCCCCGGCTGGAAAAAGCCTGCCGCGATGCAGGAATATTGGATTTTATTAATTCATTGCCTGACGGATTTGATACAGTGCTTAATGAAGCTGCTGAAAACTTATCTGGCGGTCAAAAACAACGTATCGCCTTGGCGCGGGCATTTTATCGTGATGCTCCGGTTATCTTGTTTGATGAAGCGACTTCGGCGCTTGACCCGGCTACTGAAACCGCCGTTTTACAAAGTTTTTGCGCCCTTTCCCGGGATAAAACCGTTGTGATGGTCGCACACCGGCTTAAAGCGATTGACTTCTGCGACCGGATTGTCGTAATGGACAATGGAAAAATTGCCGCATCCGGTACACATGACGAGTTAATCAAAAACAGCCCTATATACGCAAACTTATATCAAGCACGTGAAAAGGAGGTGACAGTATGACTGACCGCCAATATTTTTTCCGAATCTTTTCCTATGTAAAACCATATAGAGTCCCCTATGCGATTGGAACATTTATATATTGCAGCCAGCAATTTATTTTTCCTTTAATGATAAGTTTCCTTTTCGGCGGGGTAACGGCGGCTATATTAGCCGGAAATTATTCAGGAGTGCTTGATGCAATTTGGCAGATGTTAATAATGTTATTAACAATAATTGTTTTTCTTGGTATCGGGACATATTTGTATATTGTTAACCTTGCTTATGCTGTCCGGGATTTAAGCCTTAAATTATTTAAGTCTTTTATGAAATCAAGTATTGAAAGCAATAAGCATTCCGGTGAAGGTATTGCTGCGCTTAACACTGATATCGATATGGCTTCGAACATTATTAGTGATGCGCTTGCTTCTTTTTTGCAAAATATACTAGCCGTATTACTTTCAACGATTGCGGTTTTTATCATCGACTTTAGAATGGGGCTTGGAGTCCTGGCAATCGGGCTGCTTATCCTCTTTATGCAATCCCGGTTTGCCCGTCCTTTAGCCCGGCTTGGTAAGGAACAGCTAATCACTAATGCCGATTCCGTCAAATCTCTTTCGAATATTTTCGCTGGGGCCCTTACGATTAGGGCTTACAACCGCCAAGACCGTTCGCTGATTCAATTTGACAAAGAAAACGGAAAGCTAAAGAAACTTGCTTTCAAACAAGCATTTATTGGCATGTGGCAGGATTTGTTTAATACAGTTCAGGGTTGGCTAACGATAGTTTTTATTTTCGGTTTTGGCGGCTGGCTGGTTATCAGCGGGGGAGCCGAATTTAGTCTGGTTATGATGGTCTTGCCCCTTGCCGGAACAATCAGTGCTTCAATGTCACAGATTGGTACCAGCTTCGCAGCTTTACAGCCGCCAATAGTTGCGGCGAAACGGGTCTTTGATATTATTGATTCCGCACCGGAAACTGACAGTAATGAAAGCGAAGAAAAAGCCGGTTTAGATGGTAAATATGAAATTAAAATTGACAATTTAAATTTTTCTTATAAAGATACAACCTTCAAAGCCTTAAACGATATTAACCTGTTAATTGGGCAAAATAAAATGGTTGCTTTCGTTGGAGAGTCAGGCAGCGGAAAATCCACATTACTCCGGGTGATAATTGGCATGTATGAGCGCGAAAACCTCAAAATGAAAATCGGCGGTTTACCGTTTGCGGTAGAAAATATTAACGAGTGGCGCAGCCAGTTTGCTTACGTAGACCAAAGCTGCAAACTTTTTGATATGACAGTTGCTGAAAATATTAGTCTTGGCCTAAATGGTAAAGCAACAGAAGAGCAAATTATAGAGGCATCAAAACGTGCTTATGCCCATGATTTTATTTTAGGTTTAACCGAAGGTTATGAAACTGCTTGCGGAGAAAATGGCGCAAGCCTTTCCGGCGGCCAAAAACAAAGGTTAGCTATCGCCCGTGCTTTAGTCCGGAAAGCCCCGGTTTTGGTTTTTGACGAAGCGACCTCGGCGCTTGACTCGGAAAGCGAACGTAGTATAATGGAAACGATAGAGGATTTGCGCAGTGACCATACGGTGCTGATAACCACCCACAATCTGGCTAATATCGTTACAGCAGATATGATTGTAGTAATGGATAAAGGGCGGGCCGCCGAATCCGGTACCCATAGCGAATTATTGGATAAAGGCGGGTTATACGTGAAATTGCTGGAAGGCCGTGAGTGAGTATTTTTCTCACGGAACGAAAGTGTTTTTTGCGGCGAAGTGCAGAAATGTCACACGCGGAATAATTGTAGAGGTGAGCATGCGCTATAAAATTTACAATGAACCGATGTATGATTTCGAATGTAAATCGATTCTTTTTCATATCATAAATGGGACATCGATAAAAAAAGAAATGGAAGATTGTATTGAAGAGCATAATGCCGAATCAGCACGTCCGCTTGTTGAGAAATCATTTGCCAAATCATTTGCGGTTGAAAAATATATCAAAGAAAACATCAACTTTAATCTGCCTGGATATGAGGAAACCGGCCGGGAAACAAGCGAGTTTTTGTTTAGAGAATGGGAGGATAAAGATGCTGCTCTCATCGATGCTATTTATGCTTATGACCATCTGTTGCCAAGTGAGATAGAAAGTAAAGCAATAATAATAATGCTTATTATCGACCCCGGTTATGTAGAAAGTATATGGAGCTTAAAAAGTATTGAGGAAGGCAGCCCGCCGCCTTTTATCAGTGACAATGAATTTTTCCGGTTGATTGATAATTCGCAGCTTGGGCAAGAAGAAAAATTAAAAGCGTTAAAGCTGTATTATGAATTTGATTCATATCATGACTATGCAAGTAAACTTTTCCGGCATGCGGAAGATTTATTAAAAGTCAAAATTGAGGAATATGCAGATGAGATAAAAACACATATGAATCAAGTCGAACAACATTTGCTTAGTGGTGCTGTGTATTTTTTAAAAAAAAGAATCGGAATTTCACCAAACGATGACCAGTTTTATCATATTTATCCAAGCTTATACCATGCAAATATGTTCGTTTTAAATGTTACCGGTTTTTCCCCGCCTTTTATTATCATCGGGACCAGCGTTTTTTCGTTGGAGGATTTATATGAAAAAGTGGACTCGGATAATGATAAAGCCGCCCGTTTTCTTAAATGCTTAAGTGACAATACTAAGCAAAACATTTTACAACAGCTGAAAAAGGAACCGCTCTATGGAAGCCAGCTTGCCGAAAAATTAGGCTGTACCAGTGCTAATATCTCGCAGCACATGAATATATTGATAAACCTTGATGTTGTCCATGTGAAAAAAGAAAACAACCGCGTTTACTTTCATTTGAATAAAGCAGCAATCCATCAGCATTTTGACACGGCAAAAGAGTTGTTTGGGTAAAACTTCTTGACTTCCCTGTGATAACGGAATATAATTCTACATTATGGAAGAAAAACTCGAAGTAGTTATTGACGATGGCCGAATTGACGAAATTGCTGAATTTAAAAGCCCCGATGAGCTTTATCAGGAATTGATTTCGCGTGTCCTTAGATATCACCCTTCTTCCGATTTGTCCCTAATTGAAAAAGCTTATCAATTTGCCCGGAATGCCCACTACGATCAAGAGCGCAAATCGGGCGAGCCTTATATTATTCATCCTTTATATGTTGCTAATATTCTGGCCGAAATGGAACTTGACAAAGAAAGTATTGCCGCCGGCCTTTTACATGACGTGGTTGAAGATACTGATTTGACGGTGGAAAACCTAGCTGTTGAATTTGGTGAAGAAGTAGCATCAATAGTTGATGGAATGACCAAGCTGCAAAATATTATTTTGCCGCCCGACCGTGAAGATGACAAAAAAACCGACCGTATGGAAATCCAGGCCGAGAATCTTCGCAAGATGTTTCTTGCGATGGCAAAGGATATTCGCGTGATTCTTATTAAGCTGGTTGACCGCTTGCACAATATGCGGACCCTTCAGCATCAGAAACCGGAAAGCCAGCAACGTACTGCCCGTGAAACGTTGGAAATTTATGCCCCGATTGCCGAACGGTTGGGTATCTCGAAATTAAAAGTCGAGCTTGACGACCTATCTTTAAAATATCTTGAACCGGAGGCCTACAAGGATTTAACCGAAAAAATCCAGGAGCGCCGGACTACTCGTGAAAAATATGTTCAGACAATTGTTGATGAAATATCTGATAATATTAAGAATGCCGGTATCGAAGCGGTAATTGACGGCCGCGTGAAACATTTTTTTAGCATTTACAAAAAGATGATTAACCAGCACAAAAGTATCGACCAGCTTTATGATTTGTTTGCTGTTAGAATTTTAGTCGATACGATTGCTGATTGTTATGCCGTGCTCGGGATTATCCATGAGATTTTCACACCGATGCCGGGGCGGTTCAAAGATTTTATTGCTGTGCCGAAACCAAATTCTTACCGTTCGCTTCATACAACATTGATTGGTGCCGGCGGCCAGCCTTTTGAAATCCAAATCCGTACTCATGAAATGCACAAAGAGGCAGAGTATGGGATCACTGCCCACTGGAAGTATAAGGTGACAGCCGAAGGGAAAAAGACCGATACTGCCGAAGAAGAAAAACTGAAGTGGCTGCGCCAGATTCTTGAGTGGCAGCAGGAGATGTCGGATAATAAAGAATTTCTTGATTCAATCAAAGACGACCTTAATATGTTTTCCGATATGGTTTATTGCTTTACCCCCGCCGGTGATGTGAAAAATTTACCCGCCGGTTCGACACCAATAGATTTTGCTTATAGTATCCATAGTGCAGTTGGCAACAAAATGATCGGCGCACGGGTAAATGGCAAACTTGAAACAATTGATTATGAAATCAAAAACGGCGACCGGATTGAGATAATGACTTCGCAGAACTCCCGCGGCCCAAGCCGCGACTGGCTGACGGTCGTAAAAAGTACCCAGGCGAAAAACAAAATTTTGCAATGGTTTAAAAATGAATTTAAAATAGAAAATATCGTCCGCGGAAAAGAGCTTTTGACCCAATATTGTAAAACACGCGGAATCAATATAAATGATATCAATAAACCGGAATATGTTGAAAACATTTTCAAGAAGTATGGCTTCCGTGATTGGGATTCGGTACTTGCCGCCGTTGGCCATGGCGGGGTAAAAGAAGGCCAAATCATCAACCGGCTTGTCGAAGCGTATGAAAAAAACCGCGAGGTTAAATCAAACGAAGAAGTCGCCGAAGAACTGAAAGACCATCTCACCCCGGTTAAGAATGAACGTATCCATACTCATAGCGGCATCATGGTTAAAGGGGTGACTGATGTTGCAGTGCGTTTTGCCAAATGTTGTTCTCCGTTACCTGGTGATGAAATCGTCGGATTTGTGACCAGAGGGCGTGGGGTATCGGTTCACCGCAATGATTGTATTAATATTATCAGCCTGCCCGAACTTGAGCGCGAACGGATGATAGAGGCGGAATGGCAGCAGTCAGCGGACAAAATGGTTAATGAAAAATATCTTGCGGAAGTCAAAATTTTCGCCGAAAACCGCGCCGGTTTATTAGCCGACATCACGCGGATTATGGCCGAGAAAAAGATTTCGCTTACCGCAGTAAATATCCGGGTGAATAAGCAAAACATGGCGATTATGGATATGGCTTTTGAAATAAAAAACCGCGAAGAGCTGGTGATGATAATTGAGAAAATCCGCAGCATTAAGAGTGTGATAGATATTGAAAGGACAATGAGTTAAAAGGAGGTTAGTATGAGTATAAAAATCAGCAAATTAGTCTTAGGTTTTGCCCAAACCAATTGCTATTTAGTCCATCGTGACGATGAGGATGTCAAAGAAGTACTTATTTTTGACCCCGCCGACCGGGGCGAATATATTTATGAAAAACTTAAGGAAAAAGGCTTAGATGTAGCCGGAATCTTTTTAACGCACGGCCATTTTGACCACTTACTTGGCGCGAACAAACTGCGTGACTTATCCGGAGCGAAAATTTATGCTTGTTCCGCGGAAAAAGAAGTTTGTGAAGACAGCGGTAAAAATTTCACCGCCGAAGTTGGAATTTCGAGTATCGTTATAGCCGATGAATATTTAGACGGTGGTGATGAACTTTCCCTTGCCGGACTAACTATCCGCGTAATTGCGACCCCCGGCCATACGATTGGAAGTTGCTGTTATTATTTTTCTGATGATACAATCCTTATCAGTGGTGATACCTTATTTCAGGAATCGGTCGGCCGCACCGACTTGCCAACCGGCAACATGAATACATTGGTTAACTCCATTCGCGAAAAACTCTTTATCCTGCCTGATGAAACAAGGGTTTATCCCGGTCACGGTGAACCGACAAGTATCGGAAATGAAAAAGAAAACAACCCTTTCGTAAGGAGTTAAATGCTTGTAATCACTACCAATCAAAACGATTTTGAAACTGATATCTATTCTTTGGTTAAAGCTTTTTATCCGGCGGAAGAAGTGAAAATCTATCTTGGCGAAGAAGCAGGAAGAGAAGAAACCAGTTCACAAGCCGGCCTTCCGGATATTAATATTCATTTCCTTGATAACCGTATTTTACTAATGATTTATTCCGGTGAAAGTGAACCGAAGGCCGCCGGTATCGATATTGACAAAACGGAAAGCCGCCTCGAAGTGAAAAATGCTTTGAAGCAGCTTTTATATTGCTGTTTGTCTGACCATACAAACATATCGTTACCCTGGGGTGCCCTGACCGGAATCCGCCCCGTGAAAATCCCGATGAATCTTCTTACACTTGGTTGGGCGGAAGAAGAAATTATCCGGCATATGTTTGATGTTTATTTTTGCAGTGCCCAAAAAGCTCATCTTGCTCTTGATATCGCGAAAAAAGAGCGGGCAGTCCTTGCGGGCATCGACTTGCATGATAGCTATAGCCTTTACATATCAGTCCCTTTTTGCCCGACGACCTGTCTTTATTGTTCTTTTACCTCATATCCAATTACGAAATTTAAAGATATGGCGGATGCATATTTACTTGCCTTGTATAAAGAAATCGATTTTATAGCTGACCTCTATCAAAGTAAACGCCTGCTGACGATTTATATCGGCGGAGGGACACCAACGACTTTGACTGCATCTGCGCTAGAAGCCCTGCTTAAGAAAATAACCGCCAGCTTTAACCTTAACCATTTACAGGAATTTACCGTTGAAGCCGGCCGGCCGGACAGTTTTGACCGCGAAAAGCTGGTGATAATGAAAAAATATCACGTTAACCGAATTTCAATTAACCCCCAATCAATGAATGAAAAGACCCTAAAACTAATTGGGCGGAATCATACTGTTCAACAAGTTTACGATGCTTTTCAACTGGCTCGTGAGCTTGGGTTTACCAATATAAATATGGATATCATTTTAGGACTGCCAAATGAAACTATCGTTGAAGTTAAAAAAACATTGGATAAAATAAGTGAACTTCAGCCCGACAGTCTGACGGTTCATTCGCTGGCAATTAAACGTGCGGCGAAATTGACCGAATGGGTCAATGACAATGGCATCACCACCCTTAATAATACTGCCGAAATAATGCAGGCCGCTACCGAATGCGCATTGGCTTTAGGGATGTCCCCCTATTATCTCTACCGCCAGAAAAATATTGCCGGCAATCTTGAGAATGTTGGTTACGCGCAAACCGGAAAAGAGGGCCTTTATAATATTTTGATGATGGAAGAAGTACAAACCATCGCCGCCCTTGGCGCCGGAAGTATTTCTAAGCGGGTCTACGAAGCGGGTCATGCTAACTATGGTAATATTAAACGCTCTGACAACTTAAAAGAAGTTGACCAGTATATAAACCGGATTGATGAAATGATAGAAAAACGAAGAGATTTTCTAAGCCGGCATGATACGCCGGCTAAAAAAATCTAAAGTTTCGTTTAGGAAACGGGGCTGTTTGGGTGAAATTCACGAAACCATCCCCCCAAGCATCCCGCTGCCGGTACAAAGTAACATCACGGTTACGAAGTCATTGGTAACTCCGCCTAAGCCTTTATTTACCGCCAGTGATACCAAAATTAAAACGACAAAATATAACGCCCCCATCATAAGCCCCCAAAGAAATTTGCGGGCGCCCATTTTTTTCCCGGCAACAAATCCGGCAAGAAATGTCACAGCCACATAAATAACGATAATTGCAATCGACACAATCTGCTCAGAAAGCTCAAAGCGGTATAAAAGAAGGGCAAGAAGAAGCAATAGCCCCGCCGTTATTAAATAAGCAAATAACAAGCACTTGAGAATAAAAGTAACCCGCGAATCAATATGTAAATTTTTCAGCATAAAAGCCTCCAACAGTACTTTAGATTAGCTAATTATATGCGGGGGGGCGGCCAAACTTGACAGGATTATCTTGTCTAAAGTAAAATAAATGAGTGAGGAAGATAAAAACATCTCGCAGTTGCATTAGGCCGCCTTTTTCCCGAAAGAAAACGTAACGCTAAGAAAAATAGGCCGTATGCAACAAAACCAAGCAAGCTTGGTTCGAGAGTTTATTATCTGACTTACGGAGTATATTTGTTTTAGATAATTATGTTTAGGAGAATATATATTTGGATACCGATGGTGTCATACAATCTTTCATAATCTTCATTTTAATCTGTTTTTCAGCCTTTTTTTCATCCGCCGAAATCGCTTTTACTACCGTTAACAAAGTCCGCTTGAGAACCTTAAATGAAGAAGGCAACAAAGCCGCCGGGACTGCCCTTACTATAATTGAGAACTACCGGAAAATGCTAAGTACCGTTGTGGTTGGCAATAATGTCGTTAATATAACTGCTTCAGCCCTGACAACTTCGCTGGTGCTAAGAATATGGGGCAATCTCGCGGTTGGGATTGCGACCGGTATATTAACTTTTATAATTCTGTTGTGGGCAGAGATTATTCCCAAAACCCTTGCGAGCCTTCATGCGGAGAAAATGGTTCTCAAATATGCCATGCTGGTTTTATTATTAATGAAAATTCTGACACCGGTAATTTTTCTGGTTGATAAAGTAGCTCAAGTTACCTTAAAAATAATGCGCATTGACCCCGATAAGAAAGAAATTATGACTGAAAATGAGCTGAAAACCTATGTTGATGTCAGCCTTGAGGATGGTGCGATTGAAACTGACGAACGGAAAATGATTTATAATGTTTTTGATTTTAGCGATACCAAAGCAAGGGATATTATGATTCCGCGGATTAATATGACAGCAATCAGCGCTGATGCTAATTATGGCGAGATTCTTGCAATATTCGCTGAAAATAAATATACCCGTTACCCGGTCTATCGTGAAGATAAAGATATTATTATTGGTTTGATAAATATTAAAGACTTTTTCCTTGTTGCCGAACATGAGCGCGAAAATTTCCGGGCGGCTCATATCCTGCGCGAAGGGCATTATACTTATGAATTAAAGAAAACCGATGATTTGATGGATGAAATGCGTGAAAAGCCTTATACGATGGCTTTTATACTCGATGAATACGGGCTGACGGTCGGCATGATTACCTTTGAAGATTTATTAGAAGAAATAGTTGGTGAAATCCGCGATGAATATGATGAAGACGAAAAGCAATGGATTCAAAAACTTGATGAAAATATTTATCTTATTGAAGGTGATGTCAAAATTGATGATATCAATGAAGCGATTGAATTAAACCTTAAGTCTGAAGATTATGATTCCATCGGCGGCTTGATGATTGAGGTCCTAGTCCGTTTACCCGAAGATGATGAAACGATTACTACCGATGACGGCGTGACTCTGCAAGCGAAAGGGATTAGCAATAACCGGATAACAAAAGTTTTATTAACGATTCCGAATAAAGAGAACAAATCCGGTGCGGAAGAAGTCGCGGAAGAAATGCCGGTAACTAAAGAAAAGCCTGGAGATGATGTGGTTGACGATGAGCAGATAAATATTGAGATTTGAGTAATTGCAAGAAGATTTCAACGATATAAATGTAATAATTTGCCAGAAAAATAACAAATTTTGGAAATTTTGCTTGACTACAATTTTGTTAAGTTATATAATACATATTAAGGGGAATTTTATTTTTGTTACCCCTTAGAGAAATTTCAAGGGGTATTTTTATTTATTAAAGATATTAATTTACTTTTTAACATAAATTGTTGGTAGTTTATGCGTATAATAATAAAGTTAATCTTATGTGGGAATAACGGAAAAGGGATTGCCGGAGTAATAGATATTGAAAGAAAAGATTTATATTTTATTCCGCGTGTGACATCTCTGCACTTCGCTGCAAACACGTTTTCACTCGATGTAAAACGTTGCGTTACTAATGCGGCATAGTACGCCGCTTAA
>WRAQ01000017.1 GCA_009780115.1 Lachnospiraceae bacterium
AGAAACGATATGCTTAACCGGTTTGGCGGCGACAATGCGGAGTCTGTCAGCTTACATATTGCCCATACTAACAGTTGTAACGAAGCAGAACTTCTAAAAAATGAGCTTGAAAACATCTTCCCGGGTATTCCGATTATTGTTAACCCGTTATCATTAAGCGTTGCCTGTCATATCGGCCCCGGCGCCCTGGCAATAGCAGTTACGAAAAATTTGTGAGAGCACAAGTGCGTAGCAGTCGGTAAGTATCTTGTATAGGAAGGTAATATTAATGGCACCACAAGTAAAAACATATGATGCTTCCAGTATTACGGTACTGGAAGGTTTGGAAGCGGTGCGGAAACGCCCCGGTATGTATATTGGCAGCGTTTCTACTAAAGGATTAAATCACTTAATATATGAAATCGTCGATAATGCTGTTGATGAGCATATTGTCGGCTTTTGCTCCCGGATTAAAGTTATTCTTGAAAAGAATGGTTCGGCAACTATTGAAGACAATGGCCGGGGTATTCCGGTCGGGATGCATGAAAAAGGTGTCAGCGCTGAAAGGCTTGTTTTTACGACTCTTCATGCCGGGGGTAAATTTGATGATACTGTTTACAAGACCAGCGGCGGCTTGCATGGCGTAGGTTCGGCGGTAGTAAATGCTTTGTCGGCTTACCTTATTGTCAGGGTCAAACATGGCGGCTTAATTTATGAAGACCGCTATGAGCGTGGGGTTCCAGCCGTTGAACTAGCGGACGGGCTTCTTCCGGTAGTTGGGAAAAGCCGTGAAACCGGAACAATAATCAACTTTCTTCCCGACGATGAAATTTTTGATAAAACCCGTTTCCGCGAAGAGGATATCAAAAGCCGGATGCATGAAACGGCATACCTCAATCCAAATCTTAGAATTATTTTTGAAGACCGGCGGAAAGATGAGCCGGAAATTATTGAATATCATGAGCCGGAGGGAATCACCGGCTTTATTAAAGACATGAACAAATCAAAGGAAACAGTCTGCGATATTATTTCCTACAGCGGGGAAAGCGAGGGCATTACAGTTGAAGTTGCCCTGCAATATGTCAATGAATTTCACGAAAACGTTCTCGGTTTTTGTAATAATATATATAACTCCGAAGGTGGTACACATCTGACCGGTTTCAAAGCGACCTTTACGAATATAATTAATAGTTATGCGCGAAATATAGGCATTCTTAAGGATAAAGATGCAAACTTTACCGGTGCTGATGTCCGTAACGGGATGACCGCAGTAGTTTCCATCAAACATCCCGACCCCCGTTTCGAAGGCCAGACCAAGACCAAACTTGACAATCAAGATGCCGCCAAAATTGTCGGCAAAATTACTAGTGAAGAAATCGGACGTTTCTTTGACCGGAATTTAGAAACGCTTAAAAATGTCATTGGCTGCGCCGAAAAAGCGGCGAGAATCCGGAAAACGGAAGAAAAAGCCCGCACTAATATGTTGACAAAGCAGAAATTTTCTTTTGATTCCAATGGTAAATTAGCAAATTGCGAGTCAAAAGATATTACTAAGTGCGAGCTGTTTATCGTCGAAGGTGACTCGGCAGGCGGAAGTGCAAAAACCGCCCGCAATCGTCATTTTCAAGCGATTCTGCCGATTCGCGGCAAGATTCTGAATGTGGAAAAAGCCAGTATTGACAAGGTACTGGCCAATGCCGAAATCAAGTCAATGATTAATGCTTTTGGCTGTGGTTTTTCGGAAGGGTATGGCAATGACTTTGATATTACGAAGCGGCGTTATGACAAGATTATCATTATGTCGGATGCCGATGTGGATGGGGCGCATATTTCGACTTTGTTGTTGACACTTTTTTATCGTTTTATGCCTCAGCTAATTCAAGGCGGACATGTTTATCTTGCGATGCCGCCGCTTTACAAAGCAGTTCCCTCAAAGGGCAGCGAAGAGTATTTGTATGACGACAAAGCCCTTGAAAAATACCGCAAACGTCACAAAGGGCCTTTTACACTTCAGCGTTTTAAGGGGCTTGGTGAGATGGATGCCGACCAATTGTGGGAAACAACCCTTGACCCGGAAACGCGGCTGCTTACACAGATTGGAATTGAGGATGCGCGGATGGCTTCCGAAGTTACGGAAATGCTGATGGGGACCGACGTTCCGCCGCGAAAAGCTTTTATTTACAAACATGCGGACGAAGCAGAGTTGGATGTCTAAAACGAAGAGATTCTAAGTCATAAAAAACCATGACTAAAAATATCTAAAGCTTCGTAAACGAAACAAGTAGAATGGCGCTGGGAACGTACCATTCTTCATAATAGGAAGGAGTAATTATAACATGGATTTTTTTGAAGTTGTAAAAAAACGTTATTCACACAAAGAAAAGTTTCTTCCGGACCCGGTACCTTTGGAAGTATTGGAAAAAATAGCTGCCGCCGGCCTTTTGGCACCTAACGGAATGAATATGCAATGCGTGCATTTGGTAATCCTGCCCGACCGGGAAGCGGTGGCAAAACTGTGTGAAATCCATCCGACTCCCGGGCTTCTTACCGCCCCGGCGGCAATTGCGGTTTTAACTGACAATTCCCGCCAATCAGAACCACCAAAGAATTTTGAACTTGAAGATTATTCGGCGGCGGCGGAAAATATGCTGCTTGCTGCCACTGCTTTAGGTTATGAATCATTATGGCTTGACAGTCCTTATTTTGATGAAACCAGGCAGAAACAAGCCCTTGCGCTTTTAGGTGCTTCTGATAATTTCAATTTGCGGGTCGTGCTTCCGGTTGGTTTGCCGGATGGCGAAGGTACCAGGCGGGGAAGAGTACCGTTTGAAGAACGAGTGTTTTACGGAAAATTTGGACAGGTTAAAGTGTCGCCCGACAGCGGCGCTTAAGAGAAAATTACTACGTAATTCTCCTCAAATGTTATACATTATGCGAAAATTAATGGAGTTTTAAATGAACGAACGAATCATTAAGACCGAGTATTCGGAAATAATGCAAAAATCATATATTGATTACGCGATGAGCGTAATTATTTCCCGTGCCCTGCCTGATGTCCGCGATGGCTTGAAACCGGTTCAGCGCCGGACTCTTTATGATATGCATGAGTTGGGCATCAAATATGACAAACCATACCGTAAAAGTGCCCGTATCGTTGGCGATACGATGGGTAAATACCATCCCCATGGCGATAGTTCCATATATGACTCCCTGGTGGTAATGACCCAGGAATTTAAAAAGGGCCTGCCCCTGATAGACGGACACGGCAACTTTGGCAATATTGAAGGTGACGGCGCGGCGGCGATGCGTTATACCGAAGCCCGTTTAGAACAAGTAACCCAGGAATATTTTTTGGCCGACCTTGACAAAGATGTTGTTGATTTCGGGCCGAACTTTGATGAAACCGAAAAAGAGCCGTCCGTTCTTCCGGCCCGTTTCCCCAATCTGCTAGTCAACGGGGCCGAGGGTATTGCCGTTGGAATGGCGACAAGCATTCCCCCGCACAACCTGGCTGAAGTTTGTGAAGCAGCTAAAGCTTATCTTAAAAATGAGCATATCACCACCGAAGAATTAATGCGTTACGTGAACGGCCCTGATTTTCCAACCGGTGGCATCGTTATCAACAAAGATGAACTTAAGGAGATATACGAAACCGGAACCGGGAAAATCCGTGTCCGCGGCAAAGTTGAGATTGAAAAAGGTAAAGGCGGCAAAATTAATTTAGTTATCACCGAGATTCCCTATCCGATGATTGGGATGGGTATCGGCAAATTCCTGTCAGATGTTGCGGCTTTGTATGAAGCAAAAAAAGCCCCCGATATCGTTGATATTTCCAATCAATCTTCGAAAAGCGGAATCCGGATTGTCATCGAGTTAAGAAAAGAAACCGATATTGAAAATTTTCAAAATTTATTATATAAGAAAACCCGCCTTGAAGATACCTTTGGCGTAAATATGCTGGCAATTTCTAACGGCCGCCCCGAAACGATGGGCTTAAAGGCAATTATTAAAGAAAATGCCGATTTTCAGATTGAAGTAACCAGACGTAAATATACTACTTTGCTGGCAAAAGAGTTAGAGCGCAAAGAAATTCAGGAAGGTTTGATTAAAGCTTGCAATGTAATTGATTTGATTATCGAAATCCTGCGCGGTTCAAAAGACCGGGCGATGGCAAAAGCCTGTCTGGTTGAAGGTAAAATTGACGGAATCAAATTCCGTTCCAAGGAATCGAAAATTATGGCAACGCAGTTAAGCTTTACCGAACGGCAGGCTAATGCGATTTTGGAAATGCGCCTTTACCGTTTAATCGGGTTGGAAATTGAAGCTTTGATTAATGAACATGAAGATACGATAGCGAATATTTATCGCTATGAAGATATCCTTGAACGCCGGGATTCGATGATTCAAGTTATCATCAATGAACTGGATGAAATCAAGACGAAATTCGGCCGCCCGCGCCGGACTGTTATTGAAAATATGGCCGAAGCTGTCTACAAGGAAAAAGAAATCGCCGAGATGGAAATCATGTTCCTGATGGATCGCTTTGGTTATGCAAAAACAGTTGATATCGCTACTTATGAGCGAAACAAGGAAGCCGCCGATGCCGAACACAAATTTATTTTCACCTGCAAAAATACCGGGCGGATTTGCCTTTTTACCAATACCGGCCAGCTCCATACGGTCAAAGTAATGGACATCCCTTATGGCAAGTTCCGGGATAAAGGTATTCCGATTGACAATATCAGTAATTACAATTCGGAAAAAGAGCAGTTGGTTTTTATTACCAGCCAAACCCATCTAAATCTTTACCGCGTTATATTTACAACTAAACTATCAATGATGAAAGTCGTTGACGGCGGTGAGTTTGACGTTGGTAAAAAAACAGTAGCGGCAACGAAGCTTTTACCTGATGATGAGGTTTTGAATATTGCGATTCTTGACCAGCAGCGAAACATAGTTTTACAAACAAAGGATGGATTTTTCCTACGTTTTTCGGTTGAAGAAATACCGGAGAAGAAAAAAGGCGCGGTTGGTGTCCGCGGGATGAAACTAACCGGCTCCGACCGGGTTGAAGCGATACATTTTACTTTTAGTGGCCTGGAAACGACAATTGAATATCACGGTAAACCATTGGAACTGGGTAAATTAAAGCTAGGACGCCGTGACAGCAAAGGGACAAAACGAAGATAATAGTATGAAGAGTTTTTCTTTGGAATGCAAATAAAGAAAAACTAGTCCCGCTGCGCGGGCACTCTTCATACGGGAGAATGTCACTATCGTGCCATTCTTTCAGGATTTGAATGGAGTTAGCATGAGAGTAATCGCCGGTACCGCCCGCAGCCTTAAGCTTAGTACGCCAAAAGGGACTGATACCCGCCCGACACCCGACCGGATTAAAGAAACGTTGTTTAATATGCTTAACCCTTATCTTGCCGGGAGTTTGGTCCTTGATTTATTCGCCGGAAGCGGCGGGTTAGGTATTGAAGCCTTAAGCCGGGGGGCGGAGTTTGCTTATTTTATCGAAAATAATATCAACGCCGGTAAATGTATAACCGAAAACTTAACTTTCACCAAGATGAATGAACGGGCAGTTTTACTTAAGCGCGATGTAATAAGCGGCCTGCAGTATCTTAACACAGTAAGTGAACTTAAAGAAAAATATTTTGACCTGGTTTTTATTGACCCGCCGTACCATGCCGGATACGAGAAAAAAGTTCTTGACTTGTTAGCCGGACAAAAATATATTAATAATAACACTTTAATTATCCTTGAGACCGAAGCAAATACCAGCCCCGCTATTTTTATGAATGAAACTTTTTTCGTGGAGAAAGAGAAGATATACAAAACAAATAAGCACTTATTTATCAGAAAGACATAATAATCAACAAGAGGTAAAAAATGAGCAGTATAGCTAGAATGAATAATGGCATCTACCCCGGCAGCTTTGACCCCCTTACCCTCGGCCATATGGACGTTATTCACCGCGCCGCCGGGATGTTTAATACTCTTCATGTCAGTGTTTTGAATAATAAAGAAAAGTGTCCATTGTTTTCCGTGGAAGAACGTGTTAATATATTAAGGGAAGCGACCAAAGATATCGAAAATGTCCGGGTCGATTCTTTTAGCGGTTTATTAGTAAACTATGCGCGGGAAAAAGAAGCCCATATTATTGTCAGGGGGCTTAGGGCGATAACCGACTTTGATTATGAGTTACAAATAGCCCAGACAAACCGAATCTTGTCAAATGGCGAAGTTGATACGGTTTTTTTGACCACTAGCCTTGAATACGCATATTTAAGCTCTTCGAGTGTCCGTCAAATTGCAAGTTTTAATGGTGATATTAGTATGTGTGTCCTTCCTTTTGTTGCCGAACAGATTTACAAAAAATTTAATTAACCAACCATTTTTGGAGGAGTATTATGAGCAGCAGGATCGAGCAAATTATTGATGAAATTGAAGTTTTTATCGAAAACTGCAAATACCAGCCTTTATCGAACACGAAAATCGTCGTAAACAAAGAAGAAATCGATGAATTGGTTCGTGAGTTACGGATGAAGACCCCGGATGAAATCAAACGATACCAAAAGATTATTACGAATAAAGAAGCTATTTTGAATGAAGCTAAACGTAAAGCCCAGGAATTAATTGATGCCGCAACGATTCAGACTAATGAATTGATTAATGAGCATGAAATAATGCAACAGGCTTATGCCCAGGCAAATGAAGTAGTTGATTTAGCCACCCGCCAGGCGCAGGAGATTCTTGATGCCGCAACGATGGAGGCAAATGAAGTCCGCAGTGCGGCAATGCAATATACTGACGAAATCCTGGCGAATATGGAAAATTTAATTGGCCGGGCATTAAATACCACTTCTACTCATTTAGAAAGTTTTATGAATCAACTTAGTATGTATGGCGACCAAATTGCACATAATAGAATGGAGCTATATCCGCCGGAAGCGGAACTGCTTGATGATGTAATGATGGCATCGATTCATGAGGATGATGATATAAAGTCATCGGCGTTGGATTTAATCTAAACTGATGTCTGACAGCATCAGTTCTAAGAGAAAAAACTCAGCTATGCTGAGTCTGCAATCCTTGCGAAGCATGGATTTTTTCTCCTTAAAGGGTTTACCTTATATGCGTTCAAATTTTTATAGAATCAAATGGTTTATATCTAAGTTGCCCGGAATATTCCTGGCCGCTTTTTTACTGTATAAGGAATTGCTTCGTAATATTTGCGTAGCAACCTCGCTTATAATATTTCTTTTAATCCCGGCGCTTAATGTTTATGCCGAAAGGCCGGTGGTGGTAGTCCTTGACCCCGGCCATGGCGGGGACAATACCGGGGCAATCCATAATGGTTTTATCGAGAAAGACATGAACTTAATCGTCGCGCTGGCGATGAAAGAAGAATTGGAAAAATATGAGGGTATTGTTGTATATCTTACCCATGATGATGCAATGACAAATATGAGTTTAAAAGAGCGGGCTGAATTTGCTGCTTCCCAAAATGCCGATTTTATGTATTGCCTGCACTTTAATATGTCGGAAAGCCATATGTTATATGGGGCTGAAGTATGGGTATCGGCTTTTGACGTTTTTTATGCAAAAGGACATGCTTTCGGGCAAATTATAATGCAGGCATTCAGTGAAATGGGGCTTTTTAACCGTGGTATCAAAACCAGGATAAATAACCGCGACGATGATTATTATGGGATTATCCGTGAAAGCCGGGCGCTGGGGGTTGATACGATTTTGATAGAGCATTGTCATCTTGACCACATTATTGACAAAGAATTTTATGCCCTTGGTGATTTTCAACTAGAAGAATTTGGCCGTGTAAACGCAACTGCCGTTGCGAAATATTTTAAGCTGGCTTCCAGTATTCTTGGTGTTGATTACAGCGATTATCCGGTCCCGGTTGTGGAGGTGCCAACCGAAATTGTCAGGCCTGATTTGACCCCGCCTGATATAAGCCATCTTGAGCTTATTTCACTTAATATCGAAGAAAGAGTAGCCGAATTTAATTTGATGGCCGAAGACTATGACAGTTTAATACTTTATTATGGAATCAGTCTTGATGGCGGAATCAGTTTTGATATCTTACAGCCGTTCCCTGCCGGCACAACAGAATTGACTATATCGGTCAATTTGCCGCCGGAAAAAGATTTAAAAGTTGTCGCGGCAGTATACAATGCTTATGACCGGATTACCCAAAGTAATATTATCGAAATCAGCGCTTTGCCAATTGATGAAATTATTGAAGATATCTGGGAAGAAATCGAAGAGATAATTGATATTTCATTAACAGAACTTACCCGTGAGCTAACGGAACGGCAGGATCAAATCAACCGGCGCCTGGAAGTTTATCAGTATGTAATTATTGGTATTGCGGTGCTGATGGTTTTAGTAGTCATTATTATTATCTCGCGGGTAGTATTGTTGATTAGGGTACGTTCTGCAAGATTTGACAAATAACGCTATTTATTATATAATAACCATATGAAGAAGATGTTATCAATTACTCTGATAGTGTGTCTTGCTGCATTTTTATGTGGTTTTTCCAGTTTTTATAATGCCGTCGTTAAGAATCCCTACAATTCCTTAAAAGCGCCTTCATTTATTACCAAAATCGGCAATGAATATTTTATCGTGGATTGTTATAACAACCAAATCATCTACAACAATAATTTGACGGATGATATAAGTACATGGTCGGTGATGACTGCAAATATTAACCGGGGCCATACTATTGCAAGTGACGGAGTGGTTTATCTGATTGATGATACTGACAATCACCGGATTCTGGTAATGCAAAGGCAGATTAATCATCTAGGCCAGGCTATTTTTGTTCAGACACAGGAGTTTAATAATATCGGCGACCGCCCTCATTATGTTTATTATCATGCGGCAACGGCTACTTTTTATGCCTGGAGTTCAATGACCGGTGAAATGTATTTGTTTCATCGTAACCGGGAAACGAACATGTTTTATTTAAGCGAAGTACATAAAGTCCCGCTTTTAACCGGCGGTATTTATGTTCGTTCATTTACGATTATCGGTGATGCTATTTACTTTGTTTCGGGAAATTCCGCAATTATTAAAGCAGACTTAAAGACGTTTCGGACACTGAAAATTTATCCGGTACCGGAGTTTATTGCCGGTATGGTTCAACTGACAAAAATCGAAGATTTTTATTATATTACGGTTTCGACCGATATTCACGGCAATCAGAATTTTGGGACAATCATTAGGACGGATGATTTATCTACTTTGGCAAATAATGAGTATGAAGATATTTATGATTATTTTGCCGCCGGCGGAACGCCTTATAATATGACAAAAATCGGAAACCGTTGGTATTTGACTGAAAGCCGGCTTCCCGGTTATTCTATCTGGAGCTTTTATGTTCAGAATAATGAAATAAAGGGTATTAGGCTGGTTTACTGATAGAAATTTGCTTACTCAAACCTTCAAAAAATACCATGAATAATACCCAAAAGCCAAAGCCGTCAAAATTATCTTATGGATAAAATAATTACGTATTGACAAATCAGTTTTTGCAATACAGCTATATGTTTGAGCCAGACAAGAAAATCCGCCGAAAACAAGTAAAGTTAAAGAAATAAATGGGGTCTGGTTTCCTAACATCTTTAGGCCGCCGGTGATTTCAAGTATCCCGGCTAAAAGTCCTTGAGTCATTCCATTATTTAAAAATTGATAAGGAATAATATTAAGCAGGTTAAAGAAAATCATATACCCGCCTAATTTCGTAATTCCTTCAATGCTTGCTGAAATTGATTCATCCAAAGCTTTTAAAAGGCCGATGCTGCCGGGTTTTTCTGAATTTCCGTTATTACGCGAGCCATGTGAAGCCTTTATGGAGAAGTTTGAAACAATTCGCTCACTGTCTACATTTGACAGACGTTTCTTTCTGCTACCGGGCAATATTTTTTTACGGTATAGGAAATTGCTCCTGCCATCGTAAACCATTTCGGGAGAATTGCTTGCAATTCTCTTAGAAGCGAGCTTGCTCGCTTTTTTATCCCGATAAAATGTATAGCGCAAAAAAAGGCCGTAACATAACGGTATACCGTACATTCCAAATAAAAGTACCGTTGAAGGGGTTAGGTTTAGCAAAAGCAAAGCAAAGCTGATAAAATAAACCGGGCCAATATTATTAACGAAACTCAAAAGATAATTTGCTTCGTTTTTGGTAATTTGACGGCGTTCGTATAGGTCGGCAACAATCCGCGCGCCCATTGGAAAACCACATAAGAAGCCGGCAGCAATTGCATATAAGGGTGCCGGGCGCAGGCAGAAAAGAGGTTTTAAAAAGGGGTTAAAAACCATCATCAATTTATCGGTCAAATTCATACGAATCATCATTCCTGATAAAATCATAAAGGGAAATAAGGTCGGGACCATTTTTTGAAACCACAGATTCAGCCCATTCAGGGCGAATTGCAAACATTCCCGTGGATAGGCAAGTAATAGCGCTGTTAACAGCAAAAAAATCAAAGAGTAGAATACTTTTTTCATGTATACCCATATCCGCTATCGGCGGATTCAAATTCAAAACCTGAACTACGTTCAGGCGTTGAAAGAGCTTTTCCCTTCAACATTATATACTTATGTTTTTACTAGCTTAAATACGACTATTATTGTATACTAATATGAAAGATGAATCTTTCATAATCCTGATTTGAGTACCGCTCAAAAGCGGCTCATGGGAGTTAGTGTGAAGAGTTTATCTTCCAGACTTTTGCACATGAAAGGTTAATATGCAAAACATAAACATGCTCGAAAATATCGATGCCCTTTTATTTGACTTGGACGGGACCTTAGTTGATTCAATGTGGATTTGGCGGGATATTGACATTCAATACTTAGAGCGATATGGTATTACTTTACCGGATAATATCCAGCTCCAAATTGAGGGGATGAGTTTTACCGAAACCGCTCACTTTTTCAAAGAAAAATTTGCTATCCCTGACGATGTTGAAACAATTAAAAGTGACTGGAATGCAATGGCACTCAATAAATATATGACCGAAGTCCCAATGAAACCGGGGGCTATTGATTTTCTTAATTATGCTTTGGAAAAAGGGTTTAAAATGGGGATTGCAACAAGTAATTCGGTAGAGTTGGTGAAACAAATTACTGCTGTCCACGGCCTTGATAATTATTTCCCGGTGATTAAGACTTCATGTGAGGTTGCCAAAGGCAAACCGGCCCCGGATATATATTTGTTAGTTGCCGAAACGCTTAAGGTAAAACCGGAACGTTGCCTGGTATTCGAAGATATCGTTCCGGGAATTATTGCGGGAAAAAGTGCCGGAATGAAAGTATGCGGGGTCGAAGACAAGTACTCGGATACAACACGGGGTGAAAAAAAGCGGTTAGCGGATTATTATATTTATCATTATGATGATATCAGGTCCAAAGGTCGTAATTTTCATGCTTTCATGAAAAATCTATGACAAAATCGAACGCAAGCTTTCGATTGGGGACCACGCAAAACACGAGGAGTAATCACAAATGCCAACTTTCCTTCCCATATCACGAGCAGATATGGAAGCGCAAAATATAAGCCAATTAGATTTTGTTTTAATTTCCGGTGATGCTTATGTAGATCACCCTTCTTTTGGGCATGCGATAATCAGCCGTGTCCTATCCGCGCATGGTTATCGTGTTGGTATTATCGCCCAGCCGGATTGGCATGATGAAAAAAGTATTACGATTCTTGGCAAACCAAGGCTGGCTTTTTTGATTTCCGCCGGCAATATGGACTCAATGGTAAATCATTATTATGTTTCCGGGCGGAAACGTGAAAACGATGCTTATTCACCCGGGGGGGCCGCCGGCAAGCGCCCGGACCGCGCTACTGCCGCCTACGGCAATTTAATCAGGCGGACTTACAAAGATGTACCGGTTATCATTGGCGGTATTGAAGCAAGCTTAAGGCGGCTTGCTCATTATGATTATTGGAGTAATTCATTTAAACGTTCGGTTTTACTTGATTCGCAAGCTGATATTCTAGTTTATGGCATGGGTGAAAAGTCAATCGTTGCGGTCGCCGATGCTTTAAATAGTGGAATTTTGGTAAAGGATATTACTTTTATCAACGGCACGGTTTACAAAACAAAAGAGATTTCCGGACTTGATGCATTAAAACTACCTGATTATCTCATGATGAAAACCGAGCCGGGAAAATACGCTGCCAGTTTTCAAATTCAAGCGCAAAATACTGATTTTATCACGGCGAAAACTTTAATTGAAGCATATCCAAATAATATTTATGTGGTACAAAACCCGCCTTCAGAACCATTATCAACCCAGGAAATGGATAATATTTACGCCCTGCCTTATACCCGGAAATACCATCCATGTTACGAAAAGGATGGCGGGGTCCCGGCTATTAATGAAATCAAATTTTCCCTGACTAGCAGCCGGGGCTGTTTTGGCGGTTGCTCATTTTGTGCTTTGAATTTTCATCAGGGGCGGCGTGTCCAAAGCCGCAGTCATGAATCACTGATAACGGAAGCACAATATTTTCTTAATGATCCTGATTTCAAAGGTTATATTCATGATGTTGGCGGCCCAACGGCGAATTTCCGCCAGCCTTCTTGTGATAAGCAGCTTAAAGAAGGGGTTTGTTCTAAGCGGCAATGCCTTTATCCCGAGCCGTGCCCGCAATTAAAAGTAAGCCATGCGGATTATTTATCGCTGTTACGGAAGCTTAGGCAGCTTAAGGGAGTAAAGAAAGTCTTTATCCGTTCGGGTTTGCGTTTTGATTATCTGATGGCAGATAAAAATACGCAATTTTTTCATGAATTGGTTGAACATCATATCAGCGGGCAGTTAAAGGTAGCCCCCGAACATATCGCCGCTAATGTGCTTTGCCGGATGGGTAAACCCGCAAATAAGATATATAATAGCTTTACGGCAAAATACCAAAAATTAAATGAGCTGATGGGCAAAAAACAGTTTCTTGTGCCTTATTTGATGTCATCGCATCCCGGTTCAACCCTCAAAGAAGCGGTAAAACTAGCGGAATATCTCAACGAAGCGGGTATTTTCCCTGAACAAGTGCAGGATTTTTATCCAACCCCGGGGGCATTATCAACCGTGATGTATTATACCGGAATTGACCCCCGTGACGGCAAAGCAGTTTATGTCTGCCGTAACCCTCATGAAAAAGCAATGCAAAGGGCTTTAATCCAATACCGCAACCCAAAGAATTATGATTTGGTCAAAGAAGCATTAATTAAAGCCGGCCGTGAGGATTTAATCGGTTTTGACAAAAAATGCCTGATTAAACCACGCTTGATTAAGAGTAGGCCTATCAAGCCGGTTGATAAAAGAACTGAAGCTAAGAAAAAATCTAAACCTAAAAAAACAATCCGGAATATTCATAAAAAAACGAAAAGGGGGAATTAAATGCACAAAAAAATTATCACCCCAAATGAAGCTAATCAGCGCCTTGATAAATTTTTGCACAAATATTTACCGGAAGCCGGCAATAGCTTTATCTACAAAATGCTGCGCAAAAAGAACATCACGCTTAATGGAAAAAAAGCCGACGGAAATGAAAAAACCTTAGCCGGTGATGAGATTACTTTTTTTATTTCGGATGAAACAATCCGCAAATTTCAAACCACTGTAAGCGGCCTTCAGAATTATTATCAAGCCTACCAACAATTCACCGAGCTTAAGATATTATTTGAAAATGAACATCTTTTAATTGCGGATAAACCGGCAGGGTTATTATCTCAAAAAGCAAAAGCGGAAGATATTTCTTTAAATGACTGGCTGATTGGTTATTTACTTGCAAGCAATCAAATTAATGAAGAGAGTTTAAAGACTTTTAAACCTTCGGCCCTTAACCGCCTTGACCGCAATACCTGCGGCATTAGCTTATGCGGAAAAACGTTGATTGGAAGTCAGGAAATCAGCCGTTTATTGAAAGAAAGGAAGATTCAGAAATATTATCAGCTTATTGTTAAAGGGGAAATAACAAAAGCCGGGCAGCTTGGCGGTTATCTTAATAAAGATGAAAAGAACAATAAAGTGCAGATAATTAGGGGAAAAGGAGCGGCTGAGCGCTTAACAAAAACAATCATTGATTCAGCGGGAAAACCGGTTGAAAATGTCCTGACAAAATACCGGCCTATAAAAACTAACTCAACATGCACTTTGGTAGAAGCAGAGCTTGTCACTGGAAAAACTCATCAAATCCGCGCCCATTTTGCGGGGATAGGGCATCCGTTGATTGGCGATTACAAATATGGCGACCGTCAGGTTAATGATGAATTTAAGCGGCTGTATGGAGTAGAGAGCCAACTGTTACATGCAAGCCGGGTGGTTTTCCCGGTAATGGAAGCCCCTTTGAGTGATTTAAGCAGGCTTGAGGTTACTTCGCCATCAATATTTTTGATTGATGTTCCCGGCGGGAAATGATATACTTCATATTGCAATAATGCAAATTGAATAATCTAATTATTACAGGATAAAAATGGCGACATGGAACTCACGCGGATTACGCGGCTCAACGCTTGAAGATTTAATTAACCGGACTAATGAAAAATATGCTGAAAATGGGCTTGCGCTTATTCAAAAAGTGCCGACCCCTATTACCCCTGTGCAGATAGACAAAGCAAGCCGTCATATTACCTTGGCTTACTTTGAGCAGAAGAGTACTGTTGACTATATCGGGGCGGTTCAGGGCCTTCCGGTCTGTTTTGAGGCTAAAGAAAGTGCTGCCGATACATATGCCCTAAGCAATATCCATGAACATCAGGTTAATTTTATGAGGCAATTCGAAAAACAAGGCGGCGTTGCCTTTTTTCTTATTTTCTATTCCGGCCGTGATTTATTCTACTATCTTCCTTATGAGTTGCTGCGGTTTTTTTGGGACCGGATGGCGGAAGGCGGAAGAAAAAGTTTCCGTTTTGATGAACTTAACCCCGAGTATGTCCTGCCAAAGAAGCACGGCGTACTTGTGCCGTATTTGGATATGATTCAAAAAGATTTAGATGATAGATAATAATACTCACTCACGTGCAAAAAATGTTGACATAATCTATAATTAGCTTTATACTATAATTCATCATGATAATTCGCTACCACGTTAATGTGATAAAGTGAATCAAAAATACATAACACTATTCCAATACATAGGCAACGAAACGAGGAGACCATGAAAAACAGCCTTTTACATACACCCGAAGGAGTGAGGGATATCTACGGGGAGGAATATGCACGTAAACTTTGGGTTGAGGATGTTATCCGCAAGCAATTCGGCCTTTATGGTTATGAAGTTATCCAAACCCCGACTTTTGAATTTTTTGATGTCTTTTCGCGGGAGGTAGGGACTACGCCTTCCAAGGATTTGTTTAAATTAATTGACGGCGAAGGAAATACAATGGTTCTTCGCCCGGATTTTACTCCGGGGGTAACGCGTTGTGTTGCCAAATACTATCACAATTTAAGTGAACCCTTACGTTTATGCTATCAGGGAAATACTTACACCAATACCTCAAGCTTACAGGGGAAGCAAAAAGAAGTGACGGAAATGGGGGTCGAATTAATCGGCGACGAAAGTATTTTTGCGGAAGCGGAAACGATTGCTTTAGCAATTGAATCATTACTTGCTGTTGGTTTAAAAGAATTTCAAATTAGTATCGGCCAGGTGGAATATTTTAAAGGAATGTGCGAAGCGGCCGGGATAAATGACGATACGGAACTAAAGTTAAGGGATTTTATTTCCGAGAAAAATATCTTTGGTGCTGAAAATCTGCTTGTCGAAGCCGGTATTTCGGAAGAACATCGTAACCGTTTAATAAACATTAATGATTTATTTGGGGCAATTGATATTTTGCGAAGCGCAAAAAAGCAGGCTGATAATAAGCGGTCAATCAAAGCGGTTGAACGGCTTTTAGCCCTTTATGAAATTTTGTGCCATTACCGGGTCGAGAAGTATGTCGCTTTCGATTTGGGTATGCTTAGTAAATACAACTATTATACCAGTATTATTTTCAAATGTTTTGCTTATGGCGTTGGTGATGTGATTGCCCGGGGCGGGCGGTATGACAACCTGCTTAAGCAATTCGGCAAACCGGCGCCGGCGGTTGGGTTCGGCTTGATAATTGATGATTTAATGGCGGCTTTAAACCGCCAAAAAGCAGAAATCCCTGAAGAATCGATTATTTCAGTAATTTATAATGATGATAATTTTCAAGATGCCTTAGCGGAAGCCCGGGTGCTGCGCAAAGAGGGAAGAAGCGTAAAGCTGAAAAGGATGTAATAAAAATGGAACGTTATTTGACTTTTGCCTTATGTAAGGGGCGTTTGGCTTTTCAAACGTTAGAACTATTAGAAAAAATCGGGATTCACTGCGAAGAAATGAAAGACAAAAGTTCACGTAAGCTGATTTTTGTCAATGAAGATTTAAAGCTTAAGTTTTTCCTTGCTAAAGGCCCTGATGTACCTACATATGTTGAATATGGCGCCGCTGATTTTGGGGTGGTCGGCAAGGATATCCTGATGGAAGAAAACCGGCGCATTTATGAAGTGCTGGATTTATCCTTTGGCAAATGCCGGATGTGTGTCTGCGGGCCGGAAACAAGCAAAGAGAAACTGTTGCATCATGAAAAAATCCGGGTCGCGACGAAATACCCTCATATTGCCAAGGATTATTTTTTCAATAAAAAACACCAAACAGTAGATATTATCAAATTAAACGGTTCCGTAGAACTTGGGCCGTTAGTCGAACTTTCCGATGTGATTGTTGATATCGTTGAAACCGGTTCAACCCTTAAAGAAAATAACTTGGTCGTCCTTGAAGAAATTTGCCCGGTTTCAGCACGTTTGATAGTTAATCAGGTTAGTATGCAGATGAATCCGGAACGGATAAAGAAAATAATTAACGGATTAAGGAAGATAGTGTGAAGAGATTTTCTAAGTTTGCATCCATTGGAGTGTAACAAAGAAAATCTAAAGCTTCGCACGGGAAGAACGCAATACGCGTTCTTCGGAAAGGCATAGGCCAATTAATTGAAAACGATAAAATTAACTACCGAAACAAAAAAAGATGTCCTTACCACCCTGCTTAAAAGAGGGGTTGGCCAATTCCCTGACCATGAGAGAGTCGTAAATGAAATCATTAATAGTATTAAAGTTAACGGCGATTCAGCTTTATTTAACTATACGAAGATATTTGATAAATGCGATATTAATGCTGAAAATATCCGCGTTACAAAAGAAGAAATCGCAGCGGCTTACGAACGGGTTGACCCGGAGTTTGTTGCGGTAATGAAAAGGGCGGCGGCGAACATTATTTCTTTCCATGAAAAGCAAAAACGGGAAAGCTGGTTTGAAACAAAACCTGATGGCAGCATTCTTGGCCAGCGGATTACACCGCTTGATATATCCGGCGTTTATATACCCGGCGGGAAAGCGGCTTACCCGGCCAGCGTTTTGATGAATGTTATTCCGGCAAAAGTGGCGGGGGTCTTGCGGATTGTTGCTGTAACACCACCGGATGCCAAGGGAAATGTTTACGACGGCACATTGGTTGCTTGTGATATCGCCGGAGTAAATGAGATATACAAAGCCGGCGGCGCGCAAGCTATCGCGGCCCTGGCCTTTGGCACCGAAAGTATCCCCAAGGTGGACAAAGTAACCGGCCCGGGAAATATGTATGTCACCCTTGCCAAAAAAGCCTGCTTTGGTTTTGTCAGCATTGATTCTTTAGCCGGGCCAAGTGAAATCCTTGTCCTTGCCGATGAAGCCGCCAATCCTCGTTATATTGCCGCGGATTTGCTGTCGCAAGCCGAACATGACGAGCTGGCAAGCGCGATTTTGGTGACAACAAGCAGCGAACTTGCCGAAAAAGTTTCGCAGGAAGTTGATAAATTCCTTGACGAATTGCCTCGTTCTGATATTATGAAAGCATCACTTGAAAATTATGGTTATATTTTACTGGCTAAGGATATGGAAGAAGCAATTGAACTTACCAATGACATTGCTGCCGAACACGTTGAGATTTTGACAAAAGCCCCCTTTGAAATTATGCCCAAAATCCGCCATGCCGGGGCACTTTTCCTTGGTGAATATTCGTCAGAACCATTAGGTGATTATTTTGCCGGCCCCAATCATATTATCCCGACCAATGGGACGGCGCGTTTTTTCTCGCCCCTTAGCGTAGAAGATTTTACGAAAAAATCAAGCATTATTGCTTATAGTGCCGCCGGGTTAAAAGAGGTACACAAAGATATCGAACTTTTTGCCGAAAAAGAGGGCTTAACCGCCCACGCTAATGCTATTAGAGTAAGATTCGAAAGGTAGTGAGTATGGAAAGAACAGCAAGAATTGAACGGGAAACCAAAGAGACCAAAATCAATATCAATTTGTGCCTTGACGGAAGCGGCAAATCCGCGATTAAAACCGGCATTAGTTTTTTGGATCACATGCTTGAGGGTTTTGCCAAACATAGCTTTATTGATCTGAACTTAAGCATTGAGGGCGATTTGCAAGTGGACGGCCATCATACCGTGGAAGATGCCGGGATTGTTTTAGGCCAGGCAATCGCAAAAGCTGTTGGTGACAAAAAAGGGATTAAACGTTTCGGGCAATTTATCTTACCGATGGATGATGCCCTGGCTTTAGTCGCACTTGATTTGAGCGGCCGGCCATACTTTGATTTTGATGCCGATTTCAAAACCGAATGCGTTGGTTATCTTGAAACCCAGCTCGTCCGTGAGTTTTTTTATGCCATTTCTTATTCGGCAGCAATGAATCTCCATATCAAAATTTTGTCCGGAAACAACGACCACCACATGATTGAAGCAATCTTCAAAGCCTTCGGCAAAGCCCTAAGCGAGGCCGTCTCTTACGATACAAGAGTGGAAGGCGTTCTTAGTACTAAAGGCGTTTTATAATACTTAAAATAAGTATTTCAGTAATTTTAATCGTGAGTAAGTATTTCTGATTTCGTAAGCAGTGCGTTGGAAAACGTCGGCACTAGGTTTCGTTTTTTGGAAACCGTAGTACCGCTACGTTTTACATCGAGCGAAAGTGTCAACTGCGACGAAATGCAGAAAATACTTACACGCGGAACAATTGAGAAAATACAAGGAGGAACATAATGTCAATTAAACGATTTATCCCCTCAATTTACCTATATCAGACCAACGCCGTCACAGATTTAAACGACACCACAATCATAAGCGATGAACCCCTCAAACTAGCAATGTTTTATGCCGAACACGGGGCTGACGAATTGCTTGTATTTGACATGTCCCAAAATGATAATGAAAAACAAGAAGCCCTGGATATAATCAAAAGCATCGCCGAAAACATAGCTATCCCGCTTATCGGGGCGGGTAATGTTTCACGGCTGGAAGATGTGAAAAAATTTCTTTATTCCGGCTGTAAGAAAGCCGCCCTTAATTACGCCAAAGGATCGAATATTACGCTCACTGCTGAAGTTTCAGCCAAGTTTGGCAAAGATAAAATAATTGCCGGCATTGGTGAAAAAGATGAGATTATCAAAAATGAAAAAATACTAAATGAGTTTGTCAGCGAAATAATTATTATCAACGAACATCTTATCCGCGATGCTGATGAAATAAGTAAGCTGCCTTTGATTTTACACACGCCCAAGATATCTTTGGATAAAATAATCGAGCTATTGACTAAACCGGTCAATGCGGCAATCACCGGCAATGCAATCAACCACAATGCCAAAGAACTATTCAAAATAAAAGATTTGTGCCGGGAAAATGGCATTACCTTAAGCGAGTTTAAACCGGCACTTGAATTTTCCGAATTAATTAAATCACCGGATGGCCTGATTCCGGTCATCGTTCAGGAAATTGATACAAATGAAGTTTTAATGATGGCTTATATGAATGAAGAAGCGTTTAACAGTACCCTAAAGAGTGGGCGGATGACCTATTATAGCCGGAGCAGGAAGGGATTGTGGGTCAAAGGTGAAACCAGCGGCCATTATCAGTACTTAAGGTCGCTTGCGGCGGATTGCGACAAGGACAGTATTCTTGCCCGTGTTACACAGTTGGGTGTTGCTTGCCATACCGGCGCAAAAAATTGTTATTTTAACAAAATTATCGAACAGAAAAATACCGAACGAAAAAGCCCCGCCCAAGTACTAGAAACAGTGCTTGCTATAATCAATGACCGCAAAACGAATCCCAAAGAAGGTTCTTATACAAATTATCTTTTGGATAAAGGAATTGACAAGATTCTAAAAAAGATGGGCGAAGAGGCGACCGAAATCGTTATTGCCGCAAAGAATCCCCATGCAAATGAAATTAAGTACGAGATTGCCGATTATCTTTATCATTTGATGGTGCTGATGGCCGAAAAAGAAATCGGCTGGGATGAAATCATGGAAGAGTTAGCTAAGAGGTAGAATGTGAAGATTAACTAAAACTTCACCCGGAAAATGGCATTTTTGCCATTCTTCTGAAAGTTAGTCATAATTTATATCCCCGAATCATACCTTTAGATAAAGAAATAGGACATGGTTATTTATGGGGCAAATCGGGACAGATAGGAAATTGGATTTAATCCGTCAAGTGCGGATGGAACAGCATCAAAACCGGAATACTTTGAGTAACCGGGAATATTTACTTTATGGGAAACCACGGCCGCTTACTGTAAAAAGTGAATTATACGGACTTGAAGCAACCGCAACCGCCGGGACGTTGCCGGACAGAAATCAAACCATTGACGGCAAGGTGCTGAAATCTTTCAAAATACGTTTGCTCATCGCGGTTGCCCTATTTGCTGTCTATGTTTTCATCGACCAGGTTAATATAAATATCTTTGGGATTAATGCTATAAAAATCCACGAACTGATTAATAATGGGTTTGAGGGATTGACCGGTTATTTTGTGGATTTGCTGAATTAAATATGTTTTAATATGATTTTTCGGAATTTAAAATCCACATGAGTGCATCATGTGGATTTTATGTTGTTTTGAATAAAATGGATAATCCGATTGCGATAATTGTTTATGTTGCAATATTTATAAATAATCCTTGACAAGCAGGCATGTATGATTTATTATAACTTTATTCATGCGGGATATGTTCGAGGTGAAAAGGAGGTTTTATGTCGAAATTTAGAATTAAAAACAAACGTGTTATGGCATCGCTGCTTACTATTATACTTATTGTATCAGCATCACTGATAGTTTTGGCTTTCTCGCACCACTCTAGATGCAATAACCATTATAATCAACCATTGCTTCAAACAGAAACAAGAGCCTATACATGTAAATGGTGCTCTAATCATACGGAAATCCGTAGAAGAACCGGAACTACGGAAGTTTGCCGTGATGGTTCAATCACACTCCATACTACTATTGTTGCTGGTCCTTGGTCTTCTTGGATACATACTTGCAACTTGTCGATAGGGTTAGAATTGGAATAGCACAAACTAGTAATTGAAACATAATGATGAGTAACATATCCCGCCATATTCTAAACAATGAAGGAAAACTGAATGAAAAAAGCCTTATTATTATTTTTTACCATTTTATTCTTATCTGCTTGTTCCGAACCGCAAAAAGAAAATACAAATACGGTTGGGGTCACGACAGTAAAAGAAGAAAATGATGAATTTGAGTGGAGATTAAAAGAGAATAGAGAAACACTGATACTAGGACTATATCCAACAATCTATTACGATCCGTATCTTTTCAGGAAACCGGTTTTTGATTTTAATATGAGTAATGCTTTTTATCAGATTGAAATAAAAGAATATGCAGATTCAAGCCAATTGCACACCGATATCATCACAGGAAAAGCACCAGATATAATCCTCTTACCAACTAATTTTATGATGGATATATATGCGGGAAAAGGGGTGCTTGTAGACCTTAATCCTTTACTTGATAACGACCTGAAAATAAAACGGTCGGATTTGCAGGAAAATATTCTTGAGGTTTATGAAGTAAACGGGCAACTTTTGGGAATTCCGATACATTATTTTATAAAAACAATATCTACTTCTCATTTGCGGATAAATGAGAAAGATTCATGGACTATAGATGAAATGATTGAGACTGTAAATAAGTATTTGCAGTTACCTGAAGCTAATGTTTTTTGGCTTCACACTAAATCAGGAGTGCTTGATTTATGTCTGATGAATTATGTCGAAAATCTTATTGGTTGGAATAATGACCATACTTTCGACCGTGATTTATATATTAAGATACTTAATTTTGCAAATCAATTTACACCTGACCACTTATTTACTTATGAAGTTATTTTTGATTTAATCCGCGATAATCGGGTTCAATTTTCTGTAAATCATATCCGCAATATAATTGATATTCAATTAGTACCATTTCAATTCGGTGAACCGGTTATTTTTATTGGTTATCCAACAGAAGAAGGAAGTGGAAACATCGCTCATTCTGATACATTAATGGCTATTAATCAAAACTGCGCTAATTACGATGTGGCTTGGTCATTTATTAGAAGCTTATTCGCTGAAGAGTATCAAATCAATTCTTCTCAAGCAATATTTTTACCAATTAGAAAAAGCGCACTGGAAGAAATTATGAAGAAGGAAAAAAGAGGGGGTACGGTTACATGGAGAGGTTCAAATGTTGTGTTTGAAGCTACTAAACCCACTGAAGTTGAAAAACAACAATTGCGGGATTTAATAGAAAGCGTGACACAAACCCGCCGTTGGGATGTGCGGATTGAAGATATTTTAAAAGAAGAAGCCCAGTCATTTTTGACCGGGCTTAAATCAGCCGAAGAAGCCGCTGATATCGCCGCCAACCGGATAGAAATTTATATAAGTGAGATGAGATAAGATAAGAACATGAAATGCCTTATATTTAAAAGCTCTTTTCGCATTATTATATCATTACGATACTCAATTTGCTTTCACAACCCTGCCATGCTATACTTACCTCATGAGAAAATTAGCATTAAGGGATGAAATCCTCTTGCGGGTGGACAAACCGGCTCGCTATATTGGCAACGAAGTAAATTCAATCACCAAAAATAAAGCTGAAATTGCAATCCGCCACGCAATGTGCTTTCCGGATGTTTATGAAATCGGGATGTCTCATCTTGGCATTCAAATTCTTTACGGGATGTTGAATAGCTATGAAGATACTTGGTGTGAACGGGTTTATTCACCGTGGGTCGACTTGGACAAAATCCTGCGGGAAGAGAACATCCCGCTTTTTGCCCTGGAATCACAAGACCCTATCCGGGATTTTGATTTCCTTGGCTTTACATTACAATATGAAATGTGTTATACCAATGTTTTGCAGGTACTTGAACTTTCCGGAATCACCTTTAAAGCAAGCGGGCGCGGCGAAGATGAACCAATTGTAATTGGCGGCGGGCCTTGTACTTATAATCCCGAGCCGATGGCGGATTTCTTTGACCTTTTCTATATCGGTGAGGGTGAGGCACGATACCGGGAAGTGCTTGATTGTTACAAAGAAAATAAAGCAAGCGGCGGAAGCCGGGTTGACTTTTTGCTAAAGGCGGCCAGGATTCCGGGGATTTATGTCCCGCGTTTTTATGAAACTGATTATCATCCTGACGGAACAATTAAATCGATGACCCCAATGGCTGCGGATATTCCGGAGAAAATCAGAAAAGAAATCGTTACTGATTTTAGAGCCGCTTTTTATCCGTTTAAACCAGTAGTGCCGTTTATCAAAATTACCCAAGACCGCGTTGTTCTTGAAATCCAACGGGGTTGTATCCGGGGGTGCCGGTTTTGTCAGGCGGGGCAGCTTTACCGGCCGGTTCGTGAACGTGATGTAGAGCAATTGAAAATTTATGCCGCCGAAATGCTAAAAAATACCGGTCATGAAGAAATCAGCCTAAGCTCGTTAAGTTCAAGTGATTATTCGCATTTGCCTGAATTAATCGATTTTCTGATTGATGAGTGCCAAGAGCAAAGAACCAATATTTCTTTACCTTCCCTGCGGATTGATGCTTCTTCTTTGGATATCATGAAAAAAGTCCAGGATGTCAAAAAAAGTAGCCTGACCTTTGCCCCGGAAGCGGGCAGCCAAAGGCTTAGAGATGTGATTAATAAGGGGTTAACCGAAGAAGCGATTCTTAATGGGGCGCGGCTTGCTTTTGCCGGCGGCCATAGCCGGGTCAAACTTTATTTTATGCTTGGTTTACCTTCGGAAACAGAAGAAGATATTGCAGCGATTGGTGAGCTTGCGAACAAAATCGCGGCCGAATATTATGAAACGGTACCTAAAGCGAAGCGGAACGGCAAGGTGCAGATAGGGGTAAGCACTTCTTTTTTTATCCCCAAAGCATTTACTGCTTTTCAATGGGCACCGCAGGCAACCCGTGATGAATTTCTTGATAAAGCTTATCTTGCCCGAAAGGGCATTTCCGCCCAGCTTAACCAGAAGAGCATCAAATATAGCTGGCATGAAACCGATATCAGTGTGCTTGAATGTGTAATGGCGCGCGGGGACCGGCGCCTTTCGGCCAGTATCATGGCCGCTTACAAAAATGGTGCATTATTTGATGCGTGGAGTGAACATTATCATTATCATACCTGGCTTACTTCATTTACTGAAACCAATATTGACCTTGATTTTTACACAACAAGAAAGCGGGAAGATGATGAAATTTTTCCGTGGGATTTTATTGATTGCGGAGTATCAAAAGAATATTTGCTGCGCGAATGGAAAAAAGCACAAGCAGAAACCACCACACCGCATTGCCGGGTTTCTTGTCAGGGTTGCGGGGCAGCTCAATATAAAGCAGGAGTTTGCTTATGAAAAAATTACGGATAAAATTTGCCAAATACGGAGCAATGAAATTTATCGGCCACCTGGACATGATGCGTTTTTTTCAAAAGGCAGTGCGCCGGGCTGGAATTAATATCGCTTATTCCGGCGGTTTCAGCCCCCATCAAATTATGTCTTTTGCTTCGCCGCTGGGGGTTGGTTTGACGAGTAAGGGTGAATATCTGGACATTAGTATAAATACGGAAGAACCTGATATCGAAGAAATTTTTGCAAAGCTTTCGGAACAGATGGTTGAAGGTATTGAAATAATTGCCGTTTCCGAGCTTTCAGAAAACGCCGCCAACGCGATGGCTAGTGTTGCGGCGGCTGGTTATACAGTCATATTTAATGAGAAAAAACTATCGCTCGGCAGCGAAAATATTGACTGGGTCGGTCAATTTAAGTCTTTTTTGCAAAGCAAAACGATAATTTATACCAAGTGTACCAAGAAGGTGACACGGGAAATTTATTTGCGCCCGTTAATATATGAAGCAGTTGTAAACGCTGAAAACAAAGGGATTTATCTGCTTATTGATGCTTCAAGCGCCAACAGTATCAAACCGCAATTCGTTATTGAAGCATTTTTTGACTACATCGGTCAACATCTGCCGGACTTTTCACTCGATATCTGCCGTGAAGAAGTTTATGCGAATGCCGGGACTGCCGAAGATGTTTGTTTTGTGCCGTTAGGAAGTTGAAAAAAGTAAAGTTTTTCCTTGACATATCTTTTGGCTAATGATATATTTTTATAGTATGCCGCATAACGAGGCCTTAAAAGTGCGTTAATCGAATACTGTATAAGCGCCAAATCGAGATTTTTTCGATTTGTGTGCAACAGTTACTATGAACAGCTTAGGCTGTGAGTAGTATCGTAAATCGCCGCCGTAGTTAGCGAGTAAAATCGGTCAGTCCGTATATACTATTCAGAGGGCGGCCGGTTAGAGTAGGAGGTACCACCATGTACGCTATTATTGAAACAGGCGGAAAACAGTACAAAGTTTCCGAAGGCGATATTATCAAAGTTGAAAAGCTTGATGCTGAAGCCGGAAATACAGTGACATTCGACCAGGTTATTGCCATTAGCAATAAGGGTATGAAGGTTGCCGCTGATGTCGCAAACGCAACTGTCAGCGCATCGGTAATTGAGCAGGGCCGTGACAAAAAGATAATCGTCTACAAGTTTAAAGCAAAAACCGGTTATCATAAAAAACAAGGTCACAGGCAATCATATACTAAGGTAAAAATTGAAAAAATTAATGCCTAGTTGGAAAACGATGAAATTTTCTAAGCCGGCAACACCGGCTAAAAAAATTAACATTTCGTTTGATGAGGACATATGACAAAGATCACGATTAAGAAGACCAAAAACGGTGATTATGCCGGATTTACTTGTGAAGGTCATGCCGGATTTGCGGATAAAGGTGAAGATATCATCTGTGCGGCAATCTCGATTTTAACTATCAACTTAGAAAATTCACTTGCTTTGTTAGTTAAAGAACCGATGGAAGTCGTTGAAAATGAAGAAAACGGATTAATATCAGTTGACTTTACCAAAAGCCCAAGTGAAAAAAGCAAGTTGTTGATGGAATCATATATTCTTGGTATTAGTGAAATCTTTAACAAATATGGAAAAAGATATGTCCAATTAGAATTTGAGGAGGTTTGAACATGATTAGAATGAATTTGCAATTTTTTGCACATAAAAAAGGCGTTGGTTCGACCAAAAACGGCCGTGATTCAGAATCCAAACGGCTTGGCGCAAAAAGAGCTGACGGACAATTTGTCAAAGCAGGAAATATCTTGTACCGGCAACGCGGGACAAAGATTCATCCCGGTGTAAATGTCGGCCGCGGTGGTGATGATACATTATTCTCACTTGTTGATGGCGTTTTACGTTTCGAGCGTAAAGGCCGGGATAAGAAACAGGCTTCTGTTTATCCGGTCGGAGAATAAGAGCTTTTCTTTGTATTCATTGGAATGCAGATAAAGAAAAGCTAATCCTGCTTCGCAGGCGCCCTTCATTCGGGAAGAATGCCGTTGTACGTCATTCTTCTAAACTTATGGAATTTGTTTAGAGTTTGCCTTGGCAAACTCTATCTTTTTACTTTTTAGGTGAAATTTATGTTTACAGATAGAGCGAAAATCAGTATAAAAAGCGGACGCGGCGGCGACGGGCACGTTTCATTCCGGCGCGAAAAATATGTGCCTAACGGCGGCCCTGACGGTGGTGACGGCGGTAATGGCGGCAGTGTTATCTTAGAAATCGACGAAGGCCTTAATACTTTGACCGATTTTCGCCATAAACGCAAATATAAAGCCGAAGACGGCGCAAACGGTGACAAAAGGAATAAAAGCGGCAAGAGCGGTGCCAATTTAATTATTAAGGTACCGGAAGGCACCATTATCAAAGAAGCTGAAAGCGGCAAAATCATTATTGATATGTCCGGCGAAAACCGCCGTTTTACCTTACTAACCGGCGGGCGGGGCGGCAAAGGGAACCAGAACTATGCAACAAGCACGATGCAGGCGCCCAAGTATGCCCAGCCGGGGCAACCGGCCCGGGAGCTTGAACTTGCTATGGAGCTAAAGGTCATCGCGGACGTTGGCCTGGTTGGTTTCCCCAATGTCGGTAAATCAACCTTTTTGACCAAAGTATCAAATGCCCGGCCCAAAGTGGCCAATTATCATTTTACAACTTTAAATCCACACCTTGGTGTGGTAGACTTAAAGGATGCTAAGGGTTTTGTCGTTGCTGATATTCCCGGGTTAATCGAAGGCGCATCGGACGGGGTTGGTTTGGGGTTTGAATTTCTCCGCCATATTGAACGGACGAAAGTATTGATTCATATCGTTGATGCTGCCGGAAGTGAAGGGCGCGACCCGGTCGACGATATCCACAAAATTAATAATGAACTAATAACTTACAATCCGGAGTTAGCAAAACGGCCGCAAGTTATCGCCGCCAACAAAATTGATATGATCTATACCGGCGAAGAAGAGGATCCGGTTGAGCGGATCAAGACGGTTTTTTCAGCGGAGGGAATCAAGGTTTTTGCGGTTTCAGCGATTAGCGGCAAGGGAATCAGTGACTTGCTTTATTATGTGCAAAACCTTCTTGACGGGATAGAAGAGGAACTGACCGTTTTTGCCCCTGAATACTTTCCCGAAGAGATGCTGATAACCGGAAATGACCCTTATACGGTGGTTTATGATGAAGCGGCGGACGAATATGTAGTCGAAGGGCCGCGAATTGAAAAAATGCTGGGTTATACGAATCTGGAAGCGGAAAAAGGTTTTATCTTCTTTCAGCGTTTTATGAAAGATGCCGGTGTGCTGGAAAAGCTTAAAGAATTGGGGATTACCGAGGGTGCAACCGTGCGTATGTATGGATTGAAGTTTGAATATTATGATTAGGAGTGCGTGAGTGCATAAACTAAGCTATGCTAAGTTTGCACGAAGCAATCCATAAGTATCAAATAATACATGATAGGAAAAGAAAATGACGAGTAAACAAAGAGCACATTTAATCAGTTTGGCAAATACTCTTGAACCGGTATTTCAAATCGGTAAAGCAGGGCTTTCACCGGAAGTTACCGAAGCAATTAATGAAGCTTTTAATAACCGCGAACTTATAAAGGTATCGGTATTAAAGAATTGCTTTGATGACCCGCGGGCAATGGCCGAAATGGCGGCCGGGCGGACCAATGCGGAAGTGGTTAAAGTAATTGGGAAGAAGATGATTCTTTACAAAATGAACCGGGAAAACCCGAAGATTATTTTGCCAAAGTAAAGTATAAAGCAACGAAGGGAATTTCAAATGCGGAGAATTGGCATTCTTGGCGGGACTTTTAACCCGATTCATAATGGGCATGTCCGAATCGCCGCTGAAGCATATGAACATTTTGAGTTGGATGAGGTATTATTAATTCCTAGCGGTTATTCATATATGAAAAACGAAGCTGAAATCGCCGCTGCTGAAAGCCGGTTAAAAATGGCGCTTCTTGCGGTGAAAGATTATCCGTATATGACAGTTTCCGACCTTGAGATAAAAAGAAAAGGCCCTTCTTTTACTTATGAAACTATAAATCAATTACGTGAAACTTATAACAAAGAAGTGTTTTATTTTATCATCGGTGCCGATACTTTATACAATATGGAAAATTGGAAAGAACCGGAAGATATTTTTAATAACGTGATTATCGCAGTAAAAGTAAGAGAACACGATTTCGCGGAGATAACCGGAAAAACTGATTTAATAAAGCAGTCCGATTATTTAAAAGCTAAGTATAACGCCCAAATCTCTTTTTTACCCGGCGGCAAATTAAATATTTCTTCACGGTTAATCCGCGAAAAGATTAGCAATAATGAATCAATCAGCGACTTGGTACCGGACGATGTCGCCGGCTATATTGCAAAGTTTGATTTGTATAATCAAGCAGAGGTTTAAATGAAAAAAATAGGCGACATCAACAAAATCCGCCGTTCCGTCGAAAAAACGCTGGATCCAAAACGTTATGAGCATACTCTCGGTGTGGCTTATACCGCCGCCGCACTTGCGATGCGTTATGGTGCCGATATCTGCAAAGCGCAAATTGCCGGACTTTTACATGATTGTGCTAAATGTGTTGACCATCACAAAAAAATCGCTATCTGCGAAAAAAATAATATTGAAATCAACAATATCGAACGCGCTAACCCTTTTTTGCTTCATGCCAAAGTAGGCAGTTATATTGCAACGGACAAGCATAATATTGCGGATGAAGATATTATTCAGGCAATTTTGAACCATACGACCGGGCGCCCGGCGATGTCATTGTTGGAAAAAATTGTTTATGTTGCCGATTATATTGAACCGAACCGCCTTAAGGCCCCCAATTTGACCTTAATCCGCGCAGAAGCCTTTAATGATATCGACAAGGCATTAATGCTAATTTTAAAAGATACCCTTGTATATCTTGATTCACTAAACAGTGACATTGACCCAAAGACAAGACAGACTTATGAATATTATGTAAGTAAGGTGCGAGATAATATTATCTCGCAGGAATCTTAGGCCGCCTTCTTCCCAAGAGAAAACGTAATGAGAAAGCCAAGTAAGAAAGGAACACATATGAATAAATTTGAACTATCCACAAAAATGGCCGAACTAACCATCGAAGCCCTGGAAGAAAAAAAAGCGGAAGATATCCGCGTAATTGATATCAGTGAGATTTCGATTCTTGGTGATTATTTTATTTTTGCCTCCGGTAATAACCGCAATCAAATTCAGGCAATGAGTGATGAGGTTGAGCGTTTGATGGGTAAAAATGGTTATCCGGTTAAACAAGTTGAAGGTTATGAAAGTGCCAACTGGGTTTTGCTTGACTTCAGTGATATTATTGTGCATATTTTTGACAAAGAAAACCGTCTTTTTTATAATCTTGAACGAATTTGGCGGGACGGGAAAATAGTATCACTTGGCAGTGATCCAAATTGATTAATTTAATTTGCGCATAAAAACCGAATAGCAGGGCTTAGCCTGCTATTCGTTGTTCGAGCCGTGTTTTACTCATCAAGTACATTTAATCTCTAATATGATGATCTATCCGGTCGTGTCCACCCGCATACATATAGAAGGTAAATAGATAAATACCACTGATACCTACCAAAGCATATATTATACGAGTAACCCATGACATATTACCAAAGATGAAAGAGACAAGGTCAAAGCCAAAGATACCAATCAAACCCCAGCTCAAACAACCGATTATGGCAATAGTCAGTGCGATGCAATCCAACACTCTGTTATTCATTCCGATATACCTCCAATCACTTTAAAAAGGATTCGTCTATAGCAAAATATCAGGTCATTTTTAATATAACTCCCGATATGCTTTATCTATTATTACCGAGGGATTTTTTTTTATCCGAGAATGAATTTCCATGTTTTGCTTGTTGATATTTGATAGAAAAGCTTAGAAAATCGTGTGAAAACTAGCATAAACGAACATTGACAAACTTTACCTACCTGTGTAATAGTAATATTTAACAAGATTTTACTAATGTTAATTGAGGAGGATATTATGAAAATGTTCAAAAAAGTTTTGAGTCTTTGTTTAGTTGCAGTTCTTTCGCTAAGTGTCTTAACCGCTTGCGGGAATAATGATTCAGATGTTTTCAAAATCGGCGGTATCGGCCCTTTAAGCGGTGGTGCGGCTATTTATGGCATTGCTGTCAGAAATGGCGCGCAAATTGCTGTCGATGAAATTAACGCTGCCGGCGGTATTAACGGTGTCCAAATTGAATTTAATATGCAGGATGATGAGCATGATGCTGAAAAGGCTGTTAATGCTTATAATTCACTTAAGGACTGGGGTATGCAAATTCTGATGGGGACTGTCACAAGTACACCTTGCGTTGCTGTTGGTGTTCATTCATCTGCTGACAATTTATTCCAGATTACACCATCTGCTTCATCGGCTAATGTTGTTAAAGATAATGACAATATTTTCCAGATTTGCTTTAATGACCCTAACCAAGGTTATGGTTCGGCTCAATATATCGGCCAAATCGGTGTTATGGGTAATGATGGAAGTTTAGTTACAAATGTAGCAATTATTTATGACAGCTCTGATGTTTACTCATCAGGACTATATGATACCTTCATCAAAGAAGCAGCTAACCAGCCCTTTAACATCGTTGCTACCGAAGCTTTTACCGAATCAAGCAATACCGATTTCTCGGTTCAGTTGCAAAAAGCAAAAGATGCCGGTGCGCAATTGATTTTCTTACCGCTTTATTACAAAGAAGCATCTTTGATTCTGGCACAGGCGGCCGCAATTGATTACAATCCGGTTTTCTTTGGCGGCGACGGCCTTGACGGGATTTTAACTGTTGAAAACTTTAATACCGGCCTTGCAGAAGGTGTTATCCTGCTTACTCCGTTTATTGCTTCATCGGCCGATGCAAAAACCCAGGCTTTTGTATCTGAATATGAAAGATTGCATGGCGAAATCCCTAACCAGTTCGCTGCCGGTGCCTATGATGCAATCTATGTAATAAAAGCGGCAATAGAACATAGCGGCGCAACACACACAATGAGTGTTTCTGAACTTGGCGATGCCCTGAAAGTTGCTGTCACCCAGATTTCTATTAATGGCTTAACCGGTGAAAACATGACTTGGCTGCCGACCGGTGAAGTTAATAAAGCCCCTAAAGCAATGGTTATTGTTAATGGAATTTATGTCGAGTTATAAAAAATTGATGCCCGGCGGCATCGATTCAAAGAGAATACTTTGTATTCCCTTTAAGCATTTTTCGTAATTGCATTTGGGCGTGGTAATAACTGCGCCCATTTTACTTGCAGAAAGTTTGCCGGTTGGCAAACTCTATGTTGCTATAAACTGGTGAAATCTGTTATAATATGTTACTAAGGGTCAAAAGTGTTATGAGGAGTTTTCAATGAGTTTTATAAATTACGTGATAAACGGAGTCAGCCTTGGCAGTATTTATGCAATTATTGCTTTGGGTTATACAATGGTTTACGGGATTGCCAGAATGCTGAACTTCGCTCATGGCGACGTTATTATGGTCGGTGCATTTACGGTCTTTTTTGGTGTAAGTATGCAGGGTTTTAACCCTTTCGTTGCGGTCCTTCTTTCGATTGCCGTTTGTATTACCCTTGGTATTACAATTGAGTTCATTGCCTACCGGCCTTTACGGGGCGCCGCTTCTTCATTAGTAGTTTTGATTACCGCGATTGGTGTTAGCTATTTTCTGCAAAATTTGGCATTATTAATTTTTGGCGCCAATCCAAAATCGTTCACTTCAATGGTCCCGCTTAACCCGATTCGTCTAGCCGGCGGGCAAATAGTTATTTCCGGTGAAACAATCGTGACGATATTATCTTGTTTGATTATTATGATTAGTCTGACAGCTTTTATCAAGAAAACAAAACCGGGACAAGCTATGCTTGCGGTATCGGAGGACAAAGGTGCCGCCCAATTGATGGGTATCAATGTCAATGGCACAATCACCCTGACTTTTGCGATTGGTTCCGGGCTTGCGGCGGTTGCCGGTATTTTATTGTGTTCTGCTTACCCATCGCTTTCACCTTATACCGGTTCAATGCCGGGGATAAAGGCTTTTATTGCGGCGGTTTTCGGCGGGATTGGTTCTATTCCCGGCGCGTTAATCGGCGGAATTTTACTTGGGGTTATTGAAATATTAGGCCGGGCTTACATTTCATCACAACTGGCCGATGTTATCGTTTTTATGGTACTGATTTTTGTCTTATTGGTCAAACCGACCGGAATATTAGGACGTAAATTACAAGAAAAGGTTTAATTTATTATGGATAAAATACCGAAAATTTGGCGTGATAATCTGATTACTTATGGAATGGTAATTGCGATTTATGCGGTCATGCAAATTCTGATTTCCTTCGGTTTGGTTTCAAGGCTGATGCAGGGCTTGTTAGTACCTTTATGTATTTATGTGATTCTTGCAATTTCGCTCAACCTGACGGTTGGGATACTTGGCGAACTTAGCCTTGGCCATGCCGGTTTTATGTGTCTTGGTGCTTTTGCCGGGGCATTTTTCTCGAAAATTACGGTTGAGGCGATTACATTTTCACCGCTTAGGTTTTTCCTTGCCATTGTGATTGGTGCTGTTGTCGCCGGTTTTTTTGGTTTTCTGATTGGAATGCCGGTTTTAAGGTTTCGCGGTGATTATCTTGCGATTGTAACGCTTGCTTTTGGAGAAATCATCAAGAATGTCATTAATGCGTTGTTTGTCGGCTTAGATGACCGTGGTTTTCATTTTTCGTTAAGCGACAGGGCATCCCTTGGCCTTTATGAAGACGGCGAGGTAATTATTAACGGTGCCCAGGGTATCATCGGCACCCCGCAGGATTCAAATTTTACTGTCGGGATTGTTTTAGTTTTACTGACTTTATTTATTGTCCAGAACTTAATCCGTTCACGGGACGGGCGGGCGATTATGTCAATCCGCGACAACCTGATTGCTTCCGAATCAATCGGGATTCATGTCACCAAATATAAACTAATGGCTTTTTCGATATCAGCGGCTTTAGCCGGGGTTGCCGGGGTACTTTATTCCCACAATTTGAACAATGTTGTAGCTTCACCGCGGGCCTTTGGTTACAATATGTCGATTATGATTCTGGTTTTTGTGGTGCTTGGCGGTATCGGCAATATTCGCGGTTCAATGATTGCTGCCGTTGTACTGACCTTGCTTCCGGAAATGATGCGCGGGCTTGACCGCTACCGGATGCTGATTTATGCAATAGTTTTAATTGTAATGATGTTGTTTAATTGGAGCCCGCAGATTCTTGCCTGGCGCGAGCAGCATTCGATAAAAGATTTGATTGGCAGAGTCCGGGGAAGGAGCAGGGTTTAAATGTCTGAATTGTTATTGACAAATTTATTAAATGTGACAAATTTAAGCATATCCTTTGGCGGCCTCCGGGCAGTTGACAATTTTGATATTACGGTAAAAAAAGGGCAGTTATATGGCTTGATTGGACCGAATGGTGCCGGAAAAACCACCGTTTTCAATTTGCTTACCGGAGTTTACCGGCCTGATGAAGGCAAAGTATTTTTAGATGGTGAAAATATCACTAACTTAAAAACAATGGATATCAATAAAGCCGGGGTTGGCCGTACTTTCCAAAATATCCGCCTGTTCAAGAAATTGTCCGTCCTTGATAATGTAAAAGTTGGTTTGCACAACCGTTATCATTATAATACTTGGGAAGGTATTTTCCGCTTGCCGAAATATCGCCGGATTGAAAAGGTTATGAATGAAGAAGCTTATAAGCTTTTAAAAGTTTTTGATTTAGAAAATGAAGCGGATTATCTTGCCGGTAACCTTCCTTATGGTAAACAGCGGAAACTTGAGATTGCGCGTACGCTTGCGACGGACCCAAAGTTACTTTTGCTTGATGAACCGGCGGCGGGAATGAACCCGAATGAAACGAAAGAGCTGATGGAGACGATTCGTTTTGTCCGTGATGAGTTTGAGATGACAATCTTGCTTATTGAACATGACATGAAGCTGGTTGCGGGGATTTGTGAAGAATTGACGGTCTTGAATTTCGGTAAAACATTAATGAGCGGGGAAACAAATGAAGTTTTGAATGACAGCCGGGTTATAACGGCATATTTGGGTGAGTAAAACGAAGAGATTTTCTAAGTCGAAAAATATGATTAAGAAATCTAAAGCTTCGTTTGGGAAGAATGTCCATAAATGGTTATTCTTCATCGTTTTGGAAGGAGCATAATTAAGTAATGGCAATGCTGGAAATACATGACCTGGAAGTGTTTTATGGTGTTATCCAGGCGATAAAAGGAATTTCTTTTAAAGTAAACGAAGGTGAAGTTATCGCTTTAATTGGTGCAAACGGAGCCGGGAAAACGACAATTCTTCATACGATTACCGGTTTGCTTAGCCCCAAAAAAGGCCGGGTCATTTTTAATGGTATTGAAATATCCAAGATTAAGAGCCACAAAATCGTGACAATGGGAATGGCTCATGTACCGGAAGGCCGCCGCGTTTTTGCGCAGCTTAGCGTATTGCAAAACTTGATGTTAGGTGCTTTTACGCGCAAAGACAAAGCAGAAATCGAAAAGAATTTAAAGAGTATTTATAAGCGTTTCCCCCGTCTTGAAGAGCGGAAAAACCAGATTGCCGGGACTTTAAGCGGCGGTGAACAGCAAATGCTTGCAATGGGGCGGGCATTGATGTCTCAACCAAATATTATTTTGATGGATGAACCGTCAATGGGGCTTTCGCCGATATTTGTCAATGAAATTTTCGGAATTATTGAAGAAGTCAGCGCCGGCGGGACGACAGTATTACTTGTTGAACAGAACGCGAAAAAGGCATTAGCAATTGCCGACCGGGCATATGTTTTAGAAACCGGCAAAATTACGCTTGAGGGTAAAGCAAGTGAACTTTTGGATAATGATGAGATTAAGAAAGCATATTTAGGTGAGTAGGATGAAGAGATTTTTTAAGTTTGCGTTTATTGGAATACAAACAAACAAAATCTAAAACTTCATACTGGAAGAATATAGAAACTCCATTCTTCCAGATTATTGAGTCATGCTTAAATGTGATAAGAGGGTTAGTATGGACAAAGTTGTAATTACGATTTCAAGGCAATATGGAAGCGGCGGGCGGACAGTCGGGGAAATGCTGGCAAAAGATTTGGGTATTAAATATTATGACAAAGAAATCTTGAAGCTTGCTTCTGATGACAGCGGAATCAATGAAGGGCTTTTTGAAAAAGCTGATGAAAAACTTAAAAGTACCCGCTTATTCAAAATCGCGAAAAAAGTTTATAACGGTGAATTAATTTCACCGGAAAGTGACGAGTTTACCTCAAACGACAATCTGTTTAATTATCAAGCTAAAATCATCAGGAAACTAGCCGAAGAAGAATCCTGTGTAATAATTGGCCGCTGTGCCGACTATATCTTGCGTGATTATGACCATGTTTTAAGCGTTTTTGTCCATGCACCGGAAGATTTTTGCATTACCGAAGCGATGAAAAAACTAAGTTTACCCTTAAAAGAAATTGACAAATTTATTCACAAAACTGATAAGCGGAAAGCTGATTACTATAGATATTATACCGGGCGGGAATGGACGGATGCCCGGAACTATGATTTAGCGCTTAACTGCAGCAAGTTAGGTTTTGAGAGTTGTATGGAAGCAATTAAGGCAAATATCAGGGTACGGTTTCCGGGTTTTGAGATGTAATACACAAAAAGAGACTGAACCGCATGTATTGACCGAATCAGTCAATGAGGATTTAATGAAAAATACATTATATATTACCGACCTTGATGGTACCTTACTTAATTCACAAGCGGAATTATCGGATTATACTATTACAAGCTTAAATCATCTAATCGAAAAGGGGATGAATTTTTCAGTTGCGACTGCACGGACAGGCGCAACCGCTTTTAAATTACTTAAAAACGTAAACTTAAATCAACCACTTATATTAATGAATGGTGTCCTTATTTATGATATGAAAGAAGAACGCTTTGTTAAAAAGGAAATCCTAAGTGCCGCTGCCCGGGCGGGGATTAATAAAGCAATTTGTGAAACAGGCCAGACCGGTCTGATGTATGGACTTATTAACGACCAAATGACTACTTACTATCAGCATCTTGAGATTAAACCCTTATATGATTTTGTAGAAGAGCGGCGGCAGAAATTCAATAAGAAATTTGTCAAAGCGGAAAACTTCGCTGATGTAGAAACTGAAGTTATCTATTTTTGCTTTTTAAATACCCTTGATAATATTAAAATACTATACAATGAAATAAAAAGTATCACGGATATCAGATGTGAGATGTATCAAGATATTTATTCAAATGACTTATGGTATTTGGAAATTTTCAATACTAATGCTTCAAAATATACCGGAGTTATGTATTTGCGGGAACGATACGGTTATGAACGGGTGATTGGCTTTGGTGACAACTTAAATGATATCCCATTATTTAAAGCCTGTGATGCTTCTTATGCCGTCAGCAATGCCAAACCGGAAGTAAAGGAAACTGCAACCGCGATTATCGGAGCCAATGATGAAGATGGGGTAGTACGGTATTTACAAAATTTACGAGGAGATTGAATATGAACCAAAACTTTGAACTTTTTGCAAAGCGTTATTCATGCCGTAATTTCACCGGCGAGTTGCCGGTTAAGGAAAAACTTGAAGCAATTGCCCTGGCCGGGGTAATGTCACCAAGTGCGATGAATAAGCAACCTTGGTTGGTTAATGTCATTACCGATAAAGTTTTGCTTGATGAAATGGATGCGGCGACAATGAAGCTCTTATCCGAAATGGAAGACAAGTCGATGTATGAAAGGTTGATGAACCGGGGCGGGACGATTTTTTATAATGCCCCATGTATGTATTTAATTCTAAAACAGCCGGGTACAGACCTTGATTGCGGTATCATCACCGAAAATATCACTTTAGCCGCAACCGCGTTAGGGCTTGCCGGCGTGATTTGCGGGATGGCTAATTTTGCTTTTGACAGTGAAAAAATTAAAGGTAATGACTTTCAGAAACGAGCCGGATTTGTTGATGGTTATGAGTTTGGAATGACGGTATTAGTTGGATTTCCGCAAGAACCAGGCACAGCGCATGAACCGGATAGGGCGAAGATAAGGTTTATTTAATTCATTAATGGATATTTCTGTACTTCGCCGCAGTTGACACTCTGCTCGCTGAAAACATAGCGGTACTATAGTTTCCAAAAACGAAACCAAGTGCCGGCGTTTTAAAGCGCATTGCTTGCGAAGTCAGAAATATCCATATATGAAAGTGTTATCTAAACAATCGCATTACCCCGAAGACTTTGCCAAGTACCTGACAATCATCAACGATAATTGGTTCCATATCATCATTTTCCGGCTGGAGGCGAATCCGGCCGTTTTCTTTAAAGAAAGTCTTAACGGTAGCAGAATCATCAATAAGGGCGACAGCCATCTCACCATTACGAACTGAATTGCAGGAATTAACGAAAACCTGGTCGCCATCAAAAATACCGGCATTAATCATCGAATCACCTTTAACTTTTAAGACGAAAGATTCGCCTGCGGGTACAACTTCGGCAGGAATCGGAAAATAGCTTTCGATATTTTCTTCGGCAAAAATCGGCTGCCCGGCAGCAACATTTCCGATGACCGGCAGACTGACCATTTCTGTGCGAATCATATGGAAACTATCATCACAAATCTCTATCGCCCGCGGTTTAGTCGGGTCACGGCGGATATAACCATTCTTTTCTAAAGTCTCAAGATGTGAATGAACCGACGAGGTTGATTTAAGTTTCACCGCTTCACAAATATCACGTACCGAAGGGGGAAAACCCCGCTTCAAAATTTGGTCTTTTATATAATCTAAAATTTCTTGTTGTTTGGCGGATATTTTACCGTAGCTCATAGTATTCTCCTTTCTTCAAACCCGGTTTTCTCAATTGTATCACACTTATCTCAAAAAAGCAAACGTATATTCCAAAAATATGTTCGATTTTTTGCATTTTTTACTTGACAAAAGAATATACGTTCGATTATAATTAAAAAGAACACTCGTTCGCAACATACGTTCTGGGGCAAGGAGGTTATTATGAACAACATCGCATTATATGAAAGTGACCAACGGAGACTGCGTAACAAAAGGAAAAGACAGCGCCAATTACAAAAGAATGTCACCCTTTTTTTTACTACAATCGTCCTTGTTTTGTTTTTCTCGATAACCTGCGGCCGGATATTCGCCCATGCCGGGACTCAAGATCGGGAGCAATTCTTCAAATATTATACAAGCATTGAGGTGAAATACGGCGAAACTTTATGGTCAATTGCCGAGCAATATATGAACGGCCATTATCCTGATATCAAATCCTACATCAAAGAAGTGCAGAAGATTAACCACCTTGCCGATGAAAGCATCCGGGCAGGCCAGTATATTATTATTCCCTACTTCACCAACGAATTTGTCGGCGGCTGACGATTTGTTGCTATTCACAGCCAATTTATTAAATAAGCAAGGAAGGCAAAAATAACTTGAGTTGCATTAGGCCGCCTTTTTCCCAAAAGAAAGTTTTTATTTTATACCGATTAGGCCGTAGCAACGAATAGTATTTATTGCCTGACTGCTTAAACAATATTAGCCGTGAATAGTAACGACGATTCCTAATATTAACATTAATCTTTAGTTTCATGTTTCCATCACAACAATTTCCTGATACAATTACAATTAGCAATCTTAAGAAAATATTAAAAAATTTCCACCTTTTCTTTTAAAGTATTTATGTTTTAATGAGAAAAAGCGGATTTACGTACTTCATATGCAAATGGCGCAGGAGGTCTGAAATGATGAATATTTTAGTCTGTGATGATGATAAAGAAATAGTTGATGCGATTGAAATTTATTTAAAGCAAGAAGGTTATCATATTATCAAAGCTTATGACGGGCTCGAGGCAATCAAAGCCCTTAAGGAAAATGATATCAAACTGCTTATTATCGATATTATGATGCCCCGGCTTGACGGGATTAATGCAACCTTGAAAATCCGTGAATATTCAAGTATACCAATCATCATTCTATCGGCGAAATCAGAAGATACTGACAAAATATTAGGGTTGAATATTGGTGCTGATGATTATGTAACCAAACCTTTCAACCCGTTGGAACTTGTAGCCCGGGTCAAGTCAAATTTGCGCCGTTATACCAGCCTTGAGAATTTGAATATTGACAATAATTCTACTTTTACTGCCGGCGGCCTTTTAATTAATGATGAGACGAAAGAAGTAACAATTGATGGGGAAGCTGTCCAGTTGACACCAATTGAGTACAATATTTTACTTTTGTTAGTCAGAAACCAAGGTAAAGTATTCTCAATAAATCAAATATATGAAAGTGTCTGGAATGAAGAAGCAATCGGGGCTGACAATACAGTTGCGGTCCATATCCGCCATATCCGCGAGAAAATTGAAATTAACCCTAAGGAACCCCGTTATTTGAAAGTAGTTTGGGGAGTTGGATATAAGTGTGAGAAGCTCTAATGAGGTGAATAATGGATAATAACCATATGAACGATAATCAAAACGAAGAAAATTTACCGGAAAATACCGAGGAAAAGCTAGAAAAACCAGAAAAAAGAAAAAAGAAATCAGGGCTTTGGTTTTTCCATAGTCTGCAACACATATTTTTGGTTGCCGGTGCGGTTTTTCTTGCTTATGTTTTTATCAGTTCAATCGTTTTTGTTGAAACCGGCTATGGTGTTTATCAACGTCATTTTCTATTAGACAATTTATCCGATGATGTATATGAAGAGTCATCACTGTTTACTTCGTCACTTTCACAAAGAATCACTGATATCATTATTTTTGGGGCAATTCAAAGCCAATTAGAAACCAATGGCCAGTTAGACAGCCAGAAAATTATTGATGTTACCGCCTATGCTAACCGGTTTCGCGGGGTACCCGACCAATATGTTACCGCCTTTTATCATTTAGGTGATTTGATAAAATGGTCACAGAATGGATTTATTTATCAACGTCAGTACAAAAACGCAGCACAATTGGAAGAATTTTTTGCGCCCGAGAACGTGATTTTTAATGCCCGGCCGGTTGCATATGGAGAAACGGTAGTACATGAAGACGAAAATGGATTCGCTTTGGTTGAGTTTACCGATGTCTTTATATATGATAATGAAGCCGAAAGATATAGAGTCGTAGAAACTATTGAATTGGAATCGAATCGCCGGTTAAGGGAATATTTGAACCGCACCAGAGCTATCGATTATGACGAATTTCTTAAGTATGGTATTTTCATCAGTGATATTTTTATTGATGCTGAAACAGGTGAAGAATTTGCCATTATGACTAATGGCAGACATATGTTATTGGGTGATTTGATAAGCGAGCTTGAATATCAAAAACGGCTTGAAGAAGACCGGTTAAACCGTTCCCACATGTATGAAATTCTGGATAACCTTTATCAGACCATTGAAGGAAAAAACGTTGAAGACTATGTCGCGGATTATTCTTCGTACAAGGTATTATGCCGCGATATTGAAAGGGCGGCGACCGATTTGAGTTTTAACCTTGGTCAATATGAAAGGTATAAGGGTATTGTACATGACAGTAATGTTAGCTATGCAATTTATACAACCATAAATGGAGTACCGGCGGTTTACTCCAATTATGATGTTGGAATTGATTTGTCATCACCGATTGCCTTAGAAAAGATCGATGAAGACTTTAACCGGAGAATGGATTATTTTGGTAAGTATATCAAATATAATTCCGACAGCATGAATTTTGTCACTAATACCTATATTAATGACTCATTTATCCGCTCGGAACTGCAAAGGTTTTCTTACGCTTACCCGGAACATACTCAAATTTGGATAAGCATTGATACAAGATTCCCGGAATATGATATTTTTTCGCAAGGATACCGGGGCTTCCAAAGGTTTTTCCCCTATTATATTTATTTTCTCATTGCAGCCGGAATATGCTTTATCATGTTTTTCATTCTCCTAATCTTTTTAACCAAACATACCGGCCGGATAGTTGGTGAAGATGGAGTCTATACCAGGCTTAGGGGCTTTGACCGCATCTATACCGAAATATGGCTTGCTTTATCGTTTATCTCATTGTTTTTTATCCTTCATATATCATTATATTATGTCAATTACAGCAATAGAAACAGATGGCTTGCATTTAGTTATGGCGAAGATGCCCTGATTCTCTTTGTAGTCGGGGGATATATATACTTATGCAGCCTGCTATTTTCATTATTTTATTATAGCCTTGTCAGAAGAATTAAAGCGAAGAGCTTATTCGCCGATAGTATTCTGAAAAAATTTCTGGGTTATTTCAAAAAAGGTTTCAAAGCTGTCTTGAAATTTATGCTTTATACTTATGATAATTCCAATCTCTTATTCAGGTTTATGTTACCTGTCCTAGGCGTAGTAGTTTTTCACATCTTAATGCTGTTTATTATTGATAATATCCGCGGCAGTTTTATTAAATTTACCTTTTGCTTGTTTATTATCATCGTTGACATCGTAATTGGTACAGTAATATTTATCTCCGCAAAAGCCCGGGAAAATATCGTGGCGGGAATTAATAAGATTAGCAGTGGGGATTTAAATCATAAAGTTGAAGAAAAACATTTACATGGTGACAATCTTGTGCTGGCAAAAGCGGTTAACAGTATCGGCGAAAGTATTAGTACCGCGGTTGATATAAGTATGCGGGATGAGCGGATGAAAGCGGATTTGATTACCAATGTTTCACATGATATTAAGACCCCGCTAACCTCAATTATTAACTATATTGATTTGATAAAAAGAGAAGATATTACTGATGAAACGATTAAAAACTATGTTAATATCCTTGATTCCAAATCACAGCGGCTTAAGCAATTAACTGATGATTTAGTTGAGGCTTCGAAGATTTCTTCCGGAAATATTGAATTTATCATTGAAAAAATTAATTTGACGGAACTTGTCAATCAGACAATCGGTGAATTTGAAGACCGGTTTAACCAACGTAGTTTACAGATTAAATTAAAATCAGGTGAGGACAATTTGCAAATCGAAGCCGACTCCCGGCGGATTTGGCGGGTAATGGAAAACCTATTTACTAATATCTACAAATATGCTATGCCAAATACAAGGGTATATATTGAGATAACCCCGAAAAACTCCGGGCAAATAGCACTCTCAATCAAAAACATCTCCGAACAGCCGTTGAATTTTAATGCTGATGAATTAACCGAGCGGTTTATCCGCGGTGATGTTTCACGTAGTACTGAAGGGAGCGGTTTAGGTCTTTCAATTGCCAAAAGCCTGACTGAAGCCCAAAATGGCCGGTTTGAAATCCAAATGGATGGTGATTTGTTTAAGGTGATATTAACTTTCCCTTTGCTTGAGAATGTGTAGGGTCGTGAGTGACATTCTGACTTCGCAAGCAGACCGTTGGAAAACGTCGGCACTAGGCAGCGTTTTATGATGCCTTAGTGTCCGCTACGTTTTACATCGAGCGAGAGCGTGTCCTGCGGCCGAAGTACAGAGATGTCACACGCGGATATACATATTTTTCTACTTATCCCGCAATCTCACTGCCCGGGCGGCCATCCGGCGGCGCTCATCTTCCAAAGCGGCATAATGCTTGCGGGTAGTATTGACATCTTTGTGGCCTAAGACATCGGCAACAAGATAAATATCCCCGGTTTCACGATACAATGAAGTGCCATATGTACTACGAAGTTTGTGCGGGGTGATTTTCTTTAAGGAGGTAACGGTAGCGGCATATTTTTTAACAAGGTTTTCAATCGCCCGTACGGTAAGCCGCCGGTTTTGTAAAGAAAGAAAAAGCGCATCCTCATGGCCGGTTGCCGGAATGATATGATGACGTTTTTCAAGATAGTCAATTAAAGCATCAGATACTTCATCACCAAAATAAACTACTGCATTTGAACCACCTTTACGGATGATTCGCAAACCATTATTCTTGAAATCGACATCATTTATATTAAGGCCGACACATTCGGAAACGCGGATCCCGGTACCTAATAAAAGCGTTAACAATGCGATGTCACGGATTTTTGTTTTCGCATGATAACGTAATTGAGCGGTAGTTAGGTGGGCACCTTCCTCAACCTGGTCGAGCAAAATGGCAACCTCATCAATCTCAAGACGGATTATTTCTTTTTCCAAACGCTTTGGCATTGGCACTAAAGCGGCCGGATTGGTAGTTATCAGTTCATTACGATAGAAAAAATTGTAAAAACTGCGGAGCGCTGCCAGTTTTCGCGACTTGCCGCGTTCATCATTGGTTATCTCACGGCCGTCTTTTTCATATAAAGTAATATATTCAAGGTATTCCTCAATATCTTCACGTTTAATTTGTTCAAGGATTTCAAGCGGATAATCAACAATCGCCTGCTTCTTGCACGCACTGTTATTCTTTTGCATATATTCAAAAAATACTCGTATATCATAAGCATAAGCCAAGCGGGTGCGGGAAGAGGTCTGCTCCTGCACACCCCGGAAAAACTGCTTACAAAAGCGGGGTAAAGTTTCCAAAACTTCCCGCATTTTGAGGACATTTATTTTATTTTGCTCTTCATGATAATTTAATTTACTTTCCATCCGTTTAAACTGCTCCTATGGATTGCGGTAAAAAAACGTTCGCGGACACCGGGGTTCTCAATATTTAAGCTATGAAGAAGGTTTTTGGCATATTCCCTCTTCGTATGCCCGTCAACCGGACAAGGGCTTTTAACCACCGGTACCTCATGTTTTTTGACAAAACTAATTACATCGCATTCATCCATGTAAAGCATCGGCCTGATTACGGTCAAATCCATCCGGTCAAGATATGTCACCGGGGCAAACGTATGAAAGCGCCCTTCGAAAATCAATGAAAGCAGCATTGTCTCAACGACATCATCTTTATGATGGGCATAAGCTATTTTATTAAGCCCGGCTTTCTTAATTGCATCATTCAAGGCACCTTTCCGCATTTTTGCACAAAGCGCACAGGGATTTTTTTCACCGCGGTCGTCAAAAACTATCTTTGCGATATCAGTTTTTACTATTGTATAAGGGACAGCAAGTGTTTCACATAGCTTAGCCACCTTACTAAGATTTAAGTTTTCAAAACCTAAATCCACAGTTATCGCATGAATTTCAAAGGGGATAGGATAAAACCGTTTAAGGCCACTCAAAGCGTATAACAAGGTCAGGCTATCCTTGCCTCCGGAAATGCCGATCGCAATCCGGTCGCCCTCTTGAATCATTTGATATTCGTCAATTGCCTTACGGACATAACTTAGGACTTGTTGTAGTTTCATAAGTCTTATTTTAGCAAATTTACCCGCAAATGACAAATGTTTATTTCCGTGGTATAGTATATAAAGAAAAAGGAGCTAACCACATGAAATTCCTCATCCAACGTGTCCGCCGCGCTGAAGTGAATGTCATAACCGGTTCAACTGAAAAAATAGTTGGCAAAATTGATAACGGCTTTTTAGTATTTGTTGGTGTCAAAAACAACGATACTAAAGAAATAGCTGACAAGATGATCAAAAAATTACTTGGCCTCCGTATTTTTGCCGATTCCGACGGGAAAAGTAATCTTGATATCAAAACTGTTGACGGTGCTTTACTGATTATTTCCCAATTTACCCTTTATGCTGACTGCAAAAAAGGTAACCGGCCCTCTTTTATTAATGCCGGGGCCCCTGATTTGGCTAATGAACTTTACGAGTATATTATCACCGAATGCACCAAAGAGATAAGTATAGTTGAGTCCGGTGTTTTTGGAGCGGCGATGAAGATTTCTTTAGTTAATGAAGGCCCGTTTACAATTCTTTTGGATTCTGATGAAATTTGCTAATTTCCGCAATATTTGCTTGCAAAACCGGAAATGCAATCAATAATTGACAAAACGCAATTAATATTTGGTAGTTTTTCACTCTAAATGATTGTTTAATTAAAAAGTGCCGCCAAGAAGCACACTAAAAACAATCACAAGAAAGGAATTTTTTATGAAATTCGAAGAAAAATTACAAGAGCTTAGAAAAGGGAAAGGGCTTTCACAGGAAGCATTAGCAGAACTTTTGAATGTTTCCCGTCAGGCAATTTCAAGATGGGAGAGTGGTTTGTCATATCCGGAAACCGAAAAGATTATTACCTTAAGTGAAATCTTCGGCGTTACGGTTGACAGCTTACTAAAAGACGGAGAGGTAAAGTACGATAAAGAAAATATTTATTACGAGCCATATTGGGTTGCAAGAGGCAGACATTATGAATATAAGAGTAAACGTTTTTTATTTGGTCTTCCGTTAGTCCATATTAATGTCGGTTGGGGGGCAAAAAAAGCAAAAGGTATTATTGCGATTGGTAATATCGCAACCGGTTTCATATCGATTGGCTTTATTTCCACCGGCCTGCTTGCGATTGGCCTATTGGGTACCGGGATTATCAGTCTTGGCATATTATCAGTCGGGCTTTTATTTGCCCTTGGCGTTATCTCAATCGGTACTTTTGCTATTGGGGCGGTTTCATTGGGCCTGGTAACACTTGGGGCGGTTTCAATTGGAAGATATTCAGTTGGCGCGGTTGCGGTTGCTTCACGTATTGCTGTCGGCGACCATGCTTACGGCCATATTGCGGTTGGCAGAGTAGCTGAAGGTGTCCGGGTATTCATTGAAAATACGCCGCGGCAGCAAACTTATAATACCTCTAATATTTTTTCCACTGTCAGCAGGGAAGAAGTAAGAAAAGCTATTTTTCAAGAGTTTCCAAATATTAAGCAGTGGATTGTGAATTTTACGACCATGTTTTTGCGCTAAGAAAGGAAATGAAAAAAACGGGACACCATATGATTTACCTGCTTTGTTAGCATATTGCTTATCATATCATAGTGCTGAAAATTACTATTGACATATATGTAATATCATTATATAATATTATTACATAATAAATATATGTATATAACTATCATATCAGGGAGATACGCAAATGAAGCAAAAAGTTGGTGTCCCTAATACCATCAAAAAAATCAACGAGGCGCTGATTAGAGAAAAGTTCATGAAAAAAGAGCCGCTAAGCTGCGCTATTATTGTCGCTGAAACCGGAATTAGTATCACGACCGTGCGGACGATAGTCAATGAAATGCTTAACCGCGGCGAATTGATTAGTCTTGGCCTCGGTGATACAAGTATCGGCCGGCCATCGGAATTTTTCATTATCAATGACGATTGTTACCAAGGGATTTCTATTTGTATTTGCGATGGCTATTTTTATGTCCTGACAATGAATATCCATGCCCGGATCATCGAATTTACAAAAGTCACTTATAATCCAAAAGTCACCTGCAATTCTAATATCACCAACAGTCAAAATATCATTTACAATACCGGCGAAAATCTTGAATATCAGTTAACTGAAATAATAGAAAGCCGGTTTGATGAAAAAACCAGGGCGATTGGCATCGGTGTCCCCGGAGTGGTCTCTGATAATGGTTTTATTCAAAATATCCGGGAAAAAAATGATGAACGTGTGGATTTCGTTACCGCCCTTCAAGAAAAGTTTTCAGTCCCGATTATTCTTGAAAATGACCTCAATGCTTCGGCTTTAGGTTTTGCTAAAGCCGCCGGGACAGACAAAGATAATTCAACGCTGGCTTTTATCAACTTTATCGGGCCATGCAAATATTTTGCTGCCGGTTTTGCCGGGCAGGGTGAAATCATCCGGGGAATGGGCAATTATGCTGGTGAACTTGGCTTGATGCCTTATGATGCACGGCATGATTTTAGTGAAGTCTTATTTGATTCCGATGAAGCAAAACGTTCGGAAATCCTCGCCCGCTTGCTTTCATGGGTCTGTTGTACCATTAATCCAAAACAAGTAGTATTATGCGCCGATGCCGATTTCAAAATTAATTCCCGCAAAATCAACAAACTACTAGCTCATCATTTACCGGGAAAAATGATTCCCAAGCTGCTGGTTAGTAATGATTATGAACAATTTTATATGGAAGGGATGGCATTGTTAACATGTACTCAATTTTATTAGCTTTAATCTATCTTGCTTTTATTAGTTTAGGGTTACCTGATTCGCTTTTGGGTTCGGCATGGCCGGTAATCCAATTAGAAATGGGGGTCCCGGTTTCTTATGCCGGGATAGTTACGATGATTATGTCGGGCGGTACGATTATTTCCAGCCTGCTTTCCGGCCGGTTAACCCAACGCTTCGGCGCCGGGCTGGTGACTGCGGCCGGGGTAATGATGACGGCGTTTGCCTTATATGGTTTTTCAATTTCAAGCTCTTTTTGGATGTTTTGCTTATTTGCAGTCCCTTATGGGCTTGGCGGCGGAAGTGTTGATGCGGCAATAAATAATTATGTTGCTTTGCATTACAGCTCACGGCATATGAACTGGCTTCATTGTTTTTGGGGTGTCGGGGCGGTAATTGGCCCCTACATCATGAGCTATAGTTTAATCAAGCAACTAGGCTGGGGTAATGGTTACTTAAGTGTTTCAATTATCCAAATTTTCCTGGTGGTGATGCTGTTTATCAGTTTACCCTTATGGAAACGGAAAAAATCTACCATTTCCGAAGCGCAAAATGAGGCCCCTTTATTAAGTTTTTCCCAAATCATTAGACTAAAAGGGGTAAAGTATGTTATGGTTGCTTTTTTCGTTTATTGCGGGATAGAAGCAACAGCTTTTCATTGGGCAAGTACCTATTTGGTGAAATACCGGGGTATTGAAGCCGAAGTTGCGGCAAGTTATGCGGCCTTGTTTTTTATCGGAATCACTATCGGGCGCTTTTTGAGTGGAATAGTTTCCGAGAAAACCGGCGACCGCAATATGATCCGGATTGGGGTTATTGTAATGTTAGTTGGTATAACCACCGTCGGGCTTCCGCTTGCTGCTGATTGGCCCGCTTTATATGGCCTTGTCATCATTGGTTTTGGTTGTGCGCCGATATTTCCGGCATTTATTCACTCAACACCGGCCAATTTCGGCAAAGTTAATTCACCGTCAATTATCGGTATCCAAATGGCAAGTGCTTATACCGGTTCAACTTTTATGCCCCCGTTATTCGGTTTGCTTGCAAACGGGGTAAGCTTCGTTATTTATCCGTTTTTCATGCTGGTTTTGGTATTTTTGATGCTAATAATGACCGAAAAACTAAATAAAATTTGCGCTTGACATAGTTTTCCGGCATCAATACAATGATGATATCAAAATGATATCAAACAAGGAGCAGTTAATGGAACTTTTGTTGTGGTTACTAGTTTTATTTGTTATTTTTGTTTCCTTAAGAATGATATACCGGACATATAAACGCCGGAAAAGCGAAAATTTAGATTTTGACCATTTCGAATCAAAAACACAATACAAGCGGCGCCTTAATCCGGACAAAACCGGGCGAAGGGCAGAAAATGATTTTGTCACAAAGTATAATAGCCCGGTCGATTACCGTGACCCGGTCATAGCGAAAGATGAAGAAAACTATGATGATTGGGGCATTTAGAATGTAAGTGTACATGAAATTTGATTAGGCCGCAGTGACGAAACCAAACAAGTTTGGTTCGAGAGTTTATTGTCTGGCCTATAGCTATTATTTTTATTATTTTTATTTTTTATTGAATAATATGTAAAAATGAGGTATATTATAAAGGGTCTTACAAATCTGAGGCGGGTATAATAATACTATGAAAAAATTTACATTAACAAAAAGAAATACATTAGCAGCCAGATTGCTACTGGTTCTAATCGCTTTTCTTACAATGATTTTGGCGAGCGGCTTTATTATGAGCCGCTCTTTAAATGAAAAATTGAAGCAAAGCACAAATGAGCTGATGGAAGAAACAGCAATATTTATCTCAACCACTCTGCTCGGGCCGGAAATAGTCTTGAATTTCATTGCTGACAACGTTGAAAATATGCTGAACCGCAATGACGGTTTCGAAGCTGTCAAAAGCTATCTAATCGAAAGTTCTTCACCCGCTTTCAAAGAAAATATCCGGATGTTTGATTATTATACCGTTTATGGTTATTTTAATGTTTTCGCCGATTATGAAAACGATTTGCATGGCTTTATTGACGGCGGCGGCTGGCACCCGTCGCAGGATGCGGAGGAAGGCGAATGGGTAGCCAGCGAACGTCCCTGGTATTCGGCGGCAGTAGCTGCCCGGGGTTCCATCGTGATTACCGACCCATATATCGACCCGTCCACCCTGATGCCGGTAATTGCATATGCGCGTTTATTAATTGATGAAAAAGGCCGCCAGCTTGGGGTGATAGGCCTCGATGTGCCCTTGGATTTTTTGACCCTAATCCTTGGAAACGAACATATTACGCCGGGTGGTTATTTGTTTTTGCTGGATAACCGGCTGCAGACAATCGTTCACCCTAATGAAAACAATATTGGTATAACCCTTCATGATACTTCACATGATATATCCCGGTTTATAGATGCTTTTGAACGGGGTGAAAAAATTTCGTTACAAAGATTTACTGATTACCGGGGGGTAAACTCACTTTTGTTTGCCCAAAAGATGGATAACGATTGGTATATCGGCAAAATAGTGCCGCTGTTTGGATATTACCGGGATTTGTATGCAATGCTGCTGGTGATTGGAACTTTAGGTGCGATTCTTGCAACAGTACTGATTTATAACTTAATGCGGCTGGACAAAAATCAAGCCCGGGCGGTCAGTGAAATTGAACGGCGTGACAATCTTCTCCGTTCGGTAAATAATACCGCCAGCATTCTGCTGACCGCAAAAAATGATAAAACCCTCAATTCGGCATTGGTAAGATGCATGAAGGATGTCGGGATCAGTCTTGATGCTGATTTGGTGGAAGTATGGCGGAATGAATACCGGGACGGGAAACTTTATGCCGTCCTTAATTATTATTGGCATAGTGAAATCGGCGAGGAAAAAAGGGCGGCTTCAAATATTACCGAATTTCCTTACAGCGATGTGCCAAGCTGGGAAGAAAGATTTGCTAATGGTGAATATATCGCCGGGCCGGTTGACAAACTTTCACCTGAAGATCAGCTTTTCTTCAAATCCTTTGGCACAAAATCCATTCTGGCAATTCCGGTATATATTAAAGAACGATTATGGGGGTTTTGCAGTATTGATGATTGCCGCAATATCCGTAACCCTTCGGAAGATGAAATTGATATATTGCGCTCATTGAGTTATATGTTGGCTAATACCGTCTATCGTCTTGATTTAACCACGAAAGTTAATGAAGCAAACAAGCTTGTTAAACTGATGCTTGATTCATCACCCCTTAACTGTGAGATATGGGACAGCAATTTTAACATCCTGGACTGTAACGAAGCAACTACTAAATTCTTTGATGTTGGCAGCAAAGAAGAATACATTAATAGAATTAGCGACTTTTCACCGGAGTTTCAGCCTGACGGGCAGCGCTCGGATGAAAAAACATTAAAAATTATTGCGCAAGTATTTAGCAAAGGGCAGTGTGTTTGCGAGTGGCAGCACGTCCTGGCTGATGGAACTATCGTCCCGGTGGAAGTTACACTTGTCCCCATCGATTACGGCAATGAACGGGCGGTTATTGCTTATACTCGCGATTTGCGCGAACATAACCGGATGATGGAAAGACTTAGTGAAACACATGAACTGCTGAAACATCGTGAAGAAATGCGGGGCGCAATTAATGAAATGGCGGTTATGCTGCTTTCGCTGGAAACCAAGTCACTTGAAGAATCATTAAATCATGGGTTAAGACCGGTTGCCGATACCGCGCTGGTAGACAATATCTCGATTTACAAATTTATGGAATTTGCTTCCGGAAGTGATTTTGGTCAAATTTATCGCTGGGAAAGCGCCAAAGGGGGAACGGTCCCGCCGGTTATTGAATGTATGTCTGTCCCCAAAATTCCGATTATTAATAATTGGATAAAGATTTTCAAAAAAGGCGGTTCTGTTAATATTGATGAAAGTAATATCACTGGGGAAGAAAAGGCTTTCTTAGATGTTTGGAATATCAAATCATTACTTTTTACCCCGGTTTTTATTGACGGTAAAATGTGGGGTGCGGTTTCTTTTGAGTGCTGTGAAAGTGACCGGCATTTTGATGAAGGTAGTGTTGAGCTATTACGTTCCGCTGCCTTTTTGTGCGCAAATGCAATTATCCGCGATGACCTTGAACGTGAAATAACATCAGCGTTTGAGCGGGTTGAAGCAGCAAGCCGGGCAAAAAGCGACTTTTTATCCGCGATGAGCCATGAAATGCGGACACCGATGAATGCGATTATCGGAATGACGGCAATTGGCAAAAAAACCGAAATTGTTGAAGAAAAGGATTATGCCCTAAATAAAATTAGTGATGCCTCATCACACTTACTTAGAGTAATAAATGATGTCCTTGATATGGCAAAAATTGAGGCAAACAAGTTGGAACTTACGCCAATTGAATATGATTTTGAACGAATGTTGCAAAAAGTAATTAATGTTATTAATTTCAGCGTTGATGAAAAAGAACAGACCCTTTTTGTTGATGTGGACAAAAATATTCCCCGCTTTGTAATAGGAGATGACCAGCGCCTTATGCAGGTAATCACTAATTTGATGTCTAATGCAGTGAAATTTACACCGGAAGGCGGGAGAATCAATCTTTATACTGCTTTAACCGGCGAAGTTAATGGTGAGTGTGAATTACGGATTACCGTTACCGATAGTGGAATTGGTATTTCATCCGAACAGCAGGATAAACTTTTCCACGCTTTTGAACAAGCCGAAAGTGGCATCAGCCGTGAATATGGCGGGACCGGGCTCGGCCTTGTAATTTCAAAACGAATTGTTGAACTGATGGACGGCGAAATTTGGGTCGAGTCGGAGCTTGGCAAAGGCTCACAGTTCATTTTCACCGTAAAGGTCGGGCGCAGCAAAAAAAATCCCAGTTCATTGCTTGCCCCCGGAGTTAATTGGGAAACTGTCCGTATTCTTGCGGTTGATGATATGCCCGAAGTACGGGAGCAATTCATCAATATGTTTAAGCAATTAAAAATAAATTGCGACGTTGCTGCCGACGGGGTTGAAGCTTGCAATATTATCGAAAAGAATGGCGGTTATGATATTTACTTTATCGATTGGCGGATGCCGCGGATGGATGGCTTAGAATTAACAAGGCAAATCAAAGCGCGCAACGACGGAAGGCCGTCGGTGGTGATTATGATAACGGCGATGGATTGGGAATTTGTCAAAATCGAAGCTACTGAAGCGGGCGTTGACAGGCATATCGTAAAACCGCTGTTTTCCTCATCAATTATTGATGCAATAAATGAATGTCTTGGTACGGCAAGAAATCATGCTGAAGGCAGCGAGTTTGTTGATGGTGAATTTGCCGGAAAAAGAATGTTGCTTGCTGAAGATATCGAAATTAACCGCGAAGTCCTCATTTCATTATTAAAAGATTCGGGCATTATAATCGAATGCGCGGAAAACGGCCTTGAAGCCTATAATAAAGTGATGGAAGCCCCTGACAAATATGATGTTGTCTTTATGGATATTCAAATGCCCAAAATGAACGGGCATGAAGCAACCCGGCGTATCCGGGCCCTTCCTGCCCTACAAGGTGTGAATTTACCGATTATCGCAATTACCGCAAACGTCTTCAAAAATGATATTGAAGATTGCCTTGCTGCCGGAATGGATGCCCACCTCGGGAAACCGCTTGATATTGAACGAGTATATCATGTTCTGCGTAAGTTTTTGAAATAAGTTCAGGTTATGATATGTAATACTCATCAGAAGATTTGATACTTGTATTCTAATAAACTTATAAGTATAATATGTATGATATCAGAGTAAAAAGGTCAAACAATCCTGATTTTCTACGCCTGCTAAGCAGACAGATAGGAGTTAAAATGAGAACTGTAATTACGATTGGAAGACAATTTGGCTCGGGCGGCCATGAAATTGGGGCAAAAGTTGCAGACCATTTCAGCATCCCGTTTCTCGATAAGGACTTAGTCACCAAAGCCGCCAAAGATAGCGGGTTTTGCGAAGAAATCATCTTGAATCATGATGAAAGGCCGACCAATTCATTTTTGTACAATCTAGTAATGGATACTTATTCTTTTGGTTATAATGCCGCTCACTTTGTTGATATGCCAATTAGCCATAAGGTTTTTCTTGCTCAATTTGATACCATCAAAAAGTTAGCTGACGAAGGCCCTTGCGTTATCGTTGGCCGTTGCGCCGATTATGCTTTAAGCGAAAGGTCTAATTGCCTTAATATTTTTATTTACGCTAGTGAAGAGGATAAAATAAAATCCATCTGCCGGCAATTTGACCTCGAAGCCAACAAAGCAAGAGAGATGTGCATCAAAAAAGACAAACAGCGCCAAAGTTATTACAATTATTATACCTCAAAAAAATGGGGGCGCGCCGACAGCTATGACCTATGTATTAATAGCAGTGTCTTAGGAATTGATGGTTCGGTTAAACTGATTGTTAAGGCGATTGAGGAAATTGAGAACCGGAAGTAGGAAGAATAGGGATGCCGGTATGATGGTTAATGACCTTGAAATGATTTTATACAAAGGTGAAGGTTATACTGTTGAGTTTAAGGAAGCTGCCGACAAATCAATTGTAGATGAAGCCTGCGCTTTTGCTAATGCTTCCGGCGGAACAATTTATGTTGGCATAAACGATAAAAATGAAATTGTTGGTACAGATACAAGTAATGCCGCCCGTTCAAGATTGCAAGATACTTTAAATAAAATTGAACCTAGAATAGCCGTTAATATAAATATTCACGATACTGTCATAGTCATTGAAATTCCAGAAGGCAAGAATAAGCCTTACTCATCGCCAAATGGTTTTTATTTACGCTCCGGGCCTAACTCACAAAAATTAGACCGCAATGGAATTATCGATTTTTTGCAAACCGAAGGCAAAGTCATTTATGATTATATAGTAGATGATAAATACCCAATTAATGATAACTTCAACGAAACTGAATATCAGAAATTTTTATCTAAAGCTAAAGTTAGTGATATTTTACCACGCGAAATAATGCTAAAGAACCTTGATTGCGCTGATATTGCAGCAAATGGAACACTTTCATATACAAATGCCGGATTGTTATTTTTCAGAGATAATAGTGATAATGTCCGTTTTGATTTTTCCCATGTTGTCTGTGTCTTATATAAAGGTATTGATAAAGTATATATTATAGATGCTAAGCATCTTAATGGTGGTATTATGGATAATATTGATAACGCCATTGTTTTTTTAAAGCGAAACTTACGGTTAAGCTATGAAATTACGACCTTACAAAGAAAAAATATCTTGGAGCTGCCTGAAGATGCTTTGCGAGAAGCTATTACCAATGCTGTATGTCATCGTGATAACTTTGAAAAAGGTGCAAGGGTTATGATTGAAATTTTTGATGATAGAGTGGAAATCACCAATCCCGGTGCTGCACCAAAAGGTATTACTAAAGAAAATTTCGGAACAATAAGCATTGCACGAAATCCTGTTATTGCAAGCCTTTTACATAGAGCAAATTATATCGAACGCATGGGGACAGGTATAAACCGCATGACTGGTACTATGGAAGCAGCAGGTCTTGAAAAACCTATTTTTCAAACGGAAGGTCATTTTTTCAAGGTGATTTTTTATCGCTCACCATCAACAGCGATAGACAGCGATAGAACAGCGATAGACAGCGATAGAACAGCGATAGACAGTGATAGAACAGCGATAGACAGTGATAGAACAGCGATAGACAGTGATAGAACAGCGATAGACAGTGATAGAACAGCGATAGACAGCGATAGAACAGCCGCCGTTATTAATTACTTACAGCAATATGGTAAAGGTAAAAACTCGGATTTTACTGAATTACTTGGTTTAAGACATCAGAGAGTTAGGGAAATACTGCAAATCCTTGTTCATGAAGGATTGATTGAAAAGCATGGTGATAAACGGCACACTTTTTACACTTTGAAATAGAAATAGATTATACAAGAATTGGCTTAATACTTTACATGAGCCTTTTTATGGTTCAACCGTTCCAAAAGCATCTGATACGCCTAGATAGGTTGAACACATCGAACTATTCGTTAAACATGTCTTTTGCGAATAGTTCGCAAAACCATATCGTTTAAAACAAATAGATTTTCATAAAAAAATGTGATATAATTTTTTAGGGTTTACTGCCCTATAATGTCTTAGGAGGATAATATGTTTGGATTTTATTTTGGGAAATACTTGCGGGACAAGGGTTTGCTTACCCAAGACAAGTATGATGAAATTTTGGCGGAAATGAATACGGCTAGAGTTAAAATGGGATTAATGGCGGTAACGGAAAATCTAATGACCACCAAGCAAGCCGATGAAATAAACCGTTTACAAGCGCTTAAGGACAAAAGATTCGGAGATTTAGCGGTTGAAAAGGGCTATTTAACCGATGAACAAGTCGGCGGGCTTCTAAAAAAGCAAGGCGACCCATATCTTCTATTTGTCCAGGGACTTACGGAAAAAGGGATTTTAACCTTAGATGAAATTGATAATGAATTAAAGCTATATCAGCAAGAGCAAAACTTTTCAGAAGATGAACTCGCCGCGCTGAAAAGCGGTGATATTGACAGAATCGTTCCTTTATTCATTAAAGCTCCGGGTATTAGTGACTTAGCTAAGGAACATATTGCTTTAGTTGCCAGAAATATGGTTCGTTTCATTGATAATACTGTTACAATCGCAGCGGCAGAAATAGTATCTGATTATGAAGCCGAATATATGGCAAGGCAGGACCTTGAAGGTGACTTTTACTTATTAACCGCTTTTTGCGGTGACGGAATTAAAGAAATGGCCGTAAAATATGGCAATGAAGAATTTTCGCAAGTTGATGAAGATGCACTAGATGCGGTATGCGAGTTTTTAAACTGTAATAACGGCTTATTTGCCTCCAAATTAAGCGAAGAAGACAAAGTAATTGATATGCTGCCGCCGCTTATGTATGTAAACCCCGTAAAAATCCGCGCTAATCAAATAATAAAAATTCCTTTCATTGTATTTGGCAAACAAATTTATTTGCTGCTCAAATACGGAAATGATTTTGAGATAAACAGCTAAAGAATATAGGTAAAGAGGAAAAAAACATGACAAATATTTTAATCGTTGATGATTCAAGAACCTCCAGACGGCATTTGAGAACTTTACTGGAAGAAGAAGGTTTAAACGTATGCGGAGAAGCGGTAAATGGCGAAGAGGGTTATCAAGAATATAAAAAGTTAAGCCCTGATTTAGTAACGCTTGATATTACCATGCCGGTGCTTGACGGACTAGAGGCATTAAAGAAAATAAAAACTGATTTTCCTAATGCGAACGTTATTATGGTTTCCGCCGCCGGACAAAAAAATAAACTGGTCGAGGCGGTTAAACTAGGTGCTAGTGATTTTATTACGAAACCGTTTGAAAAAGAAAATCTTATGACGACGATAAAGAGGGTTTTGGCAATATAATTACTATCTATCTCCCACCACTTTCATTAAATTAACAAAATAATCCGGTAATGGCGCTTCAACTTCGATATATTTTTTTGATATAGGGTGAACAAACCCAAGAGTAGCTGCGTGTAAAGTTTGTCCGGATAAATTAAAAGGGGCTTTTAAGCCATTGCCATAAACTTCATCACCCAAAATCGGGAAACCAAGGTATGCAAGATGAACCCGGATTTGATGAGTCCGGCCGGTTTCCAACCGACATTCGAGCAATGAATATTTGTGAAAACGCTCGGCTACTTTATAATGAGTAATAGCTTCTTTTCCATTGATTGTATTACCTATGGCCATATCGCTGTTATTATTAAGATTCGGCAATACGGCCATTTTCTTGCGATTTTTGGGGTGACGTCCTATTAAAGTATTAATCGTTCCTGACTCATTCGCGATGTTTCCGCAAACAAGGGCAAGATATCTTCTTTCAACCAGACGTTCCTTTAATTGCCGGGCGATTTCCTGATGAGTGGAATCACTTTTGCAGACCAGAATAGCCCCGGTGGTATCACGGTCAATCCGATGTACTATCCCCGGGCGCAAAACCCCATTAATACCCGATAGGGAGTCGCGGCAATGATATAAAAGGGCATTTACTAAGGTATTACTGTAATGACCGGGCGCCGGGTGGACGACCATAGCTTTAGGTTTATTAACAACCAACAGAAATTCATCTTCAAAAAGAATATCCAGCGGTATATCTTCTGCTTCAATCGAAGGAAAAACCGCCGCCGGAACGTTCAAAAGAATCCGGTCGCCGCTCTGAACCCGGTAACTTGCCCGCAAAACACGGGAAGCCCCCTCACTCTTTTCCAACAAAACTAACTCATCTTTTAATAATTTTTGAATATAAGAACGCGAAAAAGAATCCATCAACATACTAAGATGCCGATCAATCCGTTCACCTTCCTCTTCTTCTGATACCTGAAATATATATTTTCTCATATAATTATTGACTGACCTGGTCGGTCAATCAAGCTCATTTCAATTCCCTATACTTCCGTTGCTTAAAACTCAAAAACTCAAAATCAGCATCTTTATAAACAAACATAATCAAAATAATTAATATCGCCGTTGGTACCGTCACGAGAATATCAGCAATATTGAAAATGGGAAAAGGCTGGCCAAACAGCCTGACAATCGGCACATAAATAAAATCAACCACATAATTTAACCGCAGGCGGTCAATCATATTGCCAATTGCGCCCGCCGAAATCATCGTAAGAAGAATATGAAGGCTGATAAATTTTCTTTTAACCGGGGTTTTCCAAATTACGAAAGCAATCACACATAAAAATACGATTGCTATAAAAACAAAGAAAACTTTTTGGTTCGGCAGCATACCAAAAGCGGCGCCGACATTTTCCAGATAATTAAATTCAAAAACTCCGTCAATAATACTGTAAGCCGGCTGATTTTTCAGATTAATTACGGCAAGATATTTCGTATACTGATCGGCGAAAACCAACAAAACTAATAAAATTAAATCAAAAATAATAAGTTGCGCTTTTTTCTTCATGTCTCTTCTCTCCAAGTGATTTCCTCAATTGCCGCAAGTATTTCTTCTTCTGTTACACTCGTATCAATAATAGCTTTCCCCACTTTTTTCAGCAGAATATATTTTAACCCATCGCCGGTGACTTTTTTATCCGACTTCACATATTCCAAAATTTCCGCCGCGTTAATATCACTAATTGAAATCGGCAGATTGAATGGCACAAACATATCGCGGATTTCATAGTACTCTTCCATCTTAAGATAACCCTTTTTCCATGAGATAAAAGAAGCAGCTACCGCGCCTAAAGCAATACATTCACCATGCAGCATTTTGAAATCCATCGCCTTTTCCAAGGCATGTCCAATCGTATGGCCAAAATTCAAAATCGCCCGAAGCCCTGCTTCATGCGGGTCTTTTTCCACCACCATTTTCTTGATTA
>WRAQ01000018.1 GCA_009780115.1 Lachnospiraceae bacterium
CGGGCCGTCACCTTGCCGGCGCAGATTGAGCCGGAGGCCCCGGCGCGCAGTGACCTGGCCTTCAGGAAGCTGATCAAAGATGCCAATCTGTCAGTTGAAACGGAAGAGTTTGATTTTTTATTAAAGGATATTGAGTTCCGGGTTAATGCCCTTGGCGGGTATATGGAACACTTTAGTGCAAGCAATAACTCCCGTTATGGTTTTAATGTAAATAACAACCGGTTTGCCAGCATGACAATTAGGATTCCGGCGGTTGAGTATGATACCTTTATTAATATGGTGGGCGATATTTCAAATGTGCTTCACCGTAATGAAAGTATCCGCGATGTTACTCTTCAGTATGTTGACCTTGAGAGCAGAAAAGAGGCTCTTCAGGTCGAGTTTGACCGTTTGCTGGAATTGTTGGCCCGGGCTGAATCAATTGAGGATATCATCCTTTTAGAGCAGCGTTTATCAGATGTCCGTTACAATATCGAATGGCTTGGTTCACAGTTGCGTACCTTTGACAATTTGGTATCATACAGTACAATTTACTTATACATTGATGAAGTAAAAGAATTGACTCCGGTAGTTGAGCTTTCTTTCGGGGAGAAAATTTCTGCCGGGTTTACGGCAAGTTTAAAGTCAATTGGCAACGGGATTACGAATTTCGTCATTTGGCTGATGGTTAGCAGCCCCTTCCTTGTGATATGGGCGGCTTTTATTACTGTTGGGGTATTTGTGGTCAGATTGATAATTAAGAAAGCCAAATTGAAAAGACAGAAAGAAGAATAAAAATGTTACACAATATAGAAAGGTAAATATGTCATATAGATCCGGATTTGTTACCCTGCTGGGCCGGCCAAACGTTGGGAAATCGACGTTGGTAAATGGCCTGGTGGGGCAAAAAATTGCAATAACCTCACATAAACCGCAGACGACAAGAAATTGTATCCAGGCGATATTAACCTTGGATGAAGCGCAAATTATTTTTCTTGATACGCCGGGAATGCATGCGCCAAAAAACCGGCTAAGTGAATATATGGTCAAAATCGCCCATCAAAGCTTAAGTGATGTTGATTTGATACTGTGGCTGGTTCAGCCGGGAGATTTTTTCGGCAGCGGTGATGCGTATATTGTTGAACAACTAAGGAATATCAATATTCCGGTTTTTCTGGTCGTTAATAAAATCGATACAGTAAAAAAAGAAGAATTATACAGCTTTATTGATGATTTCCGGCAGAGGATGGATTTTGCAGAAATCATACCAATATCAGCACTGAAAAATAAAAATACCGACAAATTAATTTCTTGTGTCATTGATTATTTGCCGGAAGGACAGCCTTATTTTGATGAGGATATGATAACCGATCAGCCGGAGCGCCAGCTTATTGCTGAATTTATCCGCGAAAAAGCTATTTATGCCCTCAAGGATGAAATTCCCCATGGTATTGCGGTCGTTATTGAATCGATGAAAAAACGGGGCAAAAATGTTGAAAGAAAAACACTTTCAACTACTGATTATAAGTCCGCCAATAGCGGAAAGGGGTATATTTTTGATATTAATGCAACGATTATCTGTGAACGTGATTCGCACAAACGGATTGTGATAGGGAAAAGCGGCGAGAATCTCAAAAAAATCGGAACCGGTGCGCGTTTTGAAATTGAGCGGATGCTCGGGCGCAAAGTTAATTTGCAGTTGTGGGTAAAAGTAAAAAGTGATTGGCGCGATAGCGAATACTTGCTTAAGGATTTTGGTTACCGCCCCTATTTTCATGAATAAATAAAAAAAAATTACAAATCCTATCTTTAAAAACAGGGTGTGCAGTATTGCAATCTGTAGCAAAAGAAGGGAATGTAAAATTAATGCTTAATCGTATTCCGGGAGCCGAAGAAGAAAAAGAATGGGATCACTTTTGTGCATCGGGGACTGTCAGTGACTATTTGGACTTTTTAAAAGCAAAACAAAACGATGAAGAGAGCAAGATAATCGGAGATGATGATGCAGGGATGCGAGAAAGTCACGGGTATCGTCCTTAAAGCCGAGCCAATCGGGGAATATGACCGGAGAATCGTTCTTCTTACCGGTGAAAAAGGAAAAATTGCGGCTTTTGCCAAAGGGGCAAGACGGCAGAACAGCCGCTTGCTTTTAGCGACGAACCCTTTTTGTTTTGGGACTTTTACCCTTTTTCACGGCCGGTCTTCTTATTCAATTTCAGAAACGGAAATCACCAATTTTTTTGCTTCATTGCGTGATGATTTTGCCGCCGCTTTTTATGGGATGTATTTTCTTGAATTGATGGACTATTACACCCGTGAAAATAATGACGAAAAAATGATGTTAAATCTTCTTTATCAATCGTTAAAAGCCATATGCCACCCTGCTTATGACAATCGTTTAATCCGTTATATTTTTGAAATCAAAGCCTTAACTTTAAATGGTGAATACCCCGGCCTCCCGGGGCGGAAAGACGAAGCATTGCCATATTCTGAAACGACCGTTTTTACCCTTGATTACATAACCAAAACCGGAATTAATAAACTCTTTAATTTTTCTGTCCCGGCGGAAATTTTGACCGAAATAGCGGAGATAGCAGATGTTTTCCGATACCGCTTCATTGATAAATCATTAAAAAGTCTCGAACTTCTGGATAACTTATAGTTGAAAAAGATGTTTTAGTCATATATAATTAATAGGTTGATACTACGGTCAAAACTTCATGTGTTTCATGAATGAATGAAAAAACATGGATTTGGGATCCGCAAGTATCCATGACTTTATTAGAAAGGTACAAAATGAAAAAACGTAACAAGAATAGAGCTTGCTTGTTTCTTTTAGCTATTTTCACCGTATTAGTGATGAGCGGTTGTAAAAATAATTCTTCCGAGTCCATTCCTGATTTCAAGTTGGAAAATGCGGTTAAAGTTAATGAAGATTTAAGCATTACCGCAACTTTGGTAGATTGTTTTGCCGAGGATTATTATGATCTTGATGAACTTTATCAAATGGTTAATCGTGAAGCTTTAGTTTTTAATGAAAAAAATGGCGCCGGGGGCCTGGCTGTTGAAAAAGTCACAGTTGAGGACGATAAGGTTAATGTCGCTTTAAAATTTTCGGACCGCGAAGCTTATGCTAATTATAATGAAGCCGTTTTTTTCGTCGGTACAATCGAAGCAGCTTTAAACATTGGTTTAAAATTGGACCAGATTCTGGTTGATATCAATGACCCGGACAAAACAATTGATCAGGAATCTTTAGTTGCGATGAAAGATAGCTTTATTCTGATTACGAATGAACACCGGAACGTTGGCCCGTTGACGGTTGAAACTTTTGGCAGGATTTCCTATGTCAGTGCGGGTATTGAGGTTTGGTACGGCCGCAATTCAGTGCGGATTGACAATATTAAAGATGAGTTAATATATGTGTTGTTTAAATGATTACGGTCTATTAAAGAGAGTTAATATACGCACCCATGGCAGATAATAAATCTCTCCGTCTCTACGCCCTGATTGGCTTAAGCGTTACGTTTTTTCCCGGGAAGAAGGCGGCCTAAGGTTTCCTGCGAGAAATATTATCTACATAGGGCAACAAAACGAAATTAATATACATAAAAGGAAGGAACAAATCATGGAAAAAACAATGGAAAAAATCGTCGCCCTTGCGAAAACGAGGGGCTTTGTATATCCCGGTTCGGAGATTTACGGCGGGCTGGCGAACAGTTGGGATTATGGGCATCTTGGTGTTGAGCTTAAAAACAATGTCAAAAAAGCCTGGTGGCAGAAATTTGTCATGGAAAGCCCGTATAATGTCGGCGTGGACAGCGCAATTATTATGAACCCGCAAGTTTGGGAAGCTTCGGGGCACCTTAAGAGTTTTTCGGACCCGATGATGGATTGCCGGGAATGTAAAGCCCGGTTCCGTGCCGACCAAATGATTGAAAATTATGTTGCGGCTAAAGAACCGGAATTAGAAGGCGCTTGCGATGGTTGGGACTTAGCCAAAATGAATGATTTTATCCTTGAAAATAAAGTGCCGTGCCCCACCTGCGGCAAGCACAATTTTACCGATATCCGGCAGTTTAATTTAATGTTCAAAACTTTTCAAGGCGTAACTGAAGATGCGAAAAATACCGTTTATTTGCGGCCGGAAACCGCACAAGGCATCTTCGTGAATTTCAAAAATGTACAGCGGACTTCGCGCAAGAAAATTCCTTTTGGTATTGCACAAATTGGTAAAGCATTCCGTAATGAAATTACGCCGGGCAACTTTATTTTCCGGACCCGCGAATTTGAACAAATGGAACTTGAATTTTTTTGCGAGCCGGACACCGACCTTGAGTGGTTTGCTTATTGGAAAGAATTTTGTATTAATTGGCTTAAGAGTTTGGGTCTGAAAGAAGATGAAATGCGAATCCGTGACCACGGCCCGGAAGAGCTTTCGTTTTATTCTAAAGCAACCACCGATCTTGAGTTTTTGTTCCCGTTTGGCTGGGGAGAGCTTTGGGGTATTGCCGACCGGACCGATTATGATTTAAGCCAGCACCAAAACGTATCGGGTGAAGATTTGTCTTATTTTGACGACAGCAAAAATATTCGTTATATCCCATATGTAGTTGAACCTTCGCTGGGGGTTGACCGGATGGCATTGGCTTTCCTGTGCGCAGCTTATGATGAAGAAGAACTTGGTGACGGCGATATGAGAACGGTTTTGCATTTCCATCCGGCACTAGCACCGGTGAAAATCGGGGTTTTCCCGCTTTCGAAGAAACTTAATGAGGGCGCAGAGAAAATTTTCACCAACCTTTCGAAGAAATATAATTGTGAGTTTGATGACCGGGGAAATATCGGAAAGAGATACCGGCGCCAGGATGAAATTGGCACGCCATTTTGTATAACTTATGATTTTGAGTCGGAAGAAGATAATAGCGTAACGGTACGGTTCCGCGATTCAATGGCGCAAGAACGGGTTGCGATTGCTGAATTGGAAGCATTTTTTGCGGAAAAGTTTACGTTTTAAATTCATTCCCGAGGAGATACCAGCTTAGAAAAGGATAAAGTTATGAAAACCTATACTGTTAATGAACTGCGGAAAATGTTTCTTGATTATTTTGAGTCTAAAGGCCACCTTGTGCTGAAAAGTGCATCACTGGTTCCGCATAATGATAATAGCTTATTACTGATTAATTCCGGGATGGCCCCGCTAAAACCCTATTTCACCGGCCAGGTTATCCCGCCGAAAAAACGGGCGGCTTCCTGCCAGAAATGTATCCGCACCGGTGATATCGAAAATATCGGAAAAACTGCCCGTCATGGCACTTTCTTTGAAATGCTCGGTAATTTTTCCTTTGGTGATTATTTTAAGAGTGAATCCCTCGCCTGGACGTGGGAATTTCTCACGGAAGTAGTTGGTTTAGATGCTGATCGTCTTTATCCTTCCGTTTATCTGGAAGATGACGAAGCGTTTGCGATTTGGGAAAATGAAATCGGGATAAAACCGGAGCGGATTTTCCGCTTTGGCAAAGCCGATAACTTTTGGGAGCATGGTGCCGGCCCATGCGGGCCGTGTTCGGAGGTTTATTATGACCGCGGCGAAAAATACGGCTGCGGTTGTGCTGATTGTACGGTTGGCTGTGACTGCGACCGTTATATTGAGATTTGGAATAATGTTTTTACCCAGTTTGATGGTGACGGAAAAGGCAATTATACAGAACTTGAGTTTAAAAATATCGATACCGGAATGGGTCTTGAGCGGCTTGCGGCGGCGGTACAGGATGTCGAATCGATTTTTGATATTGATACGGTACGGGCGCTTAGGGAAAAGGTTTGCGCTTTGGCAAATAAGGAGTATGCCCGTGAGGACAAATGGGATGTTTCGATCCGGATTGTCACCGACCATATCCGTTCGGCCACCTTTATGATTTCTGACGGGATTATGCCGACGAATGAAGGCCGGGGGTATGTCTTACGAAGAATAATCCGGCGGGCGGCAAGGCATGGCCGGTTATTAGGGATTGACGGGATTTTCCTTGCCCGGCTTAGCGATGCGGTGATTAATGGAAGCAAAGACGGTTATCCGGAACTTTATGAAAAAAAGGACTTTATTTATAACGTCCTTAATCAGGAAGAAAATAAGTTTAACAATACCATCGACCAAGGCCTTTCGATTCTTTCCGAAATGGAAGAGAAGATGGCGGGTGACGGTGCGGCAGTTTTGTCCGGCGAACAGGCATTTAAGCTTTATGATACCTACGGTTTCCCGATTGACCTTACGGTTGAGATTATGGCAGAAAAAGGTTATACCGTTGATATGGACGGTTTTTCAAACTTTATGCAAGAGCAAAAGGATAAAGCAAGAAAAGCCCGCAAAGATACGAATTATATGGGCGCCGATGCGACGGTTTACGAAGAACTTGACCCGGCTCTCAAATCAGAATTTGTTGGGTATGATTTGGTTAAGTGTTCCGCGGAAATTTTGGCGATAACCACCGATAGTGAAGTTACGGAGGCCTTAACTGATGGCCAGAGGGGGACAATCATTACTGATATAACTCCTTTTTATGCTACCGGCGGCGGCCAAAACGGTGATAGTGGATGTATTCAATTATTTGATGATAATTCAATTATTGGCGACTTTTCGGTTCGTGAAACCGTGAGGTTAACCGGTAATAAAATCGGACACATCGGTAATTTGAATTTGGGTATGTTAAAAGTTGGTGACAAAGTTGAATTAAAAGTTGATAATAGCAGCCGTAATGACATATGTAAAAATCATAGCGCAACTCATTTGCTTCAGAAAGTTTTGCGGACAGTGCTTGGTACGCATGTTGAGCAGGCCGGTTCATATGTTGATAAAGACCGGCTGCGGTTTGACTTTAGTCATTTTACCGCGCTGACAGCGGATGAAATAGCTTTGGTTGAGCAAAAGGTTAATGAGAAGATAGCTGAAAACATAGTGGTATCGGCAGAGGAAATGTCATTGGAAGCCGCCCGTGCGGCGGGGGCGATGGCGTTATTTGGTGAAAAATATGGCGAAAACGTACGCGTAGTCAGAATGAATGATTCGGTAGAGTTATGCGGCGGGACTCATGTCGGAAATACCGGGGCGATTACAGCTTTCAAAATTATTTCCGAAACCGGGATTGCCGCCGGGGTACGCCGGATTGAAGCGCTAACGGGACGGAGCGTATTTGAATATTATCAAAATAGCGAGCATATCTTGAATGAAATAGCGAAAAGCCTTAAGTCCGCACCGGCAAATGTTAAGGATAAAGTCGAAAGCTTATTAAGTGAAATAAAACAACTCCAAAGTGAAAATGAGTCGCTTAAGAGTAAAGCGGCGAAAGAAGCCCTTGGTGATGTTAGTGACCAAATCATTGAGATAAATGGAGTCAAATTGCTTGCGGTTAAAGTTGACGGGGTAGATATGAATGGCCTCCGCGATTTGGGCGACCAGCAAAAGGCAAGATTAATAACAGGTGTTATTTTAATCATTTCTGCCAGTGAAGGTAAGGTCAATCTGATGGCGATGGCTGATGAAAGTGCCCAGGCAAAAGGGGCCCATGCCGGTAATCTCATCAAGGCAATCGCCCCTTACGTTGGCGGCGGCGGCGGCGGCCGGCCGGGAATGGCGCAAGCCGGCGGGAAGAATCCGGCCGGAATTGAAGCGGCCCTTAAAGAAGCTGAAAATGTTTTAAGGGAGCAAATAGGAGATTGATATGTCACAAAGTACGGCACCCAAATGGTATATCGGTATATTGCTATTAATAGTTGCGATTGCTTTTCTGTTATTTGGTGCATTTCCAATGCAAATGAACTGGGGAATGTACGGATTGGCGCTAACGCAAATTGGTTTACTTTTGATTGCTTTGGCTGCCCCATGGTTATGTAAATGGAAACTAAAAGAAGTGATGCCAATCAAGAAAGTAACCGGGAAACATTTTTTCGGCACGCTGATTCTTTATTGCGCAACTTTTATTGTTGTAAATACAGTAACGATGATCATCGCTTATTTTTTCCCCGGAATGCTGGAAGTAAGCAGTGCCTTAGGCAGCTTTTTTGTGACTGTACCTTTTTTCGTTGCTTTAATTATTGTGGCGGTTTTACCCGGAATATGCGAAGAGGTTTTATTCCGCGGGGTTATTTTACATACAATGCGAAAATTTAAAAGCCAATTGGCAGTCATGTTAATCGTTGCGGTTATTTTCGGACTTTTCCATCTTGATGTTTATCGCTTTCTCCCGACCGCGATTATCGGGTTTGTGCTTACATATCTGATGATTAAAACGGAAAACTTTTTGCTTCCGGTTTTTTATCATTTTCTGAATAACGCGGTTTCCCTTTCGGCAGGGTACAGTGCGTTTAGTAATAGCGCAGAAGTTGAAGCAACGGCGGAAATTGGCTTGGAGTTTATCGGTGTTTATTTAATCTTAGCTACCCTCACCCCGGGACTATATTATTTCGCCGGAAGGTTGTTAAATCCGGAGCGGAAAAATAAGAAAGACAAATTTGTCGCAATTGCATTAGCGGTGCTTTTATTTGTCTTGGGGATGGGAATTTTTGCGCATTCGATTGATACAGGGGTAACAATCATGAGTTTTACACAAGGTGAATCGGTTGATAACAATACTCAACCGGTAATGCATGATGTTGTGGTTGATAAAGCAGGAATTTATGAATTATTTGTAGGGGTAGAACATGAAGCCGGTGTTATCATAACAGAAGCCAATTTTATGGATCAAACCGGACTTAGTATTTTTAATCCGGATTCCGGAACAGAATTTAATGCAAATAAAGGGCCGGTTTATTTGGAAAAAGGCATTTATATGATTGAATTTAATTTTGATGGCGGTACTTCCGAGCCGGTAGATGTGCAGTTTGCTTTTACTTTGAGGAGAATCGGGGGATTTTAAACTTTTGATTTATAGCTTTGTTTTAGGTGTTAGTCCACATGAATGAGTTTTGTGTGGATTTTTTTATTGCTTTAAATAAGAGTTCTATGAGTGAAATCTATGTAAGATATATGGGATAAATGTATAGAATAAGATGAGATAAAAATATGTGAAATATGTGAATGGAATAGCAAATGATATGTAAAACATATGAAATTAAATGTATTTTATAAGTGGTTACTGCGAGCTGAAAGGCGCATATATACTGGATGATAAGATAATGAAATTATATGGAAACATATTGATGTTAAATATATATACAACAAATGACTTGACAGTTAAAAAAATGTAAATTAATATATAAGTGCGGGGTATGGAAAATGAAAGGAGACCAATTATGTTGAAACATAAAAGAAAGTTTGCGTTATTACTTATTTTGATATTTGTTCTATCGACATCACAAGTGGTTTGGGCAAATTCTTGCGACCCACGTTGCTGGGGACACATAGAATTTAAGGAATTTGAAAATCAAACTAGAACAGGCACATGCATACATTGCGGAGTCACTACGGAGCGGCGCATTCGACAAGTTAGCTTCCATTATTGTCATGATAGGAATGTGGTTGAAATTAAGCGGTGGGTTTCTTATGGTTCGTGGAGTTCTTGGACACACCCTTGCAAGCAAAGTATTGAACTCTTTGAAATGCAATAGGTTTAAAAAAAAGGAGGACCCATTATGCTGAAAAATAAACGTATATTGGCATTTTTTCTTGCCGTGATGCTAATAATATCAGTATCATTTGTTGCTTATGCTAATACTTGCGCCTCTTTCTGTAGACGTCATATAACAGTGAAAAATTATGAAACCCAAAATAGAGTTGGAACATGTATAAATTGTGGGAGAATGACAGAAGGACGTTTGAGAAGTGCTACTACCAATATTTGCTATGATATAAATGCGAATAAACTTAAGGAATGGATTGATTATGGTTCGTGGACCGCATGGACACATCCTTGTAAGCAAAGTGCCTTGATTCCAGAAACACAATAGTGAAGAATATTGCTAAAATATTAACCTACATACCCCGCATATTTATGTGTCGATGAATGGAAGCTATCATGAAAAAAATATTACTTTTATTTTTAATCATTATATTTTTAACTGCTTGTACAAAGTTGCAAAACGAAGAAAATATTTCGTATAAGGAAGAGATATTTCCGGGGCTTAATTATAATAAAGAAACACTAGTGCTAGGCCTTTATCCCACTATATATAATCAACTTAAAAGTGCAATTTTTGATTTTAACAATACTAACTTATTTTATATGATTGAGATAAAGGAATACGAAAATTCAAATCAATTGAATATAGACATCATCAGTGGTAAAACTCCGGATATCATTCTAATGCCGCCTTATTTTATGATGGATATTTATGCTGATAGAGGCGTGTTTACAGACCTTTATCCATTGCTTGATAACGATTTAACTATTGATAGGGCGGATTTACAAGAAAACATCCTCAAGGCTTATGAAATAAATGGACAACTTCTGGGAATGCCGATTAATTATGTTATTGATACGCTTATCTTAACCCACTCACAAATTGGTGAAATGTATTCTTGGAATTTGGATGAAATGATTGAGTTTGTCAATAAGCAACTGCCAGAGAGTAAAATTTTTCAAAATCATAATAAATCGGCGATATTTGATATTTGTCTAAAGACTAATGGGGACGTCCTAATAGATTGGGGCGATGACGGTACTTTTAATCGTGATTTGTTCCTTGAAATCCTTAATTTTTCCAATCAATTTACATCTGATTATCTTTATGCCGAGGGGAATAATATCTTTGACAAAATTAAGGACAAACAAGTACAGTTTAATGAGCGTAGTATTGGGTCGGTAATTTTTCTTCAATTATTGCAACAGGAATTTGGTGAGCCAATTATTTTTCTTGGTTATCCAACGGAGGTGGGTAGTGGTAACATCGCAAACTCAGGAATATTATTAGCAATAAGCCAAGATTGTACCAATCATCAAGCGGCATGGTCTTTTATCAGTAGTATGCTAACCGAAGAGTTCCAAAATTCGAGTAGTAATTCACTTGTTTTACCCATTAGGAAAAGTGCTATAGAATTACATTTAAGAGGGATAAGAGAAGGTTCTTGGGCAATAACCGGAACTGATATTGAATTTGAGCTTTACCCCGCCACAGAAGATGAACAGCAACAACTACGGGATTTAATAAACAGCGTTACAAAAACACGCAGTTGGGATGCGCGGATTGAAGATATATTACGGGAAGAAGCGCAATCATTTTTGACCGGGTTAAAATCTGCTGAAGAAGCTGCCGATATTGCCGCCAACCGGATTGAGATTTATTTAAACGAATTTAGGTAAAATCCTTGACTACCTGGAATATTGTGTTATAATCACTAGTGGAAGTGAAATAACCCAAACAGTCGTGAGATTTTGGGGCTGAAGGGAGGGTTGGAAAATGTCAAGTGTTATCGTAAAAGAGAATGAAACTTTAGATAGTGCCTTACGCCGCTTTAAAAGAAGTTGCGCAAAAGCTGGTATCCAGCAGGAAATCAGGAAGCGTGAGCATTACGAAAAACCGAGTGTCAGACGGAAAAAGAAGTCTGAAGCTGCTAGAAAGCGCAAGTTTAACTGATGAAAATCTCAAATCTTGCAGGGCCGCAACCGTACAGTGCGGTCCTTTTTTGTACTTAAATGCTATCTTTTTTTTGGAAAAGAGTAAAAATTTCATTTTTTTAGTCACGAGATGATTAAGCGGGGAAAAAACACAAAAGGAAAAGAGAACTATCATCCTTGTTTTTTCAATAACTTTGAATTAAAATGTAACAAACCAGTTAAATTTTAGAAAGGCGGGAAATATGTTGAAATTTCTGCAAATACTTGGCATAGTAATTGCCGCAGTCATTATTATTATTTTAGGAGTGGTGGGTAGTATGAGATACAATTACACAAAATTAATTAAAGAAATATGCGATTACCTTGAAGTCAAATATGGAGGGAGGTATGTCGTTACTCGACTTATTTCAGACAGAGGGGAGGGTATACCGAGCAAGGCTTTCATCCACCCTGAGGGCAACGAAACAGAATGGTTTGTTGTCCGTATTTATACTGACGATGATACCGGAATCCGTGAGTTCAGCGATGGTTATGCATTCCTATTTGTAGAGAAAGAGATTTTTCCGGAATACCAGCCGTTTATTGCAGCGGCTGAACCAAATGCTAAGATAGCATTACATATTGATAATTCATCTCAAGTAACAAGTGGGGATTATGACAGGGATGTTTCGTTTGACGGCCTTATTGAGAACGAGCGAGCTTTTGTCATAAATATCAAGATATTTGTAAGTGATGATTTATTAACTGAAAAAGAAGCTTTTTTTGAAAAAATGAGCTGGGTGATGACTGAATCACCGCGCAAAAATGCTATTCATAAATATATGATAATATTTATAAAGGAATATGAATTTGTTGATTTTGATGTACAAAAACACAAAGGCTCTGGATTTTCAACAGCTTTTAAGGAACTTGATGAAATAATGGCATATACATATGTAAATCACACACAAAATAAGGAACAATCAGAAATTTATGATATTTTGATGGAAAGTTTCAGAGATGTTTCAAATTTTAGCATAGGGAATCTGCTTAATCAGATAAGGGGTGAAGGTAATGAATGATTCCCAGATGGCATTGTTGAGCAAATTTGCTTATTTAGACATGCCGATAGAAGATATAAAGGAAGGCACTACAATGCTGGAATTGGTTGAATATTGCAGCAAGCTTTCAGAAAAAGAATTAAAGGATTTAGGTGTCAAAAAGAAACAATTCGACCTTGTCTTTGATGCAATAAAAAATGACCCTATTTTAAGTAGTTTAACGATTGCGAAATTTGAAAGTAAAAAAGATAAAGATGACTCAGGATTTACAGCATATTCCTTTGTAACTCCAGAAAATAAAGCAATAGTTGCTATTCGGGGTACAGATGATGTTACAGTTATTAGTTTACTAACTGGTTCGGCTCCGGGTACTAATTCGGCCCTTTCTTCAAAAGATTTATTGTTAACGGCACAGCAAAAGGATATGTTAGTTTTTATTGAGGAAAATGTTATCGGTAAGGGATATATAAAAATCTCGGTAACAGGACACTCACAAGCTGGCCAATTAAGCCAAACGGCTACGGTTTTATTTGATGAAATCAAAAATTGTATAGTTTTTAATACCATTGGCTTTAATGATGAATTTTTGGAAAAATATAAAGATGAAATCAATAAAAATAGTGGCAAAATAACATCATACAAGGCTAATTGGGACGGGGTTGTTGGAAGAAAAGGGGTTTTCAATTCGGCGTATGGTGTTGCTCAAGGGGATCTTCTGGGAGCAAATGTCATATGGGGCAACGATATGGAAGGGGGCAAAGTAACAGGCCATCCGATGTTTAATTGGGTTACATATTTTGATGAACAAGGATTTTATAACAGGTCATCTGAAAATGATAATCATGATTTCCCTATTGCTGGTATTATAGCTGCCATATCCGCAATCGCAGAAGGTATTAAACAGATGATGAAAGGTGTTAGTGCAGCGGTTAGCTCAATTATCATACCGGTTTTTAATGGTATAATTAGCGTTGTTAATTTGGTGATTAATCTTGTAATAGGGATTATAAACGAAATGGGCAGGGTTGCAAAGAGTGTCGGGGGGTTAATTGGACAGCAATGGGGCTGGCACTTTGATGTGCCCCCTATCTCAAAGATTCAACCATCACCCTTTTCTTCCTTTGCAACCGGCGGTTTCCCTTCCCCAGGCCAATACTTCCTTGCCCGCGAGGCCGGCCCCGAGCTTGTTGGTACATTAAATGGCTGTACCGCAGTTGTTAATAATGGCCAAATCGTTGAAGCAGTAAAAATAGGGGTTTATAGGGCATTTTTATCAGCGTTAACAGAAAATAACTCAAAAGGTCCGGCTATTGCCAGAGTTTTTCTTGACGGTAAACAAATTGCTTTCGCAGAGCAAGTATAATCGTAAAAAACAGTCATGCGAAAATTTGTGTACTTGCATTATTTGTCTCAAAAACGCATAGGTATTGTTAAAGAACGCACATTTAGGAGCTGATATGAGACTATTTTTGCGGAAAACCGCGATTGTTTTCCTTAGTTTAATCTTAATTTTAACTCCCTGCTTCCCGGCAAATGCCCAGACCGGAAAAGAATCCGGCATCGCACCAATAAAAGAAACGCCCTCATACATATTGATTGAAGCCCAGACCGGGCAGGTAATCGCCGAACTAAATGCTAATGAACGTTTAGCACCGGCTAGTATCACCAAGATTATGACCCTGTTGATTATTTTTGATTTTATTGATAAAGGGCGGGTTAAACTTGAGCATGAAATCATCACAAGTGCTTATGCCAAATCAATGGGTGGTTCGCAAGTATTTCTTGAGGAAGGTGAAATTCAAACTCTTGAAACATTAATCAAGTGTATTGCAGTTGCTTCCGGTAATGATGCCAGTGTTGCCGTAGCCGAGCATATTGCCGGAAGTGAGGCGGAATTTGTTAAGCTGATGAATGAGCGGGCCCGGGAATTGGGAATGAGAGATACCAATTTCACCGACTCAAGCGGCCTTACTGATGATGATAATCATTATATGAGTGCAAAAGACGTCGCAACTGTTTCACGCGAATTAATTACGAAATATCCGGAAGTACTTGAGTATACACAAATTTGGATGGAAGATATCATCCACAATACTGTCCAAGGTTCATCAGTATTCACTTTATCCAGTACAAATAAACTACTGCGAATGTATGAGTGGGCGACTGGATTAAAAACCGGATCAACTTCGAAAGCAAAATTCTGCCTTTCGGCAACGGCAAGCCGTGATGGTATTGATTTGATAGCTGTAATTATGGCTGCCCCCAGCGGTAAAACACGGTTTGAAGAAGCAATGGCTTTGCTCAATTATGGTTACACAGTTTCACAATTATTTGAAGACAAAAACGAGGATGCCTTGCCGGTTTTGCCGATCCGCGGCAGTGTAGAAGATTATGTGGAAATTGAATATCAAGGCCCGTTTAAATATCTTGATATCAAGGGAAGTGATTTAACCCAGATTGAAAAGGTAATAAATTTGCCGGGAAAATTGACTGCGCCGGTCAATAAAGGTGATGCGATAGGTGAAGCTGTTTATCGTCTTAATGGTGAACGGGTCGGAAGTGTTTCGATATTTTCGGCAATGACAGTTGAAAAAGCGGGTTATATTGACTATTTAGGTAAAGCATTCCGGTTATTATTAGTATAAAAACGAAGCGATAGTTACTGTTCAGATGTCACTATTCCGCGAGGTGTTTTGCTCGTATTTTGCGCAAAATCCCGAGTTGTGATAGCGCCAAATCGCGTTTTTTGCGATTTGTGTGCACATTTGTTGCTGTTTACGGCTTGCCGTGAACAGTAACGAAGCGATATTTTAAGCCATCAAAACTTCGTTTCGGGGTTGTCGAATTAGAAAAAATAGGTTAAAATGATATTCAGTAGATTATAGAATCATGGGAGTTATATATGGGGCAGATTTTAGAATCGCTGGATTTTTCAGAAGTGAGAATCGCAGACTTTACGGCGGAGATTATCTTTATCCTGATTGCTTTGCTCGTAATTAGCCTACTGGTTATTTGCATCCGCGATATTAACCGCTTCGTTATCCGCGAATATTATTTTTGTGCGACCGGCCTTAAGAAAAATGCTAAATTATTATTGATTACCGATATGCACAATAAGCAATATGGCCGTAATAATCAAGTTTTATGGAATGCAATTGATTTGATAGCGCCGGACCTTATTTTGATTGCCGGGGATATGATTACTGCCGGCAAATATGACAATACCCCGGCTTATGAATTTTTACGCCTGATTTCATCAAAGTATCCGGTTTATTATGCAAATGGCAACCATGAAAACCGTTTGACTTTGCTTGCGGGGCAATATGCCCCGGTGGCAGATGAGTATGAACAGGCGCTTTCGGAGTTACCGGTTAAACGGCTGCGGAATGAACATGAGCATCTTGCCGATGTGAATCTGAATATTTACGGACTTGATCTTGAGAATGATTTTTTCAAACGGTTTGCCAAAAATGAGTTAACTGTTGAATATCTGGATGAAAAAATTGGTACACCGTCAGAGAAAGCCGTAAATCTATTAATTGCCCACAATCCGGAATTTTTTCCGGTTTATGCTGATTGGGGTGCCGATTTGGTCGTTTCCGGCCATTTGCATGGCGGTATTGTCAAATTGCCGTTATTAGGCGGTTTGATTTCACCGCGTTTCCGGCTTTTCCCGAAGTATGACGGCGGCTTATTTACGGAAAAAAAATCAACGATGATAATCAGCCGCGGGCTTGGGAGCCATATTTTACCGTTACGTATTTTTAATCCAGGCGAGCTGGTTGTTATACATATGCGCCATTAGGAGGGACTAAAGATGAACAAAATTAATACGAAATTATTTGATCATACAATATTGGCGGCCGATGCTACCGAAGAAGAGGTAGCCAAGGTTTGTGCCGAAGCGGTTGAACATGGTTTTATGACCGTCTGTGTTAATAGTTTTTATGTCAATTTTGCCAATGAGAAGTTAATGGGAAGTGATGTAAAAGTCTGCGCAGTTGTCGGTTTCCCTCTGGGGAAAATGATGACGGCCGCTAAGTGCAGTGAGGCAAGGCTTGCGATAAAATATGGTGCTTCGGAAATAGATATGGTAATAAATATCGGCGCCCTTAAAGGTAAAAGATATAGTATTGTCCACGATGATATCAAACAAGTTAAAAAAACCTGCGGCAGAAATATTATCCTAAAGGTAATCATTGAAACCTGCCTTCTCACCGATGAAGAAAAAAGAATTGCCTGCCGTTTAGCGGAAGAAGCAGGCGCAGATTTCGTCAAAACCTCGACTGGTTTTTCAACCGGCGGGGCTACCGAAACAGATATACTGTTAATGCACGATGAAATCGGCGACCGGATGGGTATCAAAGCCTCCGGAGGTATCCGGACCCGTGAAGATGCTGAAAAAATGCTTGCCGCCGGTGCAACCCGTTTAGGGACAAGCCGTACGGTTGAGATTGTGAGTTAAAATGGCATTACAGGTAAAACTACAGGTCTTCGAGGGGCCCCTCGACCTCCTTTTGCATCTTATTGAGAAAAATAAAGTTGATATCTACGATATCCCTATCGTTTTGATTACCGAGCAATATCTGGAATATATCCGCCATCTTGAAAACGAAGACATGAATCTAATGAGCGAGTTCCTGGTAATGGCCGCGACCTTGCTTGATATTAAATGCCGGATGCTGCTTCCGCCGGAAGAAAACGAAGATGGCGAAGAGGAAGACCCCCGTGCCGAACTGGTTCAGAAACTGCTTGAGTTCAAGATGTACAAATATATGTCTGCGGAGCTAAGGGACCGCCAGCTTGATGCCCGCCGCAACTTGTTCAAAGTATCATCATTACCCGACGAAGTCCGTAATTACCGTGAACCGTTAGATTATGATGAACTTATTGGTGATGCTACTTTATCCAAATTGCATGAACTTTTTAAAAATATGTTAAAACGTCAGGTGGACAAAATTGACCCGATCCGTTCAACTTTCAGCGAGGTTGAAAAGGATGAAATCAATATGGAACAAAAAATGTCTTACGTTGAAGCATACTTGGAAGAACACACAAAATTCAGTTTCGTTTGCTTGTTGGAACGCCAAAAGAGCAAAATGGAAATCATCGTTACCTTTCTTGTCATACTTGAATTAATGAAGCTTGGGCGGATTATTATCCGGCAGGATGAATTAAAAGACGATATTATCATTGAAAAAGCAAAGAGCAAAAAAGTGTCGCCCGGCGGCGAACTTTCGAAGCTTGCGAAAGGCCATATTAATGGAACGAAATGAGGCAAAGGGGATTTTAGAAGCGGTTCTTTTTACAATGGGCGAGTCGGTTGAAATAGAAAGGCTTGCTTTGGTAATTGAAGAAGAAAAAGAAACAACTTATGAAATCCTGCTCGAAATGAAAGCGGAATATGAAGCGAATAACCGGGGCATTGCCCTTTTAGAACTTGAAGATTCTTTTCAAATGTGTACCCGCGGCGATATGTATGAACACCTTATCAAAATTGCCAAAACCCCGCGCAAATACGTCCTGACGGAAACCCTTTTGGAAACTCTTTCGATTATTGCCTACAAACAGCCGATAACCCGGCTCGAAATTGAAAAAATCCGGGGCGTAAGTTGCGACCATGCCGTAAACCGTTTGCTTGAATTTGAATTAATCAGTGAACTAGGCCGCCTTGATGCACCGGGGCGACCGCTCCTTTTTGGCACTACCGAAGAATTTCTTCGGTGCTTCGGCGTAAAATCCTTAGCCGACCTCCCGCAAATGAACCCCGTGCAAATCGAAGAGTTCAAACTACAAGCGGAAAATGAAGTTATGCTGCAGTTGGATGTGTAGAGAGTAAATATATAGAGAGTAAGAAAAGACAGACAAAAACATCTCGCAGGAACATTAGGCCGCTTTCTTCCCGGGATAGAATGTTTATGGAAGCCAATTAGGCCGTAGTGACTAAGAGAGTTTATTGTCTGGCTTGCTGTATGTAGATGGTCTTTAGAAAGGCAAAATATGAACCGTTTTACCGGCACCAATAACTATGTTGCTTCAGAAGAAATGAAACTAGCCGTCAATATTGCCGTATCATTAGGAAAACCTTTGCTGATCAAGGGTGAACCCGGCACAGGAAAAACTATGCTCGCGGCATCAGTTGCAAACTCCCTTGACAAAGAGCTGATTATATGGAATATCAAGTCAACAACCAAAGCACAGGAAGGGCTCTATGTATATGATACCATCCGCCGCCTTTACGACGGCCAATTTGGTGAGGAAGGGGTTTCCGATATCGCCCGGTATATTACCTTGGGTAAACTTGGCGAAGCGTTTGCCGCCGAAGAGCAAGTTATACTGTTGATTGATGAAATTGATAAGGCCGACCTTGAGTTTCCCAATGATTTATTGTGGGAACTAGACCAAATGGAGTTCTTTATCCCGGAAACCAAACGAACGGTTAAAGCGAAGAAACGGCCGATAGTAATTATTACGTCAAATGCCGAGAAAGAATTACCGGATGCGTTTTTGCGCCGTTGCATTTTTCATTATATTGATTTTCCGGCGGCCGATTTAATGGAAGAAATTGTCCGCACTCATTATCCTGATATTGAAGCAAATCTTCTTGCTAGTGCGATGAAACGTTTTTATGATATCCGGGCGCTTCGTGACCTGCGCAAAAAACCAAGCACTTCGGAACTGCTTGATTGGATAAAAGCGTTAGAGCTAGGCGGAATTTCAGCAGAGCGGCTTATGAATGAATTACCATTCCCCGGGGTAATTATTAAAAAAGATGAAGACTTGGAAAGTACGAAGAACTTATCTAAGATGTATTAAGTGGTACGGCATCAAAGATAAACCAGTCCCGCTTTGCGGACCCTCTTCATACGAGAAAAAAATATGTTTATAGAATTTTTCCACATTTTAAAAGCAAAAGGTTTAAACATCAGCTTAAATGAATGGCTCACCCTCCAGGATGCGCTTAATAAAGATTTAGCCGGGAACAGCCTGACCGCTTTTTATTATATCGCCCGGGCGGTTTTGGTGAAAAGTGAAACCGAATATGACAAATTTGACCTTGCTTTTTCCGAATGCTTTAAGAATATTGAATCCGATAATATTATTTCAAAAGAAATGCAACGCTGGCTTGACAAAGAGGAATTGACTGACTTGGTCAATGAAGATGAGCGGAATATGCTTAATCAGGCTGAAGAATCGGCATTAGACAAAAATGAGATAGAAGAACAGTTAAAAGAGCGGCTTAAGGAACAGGATAGCGAACATAACGGCGGTAACTATTGGATTGGCACAATGGGTAAAACATCGTTTGGAAATACCGGGGCCAATATGGGCGGAATCAGGATTGGCGGTGTCACCGGCCATCAATCGGCTTTTGCGGTGATTGGGGCCCGCAGGTACAAAGATTTCCGGGACGACCGGATTATTGATAACCGCCAGTTTCAGTTAGCTTTGCGGAAACTGCGGCAGTTTTCAACCCGGCTTGATATTCCCAAAACGGAGCTTTATATCAATGGCACGATTAATAAAACCTGTAATAACGGCGGTTTTCTGCAAATTGTAATGGAAAAACCGCGCAAAAATGCGGTAAAGTTATTGTTGCTTATGGATTCCGGCGGGACAATGATACCCTATACATCTTTATTGAATGAGTTATTTCAATCAGTTCATAAAGCGAATCATTATAAGGATGTAAAGTGTTATTACTTCCATAACTGTATTTATTCACATTTATACAAAAGCCCGGAGTGCGAAAATGGCGACTGGGTTGAAACGGACTGGCTTTTCCGCAATTTGGATAGTGATTACAAAGTTGTCATCGTTGGTGATGCGGCGATGGCACCGGAGGAACTTTATTCCGCTACCGGCAATTACCGGGGGCCGAACGGCGGCCTTTCAGGGTTTGCGTGGCTGAATCTAATGAAACGGAATTACCGGAAAGTTGTCTGGCTTAATCCCAAGATGGCACCGGGACATGCCCCGTGGCGCGAAGCGGAAACGGCGGTGAAAAACCTTTTCCCGATGTACAAACTGACCGTAGCCGGGTTAAAAAATGCAATGGAAGAGCTAATGAGGAAATGACTAAAATGAACACAGAAACAAGAAAAATAAATCAAGCACTTTATATTGTCATTATTACATTTGCCCTGATAATCGGAATTATCTTGGGGTTATGGCAAGTTAAACCCCCGCAGGTAGACGAAACTTCTTTATTTTATCCTGCTTTTCTTAAGATGATGGCAAATATAGAACGGCTTGCAGTAGAGCCGCATCCAAGCGGTTCCGCCGAAATTGAACGTGTCCGGGCGGAACTGCTTGCCGAAATTGAGGCAATGGGCTTAACCGCGATAGTCGAGGATGCATCCTATACTAAACCTGAGTTAGTTGAACTATTTGCCGATTTGTGGAGTGATTTGTCACCGGATGAATTGTGGGAGCTTAATAAAGAATGGGCAATGGAAGAGTACGGTATTGATAATATTTATGATTGGTTTAATCATATGGTAAGGCTTGACGGAGCAGATAGCCTTGTTAACATTCTGGTCAAATTAGAAGCACCTGATACCGACCGTGGTATTATGTTTGTTGCCCATTACGATAGTGTTGCGGCGGGGCCCGGTGCCGCCGATGCGATGTTACCCGTATGCGCAATGTTGGAAGTAATGAGGTTGTTCGCCGGGAGCGGGGAACTAAAGAATAGTCTTTACTTTCTCTTTACCGATGGGGAAGAGATGGGTTTGCTTGGTGCCTGGAAATTTGTTGAAGCGCATCCCGGAATGAAAGATAAAATTGATATGGTGATTAATCTTGAAATGCGGGGTAATAGCGGCGGTGTGATTCTTTTTGAAACATCACCTAAAGATTACCGGCAAATGAATGCTGTTTTAAAATCAGGCGCAAAGCCGATTGGTTTTTCCTGGGCAGTGGCCGTTTACCGAATGATGCCTAACAATACGGATTTCACCGCTTTTTTGAATCATGGTTATCAAGGGATAAATTTTGCCGGGATAGAAGGGGTTGAGCATTATCATATGCCAACTGACAATTATGAAAACTTAAATTTAAATACCGCTTGGCATTATTTAAAGACAGTTCTCGCCCTGGCAGATTATGCAGCAAACAATTCCCTTGAAGATTTGCGCAAACCGTCCGGGGATGCCGTGTTTTTTCCTTTCCTTCCGGGGGTGACGGTGCTGATGGCCGCTTGGGTTTCGCAAGTTTTGGGTGTGATTATTTGTCTGCTTGCGGTTAGTTTCATGATTATCCAAATACGCCGAAGAAACTTTAAAGTTTCATTTTCAAATATAATAATGGGGGCACTAGTCTTGATTTCAGCACTTAGTGCGATATGGTTTTCGGCCGGAAGTTATATTTTTTATATCCCGCTATTTGCGATGGTGGTGACAAAGAGCCTTAAAAAATGGCCGGCGGCCCATATTGCCGCTTTGGCACTTTCTATTACAACAGCGTTGATTTTGTGGGTTCCGGTGATATTCCTGTTATGGGTAAGTATGGTGCAGCCGATGATGTGACACATCAGCAGGAAAACAAGTGACTGCGAAGCAGGCATTTATTTTCACCTGATGTAGCAACTCCAGACCATAGGTCTGAAGTAAAATAAAATATATAAATATATTGGAGGACAATATGAAACTATTTGAAGAATTAAAAGCGCGGGGTTTGATTGCCCAATTAACCGATGAGGAAGAAATAAAAGAGCTGATTAATAATGGTAAAGCCACTTTTTATATGGGTTTTGACCCGACGGCTAACTCCTTGCATATTGGTCATTTCATGGCTTTTTGTATGATGAAACGGCTGCAGTTGGCCGGGAACCGCCCGATTGTCCTACTTGGCGGCGGCACAGCAATGATTGGTGACCCGAGCGGCAAAACCGATATGCGTTCAATGATGGATACACAGATGATTGATGATAACTGTGAGCGTTTCAAGCAGCAAATGGAAAATTTCCTTGATTTTGGTGAAGGAAAAGCCATGTTCGTTAATAATGCCGACTGGCTGCGGGATTTGAATTATATTGATATGCTGCGGGAAGTAGGCGCCCATTTCAGCGTTAACCGGATGCTTGCGGCCGAATGTTACAAGCAGCGGATGGAAAAAGGTTTAAGTTTTCTTGAGTTTAACTACATGATTATGCAAAGTTATGATTACTATGTATTACATCAGAAATATGGCTGTAATATGCAGCTTGGCGGTGACGACCAGTGGAGTAACTTACTGGCCGGTGCCGATTTAATCCGCCGCAAATTGAGTAAAAATGTTTATGCGATGACCAATTCGCTTTTGCTTAATTCGGAAGGTGAAAAAATGGGTAAAACAGTTAAGGGCGCATTATGGATAGACGGCGCTAAAACTTCACCGTTTGAGTTTTTCCAGTATTGGCGTAATGTTGCTGATTCCGATGTCGTCAAATTCCTTAAAATGATGACCTTCCTGCCCCTTGAGCAAATCAATGAAATGAATGAGTGGCAGGGTAGCAGGTTAAATGAAGCGAAAGAAATTTTGGCCTATGAAGTAACGCAAATGATTCATGGGACCGAAGAAGCGGATAAAGCAAAAGCCGGGGCTAAGGCGTTGTTTGCCGGCGGCGGCGGGGCCGATATCCCGACAACGGTGCTGACCGCTGATGATTTTGAAAATGAAGCAATCGACATCGTTTCACTTTTAGTTAAAGGCGGGTTGGTTGCCAGCCGTTCCGAAGGCCGCCGCGCCGTCGAGCAGGGTGGGGTTTCCGCCGGTGATGATAAAGTGGCCGACTTTAAGGCAACTTTTAACAAAGGGCAATTTGCCGAAGATGGTTTGTTATTAAAGAGAGGTAAGAAACATTTCCGGAGGTTTACAGTTTAAGTAAAAGGGAGAAAAACAATGATAAACAAAATTTATACACTTAATCTTAAAAAAATTAACTTAGAATGGTTATATGTACCTGACGTTGAATATTATGAATATGAAAATTGCAAACGGTATCTGCAATTAATTGTCCCATATAAGAATATGTGGACGACTAAGAGAAAGTTCCCTTTAGTTTTGTTTATTCCCGGTTCGGCATGGTATAAGCAGGAAATGTACAATAATATACCAAAGCGTTCAGAATTAGCCAAACGTGGTTTCGTAATTGCAGAAGTGCAATATCGCGAATCAGAAATAGCAGCTTTCCCGGCTCAAGTAATTGATTTGAAAAATGCCCTTCGTTTTATCGGCACGATAGCCGAACATTATCGTATTGATATGGATAATGTTTTTATCGCCGGTAATTCATCCGGCGGGCATATTGCTTTGCTTTCAGGGTTGACAATCGGTTATAATGAACTTGATACATACAAAGCCGAGGAAATTCCCGTTAAAATAAAAGGGATTATCAACTTTTTTGCCCCGACAGAAATGAGCTTTTTTAATGGTGAAAAACCGGTTGAAGCATTACTTGGGACCGATGACATAAATAAAGTCCCCGAGCTTGCAAAGAGTGCTTCCTGTTCTACTTACATCAGTGAAAGAGAAATTCCCCCGATATTAATGTTTCACGGCATCGAAGATGATATAGTAGATATTTGCAATAGCCGGGTTTTGTTTGATAATCTAAGGTCATATGATAAAGATGTTGAATATTATGAAATAGAAGATGAAGGGCATGGCGGCGGCACATTTTGGTGCAAGGAAATTTGGGATATAGTCGAGAGGTTTATGAAGCGGCATACTACTAAAAGTAAGGATTAGTTAAATGAAAATACTTACTATAAACGGCACCCAAATCACCTATACCCTTACTAAATCCCGCCGGAAGAGCCTTGCGATTTGTATAAAGCCTGATTCTTCAATTCATATTAGAGCGCCTTTTTTTGTTTCGCAGCGAGAAATTGAGGGTTTTATCCATGACAAATATGATTGGATAATAAAAACCATTGACCGAATCAGTCAACGAAGAAAGCAACATGAGAGTCAACGGGAAAATCAAGTTGAAAGAAAGTTTATTACCGGCGAAACCTTACCTTTTCTAGGTAGAGATTATACTCTAATTGTAACCGAAGTAAATAAAAAACGCAGTAAGATACAAATCAATGAACTGACTAAAGAAATATATTTGGCATTCGGTTGTACCGATTGTCGTTCTCTTGATATCTACGATAATATTCCTATCAAGTTAAAACAAGCTGCTATCGAATCGTGGTACCGTTCGCAAGCAAGGGAGCTAATTCATGAAAAAGCCGCCTACTTTGCCCAAATTCTAAATGTGTCTTATCATGATATCCGGATTAAAGACCAGAAAACCCTATGGGGAAGTTGTTCTTCTAAGGGTAATCTTAATTTCAACTGGCGGATTGTTTTTGCCCCTGAAGAAGTTCTTGAATATCTGGTTATCCATGAGCTTTGCCACCTAAGTTTTATGAATCATTCGGCGGATTTTTGGCAATGTGTCGAAAGCATTCAGCCGAATTATAAGCAGGTTAGAAGGTGGTTAAAGGAAAATTCGGCTGTTTTAAGAAGAGATTTGAATGTTATTTGACTTATGTTAACAATCGTTTCCGCGGTGTGTATTATTTGTACTTCGCCGTAAAACACGCTTTCGTTTGGTGTAAAATGCAGCGGACACTAAGGCGGCATGATACACCGCCAAGTGCCGGCGTTTTCCAACGGTTTTCTTGCAAAGTCAAAATACCCACTCGCGGCTGATATACAAAGAGAGCAAAAACATCTCGAAGTTGCATTAGGTCGCCTTCTTCCCAGGATTAAATGTGGATTAGAACCAATTAGACCGTAGCAACGGAGAGAGTTTATTGCTCTCCTTGCTTTTCATTGATAGTATATAACTCTTCAACGCAAAATTAAGCAAAAAACACTTGCATTATTTTTCCAATTTTGCTAATATGAAAATATGTGAGTTGACATAATTTGTCGTACAAAAAAGTTATGTAAATGGTAAATGTTTTTCGGAGGAAATCAATGGACGAGAAAAAGTTTTTTAATAGAGGTTTTATGCGGCGGGTTTTTGCCTTGACCCTGGTTGCGATTCTTTTTTATACCAGCACTGTTACATATATTAGTACCTTGGCAACTAATAATGATTTTAGTATCAACAATGAGTTGAATCTGGAATTACCTGATGGCGAAGAAACCGGCGGTGAAGAACTTGGCGATGAAAATACTGACAGGGGAAATACTGAAGAAAACGATTCCGATGATTTAACCGATATTGATGAGAATGATGAAGCAAATGAAGAAGATGAAACCGGCGATATCGAATTAACAGAAGAAGAAATCGATGCCCAATTGGAAATTCTCAAACAACAATTAGAAGAAGCCCATGAAGCAGTTCTTTCAGCGCAAGAAAATGCGGTTAATGCCTTACAGGAAATCACGGCAAGAAAATCTGTTTTTGCCTTGGTATATTTATGTGAATACTACAATGTAAGACAAGATGCGTCACTTGATTCCGGAACAGTAGTCCGGGCTTATTCCGGGCAAACCGTAGAAATCCGCGGGATTGAATTTCTTGACGGCGAGTTTTGGTACCGGGTTAGTTTTTATCTGCTTAATGACAATGTCACCGCTGAACAAGAAATTACTGATGCCGATTTTACTCTTTATACCGGTTATATTGAAAGCAGCTATCTTGCATATTCGGACGAGCTTTTGCTTGAGTGGGAAGCTAATTATTTGATTCCCTGGCTTGAAGCAGTCTTACATTATGAGAATAGCCTGTTTGAGTTAGAAATGTATCTTAAGGAACCGGAAGTCATTGAAGAAATAGAGGAACTTGAAGAAGAATTAGAATTTTTGGAAGAATTCGAATCATTTTTCGCCGCCGCCGCTTTTGCCGACTTTTCATTTGGTGATACCGGCCTGATGGCAAATTCTTTTGCTGACATTTCGGCGACCTCGATAAGTTTTTCCGCTGACATTGAGCAATTTCCGGCAAGTTACCGCCCGGCTCTTTATGCGCTGAAAAGTAAATATCCCTCATGGACATTCGTCAGACAAAATACGATTCATAACTGGGCAACGTCAGTAAACGGCCAGGTAAACCCGGCTCACCGCAGCCTGATTTGGGATACGGCAATCCCGACATGGCGGGGGGCATGGTATGAGGGCCGGTGGCATATTGCAACCAGGGAAGCCGTTGAGCATATTATGGACCCGCGTAATAATCTGACGGAAAGTTGGGTCTTCCAGTTCGAACAATTAACCTATAACAGCTCATATCACAATCTTGCTTCAATGAGTAATATTTTGCAAGGCACTTTTATGAGTGGTTTAATCCCCGGTGATTCGCGGACATATGCCCAGGCTTTTATGATTCTTGGAGCCAACAACGGGATTAGCCCTTATCATCTTGCCGGGCGTGTGCGCCAGGAACATGGTACCGGCGGTTCGGCGCTGATTTCCGGAACTTATCCCGGTTTTTTAGGATTATTTAATTACTTTAATATCGGTGCTTCCGGTTCGACGACTACGCAAGTTATAACCAACGGGCTGACCCGGGCAAGAAACGAGGGTTGGACTACTCGCTACCGGTCGCTGGAAGGCGGTTCAACTTTTATTGGCAATAGTTATATAAAGCGGGGGCAAGATACTCTTTATCTGCAAAAGTTTAATGTCTCCAACGGGGTTTACAGCCATCAGTACATGCAAAATGTCCAGGCCCCGCGCTCGGAAGCAACTACGACATTTAACTCATACCAAAATTCGTTACATAATGCTTTTGTCTTTAAAATTCCGGTTTATAGCGGGATGCCGGAGTCGGCTGTCCCGGTTAACCCGAATATCCGGGCAACAAGCCTTTCGATCAATAATCATGCGGCAACGCTGGCAATTGGCAATACCTTAACCCTTGCCGCTACCGTTCTTCCTAATGATACGGCGAACAAAAAGGTTACCTGGGCAAGCAGCAATGAAAGTGTTGCAACGATAAACCGGGATACCGGAGTTATTACCCCACGGGCCGCCGGTGAAACCACGATTACGGCAACCACTGCCGATGGAAGTAATTTGTCCCGGACAACTACTGTCAGAGTCACCGACAGTCTTAATACATTTACAATAAGTACGAATAACCTGACCTTTAACGGCGTAGGAAGTGATACGCAAACTATAACCGCTAATGCAACCTCATTAGGCGGGATAAATTTGGCAGTAGCATGGCGGAGCAGTGATACAAGTGTTGCAACGGTTAATTCAAGCGGTGTAGTAACTCCGGTTGGGGTTGGCAATGCCGTAATTACAGCTTCGGTAACGATGAATGGTGTTGTTCAGGCGGAACGGACTTGTACGGTTAATGTGGTTTTTGTCTTTGTTGGCGACCCGATTAATGCCGAAATGCCTGAAATTACTAACCTTACTGAAGCAAAAACGCTGGAGCAAAACTATCCGGCGACAGCCATTTCAGTATCGGCCGGCATAACGGATAGTGGTAATCTTACTTACCAATGGTACCGTAATACACAAGACAATAATACCGGCGGCTCGCTTATTTCCGGTGCAACGGCAGCGAGTTATACCCCGCCGGTCACGGAAGCAGGAACAGTTTATTACTATGTGATAATTACCAATACGATTGCAAATAATGGCGACGGCGGCAACAAAATTGCTTCTTTATCCAGTAATACAGTTGCGGTAACGGTAGCGGATACGATTGCCCCGACCGGCACGATTATGATTAATAATAGTACTTTTACCAACTTTCTTAACCAGATAACTTTCGGGCTGTTCTTTAATTCGTCACAAACGATTACCATAACCGGTGCTGATGCCGGTTCAGGGATTGATAAAATTGAATGGCTGGTTTTGAATCAGGAATTTGAAAATGAAGCGGAAGCGCGGGCAACCGGCGGCTGGCAGATTTATGATAATGCCAATAAACCGGCTCTTCCCGGTGACTGGAAAGGTGCTGTTTATGCGAAAATCAGCGACAGGGCAGGTAATATAAGCGTTATTAATTCAAGCGGTCTTGTTGTTTATACTGATACACTTGCTTCGGAAGAAACGATTGATTATACCAAGGGAACCGTAGGCGAGGCAAGTATTATGCTAAACCTTAACGGTAATACAATTGCGGCGGTTCATAATGGGGCGGCAGAAGTAGCCGGGACAAATTTTGTCCTTGATACTTCAATAGATAAGATGAATGGTAAATTGACTTTTACCCAGGCTTATCTTGAGTCGCTTCCGACAAATATCCCAACGGTGCTGACCATTTCATATAATCCGCAGGGCGTAATATTCCAAGGCACGGAAAACAAACCGGCGAGTACTACGGTTACAATTAATATTTCGGCAGCGGCACAAGCGCCCTTGTCAATTACCAATATACCCGGGGCTGTCACTTACATGGATACCTTTACGGTAGGGACCATCGGCGGAAGCGGTTTAGGTGCTGTTACTTATTCGTCAAGTAATACCGATATTGCGGTCGTAAATAGTAACACCGGTGCTGTATCAATCGTGGGCACAGGCACTTTTACAATCACGGCGACAAAAGCGGCTCATGGCATTTTTGATTCGCGGGCGGCAAGCACAGCAGTAACAGCCCGGGCAAAAACTTTATCAATTACCGGCGTAACGGCTTTCGATCGGGATTTCATCAGTGGAAATAGTAGTGTAACGCTTAGCGGCGGGACATTAATTGGTGTAGCAGCTACTGATTCCGGTGATATGGCAAAATTGAATTTTACCCTCGGAAACGGACAAATGGCAGACCCGAATGCCGGAAATGATAAGGCTATAACGACTGATATTAAATTGACGGGGACTTTGGCAGATAATTATGTTTTGACCCAGCCTACTCTGACGGTTAACATCGGTAAAGCGGCGCTTACAATCGGTGAACAGCCGAAAATCATGCAATATACTGATACGGCGGTACAGACGGTTGACCTTGCCGCTTTGGTTAATCCCTATAATACAGGAAATAAAGCACTTTCATATGAGGTAGGGGCTTATACCGGTAATGATATCATAACCGACGGTGCTTCGGTATCAAACGGTTCTTTATTATTCACGATTAAAGGCGGAAGCCCGGGGGATAAAGCAATAATTCCCGTTACTGTCAGCGGTTTCATGAACTACCATGATGTGACGGTTAATGTCGCAGTCACCCTGACTGACAAGATTCCGACTACGGTGACGGTCGCCGCTCCGACAATCGGTTTGCTCTACGGCACTATCCTCGGTAATCCAAGTGCGGAAGCCGCTGCCGGCGGAAGTACATTTACTTATTTATATTCCGGGGTACTTGCCAACGGTAACACTTTCCCGGCCAGCTTAGCGAAACCAACCGAGCCGGGTATCTATACCGTTACCGCACATCTTGACAGCGCAACTCACGCAGGAAGTGCAACAAGTACAAGCTTTACCATTGCCGGAAAAAACCTTTCCTGGAGTTTAGGGACTGTTTCCGAAAAAATTTATGACGGCGGGACAGCGGCAACAGTAATTAATCAACCAGTACTTAATGGTATTATTAATGACGATAACATTTCGATAGTAACCGGGTCGGCAGTTTTTAGTTTAGCTAATGCCGGGGCGGGTGTAAGTGTTACCGCCAGCGGATATGGCATAGCAGGAAGTGGTGATTCATGGAAATATAATGCACCATCAGCCCAGCCTAATTTCGCTAATGCAGCGATTACAGCGAAACCGATTACAATTATTGATGTTTCTGCTGTTGACCGGCCTTTTAATGGAACTACGAATGTCACTTTGACCGGCGGTACGCTGATAGATGTTTTAGCAGTTGATTCCGGTAACCCGGCAAGATTAGGGTTTAACCTTGGTAATGGTACGATTGCTACTGCTGATTCGGGGAATAAAAATGTGACAACTAATATTATCCTTACCGGGCCGGCCGGCGCTAATTATTCACTAACCCAACCGGAGGGGATTACCGTTAATATTTCGAAAGCTAATCAAAATGCACCGGCTTTTAACCTTTTATTTACACCTATTAATGAGACGACATATACGGTAACGATTCCGGTAACAACCGGTGCAGAGTATAGTTTTGACGGCGTTAATTTTAGCAGTACAAATATCCTGGCCGGCAAAGTACCCGGGGATACGGTTACGGCTTATAAACGAATGGCCGGGACAAATAATTATTATGTCAGTGATAAGGCATCCGCAAGTTTGACCTTACCGTTATTTACGGCAGCAACCCCGGTTGCTTCTCCGAACGGAAGTAAATTTACCGGCAGTCAAAGTATAACTTTATCTACGGCTTCAAACGGGGCTAAGATTTATTATACAACTAATGGTTCAAACCCGACGGCGGCAAGTACGGAATATACCGGTGCGTTTATTGTGGATAATACGACACAGGTTAGGGCGGTTGCAGTTAAAGAAGGAATGCTTGATAGTGCTGTTATGACCGCGAACTTTACTAAACAAGTGCCCGGGAATGAAAATAAGGCGGCCGATGCTGCCCCGCTACCGTCACCAACCCCTGCCGCCGGGCAAGACCAAAACGATTCGCCGGGCAATAACTCAAACAATACTTCGAATCAAAATGCAAACCAAACTACCGCAGGCGGGCAAACAACTGTAAACGGAGCTGCGGTAATAAATGAACAAGAGCTTACCGCGGAAGAAGATGAGTTAGAACCAATAGATACGTTTATAGCTTCGGCAGCTTCAGAAAATGAGCCGGATGCTGTTTCCGACGATTATCTTTTAGAAAATGAAATAACCTATATAACCGAAGATGTAACCGTTAGCGGTGATGTGCGGGCAGCAAGTTCGGGAATTAACCGGATACCGGCAATAGCAGCTTTGATGGCTCATGACAATTTCATGCAAATCATCCTGGCCGGAATTGCAACGGTAATGCTTATCTGCGGGGCGGCGGTGACTATCAGGATCAAGAACACGAAGAATAATTCTAAGTCACGAAAACATGACTAATAATTAATGCTTGTTTGGAGAATGGCACTACCCGTGCCATTCTTCAAATTATACGTATAATAAAAACTCCTTTTGCATATCTTTAATCAGTAAAGATTCGGAAGGAGTTTTTCATGGAAAATTTAAGTAGCGGTACTTATGATTTGTATAAGGATATTCAGTTAAGATGCGGCGGTGAGATTTATATCGGGGTCGTCGGCCCGGTCCGGACGGGAAAATCCACCTTTATTAAACGCTTTATGGATTTGATGGTCTTACCTTATATGAACGAAGAGTTCGAAAAAGAGCGGGCGACTGATGAAATGCCGCAAAGTTCAGGCGGGCGGACAATTACAACCACCGAGCCGAAATTCATCCCTAAGGAAGCAGCCGAAATAAAATTGGCCGGGGAAATTGAAGCAAAAGTCCGTTTGATTGATTGTGTTGGTTATATGGTTGAAGGGGCCAGCGGCCATATGGAAGATGATGCCGAACGGATGGTAAAAACACCGTGGTCAAGTCAGGAAATCCCTTTTACCGAAGCCGCCGAAATTGGTACAAGGAAAGTAATTAACGACCACTCAACAATCGGTATTGTTATTACCTGCGACGGCAGTTTTGGTGATATTCCGCGGGAAAGCTTCAAAGAAGCAGAAGACAGGACGATTGGTGAGCTTTTAAAGATACATAAGCCTTTTATCGTATTGGTTAATACAGCAAAACCGCATTCTGATGATGCGAAAATGCTGGTTGATGATATTAAAAGGAAATACAATGTTACCGCCCTTCCGGTTAACTGTGAGCAGCTTAAAAAAGAAGATATCCATGCGATTATGGAAAGAATTTTATATGAGTTCCCGCTGACGATGGTTGAATTTTTCATGCCGAAATGGGTTGAAATGCTTCCGCCGGCCCATCCGATGAAGGTTGACATTGTTTCAAATATTAAAGGTTTAATGAAGCAACTCGGCAATATTAAAAGTGTCGTTGACGGTGGTATCGTTCTTGAAAGCAGTTATATCAAAACTTCTAAAGTTGACCAAATCAGTATGTCTGACGGATGTGTCAAGGTCTGGCTGGAAGTTGATGATACTTATTATTATGAAATGCTTAGCGAGCTTATCGGTGAAGATATTAAAAGCGAATACCATCTTCTTAATGTCCTGCGCGAACTTTCGCGGATGCGGCGCGAGTATATCAAGGTATTACATGCGGTTGATGCCGTGCGGATGAAAGGTTATGGCGTAGTCACCCCGGACCGTGAGGAAATCCGTTTGGAAAGTCCGGAAATTATCAAACACGGCAATAAATACGGGGTCAAAATAAAGGCCGAAAGCCCAAGCATCCACATGATAAAGGCGAATATCGAAACCGAAATTTCACCAATCGTCGGTACCGAAAATCAAGCAAAAGATTTGATTCAGTATATTGCCAGCGCTGATACCAGCGAAGAGGGGATTTGGGAGACTAATATCTTTGGTAAAACGGTTGAACAGTTGGTGAATGACGGAATTAACGGCAAGATATCGATGATCGGGGATGAAAGCCAGCTCAAGTTACAGGAAACAATGCAGAAGATTGTTAATGATAGTAATGGCGGGATGGTATGTATTATTATTTGAGGTGCTTTCGTAGGTATACATTTTCGATGAATTAAATTTCAGTGAATTATAGTAAGTTACTTGACAGTTAAAAGATTATGTTTTATATTAGTGATATAAGAAGTAATATAAAGTGCTACCGATAGACGGTCAGCCCTCTGTATAACGATTAAAATAAACCGCTAAACATGTCACTGTTGGGGCGGTTTATTTGCGTGATTTTTTATATCCCAATCTATACCCGATGTAAAATGAAAACAGCACTAAGCTGATTAAATCAATTATCTCAGTTATATTCATAAAGGAATCCCTCATCTTCATTTATTTCATCTTTATAAAATAGATGATATCTATGTAATCAGAGGGTCACAGTCCCTCTGTAATAGAGGGGCAACCGCCTACCCGTTTTGGTAGCACTTGGGGTTATTGCTAACCTTGAATTAATTATATCATTATTATTAGTTTTTGTAATGTAAAATCGACACCCTTCAAACGCATTAAGAATATACAACATTCACAAAAAAGAAATAATTCTGGTGTATTGATTTTGCATTAATTATAGTGCATACTAGAGTCAGATAAAGTCTCGAAAAACATTGACCCAACCAGTCAATCAAACAGGAGGACAAAATGAACCCGATTTATGAAAAATTGCTTAAATGTAAACAAAGTATTGTTGATTTTCAGAAAAGTGCCGGCATTGCTGATTTTAAGCCCAAGGTAGCCTTGGTATTGGGTTCCGGCCTTGGTGACTATGCAGAGAGTATGGATATTAAAGCGGAGCTTGATTATACGGAGATAGATGGTTTCCCCAATTCAACTGTTGAGGGTCATGCCGGGAAATTTGTCTTTGGTTATGTCGGTGAAGTTCCGGTTATTTGTATGAAAGGCCGGGTTCATTTTTATGAAGGTTATCATATTTCGGATGTTGTGTTGCCAATCCGCCTGATGGGTTTACTTGGGGCAGAAATTCTTTTCCTAACGAATGCTTCCGGCGGTATCGGTGAAGAAATGAAAGCCGGTACGTTAATGCTGATTACTGACCACATCGGCAATTTCGTGACTAATCCCCTCACCGGGGCGAACATTGATGAGCTTGGTACCCGTTTTCCGGATATGAGTACGGTTTACCGCCCGGAATTAAATGATATTATTCGTAATGCCGCCGCCCGCTTAAATGTCCCTTTGCCGGAAGGCATCTATGCTCAAACGACCGGCCCTTCTTTTGAAACGCCGGCGGAAGTGCAGATGCTCAAGATAATGGGGGCTTCCGCAGTAGGGATGAGTACGGCTGTTGAGGCGGTTGCTGCTAATCATATGGGTATGAAAGTGTGTGGGATATCTTGTGTCTGTAACCCGGCCGCCGGTCTTTCGCCGACACCGTTAACCCATGAAGAAGTGCAGGAAGCTGCTAATGAAGCGGCCCCCCGTTTTAAAAATCTGGTAACCGAAGCAATCAAGGGATTTTATGATTAGTATAAAAAAGTCGCTTTAGTATGCTGCTCGATTTGCATAGAAGGAGAAAAAGTAAATGAATATCCCTATCCCCGAACTGGTCAAATCAGCATTTGCTGCCAGAAAAAAAGCATATGCCCCTTATTCAAAATATCTTGTTGGTGCTTCAATTTTGACAAAAGATGACCGTATTTATTCCGGTGTAAATATTGAAAACGCTTCTTATGGTGCATCAAACTGCGCCGAGCGTACAGCTATTTTTAAAGCTGTAAGTGAAGGAAATACAAAGTTAAAAGCTGTCGCTGTCGTTGGCGGGGCGGAAGATAATGAAATCACCGGCTTTGCATATCCATGTGGTGTTTGCCGGCAGGTTATGCGTGAATTTTGTGTAAATCCGGAAGAATTTATTATTATTGTTGCTAAAAGTGAAGAAGAGTACCGTACCTTTACCTTAAATGAAATTCTGCCGGCCAGCTTTGGGCCGGAGAAGCTGATGTGACTGACAAATGTTGTTAATAGGAAAGGAAGACAAAAGCAACTCGCAGAAACCTTAGGCCGCCTTCTTCCCGAAAGAAAGTTTATATTTTGTACCCATTAGGCCGTAGTTTCGGAGAGTTTTATTGCTTTCCTTGTCTATTTAAATGGAGGAAGAACAAATGAAAATCCGTCTATATAATGCCCGGATCCTGACGATGGAAGAAAACCGCCCGATTTCTTACGGCGAAATCCATATTGAAAATGAGCTTATTACATATGTTGGCGAAACCGCAGAGGCCAAATCTGATTGGGATCGTGAGATAGACTGCCAAGGGAATCTTTTGATGCCTGGCTTCAAAAATGCCCATTCCCACTCCGGTATGACCCTTTTGCGTTCTCATGCCGATGACCTTCCGCTGGCGGACTGGCTGCATAATCAAGTTTTTCCGATTGAGGACAAGCTAAATGAAGACGATATTTATCATCTGACCAAGCTTGCTATTCTTGAATACTTAACCAGCGGTATCACGGCGATATTTGAAATGTACCTTACGCCGGAAACAATTGCCGCCGCTTGTCAGGATATGGGGATGCGCTGTGTTCAAGTAGGCGCGGCCAACAGCTTCGGTACCACCCCAAAGCGGGTAGCCGAATTATATGAAAAATTAAATAATGTTCATCCGCTTACCGGTTATCATCTTGGTTTTCATGCTGAATATACTTGTAATGAAACGTTACTTAAAGAAATAGCCGAAATAGCAAAACATTATAAGGCCCCGGTTTTTACTCATCTTTCGGAAACTATTGATGAGACTAATGGCTGTATAGAACGCCACGGAAAAACCCCGGCGGCTTATCTTAATTCCTTGGGGATATTTGATTTTGGCGGCGGTGGTTATCATTGCGTTCATATGACCGAAGAAGATATTCGGATTTTCTATGACAAAGGCTTGTATGCGGTAACAAATCCGGGTTCAAACTTAAAACTTGCCAGCGGCATTGCCCCTATTTCGGATTATCTTAAAAATAATGTTCCGGTCGCTATCGGTACTGACGGGCCGGCCAGCAATAATTGCCTTGATATGTTCCGCGAGATGTTCCTCGTCACCGGCCTTGCAAAAGTCCGCGACAATGATGCCGCCGCTGTTCCCGTAATGGACGTTCTGCGAATGGCTTGTGTAAATGGAGCGAAGTGCATGGGGTTGACTAAGTCGGTCAATTTGTCCCCCGGTAACTTTGCCGACCTGATTATGCTCGACCTTAATCAGCCTAATATGCAGCCTTTTAATAATATTGCCAGCAATGTTGTTTATAGCGGAAGCAAAAAAAATGTCATCATGACGATGATTCATGGCCGTATTCTTTATGAAAAAGGCGAGTTTCATGTTGGTGACGTTGCGGATATTTATAGGAAAGCAAATGATATCATTGAACGGGTGAAATGAATATAGACAATGCCACGTAAGACAGGTAAAAACATCTCGAAGTTGCATTAGGCCGCCTTCTTCCCGGGAGAGAAAGTATAGCGTAAAGAATTAGGCCGTAGCAACGGAGAGAGTTTATTACCTGGTTTAAGCAACAATTAGAACAATGGATTGAATAATATGGAATATCTTTTTTTCTCCCTCGCAGCTTTCGGTTTCATTTTTATTATCATGTTATCCGGCTGGCTGCAAGAGAAACATAATGAGCGAAAATTCATAAAGTTATTACACACTGACTACGGTATTTTACCAAAACGTGAATATACAGCCGAACAATATGAAAATATGACCCATTATTTCCGGCGAAAAACGGAAGGTTTTTTCATTGATGATATTACTTGGAACGACCTTGAAATGGATGAAATATTTAAACGGATGAATCATACCTATTCATCTGCCGGCGAAGAATACCTCTATTATCTTTTGCGTACCCCAAGCAGTAATAAAGATGAACTTAAAAAAAGAGAAGCGATTATTACCCATTTCCGCAATAACCCAAACGACCGGGTTGCCTGGCAATTATTATATGCCAAGGTTGGACGAACCGGCAAATATTCTATCTATGATTATCTCGGTTATCTTGATAACCTAGGTAAACGTTCAAATACCCCTCATTTTTTATCGGTTATCGGTTTTATCGCCGCCCTGCTATTAATAACTATTTCCTCTTCAATTGGTGTGATTGCTTTGTTTCTGATTTTAGCAAACAACCTTATTTCCTATTTTCGCTTAAAAAAAGATATTGAGCCTTATATTACCTGTTTTTCATATATTTTTCGGATTCTTGATTGCGTTAAAACAATGGAAAAACTTAAGATTCCCCTTTTAGATGAGCAAATTGATGAAGTGATAAAATGTAAAACGGCTTTTCGGCGTTTTAAGTGGGGTTCATATTTGCTGATGTCCCCAACCCGCTTGAATAATGGCGGCAACCCCTTAGAAATTATCCTTGATTATCTGCGGATGGGGCTTCATCTTGACTTAATCAAATTTAATCAAATGCTTGCGGAAGTGCGGAAACACGGGGATAAAATTGACCGGATACTAACAATCATGGGCGAAATTGAAGCGATGATAGCGATTGGTGCGTTTCGGGTAAAAATTGCGTATTGCATCCCCGTTTTTACTGATACTAAGCAGATTAGCTGCACAAATACTTATCATCCCCTATTGACCGAGCCGGTCAAAAATGATTTTCAGGTTAATAAAAGTATCTTACTTACCGGTTCTAATGCTTCCGGGAAATCGACATTCCTTAAAACGATGGCGATAAATGCGATTTTGGCGCAAAGCATTAATACCTGTACGGCTGAAAGTTATCAAACAGGAATGTTTAATGTTGCGAGTTCGATGTCATTAAAAGATGATATTATCGCCGGTGACAGTTATTATATGGTTGAAATAAAATCAATGAAAAGATTAATAGAGTTAGGGAAAAATAGTGAAAATCCGGTTCTGGTTTTTGTTGATGAGGTTTTGCGCGGCACAAATACGGTTGAGAGGATTGCGGCATCGACCCAGATTTTGCGCAGTTTAAACCGTGGAAATAATATTTGTTTTGCGGCAACCCATGATATCGAGCTGACTTATTTGTTAGGTGATGAATTTGAAAATTATCATTTTGAGGAAAAATTTGTCGATGATGATATATTTTTCCCTTACAAAATCTTAGCGGGGCCGGCAACGACAAGGAATGCGATTAAACTGCTTAAAGTAATGGGGTATGATAAAGAGTTGGTAGCGGATGCCGACAAACTGGCAAGTAGGTTTACCGAAAGCGGCAAATGGTAAAAACGAAGAGATTTTCTAAACCGGAAAAAGATACCGGCTAAGAAAATCTAAAGCTTCGTTTGGGAAGAATGTCAAAAAACGCCATTCTTCCAAGCAGTTTAAGTTTTGGAGACAATATGAAAGTGAAAATTTTTACTGATGGTTCGGCGCGGGGCAATCCGGAGGGGCCGGGCGGATATGGGGCGGTGGTACAGTTCGTTGACTCGTGCGGCAGGTTACATGAGCGGGAATATTCCGGCGGTTATCAGCAAACGACGAATAACCGGATGGAGTTAATTGCGGCGATAATCGGCCTTGAAGCATTAACAAAACCTTGCGAGGTTGATTTATTATCAGACTCAAAGTATGTAACCGAAGCTTTTAATCAAGGCTGGATTTGGAATTGGCAGATGAAGGGGTGGAAGACCAGCACAAACAAGCCGGTTAAGAATATCGATTTGTGGCAGCGGCTTTTAAAAGCGGCAAAGCCACACAAAGTAAGCTTTATCTGGATAAAAGGCCATGACGGCCATCCCGAAAACGAACGCTGCGACAAACTCGCAACCACGGCGGCTTTAGGTGAGCCGGAGACTTTGGCGGTAGATGAGGGCTATATTGTTACAGTTCAAGTCGTAAACTGAAACAATAACTAACCAAACAACTGTTGACATAGCTAATCAAAACCCGTATACTTATTTTAGTAATAATTGTGTAATGGTATCATTAGCAGTGATATCCAAAATTCTTTGCGGAGGAAACGGTGTGACTAATCTAATCTTATTCTTAAATGCTTTTTTATCATATTTCTTGGTTTATATAATTTCCGCCGCTTTCGTTGTTATTGCTGTCTTGCTGGGTATTCGTTTACGTAAAAGCAAGGATGCAAAAGAAGCATTAAAATCTAAAGAATAACAAATCATATAAAAATCAAAAATCCATTGACTTTCATGTAACTATCCCTTATACTCAAAATGACTACTATATATAGTGGGCAGGTTTTTAATGTCTCTATATATTGTGTGGAAAAATTAACTATAAATGGGTCAAAATTATATCAATCGGGCAATTTGAGAATCTTCTGGCGAAAGGGAACAATATGGAATTGGCACAAGAACTAAAGCCGCAAATCGAAATAAAAGTCATCAAAAAAGATGGCAGCCGCGAAGCTTTTAATATTCAAAAAGTAGTTGATGCGGTGGGTAAAAGCGCATACCGGGCGCTTACACAGTTTACTGAAGATGAAAAAGCAAATATCTGTCAATACGTTGTTGATAAAGTTAATGAAATGGGGCAAGAAGAGATTCCCATTCCCATCATGCACAATATTGTTGAAAGTGCTCTGGAAAATGTCAAACCGATTGTCGCAAAAAGTTACCGTGATTACCGAAATTACAAGCAAGATTTTGTCAGGATGATGGATGATGTTTATAAAAAAAGCCAATCAATCATGTATATTGGTGATAAAGAAAATGCCAATACCGACAGCGCTTTGGTTTCGACCAAACGCAGCCTGATATTTAATCAATTCAACAAAGAATTATATCAAAAATTTTTCATGACCACCGAGGAAATTCAAGCTTGCCGTGATGGTTATGTTTATGTACATGACATGTCAGCCCGCCGTGATACGATGAATTGCTGTCTCTTTGATGTGGCAAATGTTTTATCCGGCGGATTTGAAATGGGCAATATCTGGTATAATGAGCCCAAGAGCCTTGATGTCGCGTTTGACGTTATCGGCGATATTGTTTTAAGTGCCGCCAGCCAGCAATATGGCGGTTTTACCGTTCCGGAAGTGGACAAAATCCTTGAACCTTATGCCGAAAAAACATACGAAAAATATATCGAAAAATATCGGCGCCTCGGTGTTGCTGATGATATCGCCGGAGCAGAAGCTTATGCTAATGTTAAACGGGAATTTGAGCAGGGTTTCCAGGGATGGGAGTACAAATTCAACACCGTTGCTTCAAGCCGTGGTGATTATCCGTTTATTGCCGTTACGGCCGGCCTTGCAACCAGTCGTTTTGGACGTCTTGCAACGATGTCGCTTCTGCTTGTGAGAAAAGAGGGCCAAGGTAAAAGAGATTTAAAGAAACCGGTACTTTTCCCGAAAATCGTCTTTCTTTACGATGAAGATTTACATGGCCCGGGCAAAGAATTAGAAGATGTTTTTGAAGCGGGTGCGGATTGTTCAGCTAAAACAATGTACCCTGATTGGTTAAGCCTTACCGGGCTCGGTTATATTGCTGACATTTATAAACGTTATAACAGAGTAATTTCACCGATGGGTTGCCGGGCTTTTCTTGCGCCGTGGTACGAGAGGGGCGGAATGAATCCGGCTGATGATGAAGATGTACCGGTATATGTCGGCCGTTTTAATGTTGGTGCTGTTTCGCTTCATCTTCCGATGATTCTTGCCCGTTCCAAGCAGGAGAGCCGTGATTTTTATGAGGTTCTTGATTATTATCTCAACCTTATCCGGCAATTGCACCGACGGACTTACGCCTATTTAGGTGAAATGCGTGCATCAACTAATCCGCTTGCTTATTGTGAAGGTGGTTTCCTTAATGGAAATTTGCATTTGAATGACAAAATAAAACCACTGCTTAAATCTGCTACTGCCAGCTTTGGCATTACGGCTCTTAATGAATTACAACAGCTTTATAATAACAAGTCATTAGTTGAAGACGGTGCTTTTGCCCTCGAAGTATTGCAACATATTAATGAAAAAATCCAGGAATTTAAAGCAGAAGACGGGCATCTTTATGCGATTTACGGGACTCCGGCTGAAAGCCTGTGCGGGTTGCAGGTAAAACAGTTCCGTGCCATTTATGGGATTGTCGAAGGGGTCAGCGACCGCGAATATGTATCAAATAGTTTTCACTGTCATGTCACCGAAGATATTACCCCGATTAAAAAACAGGATTTGGAGTTCCGTTTTTGGGAACTAATGAACGGCGGAAAAATCCAATATGTAAAGTATCCGATTGACTATAATAACGAAGCAATCAAAACATTAATCCGGCGGGCAATGGACTATGGTTTTTATGAAGGGGTGAATCTGTCGCTTGCTTATTGTGATGATTGCGGGTATCAGGAACTGGAAATGGATCTTTGCCCGAAATGCGGCAGTGGAAACCTGACGAAAATCGACCGGATGAATGGCTATCTTTCTTACTCAAGGGTACATGGGGATACGCGCTTAAATGAGGCAAAGATGGTCGAAATAGCGGAACGGAAAAGTATGTAGGCTGTGAAGAATCAAATAAGGCAAAAACAACTCGCAGGAACCTTAGGGCGCCTTCTTCCGAGATAAAGCTTGTATTTTATTTTCAATTAGGCCGTAGTGACGAAACCAAACAAATTTGGTTCGAGTGTTTATTACTTACTTGTTTTATAAGGATAGAATATGCGTTATCATGACATAACCAAAGACGATATGCGAAATGGGGATGGCCTGCGGGTGGTATTGTGGGTAGCAGGCTGTTCACATTGCTGTACCGGCTGCCACAATCCGGAGACTTGGGACCCGGACAGCGGCCTTTTATTTGATGAAGCGGCGAAAATAGAAATCATTGACCAGTTGAGTCAATCATATATTTCCGGGCTTACCGTTACCGGCGGCGACCCTTTACATCCGGCCAACCGTTTTGAAATCAATGAACTAATGACCGAAATGAAAGAAAAGTTCCCCAACAAGACCATTTGGCTTTATACCGGTGAATTATTTGAAGATATTTTTAAAGAGCCAATCCTTAGAAATGTCGATATTCTGGTGGACGGAATATATGAAGAAAGCAAAAAAGATGTGAAACTTCATTGGCGGGGCAGTGCCAACCAGCGGGTTATTGACATCAAGAAATCACTTGCCCAGGGTAGGACGGAAGTGCCGGTTTTGTATTTGACGTGAATGTGATAAGTTGAGTGTTTATTGCCTTGCTTGCTTATCGTGATTATGTAAAGAACTAAAAGGAGCAACTATGACTATCAAAATAAAATACTTTACTGACAAAATCGACAAACTCGAATACATCGACGGCAAATCCGATTGGATTGATCTGCGTGCTGCCGAAGACATCGAGTTAAAAGCTAATGAATTTAAACTAATTCCTTTAGGTATTGCAATGGAATTGCCGAAAGGGTATGAAGCCCATGTCGTCCCCCGTAGCTCGACTTTCAAAAATTACGGCCTTATCCAGACTAACCATATGGGAGTAATTGATTGCTCTTACTGCGGCGACGACGACCAGTGGTTTGTGCCGGTTTATGCCATGCGGGATACGAAAATCGCCGTTAATGACCGGATATGTCAATTCCGGATTGTCGAAAACCAGCCGAAACTTTCCTTCGAAGAAGTAACTAATTTAAGTCCCGAAAGCCGCGGCGGTTTTGGTAGTACAGGGAGAAAATGAGCAAAATCTCAAGACGTTTGCTACAAGGAATTTGAATGATTAGCGCAAATAAAAACAGGCATTTCACTATAATAAATGCCTGTTTTATAAAACTTCGTACTTATTTATTGATTCTGCCAAGAATATAATCTATTAGTCCATTAAAATCACCTTTAAATGCAGAATAATTGTTCCTTATTTCGCTAAATGCGTTCATTAAAAAGTTATGAATTTCTTTTTCACCAATAAATTCTTTTTCAGATAAAGTACCACTATGAATACCATTATTACCTTGTGCCCATACAAGCCCTTTATGTGCTTCTATTTCTCCATGCAATCTCATATTAGCAAATCTTTCTTCTATGTCTGCATTTTTTATTATGAAATCAATTTCGATACTAGCCGCCTTATCAAGAGCTGCAAGTTCTTCTTCTTTTGTTACAAGGCGAAAATCTTCTCGTCTACCTTCCGAACCAATCCGAATAAAGTTTTCCCTTGTTCCATCTTCGTATCCTCTCATGATTTCATCATACAAGCTTGCATAAGCTAATATGAGTGTTTCTGCTCTTGCTTTAGCGCTAGTCCCGATATGAAATTCTTTTTGTTTCATTATAAGTTGATTGTGAATTTCATTTTCTACACTGCCTTCATATAAATTAGCAGGGATAAAAGGCTTTTTAGGCTTAACCGCTTGATTACCCATAGCATTTATTTTTTCTCGGTAACAATCAAACCCTTCTTCAGATATTGTTATTTCATCTTGGATTTCATTAAATGCAGCGGGCGTAATCATTATAGATTCATTGGGTATATCAAGGTTAGGTTTAAAGTCACCTGATTCATTCCTGTTATACTGAACTATAGTATTCGAGTTTTGAATTTTCATAATCATACTCCCATAATTATTTAAGATAGTTATTAGTTAACACTTTATTCTATTACCTCAAAAACAAAAACCACCGGGTTACTTACATGCTCATCCAAAGCCGATACATCAACCGACTTTATCCTAAGTTTTACACCAAGGGCTTTTTGGTATTCGTACAAGCGCCCGCCGGCACAGCGTTCAAAATATGTTTTCACCGAAGCAGGTAAATTGAATTTCCTTTTTGGAGCGTGCAAATAATAACCATGGCGGCAAGAAAAGGTGACAGTGATAGTATTATCGTCGTTCAACACTGCTTTTCTACCGGGAAAAGCATCCAGGAAAAGTTCAAGCTTTTCGGCAAGCGGAAGGCCGGCGTGTTTGAGGGCAAAGGCTTTACGTACTTTATCATACCCCGTACCATTACAACCGCCGTTTTGCTCGAAAATCCGGAATCGTTGTTCCGTAGTAAGATGCTCATCCATTGCTTTCATAAATTTTTGATAACATTCATCACCCTCATAATTGTCCATAATATGCTCAAAGAGGGGCAGAACTGTTTCCGGGATTCCATTTTTCCGATTTTGCATAGATTTTAATATTGATTTCATTTAACAGCTCCTTATTGTTTAAACCCTGATTATAGTATCCGTCCTTCTTCACCTTCGGTTTTATTCACGAAATCCATGTGGAAAAATTCTGCCCCGTGGTTATGGTTAATCGTAGCTCTGGTGATGTGAATCGCCAAGATACAGCAGTTTTCATCGCTTTCATTATTTGCAAACTCATACCAAGCCGAAAAAGCAGTCCGCAATTTTAATCTAATTTCTGCGTTTTCCGGTTTCATTACCCAGCCAAGGTTTTCGCCTTTTCCATTACCGGAAAACCACTGGTCGAAAACCGAAAATGAGACTTCCGGATTTTTTTCTATCTGCATCATTTTGTTTGACTTACCCCAAGTAGTAATATAGAAGGTGCCATCTTCATAAAAGGCATCAACTTCACGGCTGAAAGGGCGGGGGTTTCCTTCCGGGCTTGGTTCCCTGGCAATCGTCGCAAGAGAGATAACATTGTCTTTGCCGTTACCGACTTTTTCTTCAATTAATTGTAGTCCTCGTTCATACTTAGTCATTTACATTTCCTCCTGAAATTAAATTTTATTGAGCCGGAAAATAAGTTCACGTCTCATCTTTCCGGTGCCGGTAGGGAAGCCACATTTCCATATAGGCCATTTTTGGCGAATTATGATAATAAATTGACTCTGTCTGCCCTTTTTATTATTGCATAAAAAAATGCACGAGCCAAGTGAATCATTTAAGGAGAAAAGCGATGCTTTTTTCTTAGAAAGGCCGCCGTCGGGGACCCTCTGCGCATATTTCCCCTTTTTCTGGATATAATAACCAAAATTCAGGATTTTGCGAAGAACGATGAAGGAGTTTTATGAAACCAAAAGAAACCAAACAACCTAAACCCCCGGCCCATGAAGGAAGCATGACCCCCTCACTCAACGAGACGATGATTTTTTTGAATGAGCACCTTGGTGTTGAGCGAAGTTTTGATATTATCTACCGCAGTTTTCATGTCGCCGGCCGTGAAGCCTGTGTTTATTTTATTGATGGGTTCTGCAAAGATGAAATTATGAACCGGATGATTTTCGATTTGATGCAGGTGACACCCGAAAAAATGGCGGAAAACCCTCATGAAATGACAAAAAAGTTGATTTCTTATGTTGAGGTTGATTTAAAAACCAAGTGGGACGAGATTATTACAATGGTTCTTTCCGGTGTTTCCGCTTTATTTATTGATGGTTATGACCAATGTATTTTGATTGATTCCCGTACTTACCCGGCCCGCAATGTCTCTGAACCGGATAAAGATAAAGCAATGCGCGGCTCGCGTGACGGTTTTGTTGAGACTTTAATTTTTAATACTGCTTTAATCCGGCGGCGGATAAGAAGCACCGATTTGACGATGGAGATAGTGCAAGCCGGTGAAAGCTCAAGGACTGATATTGTTATCTGTTATATGAAAGGGCGGGTAAATGAGCAATTCCTTGTCCAGCTTAAACACCGGCTTGACAATATCAAAGTTGATGCTTTGACAATGGGGCAGGAGAGTCTGGCCGAATGTCTATTCCGCAAAAAATGGCTTAACCCCTATCCCAAGTTCCGCTTCACCGAGCGCCCCGATACGGCCGCCGCCCAGGTTTTGGAAGGGCATATTGTCATGTTGGTCGACAATTCGCCAAATGTCTTGATTACCCCGATTTCCGTTTTTGATATCCTTGAAGAAGCCGATGATTTTTATTTCCCGCCGGTCACCGGGACTTATTTGCGTTTCGCCCGTTTAATAATCGCCATCCTGACTTATGTTGTTACCCCGCTATATTTGCTTTTAGTCCAAAATGTCGGCTGGATACCGGACAATTTCCAATTCATTATGATGAAAGAAGAATCAAATATTCCGATACTTTGGCAGTTTTTGATTTTGGAATTAGCGCTAGACGGCTTGCGGCTTGCGGCGGTAAACACACCATCAATGCTCGGTACGCCCCTAAGTATTATGGCCGCTCTGGTACTTGGTGAATTTTCCGTAAAAAGCGGCTGGTTTAATTCGGAAGTAATGCTGTATATGGCTTTTGTCGCGATAGCAAGCTATACGCAGGCAAGTTATGAGTTTGGATATGCGATTAAATTCATGCGGATTATTACATTAATATTAACAGCGATATTTGGTATTTTTGGCTTTATTGCCGGCATCTTGATTTTAATATTATCAATTGCCTTTAATAGGACCCTTGACGGCTCAAGTTATCTTTACCCTCTGATTCCGTTTAACGGCAAAAAGCTTAGTTACCGGATTTTCCGCCGCCGTTTGCCCGGTTCGCTGGATTAACACTGTTTGCTATAACCTTTATGCCTGATTGCCCAATTAATTTACCCAATTTTGTGATTTAGCAAGTCAGGCAATAAATACTCGCGCTTGCTTTAAAAAGTTATTGAAATTTGCCCGCTAAAATGCTAAAATAATAACTGGGAAATTTTTGGCAAAATGAGAATAAAGGTAGGTTAATGATCCACTACAAAAAAGCGGTATACATTACTTTATTTGAATTTGTTGTAGTATTAGCGATAACGGCGGTATTTGCCTGGTTTTACTACGATGGGATTCAATTTGAGCAGGTCGCTTACGTCAGTCTCTTTTTCTGGGTAGCAGCTTTTATCGGAAGCTATTTATTAATCGACTCACAAACCAAGGTTGTCACCTTTATTTTTGCCGTGATAATTATTACAACCTATGTTATCAGCTATATATTACAAACAATCTCGACACAGATTATTGTCTATCTTGTCACTGCTTGTATTTTGACAATTTTCTTAAATTACCGGTATATTCTTGTTTATGGGATTACTACTTTCATAATGCAGATATTTTTTATCCTATTTCATCACAATATTATCAGCGAGGTAATGCACCCATATTTATATCTAATTTATTTAATTTGTTATGGAATCGGAATGTGCAATATTTATTTGCTGGTTAAGCATGCAAGTATTTCACTGGCACGGGTGGAGCGGGCCCATCAGTTGAAAAACAATTTTCTTGCGGCAATGGCTCATGAAATACGGACCCCGATGAATGCAATTATCAGCTTATCAGAGAAAATCCTGAATGACCAGCAACCGGAGGTTATCATTGACCATACGGAAAAGATTATTAATGCCGGAAATATTTTGCTTTCGATGACTAATGGTATTTTGGATTTTACTTTAATCGAATCCGGCAAGTATACGATTAACCAAACCGCGTATCATTTAGAAGAACTGATTAACGAAGCGGTTGAAATGACGAAACTCCAATTGATAAACAAAGAAATTGCCTTTGATAAAAAAATATTAAACGAACTTCCGGCCTGGTTATATGGCGACCAGATGCGGATCCGTCAAATCTTGCTCAATATTTTAACGAATGCGGTGAAATATACCGAAAAAGGAAAGATTACAATGACAGTTAATTGGGAAGGGGGCAAGGAAAAAGGGACCCTCATTTTTGCGGTAAATGATACCGGGTGCGGTATTAAAAAAACTGATCTTGAAAATATTTTTCATAGTTTCACCCGCTTAAGTTATAGCCCCAAGGTTGAGGGGACCGGCCTTGGTTTACCGATTTGCCGCGAGCTTGCCGCCCAGATGAACGGCGAGATAAGAGTCGGGAGTACATACAAAGTTGGCAGCACATTTACGATTATTATCCCGCAGCAGGTTTATTACAAAAGCAAACTAATTAAAGCCCCGGGGGCGAAAATTCTAATCGTTGAAGATACACGGGTTAACTGTTTGTTAATTGAGCGTTTGCTAGAGCCTTTCGAAGTAATTGTCGAGACGGTCAAAGATGGTTTTGAGTGTCTTGCAAAAACCAAAGAAATGAAATTCGACCTTATAATTATGGATTATTTGATGCCGGAAATTGATGGCCTCGAAACAGTCCGTTTAGTCCGCAAACAGGAAAATGAAGCTTCGCAAACCGTTCCGATTGTGATTCTTTCAAGCGGTGACGAGAAAAGGCTCAAAGAAGAATTTCTTTCCGCGGGTTGCTGTGATTATATCGAAAAACCGATTGAAACCGAAAAACTAGAGTATATAATCATCAACTATTTGCCAAAACATTTATTGGTCGAAGATATGGGGGCTTGAAAATGAAATACGATAATCTTATCAGTACGGTCAATGATATCGCCGCTATTTTGTTGGAATCGGAAAATGTCGCTTTGGAAAAAGATATTTTGAAATGTCTTGAAATGATTGGCAAAACAATTAATACTGATTGCATTTTTATCTGGAAAAATTACCGGCGTGGTGACAATGTACATTGTTCCCTTATTTGCGGTTGGAAAAAAGACAGTGCCGAAGATTATCTTGATGAAAATGATATTATTTATTCGCAAAATATGCCCCAATGGGAAGCGGTTTTTCGGAAAGGGAAGAGTATCAGCGGAATTGTCCGGGAGATGACTGAAGAAATCAGGGACTTATTTTCCCCTCACAAGACTTTATCGATTATTGCCGTCCCGATTTTTGTCCGTGGTGAGTTTTGGGGATTTATTTGCTTTGAAGATTTGGTTAATGAAAGAGTTTTTTCTAAAAATGAAGAATCAATCCTTAATTCAACCGCGCTTTTGATTGGCAATGCAATGATGCGGGTAGAAATGGCTCAATATCTTAGCTTTACTGTCAATGAGCTACAGTCAGCGCTGGATGAAGCAAATGCGGCAAGTCAGGCGAAAACTAATTTTTTGACCAATATGTCCCATGAAATCAGAACCCCGATGAATGCAATTATTGGAATGGCGGAGCTACTTGCTTATGAGCAGTTAAACCCCCGCCAAATTGGTTATATTGATGATATCACCGAATCAGCGAAATCACTTCTTGCTATAATTAATGATATTCTTGATTTTTCCAAGATTGAAGCAGGGCGGCTTGAACTCAACCCGGTACATTATGATTTTATTGAATTAATAAATGCGGTGGCTCATATGTTTGAATATGTTGCGGACAAAAAGGGCTTGGAATTTATTGTTGATATAAAACCGGATTTGCCGCGCTATCTATATGGCGATGATATCCGTTTAAGGCAGGTAATTATTAATATTTGCGGTAATGCGGTTAAATTTACCCAAAAGGGCATGGTGAAATTGAGTATCGCCCGGAATGAAAACGATTTGCTAATCACGGTAAGCGATACCGGTTCCGGTATCAGTAATGAAGATTTCGAACGCTTATTTTCTGCTTTTGAGCAAGTGAAAAATGTGAAAAACCGCAATGAAGTTGGAACCGGTTTAGGCCTTACAATCAGCAAAGCGTTTGTCGATTTGATGGGGGGCAAAATTAGTTTAGAAAGTGAGCTAAACAAAGGAAGCACTTTCTTACTCACAATCCCGATTGTTGACGGTGATGAAAATGAAGTGAAGCAAAGTAAAGAATCTGATCAAGCGGCGCAAATATTTGCGCCGGAAAGCCGGGTTTTAGTTGTCGATGATAATGAATTTAACCTAAAAGTAGCTGATGGCCTGTTAAAACTTCATGGTGTTAATACGCTTAACGTTTCCAGCGGAAAAGCGGCGCTTGAAGTTTTGAAAAGCGAAGATTTTGACCTTATTTTTATGGATTATATGATGCCGGAAATGGATGGAATTGAAACTACCGCCAAAATACGCAAAATGGGCGGAAAATATACCGGCCTTCCGGTTATTGCTTTAACTGCCAACGCAATCCGCGGCGCAAAGGAAATGTTTCTTGCTAATGGTTTTCATGATTTTATTGCCAAACCGATTGATTCAAGTGAATTAAATGAAAAATTAAGGGAATGGCTCCCGCCGGAAAAAGTGCAGTTAATTGAACCTGCCGCTACGGCAGAAACTTCAATAAACGAAACAACAAAAGAAACTGAAATAGAAAATATCATCAATAGTTTTGCCGCTATTTCAGAGCTGAATACCGAGATTGGGGTTAGTCGTTTTTCCGGCATTAAATATATGTATGTTGAAGCGGTAGAAATGTTTTCTAATCGATTAACCAATGAACTTGATAATTTATCCGGCTTGTTAGAAACCGGAAATATTAACCGTTTTGCTATAGAAATTCATTCGCTAAAGTCAGTACTTTCAACAATTGGGGCAATGCGTTTTTCCGAAACGGCATTAAGGATGGAAAATAGTGCCAAGGATAATGATTTAGAGAGTTGTACCGGTATTTTTCCCGGCTTCAAAGAAAAATTATTGAAGTTAAATGAGCAGCTTATTAAGATAATACCGGATAGTAATGATGAAGATTTTGAAAAAGAAACAGAAACGGGGACACAGGAAATTCTGAATGAATATTTAGAAAAAGCCTTAAAGGCCGCTGAAGATTTTAATTTGGATGACGGGATTATTGCGGTTAAAGAGTTGATGAAATATAATTTTGGTGAAGTGAATAATCATTCGCTGGTTAAGGCTTTAAATTCATTTGAAAACTTTGATTTTGACAATGCCGCTGAATATTTACGAAAGGTAGAATAGGACATGAAAAAGAGTAAACGATTTGTCAGTATTAGGGCAAAAACCATGATTAATATCCTGGTCCCGGTAATCATAAGTTTTACTTTAGTCATTTCGGTGCTATTTTATTTTTTATTTAGTTCAATTGAAGAAAGTGCAAAATCGCAGTTAACGGCCATCGGTAACAAATATGCAGTAGTATTTGAAAAGCAGATAAGTGAGGCAATTAATTATTTGAATGGTGTCTCCAGCGTACTCGAATATGCCGCGGCCACTCAAACCCTAAGCCGGGAAGATTTGCAGGTTTTGATTTACAAAATATTTGATGATTTTGGTATTCTTGATGGTTCGAGCATTTATTTTGAAGCTAATATGTTTGACGGAAAAGATGCCGAATATATTGATACATATTATGGTTCTTCATTATCGGGAAAAATCAGCTATTTCTTTTATAGAGATGATGGCAAGACAGCTTATTTGCCGGAAGCAATGCCTAATGATATTGAATTTGAACTACCTCATTATTATGATACCAAAGCAGCAAACGAGCCTATTTATACCGAACCGTTTGTTTATGAAATTGACGGGCGTATTATACCAATGATTACCTTGACCCATCCGGTGCGTGATGTCAATCAACAATTTATTGGTGCTGTCACCGTTGATTTATTTTTGGATGACCTGCATGAAAAGCTTAGAGATGAACAAGTATTTACGAGTGGTTACATCTTGATTTCCAATCGCCGGGAACAGATAATTTCCAGCCCCCGCTTTGAAGATATCGGAAAGGGCAGAGCGGAACTTGGTCTTGATTATGCCCTGCCTTCCGGAGGTAATGACCTTTTGCATACCAAAGGGAAATCAATTGTTGATAACCGGGATACACTAGTTTCGGTTCATTCTATTTTTATACCTCATCTTGACACTTATTTTTTCATTTCCGCCCAGGCGCCGGTTGAAGAAATAAATGCCGAAGCGGATTTATTAGTTACCTTAACTATCATTTTTAGTGTTATTGTCTTTCTTGCAATTATTGTGCTGATGAATATTACGGTAAACCAAGCATCAAGGCCGTTAAAAGAAATCATGGAGACGGTTAACAAAATTGCCCGGGGTGAGTTCAAATCACGGATTGAAGGAAACTATAAAAGTGAATTTGCGATAATTAAAGAGTCAATTAATGTCATGGCCGACAATATTGAGAGCCATATTTATGAGTCGGATAATTCCCGCAAGATTCTGTCTAATATCATGAACGGGCTCGATGCGTATATCTATGCTACCATTCCCGATACCGGGGAAATCTTGTTTATGAATGACAATATGAAAGAACATTTCGGCATTGAGGGTGAAGTGGTCGGCCAGACATGTTACAAAGTTTTGCAAGATGATTATCCCGACCGCTGCCAGTTTTGCCCTTGTCATGAACTTGACAAAGACCCCGATAAAACGATTATTTGGGAAGAGCATAATTCGGTGACAAAGCGTGATTACAAAAATACGGACTGCTATATTGAATGGCTTGGCGGGGTTAAAGTCCATCTCCAGCATTCGGTTGATATTACCGACCTAAAAAGTGCAATGAGTGACAAACTTGAAGCGGAACGTTCAGCCCTTGAGTTCAAATTAGAAAAAGAAAAAGCTGAAGAGACATCACAGATTAAGTCCGACTTCCTGGCAAATATGAGCCATGAAATCCGAACGCCGATGAACGCGATTATGGGAATGTCAGAATTATTACAAAACGAAAAATTAACCGAACGCCAGCGAAATTATGTTAATGATATCAATCATTCGTCCCATTCGCTGCTCGGTATAATTAATGACATCCTGGATTTTTCCAAAATAGAAGCAGGCAAACTTGAGCTTGCGCCGGTTGATTATGATTTCTATACCTTCCTTGATAATTTTCATTCAACATTCAAATTTATTGCCGGGAAGAATAATCTTGAGTTCCGTTATGAAAAGTCCAATGATATACCAAGGTATTTGTATGGAGATGATATTCGTTTGCGGCAGGTATTAACAAATATTTGCGGAAATTCAGTCAAGTTTACCAGTGCCGGTTATATTCGCTTTTCCATTAATTCCGACGAGAATAGCATTATCTTTGAAATCGAAGATACCGGGATGGGGATTAAAGAAGAAGATTTACCAAAATTATTTAAAGCTTTTGCCCAGGCTGATACGCAAAAAAACCGCAGCATTAAAGGGACCGGTTTAGGTTTGGTAATTTGTAAATCATTCGTTGAAATGATGAATGGTACAATTGCGATTAGTAGTGTTTATGGAAAAGGGACTATTTTTACGGTGAAAGTTCCAATTGTTGCCGGTAAGGAAGTAACGCTTATAAATACAATTTCGCATCAAAGTGATTTCGCTGCCCCTAAAGCGAAGATACTTGTCGTTGATGATAATGAAATAAACCTTAAAGTTGCAACCGGCTTGCTGCGTTTGCATGAAATAGAAGCACAGACCGCAATATCAGGTTTTGAAGCAATTAAAATGGTTCAGGATACCGATTATGATATTGTATTTATGGATCATATGATGCCGGAAATGGATGGTATTGAAACGACGGAAGCAATCAGGAAGTTAGGCGGCAAATTTGCAAACCTGATTATTATTGCTTTAACTGCCAATGCAATCCGCGGGGCAAAAGAGATGTTCTTGAAACATGAATTTAACGGGTTTCTCTCAAAACCGATTGATACCAGTTATCTGATTGATATTTTGCGTGAGTTTCTACCCGCCGGTATTATTATCGAAAAGATATTTGCTGAAGACGAAGGGGCCGCTTCCGAAACGGAAACACCGCTTGATTTTTTGGATAAAATAAGTAAAATCAGCGCAATTAATACCGAAATTGGGCTAAGCCGTTTCGCCGGGATAGAAGCGGAGTGCCAGGAAACATTAGCAATATTTTATCAAAGCCTTCTCAAAGATACCGCAAAAATCGAAGGATTATTAAAGGACAAAGATATCGAAAAATTTGCAATTTATATCCATAGCCTGAAATCAACATTATCAACCATCGGGGTAATGCATTTATCTTTGTTGGCGCAGCAATTGGAAGATGCGGCCAAGGATAATAATCTTGAATATTGTGAAGCAAAAGGGCCGGAATTATTTGATGAGTTACATAGCTTGCACAATGCTTTAAAGCCCCTGTTTACGGAAAATGAAATTCAGGTGCAACCCATCCGGGAAGCCGGAGAGATAGGGTATTTACGAGAGGGTATCGAAAAAGCCCTTAACGCGGCCGACAATTTTGATTCTGATTTGTGCCTTGCAGCGTTTAAGGAGCTATTGGCATATGATTTTGGAATAGAAGTAAATCAAAATTTGGAAGCGGCTAAAAAGGCGGTTCTTGGTTTTGATTTTGATAGTGTGGTAGAAGTTTTGTCAAAAATTTAATCATACGCAGAAAGGAATATTTATGCCGCCCCCAAATGAAAACCCGGGTCAGGCCCGGGCAATAGCACACGTTAACGGGCCGATCCAAGTCCTAGCCGGGCCGGGTTCCGGCAAAACGTTTACAATTGTCAAACGCATCTTAAATCTAGTCGATATTCAAAAAATACCACCGGAAAAAATTCTCGTTATCACTTTCACCAAAGCTGCCGCCCTCGAAATGCAATCCCGTTTTCTTAAAGAAATCCGCCGTTCTTATTCCGCCGTTTCCTTTGGCACTTTTCACAGTATTTATTATCAGATTGTTTCCCGCTCCGGTTATCTAACTGACTTTTCCTTAGTAAGTGAGTTTGAAAAAATTAAAATTCTCCGCAAAATCCTTAACCATCTATTTCCGTCACAAACTTTCAGCCGGTCAGATTACGCCGAAATCCTAAATGAAATCAGTCTTTTGAAAAATTTTGAACGGCAAAATAATCCGCGTAAAGGGTTTAGCGATATCTATGATGAATATTGTGAAATGCTAAAAAGTTCCCGCAAAATGGATTTTGATGACATGATTTTATTTTGTTATGAGATGTTTAATAACGATAAAAAAACCTTAGAAAAGTGGCAAAATTATTTTTCGCATATTCTGGTTGACGAATTTCAAGATATCAATAGCTTACAATATATGGTTTTGAAGCAAATCGCCGGCCCCTCTTACAACCTCTTTGTCGTTGGCGACGACGACCAGGCGATTTATGGTTTCCGGGGGGCGAATCCGGGGGTGATGCAAGATTTTCTTGCGGATTTTGTTGATTGCGAAAAAGTAGTCCTTGATACGAATTACCGCAGTACCAGACAAATAGTCACAGCGGCTTCAAAAGTAATTATTACAAATAAAAACCGTTTATCCAAGGATTATCAAGCATTGCGTGATAATGAAGAGCCGGTATTATTATCATTTGCAAAAAGAGATGATGAAGATAATTGGCTGATGAAAAAAATAAACGAATATCCGCCTGATTCCCTAAAGGATAAAGCGATTATCATGCGAACAAATTTTGAGGTGTCGGTAATTGCCTCAAAATGCGTAAGCCATGGCATAAAAGTCCGGGTTAAGGAAAAAGTGAATGACATTTTTTCGCATTTTGCAGTAATTGATATTCTGGACTATCTTAATTTTTCCCATGGCTCAAAAGAAAGAAGTTTGTTTCTTAATATCATCAATAAACCAATGCGCTATTTAAGCCGCAAAACAGTAGCAAATTTAACCGGTGAGATTACTGAAGAAGCGGTTAAGGATTATTATCAAGGTAATTTCTCCGCCAAGGCAGAAATCGAACGCTTTTTTACCGCCTGCCGGCGGATAACAACTTTATCGCCTTACCTTGCGATTAACTTTGTCCGTAAGGGTATCGGTTATGACCGCTATTTAAAAGGACAAGCAAAACCGCAAGACTTTGCGGAATTGATGGCTATTTGCGATGAGTTGCAGGAGACAGCCCGCAGTTATGAAACATTTAATGAGTGGTTTGAGATGATTCACGGGTTGAAAGCTTTGGCAAACGAAAATGCTGAAAAAAAGACCGCCGCAATGGACGGTCTGAATATCATTACAATGCATAGTTCTAAAGGGCTTGAATTTCAAACAGTTTTCCTTCCGCACTTAAATGAAGGCACTTTACCCGGCCCGCGGGCATTAACTAACGAGCAAATCGAAGAAGAACGGCGATTGTTTTATGTCGGCATGACCAGGGCAAAAGATGAGCTTTATCTCACCTATACCGAGTCGGCCAAGTATGTCCCTTCAAGATTTCTTGAGCCTTTGTATTAATGATTAATGAACCAGACAATAAACTCTCTCCGTCCGGTTCATTCACTCTTCCTCCAGGGCATCAAATTCAACACTATCAAGAAATTCATCAAAAGCCTCGGCGACCCGCTCATATTCATCATCACTGTCAATATAATCAAGAACCGGGTCATCATCATCTTCATCGGCGGAACAACGATAAAACCAGACCTCACCTTCTTTGTTAGCTTCACCGTTTTCCTCAAGGGGCAAAAGGGCAATATAATCTTGATTCTCAAGCGTAAGTATCGTCACAACGGCACAAACTACGGTAGAGCCGTCATCCAAATCTAAGGTAACGGTGATTTCGTCGTCAATTTCATTCGGGTCATCATTTAAAAGCAATTTTTTATCAATTTTTGATGATTTATTTTCAGGCATATCAGTCCTCCTTGTATGATGTTATTGTGAGTTAAAGCGGTGGTATTGTCAAGGAAAATCTTTTCGGGTTATTTTTGAACTTTTTGTTTTTTTCATTGACACCTTTTTCAACTAATGGTAAATTTATTGATAATAGTATGATTGAATTTGTTCAGAAAATGTTACAAAATAACCCAAAATTCTCCTTGAAATTGATATTTCAAGGATATTTCATTGTTGTCAAACAATATACAACATTGATAGGAAGGAATGATTGTGTAGATTTGTTTTTAAATCTATAAACAAAGGAGGATTATATGAATAAAATACTTAAGAAAACCACATCCATCACCGCTATTTTATTAATAACATCATTATTGATATTCAGTCTGACTATGGCCGTAAGGGCAAATACAGGAGGTAACATAGGCAATCCGGAAATTTATAAATACCAAATTTATCTGATTGGGTTTAATGCTAAACCAAGCATTATTGATACTTCCGACAATCAGGATATCACCAATAGTGACGGAATCATCTGGTCTGCCCGTACCGGTAATACCCATATCGCAACTATCTATTCCCTTAGAGAAAGCCTGACTTTGAAAATTGGCGGTACCGGGGAACTTGGCCCCGCAAGGAGTGACCGGGAAATTCAAATATCAAGTGATTATCCTTTTGCTTATTTTGAGCAAGGCGTGCCTTTCGCAATGTTTTTGAATCCGGAAATCACCGGAAATACCAGAAATTTGAATTATTTATTCAAAACAGCTTTTTCGGGTGCCTTTAGCTTATCATTAAATTCGGCATCATCAGGCAATATCAACAATGATTCGTATTCAAGCCTGACCGGGAAATTTCTATCAAGAGGAAATGCCATCAATTTCTCGGCTAATGATGAAGTTACTTTTTCGGTTAGGGCGAATATGAGCGGGGGTAATGGAAATTCCGCACAATGGCGGTTTGGTAATGGCAGTAATAGCAGATTGGGTTACTTTAATTGGCGAAGTTTCCCGCTTCCGGATAATCCAAACGGTGCGGTAATTGATGAAATCATTCCTATTGATGCTCAAACCCCGGTTATTGTTATCCATCCCGAAAGCATAACCTTTGAAATGAGTACCGGCCTTACACACCCGCTTTCCGTAACCGCCAATGTAACTGACGGAGGTACTCTTACATATCAATGGTATAAGGACGGAGTAGTACTAAATAATGCAGTTGGTTCTACCTATGATGCTCCAATTACTTCAGCCGGAACTGCTTCTTATTATGTCGAAGTAATTAATACCAATAATAATGTTGATGGCAATACAACGGCAAGTACGATTAGCAGTACAGCGACAGTAACTGTAAACAAAGCTATTCCGGAATCAGCTTTCGTATCTTTAACTCTTAATTGTGTAAGGGGTGATGATATATCAATACCATTTGCAGTTTCAAATGCCCTGGATTTAGATGAGATAGAATTTTATTTATTATTTAATTCCGATGATTTTGAGCTAATTAATGCGTGTGGTTTTACCATTGAACCGATATTAAGCGCAAATTCAAAACCGGTTCCCGGTACTAATGTAACCATCACAGAAATAAGTGAGGGTTTTGTATCTTTTAAAGTTGCTCCTGATATCACAGAACAGTCATGGTCAGGTTTGATTAATATCATTAAGTTGAAAGCAAAAAAGTCAGGTGAGTCAAGTGTGTTTTGTTATTATGAATGATGGTTTTATGGAGAAGTATAAGCTTGATTTAAATAACAGGTGTTATGATATTGTGAGGATACATAATGGTAAAGAAAATAATCAAGATTTTATTAATAGCTTTAGCAGTAGCTTTGCTGGTTGGAATAGTCATCTTTGGTTTGGTATATCGTTACTCCTATGGTTTTACTGAATTTGCCCACCCCTCACCAAGGCGGCGATATTTTGATACTTTGGAAGAATTAAAAGAAGCAACTAAAGGCAAGTATTTGCTTCCGGATTATATAACCCCGGAAATAGACCCGGCTTTGAATCCTGATATAACAGAAGGATATACATTATATGCCGGTCGTTATTCGGGTCTTGGAAGTTATGTACTTGAATATATTTTCCCTAACGGATTAATTAAAGAATTATCAGAAAAAAAAGAAGATTTGGTTATGGTAATATCATTTACTTCATTATCACATGGTTATGCGATAGGTGAAAATATCCATGTAAAAGAAATTGAATTAAATGATAATACAAAAGCTAGTTTTTTTTATCAAGAAGCCAGTAATCATGGATTTAAATACAAAAGAATTGTTTTACAATTTATGGGAGTAGCGCAAAAAAGTTATGGAAATTATGTAAGCTTATTCAATCAAGACGTAATACCATATTATCTAGTTTTTAGATATATATGCAATGAACCGGATAAAGAAGAAAAGACGATTAATTATTTAGAAAATGAACTAATAAAAATTGCAGAATCAATGCTTAAACAAGGTTTGTCTAGTAGGATAAAATGAATAGAAGGAGAATTGTATGTACAAAAGAAAAATAGTTATTTCATTAATTTTAATTTTTACCTTGGTGATTGGTAATATATCACCCTTTTATGTATTAAGTGAAGAAGCAAGTAATCCTCAAATTGAACTTATTGAAGTTGATAATGATGATTCAGAGCCGGATGTTAAATTTAAGATGAAAATTTAGAGACAGATTCTGATTTAGAATTTGATGATTCATTAGAAGATTATTCAATTGACAATCTATTTATTAGCGAGGAAACTTTAGAATTACTTGAATTAAATATTCCGGAAGGTATTTATTATATTCCCGA
>WRAQ01000019.1 GCA_009780115.1 Lachnospiraceae bacterium
CCTGACACCCTGATCTGTTAATGAATCGAAGCGGCTGGTTTGAGCTACAAATGGTATTTCACTATGATACATCGCAATAAAATCGAGTAGGAATTGAAGCTCGACTACCAGGGCACCCTGATCGCCCATACGAGTAACTCTAGTTGGCGGTACGCGCCCGATTCCAATCCGTTGGCCTTCGCTATACATCTCCCATAATGCTCTTTCAACTGCATAAATCCGTGATATTTCAAACCAAGTCCGACGGTCAATATTGCCTGTTTGCGGCAGATTATATAATCCCTGGAATACGCGGACAGAGTTTGTCGTTTGCGGCCCAAATACACCATCAACCGGATTGATGATAATATTCGTGTACCGCCCCAAAATGCGATTCAGGTATAGCTGCATTGTACGGACAGCATCACCGCGTGTCCCCTGAGTTAAGGTATAACCGGGCCAGGAATCAAGTATCCCGCCGAAGTTTTCACAGATTCGCAATTCCAAATTATGCTTAAAATATTTATTTATAATTTGCCATGCATTCATTCCACGATCCCTTGCATCATAGAACGAGCCCCATTGCGACAGGCGGCCGGGGATATTTACACGTATACCATCATTATATAAGGATAGAAAAGGTTCTTTATGCCCAATAATCGCCAAATAATTGTCAAAAATCTTGTCAACTATTGCACTTATTCTCGCACCGATTACTCCATTATGGACATATTTTTGATCCATAAAAGTCTCACTGGTTATATCATAATTCCGGCCTCTTTTCCGGTAAAATTCCGTATAAATACGGTTCAATGTAAATGAAATAATGCAATAGACATTGGCTATTATAGCTTCTTCCGGCCATTCATCGAAAATTTCATGAGAAGTTACATTTTTAATATAGGTCATATAAGGCACTGAAACAGTGGGTGCGGCTGTGTTTTCCTCACGCCCGAGGTGAACACGGACAAAATTGGGAATTGTTACCTCCGGTAAGATACGGGCAACGGGAAACATTTCTTCTTCACCTGATTGTACTTGCTGAGGTTCTGTGGTTTCATAAAGTTTGTGGCCGCTGATTATCCGCCGCTCAACTACTAACTCTTGGCCAAGGACCAGTGGGTCCATTTCAATATTCAAAATGGAAGTTGAGGTATCAAAAATCATTACGTCTTCATATAATACAGTCGTGAATCCCGGCGCACGCGCCATAAGTTTGTAAGTAGCGAAAGGTTTCACCGGCGGGTTTGGTTCCTCCATATACATTTTGTCCGGTGCATCCAGCGCCATCGGCCCCGCCATTCCCTTATCGTCTGTTTGTACTTCATAAAGAACTTGACCATCTTCGTTTGAAACCGTAATTGAAACATTACCTAAAACAACTCCCCCGTTAGCCGTGAAAGTTTGAACTTTTAAATATCCTTTACCCAAAGCAAATCTCCGTGTACTTGTTTATAACCAGTATATAGCAGGACATGTGTTGCTGTTCATTGAGCGAACAAAAAAGAGACGTCCGTTGACTGGTTTAGTCAATTTTCGTCTCGTTTCTATTTTCTTCTACATATTATCTATTAAATATTTGATTTCTGTAATTTGTACAAACAGAAGCACATTGATCTCGCTTTAATTCTGCCAAGTCATCCCCCCATCATTGCCGTCAACTCCTGAATCCGCTCCAACGGAAAAGGCGGCTCGCTTAGTGGTTTCAATGCTATCGACATTAGTTTCATCGGGTTATCATCAGCAGCGATACGGTTTTGCTTTAAAACCCCACAATGCTTACAACGATGGATAAGCGCCCATTCGCCCCCTTTTTTGACCCAAACGCTAATCGGCTCCATATGCCCGCCGCAATCTGCATCACGGTCGCCCGGTTCATCATCAATATGCAGGCTAAATAAGCAATTAGGGCAATGGTTGCGATGGTCGCTTCCCGCTCCTGCCGGTACTACCATACGGTCGCAAATTTTACATTTAAAGCTTTCGTTACAAGCATTCTTCTTATAATAATCCTTGTCATACATTTTTCTTTTATTTTCCCGATTCAACTTTATCCTCCATTACTTTTTCTAACTCAATTATTGATTCGAAACCAATATATTTGGAGTTAGCTCCCGTTAATATTTTCCTTGCCTTACTTCGCGAAATAGCAAAAATTTCTGCTACAACTTTTTCTGTCCTAAGCTTAAGCCGGTAAGGGTTATGAATTATTAACTGAACTTTAGCTTCTCTTAGCTTATCAATAGCTTCATCACCCAATTTTTGCAATTGATAATTTACTTCATCGCTAGTGATTTCCGCTTTATTTCTTACAAATAAATTTTTGTCCAGGCCGTATTTTAAAGCTGTCTCTGCATCATTTTCCAAAAAGCTTTGATATTCCGTTTCTTTTAATGTTTCACTCCGCATTCTCTCATAAATCGTCAGATTATATGTATGTTTGCATTTAGCGCATTGATAAATTAACCAAACATCTAATCTATTACTATTAGCATTAATGCGGAAACATCCGGTGCTTTCATAATCACGCTTTTCCCCGCAACCGGCACAATTACGTTTAATCCGGTAAGCTCCTTTGGGAATTATTCTATATTCAATTTTTTCCGCCGCAAATTTAAGAACGTCCTTTCGTTCTTGTTGCGATATTAATAAGTGGCTCATTTTGCATCTCCTAAGATTTTTAGTGGGAGAATGCAAAGGCCATTACATATGATGCAAGGTCAAAAGGTCATGTGTTTTATGCTCTCAAAAGCATGACATTGGAACCAGTACAACATGTCAAGATATCTCTCTGCAATAGCCTCTGCTATGCAAAATTAGCCGGAGTAGTCAAAATATATTTTCCTTTCGGTGGTATAATAAAAACGATAAACCTAAAAACATGTAGCTAAAATAAAATGATGCTGCCGAAGTAAAAGCAGAAATATAAACGTTATTGTTAATTACATAAGCATATGAAACATCGGGGAAACTTAAGCGCCCAACTTCAACAATAACGAATGCTAAACAAACTAAAACAAGCCAATATCCTGATTTCATTTTCTCAAAAACAGTTAAACTATACACAGTAACAAGAATAGAGGATATTGATAACTCAAGCCATGTATATTCGATTGAAAATTTACCTTCGTACAAGAAAATATAAGCTGTTTTTTGAATTGCACTAGCTAAAAATAGCGAAATCGGGATAATCATTAGTTTAAGGCATGTATTTATCCGCATGATATTAGGTTCTTTACGGCATTCTTCAATTACAAGAAGAACACAGAATATAACTAGGGTTGCCGGTATGAGTAATGCTATCACCGATTCAATTATTGTCAAAAGACTGGCTGACTCACTAGCCAGCATCGGTAAATGGCTTAATAATATTAATTCACCACTGATAACACTGACTCGCATAAATTGAAATAATAAAACGATTGCGGCAAATACTAAAGCTATAATAGAAGCGATTGGTTTTCGTTTCATCGCGGTCTCCATTTTTTTACATTCTTTTATATACTTCTTTAGATTCTACAATAATAATCTACATTTTGTCAAATTTTTAATTAATCTTGGTATTCTATTATTACCGAAAGTCAAAAAATTAATAAAATAATTCAATCTGCTCATTACGGCAAGACTTTATCTCCCGCATACAAATTTTGTCATTTTCATATGTGTCACCGGAAATAAAAGGGGAGTGCAAATTATGTTTTTCGTAGTTTATATCAACATTATGTTTATTGTAATTCGCATAACAATATAAGCAGCCATTCTTGCAAGTATTGTACATTCCAATATCAATACTGGTCACACACCCGCACTCTTTGCGCTGATTTTTGTCTTTTCCGATATCCAAACCACTATCTAGAAGTTTCTTAAACAATCGGTCATCTATACAACACGCCGGCTCAATACCGAACTGTTTTAAGTCAAGTTCTACGGCACAGGTATCGATATTTAAACCATTCGTTATTGCTATCTCAGCGAGCTGCGAACTCATTTTTATTTGGGAGGCGGAGTCAAAATCTTTTAATGCCAATTTCTTTATATTACCCTTTACACCGCGATAATCTTTATTAATAAAGCTAAAGGTAACTTTTTTAGTATAATCCCTTAATTCATCGGCAATTTTCCCAAAGGCATTAATATGATAATCATATGTATATTTTTCGCTGATAAAAATCGGGTCGTAACGCCAAATAACCCGCTCCGGGCCAATTATGTCAGCCAGACACTTAAATGATTGTAAAATATCACTTGTTTTAGGCGGAAGATTCGATTCGATATCAGTTCCATATGGGGTAATTGTAAATTGAAAATAATATACATAATTAATTAACTTATCTATTTTATCCAGCATTGGCAAAGGATTTTTCGTCCAAAAAACAATCCCGTCTATCACATCAGGCTTTAAATTTACTTTACTTACTTGGTGGAAATTCATTGGATTTCGTACCAGAACAAACCCTTCTTTGACCCGGTTAAAAAACCAGTCTGAATAAAATGAGGGTATGTCTGTTCTCCGGCTTGCGCTGATTATCATTTTAAGGCATTTCCTTTATGCTGAGAGTATTTATATAATATATTGTATTACGTTTTTTGGTTTTTATCAAATACACGAAAAAAAGCGCAAGCCCTTATTATACCAAGGCTTGCGCTTTATCTTTATTTCAAGTTTGATTATTAATCAAGCAATGTTGCGACCCTGCCTGAACCAACGGTTCTTCCGCCTTCACGAATCGCGAAGGTAAGACCTTGATCCATTGCGATGGGGTGAATTAGGTCGATGGTCATTTCGATATTATCGCCGGGCATACACATTTCAACGCCGGCAGGAAGATTGCAAACGCCGGTTACGTCGGTAGTTCTGAAGTAGAACTGAGGACGGTAGTTGTTGAAGAAAGGTGTATGACGGCCACCCTCGTCTTTGGTCAGAACGTAAACCTGGGCAGTGAATTTCGTATGGCATTTGATTGAGCCGGGTTTTGCCAGAACTTGTCCACGCTCGATTTCATCCCTTGCTACACCACGAAGCAGTGCGCCGATGTTGTCGCCCGCTTGAGCATCATCAAGCAGTTTGCGGAACATTTCGATACCGGTACAAACAACTTTTCTGGTTTCTTCTTTGATACCAATGATTTCGACTTCTTCTGATACTTTCAAGACACCGGCTTCAACTCTTCCGGTTGCAACAGTACCACGGCCGGTAATTGAGAATACGTCTTCAACCGGCATAAGGAAAGGCTTGTCCTTGTCACGTTGAGGGTCCGGAATCCATGAGTCAACCGCTTCCATCAGTTCAAGAATCTTGTCGCCCCATTCGCCGGACGGATCTTCTAATGCTTTGAGGGCTGAACCTTGGATAATCGGGGTGTCATCACCGGGGAAATCATACTCGCTAAGCAGTTCACGGATTTCCATATCAACAAGTTCAAGTAATTCCGGATCATCAACCGCATCACATTTGTTCATGAAAACAACGATGTAAGGAACACCAACCTGACGGGATAAAAGGATATGCTCTTTAGTTTGAGCCATAACACCGTCGGTAGCAGCAACTACGAGAATTGCGCCGTCCATTTGAGCCGCACCGGTAATCATGTTCTTAACATAGTCAGCATGTCCGGGGCAGTCAACGTGTGCATAGTGACGATTAGTTGATTCATATTCTACGTGGGAAGTAGAGATGGTGATACCTCTCTCTTTTTCTTCCGGTGCTTTGTCGATTTTGTCAAATGCTACTGCTTCGCCAGTGCCGAGTCTCTGATGCAGAGTTTTGGTAATAGCAGCAGTTAAAGTGGTTTTTCCATGGTCAACGTGACCAATGGTCCCAATATTACAATGGGGTTTGTTACGTTCAAATTTCGCTTTAGCCATTTCTAAAGTCCTCCTTAATGATTTGCATAATATTAGTTTTAAATTACTTTTTCATAAAATTGAATCGGCACTATTGATTATATTAGATATTTCCAATATTTTCAAGCTAAATCTTTAATAATCAATACAAATACCGTCTAATTTAAAAAGATTTCACCGATAAAACCTTCTCTTGAATGCTCTTCGGTACTTGCTCGTACTTTTCAAAGAACATTGAGTAGTTTCCGCGGCCTTGGGTCTTGCTTCGCAGGTCAGTCGCATAACCAAACATTTCGGAAAGGGGTACGAAACCTCTGACCATTTTGCCGCCGCTGATATCGTCCATTCCTTCAATCCGCCCGCGCCGGGAGTTCATATCACCGATAACATCACCCATATATTCTTCCGGCATCGTTACTTCAACTTTCATAATCGGCTCAAGTAATACCGCACCTGCTTTTTTCATCGCATCCTTGAATGCAAGGGAACCGGCGATATGGAAAGCAAGCTCTGATGAATCAACATCATGATAGGTGCCATCGTATACATTGGCATAAACACCAACAACGGGATAACCGCCCAGGATACCGGCTTTGGTTGCTTCTTCGATACCACGGCCGACCGCCGGAATATATTCCTTGGGAATCGCACCGCCAACAACACTGGATTCGAACTTGAACAGTTCTTCACCATTAGCATCCATCGGGGCAAAGCGGACTTTACAATGGCCATATTGGCCGCGGCCGCCGGACTGCTTGGCATATTTTGAATCAACTTCAACTTCGTTTGTAAACGATTCTTTGTAAGCAACTTGCGGGGCACCAACATTGGCTTCTACCTTGAACTCGCGCAAAAGACGATCAACGATTATCTCGAGATGGAGTTCGCCCATTCCGGCGATAATAGTCTGCCCGGTTTCGGGATTGGTATGAGCTCTAAAAGTAGGGTCTTCTTCCGAAAGTTTCGCCAGGGCTTCACCCATTTTTTGTTGCCCGATTTTGGTTTTCGGTTCAATTGCAAGTTCGATAACCGGCTCCGGAAATTCCATTGATTCCAAAATAACCGGGGAACTCTCATCACAGATTGTATCACCGGTAGTGGTTGATTTGAAACCAACTGCCGCGGCGATATCCCCGGAATAAACTTTGCTTATTTCTTCACGTTTGTTGGCGTGCATCTGAAGGATACGGCCAACCCGCTCTTTTTTACCCCTTGATGCATTTAAAACATAAGAACCGGAGTCCATTGTTCCGGAATAAACCCGGATGAAAGCCAGTTTGCCGACAAAAGGGTCGGTCATAATCTTGAATGCAAGGGCTGAAAAGGGTTCTTCATCTGATGAATGCCTTTCAACAGGATTGCCGTCAAGGTCTACCCCTTGAATCGAAGCAATATCGGTCGGGGATGGCATAAACTCAAGGATTGCATCAAGAAGCTTCTGCACGCCGCGGTTACGATAAGCCGTTCCGCAACAAACCGGGATACACCGGCACTCGCAGGTCCCTTTCCTTAAAGCCGCCTTAAGCTCTTCCAAACCAGGCTCTTGCTCTTCCAAATACATCGTCATCAGGTCATCATCAAGCTCACATATTTTTTCGATAAGTTCGGCACGATAGGTTTCCGCTTCGTCTAAAAGTTCTGCCGGAATATCGATAACACTTATGTCCTCACCTTTATCGTCATTCGTAATATAAGCTTTCATTTCAAACAGGTCAACGACACCTTTAAAGCTGTCTTCTTTACCAATCGGTATTTGCAGGATAATGGTGTTTTTACCTAATTTAGTTTTAATTTGTCCGACAGCACCATAAAAATCGGCACCCAAAATGTCCATCTTATTGATAAAAGCCATTCGCGGGACATTATAGGTATCGGCTTGGCGCCATACATTTTCTGATTGTGGTTCTACTCCGCCTTTTGCACAAAATACACCGACTGCACCGTCAAGTACACGCAATGACCGCTCTACTTCAACAGTAAAGTCTACGTGTCCGGGAGTATCGATAATATTAATTCGATGCGGGGGTGCGCCCGGTTTGGCTTTGGCATTTTCTTGCAAAGTCCAGTGACATGTGGTTGCCGCTGATGTGATGGTAATCCCTCTTTCCTGCTCCTGTTCCATCCAGTCCATGGTGGCTGTGCCTTCATGGGTATCACCGAGTTTGTAATTTACCCCGGTATAAAACAGGATCCGTTCTGACAGAGTCGTCTTACCGGCATCGATATGGGCCATAATACCAATGTTTCTGGTCCTCTCCAGCGGATATTCTCTTCCAGCCAAAATTTAAGTCCTCCTAAAAACTTTATATCGGGTATGAGGTCACCCATACCCGCTGTGCGAGTCGCGTTTGCCTTCGAGGATTCGGGATTCACTCCCGATATCCGAGTGTATAAGGCAAAAACTTCAAATCGCGGCTCTGTAAATTTAGAAACGATAGTGGGCAAAAGCTTTGTTCGCTTCGGCCATTTTGTGCATATCTTCTTTACGCTTTACAGCGGCACCGGTATTGTTTGACGCATCGACGATCTCATTTGCTAAACGATCTTCCATTGTCTTTTCCCCGCGTTTCCGTGAAAACGAGGTCAACCACCTAAGTGCTAAAGCCTGACGTCTGTCAACCCGGACCTCAATCGGTACTTGATAGGTGGCACCGCCGATACGGCGGGCTTTTACCTCAAGGGCCGGCATGATGTTAGTCATTGCCGCTTCAAATACTTCAAGGGCCGGTTTTCCCGCCTTGGCTTCAACTTTCGCGAATGCTCCATAGACAATCTTTTGGGCAACACCTTTTTTACCATCCAACATGATGTTGTTGATTAATTTGGTGACGACCTTATCATTGTACAAAGGATCCGCTAAGATATCTCGTTTGGGTATATGTCCTTTACGTGGCACGTTCTTCCCTCCTTATTTATATTACAGTTCAGCCATGCAAAATTTGGGAGGTAATAATGCGAAAGCTTGCTTACGCAATCATTTACCGAGTAAATTTTATATGGCGTTCTGCCTTAGCGAGATTTTGTTTTATAAAACCGAGCTATGGCTGAACTGTAAATGTCCAATAAATCACAGGTACTCACATTTTACGTTAATACTAATGTGTTATGCCGGATAATGGTAAAACAAAATCCAACACTTTATTAGTTTCAATAAAAGCAAGTAGTCATTAATTACGTTACTTTTAACTGCGAAGCAGTGAGTAACTTAATTATTTCGCGGCTTTCGGTCTCTTTGAACCATATTTGGAACGAGCCTGCCGTCTGTTAGCGACACCGGCGGTATCGAGGGTACCTCTAATGATATGATACCTTGTACCGGGTAAGTCTCTAACCCTGCCGCCTCTGATCAGAACCACGCTATGCTCTTGCAAGTTGTGGCCTTCACCGGGAATATAGCTGGTAACTTCGATTCCGTTGCTTAAACGGACTCTGGCAATTTTCCGCAGTGCCGAGTTCGGCTTCTTCGGGGTAGCTGTTTTAACTGCTGTACAAACACCGCGTTTCTGCGGGGAAGAAGCTTCAATGGTCTTCTTGCGCAGTGAATTAACGCTTTTTTGCAGTGCCGGTGCAGTTGACTTCTTGACAGAAGTCTGGCGACCCTTTCTGACTAACTGGTTAAATGTTGGCATTCAGTTTTACCTCCTTTTCTTAGTTTTTATATTTAAAACACTTGGTCGTGAGTGACCTTCTGACTTCGCAAGCAGACCGTTGGAAAACGTCGGCACTTGGTGGCGTACTATGCCGCCTTAGTGACCGCTACGTTTTACATCGAGCGAAAGCGTGTCTGCGGCCGAAGTGCAGAGAGGTCATACACGGATTCTGTGTTATAAATCTTCTGCTACTTCATCATCAAAATTTTCATCGGTATAATCTTCATCGCCGAAATCTTCAATTAATTCATCTTCCATGAACTCATCTTCATCTTCGTCATATTCTTCTTCCGGAATTTCGATGGGCGGGAAAGTTTTTTTCCGCGTTTTGATGGTGTTTTGCAACATCAAGTCTGTATTTAAAGCAGTATTACGATAGCGCTTCATTCCGGTTCCGGCCGGAATAAGTTTGCCGATAATAACATTTTCCTTGAGTCCGATTAGCGGGTCAACTTTTCCTTTGATAGCAGCTTCAGTGAGAACCTTGGTAGTCTCCTGGAAAGATGCCGCCGAAAGGAAAGAATTAGTTGCAAGGGCTGCTTTGGTAATCCCAAGCATAACTTGTTTTCCATCGGCCAGCTCTAAGCCCTCAGCGAACAGTTTTGCATTGATATCTTCATACTCAAGCACATCAACTAAGGTACCTGGTAATAAATCGGAGTCACCGTTATTTTCAATCCGCACTTTTTTGAGCATCTGACGGACAATAACCTCGATATGTTTGTCGGCAATATCAACACCTTGTAAGCGGTAAACCCGCTGAACTTCACGAATCATATAATCCTGAACCGAGCGGATACCTTTGATTTTCAGCAAATCATGAGGGTTTACGCTACCTTCGGTGAGTTCATCACCGGGTTCCATAATATCACCATCCATTATCGCAATCCGGGAGCCATAAGGAATCAAATAACTCTTCGATTCACCGTTTTCTTCGTTGGTGATGATAACCTCCCGCTTTTTCTTAGTATCTTTGATAGAAGCTACACCGCCAAATTCAGCAATAATTGCCAAACCTTTAGGTTTACGGGCTTCAAATAATTCCTCAACCCGAGGCAAACCTTGGGTAATATCGTCACCGGCAACACCACCGGTATGGAAAGTACGCATCGTCAACTGGGTACCCGGTTCACCAATCGATTGAGCGGCGATAATACCAACCGCTTCACCAACCTGAACCGCTTCGCCGGTCGCCATGTTGGCACCATAACATTTCGCACAGATTCCAACACGGGAACGACAGGTCAAAATCGTCCTGATTTTTACTGATTCAATTGGTTTTCCTTTTTCATCTACGCCCTTATCAATAATCCGGCTTGCCCGGCTAGGGGTAATCATACGATTATATCCGACAATCAAGTTTTTGTCAGCATCATAAATATCTTCACAGCTATAACGTCCTACAATACGGGCCTGTAATTCTTCAATTACTTCTTTGCCATCCATAAAGGCTTTGACTCTGATTCCGCCGATTTCCTCTTCCGGATTCATACAGTCAACTTCACGGATAATCAAATCCTGCGAGACGTCAACCATCCGGCGGGTAAGATAACCGGAGTCAGCAGTTCTAAGTGCGGTATCGGACAAACCTTTACGCGCCCCGTGAGCTGACATAAAATATTCAAGAACGTCAAGCCCTTCCCGGAAATTTGATTTAATCGGAAGTTCAATTGTTCGGCCTGATGTATCAGACATCAAGCCACGCATTCCGGCAAGCTGTTTGATCTGCTGGTTTGAACCACGGGCACCGGAGTCAGCCATCATAAAGATGGAGTTGTATTCATCTAAACCTTCCATCAAAAGCTCGGTCAGCTCTTTATCTGCTTCACTCCAAGTTTCAACAACGGTACGATAACGTTCTTCTTCTGTTACCAATCCGCGCCGGTAGTTTTGCGAAATCCGGTCAACGGTCGCCTGGGCTTCTTCAAGCAACTTTTCCTTTTTTTCCGGCACAATCATGTCGGAAACGGAAACGGTCATTGCGGCCTGGGTAGAATATTTGTAACCCATTGATTTAATTTGGTCAAGAACTTCCGCAGTCTTTGATGCGCCATGCGTATTAATAACTTTTTCCAGAATCTGCTTAAGTTGTTTACGGGTAACATGGAAATCAATTTCCGGAAGCAATAATTGCGCCGGGTCATTACGGTCAACAAATTCTAAATCTTGAGGCAGGATTTCATTAAACAAAAAGCGGCCTAGGGTCGATTCAATAACACCTGTTATTAATTCTCCCTTATTATTATGCCGGCTTGCCTTTACTTTTATCCGGGCATGTAGTGAGCAATGGCCGTTTTCATAAGCCATAATTGCTTCATTAACATCTTTATAACAATTTCCTTCACCTAATGAACCGGGGCGCTCCTGGGTCAGATAATAAATACCAAGAACCATATCCTGTGACGGAACAGCAACGGGGCCGCCATCTGACGGTTTTAACAGGTTATTCGGTGAAAGCAGCAGAAAGCGGCATTCGGCCTGCGCTTCAACGGAAAGTGGTAAATGCACTGCCATCTGGTCGCCGTCAAAGTCGGCATTAAAAGCGGTACATACCAAGGGATGCAATTTTATCGCTTTACCTTCAACCAAAACCGGTTCAAAAGCCTGGATTCCAAGGCGGTGCAAGGTCGGGGCACGGTTAAGCATAACCGGATGTTCGGTAATAACATCTTCTAAAACGTCCCATACCTGGGCATCAAGGCGTTCAACCAATTTCTTGGCATTTTTGATATTTTGGGAAATGCCCCGGCCGACTAATTCTTTCATAACGAAAGGTTTAAACAGCTCAATCGCCATTTCTTTCGGCAGGCCGCATTGGTATATTTTCAATTCCGGGCCGACAACAATAACCGAACGTCCGGAATAGTCAACCCTTTTTCCAAGTAAGTTCTGACGGAAGCGGCCGGATTTACCTTTAAGCATATCGGATAAAGACTTAAGGGCACGGTTTCCGGGGCCGGTAACGGGGCGCCCGCGGCGGCCATTGTCAATTAAGGCATCTACCGCTTCTTGCAGCATCCGTTTTTCATTGCGGACAATGATATCCGGTGCGCCAAGTTCAAGCAAACGCTTAAGCCGGTTATTACGGTTAATAATCCGGCGGTATAAATCATTAAGGTCGGAGGTCGCAAAACGGCCGCCGTCCAATTGAACCATCGGGCGTAAATCAGGGGGGATAACCGGAATCGCATCCATAATCATCCATTCGGGCTGGTTGCCGGACTCGCGGAAAGCTTCAACAACTTCCATTCTTTTGATAATCCGGGCTCGTTTTTGACCGGTTGACTCTTTAAGGCCAACCCGCAATTCTTCTGCTTCGCCTTCAAGGTCAATCGCCTGGAGAAGCTCTTTAACCGCTTCGGCACCCATTCCAACCCGGAATTTGTTGCCATATGCCTCACGGGCTTCCTGATATTCTTTTTCGGTCAAAACTTGTTTGTATTCAAGGTTTGAATCAGCTTTATCCAAAACAATATAGTTCGCGAAATAAAGAACTTTCTCTAGTACACGAGGGGATAAATCAAGAATCAGACCCATCCGGCTAGGGATTCCTTTAAAATACCAAATATGTGAAACCGGGGCGGCAAGTTCAATATGGCCCATCCGCTCGCGGCGGACGGTAGCTTTGGTCACTTCAACACCACAACGGTCACAAATAACGCCTTTATATCTAATTTTCTTATATTTACCGCAATGGCATTCCCAGTCTTTGCTAGGGCCGAAAATCTTTTCACAGAAAAGGCCTTCTTTTTCCGGTTTTAAGGTGCGGTAGTTGATTGTTTCTGGCTTTAATACTTCGCCACGAGACCATTCACGAATTTTCTCCGGAGCTGCCAACCCAATCCGAATCGCATCGAAAGTCATGGGTTGATATAATTCTTGCTTTGTTTCTGACATTTATAGAACTCCTTTCGCTGGTTACAGTACTGACTTTGAGTTATTATCTCAATACTTCTGTTTACTCTAGGCTTCTTCTAACTCAATGGCCAATTCGGAAAAATCCATATCGCCTTCTTCTAATTCTTCCTCATCTTCGGTATCAACTAACTCACCGCTGTCTTCATCAAACTCTTGTTTGTGATAACCCATTGATGCAAGGGATTCTTTCTCATATTCGTAATTGGGGCCGTTTCCTTCGATTTCATAGCGGTAATCACTTTCACCGTAATCAATCGTTTCCTTGATTTCGACCTCACTATTGTCATCACGAAGAACTTTGACATCAAGCCCGAGTGACTGTAATTCCTTAAGTAATACCTTGAAAGATTCCGGAACGCCCGGCTCAGGAATATTGTCACCTTTGATAATTGCCTCATAGGTCTTAACCCGGCCGATAACATCATCGGATTTAACTGTTAAAATTTCCTGAAGGGTATAAGAAGCGCCATAAGCTTCCAGGGCCCAAACTTCCATTTCTCCGAAACGCTGCCCGCCGAACTGGGCTTTTCCGCCAAGCGGCTGCTGAGTAACCAGCGAATAAGGACCGGTGGAACGGGCATGGATTTTGTCATCAACCAAGTGATGGAGCTTCAAATAATGCATATGGCCAATCGTTACTTCCCCGTCAAAACCTTCACCGGTCCGCCCGTCACGAAGATGGACTTTTCCGTCGCGGGAAATCGGGACACCTTTCCATAATTCACGGTGGCTGCGGTTTTTGGACAAATATTCATAAACATCCGGAAGTAAGGAAGCTTTATGGATTTTCGAAAATTCTTCCCATTCAAGATTTACATAATCATTTGCCATATCAAGGGTATCCATAATATCATTTTCGTTGGCACCGTCAAATACGGGGGTGGCAACGTTAAAACCAAGGGCTTTGGCGGCAAGGGACAAGTGAATCTCAAGTACCTGTCCGATATTCATCCGCGAGGGCACGCCAAGAGGGTTAAGAACGATATCAAGGGGACGGCCATTTGGCAAGTAAGGCATATCTTCGACCGGAAGGACACGGGATACTACCCCTTTGTTTCCATGACGGCCAGCCATTTTGTCACCAACGGAGATTTTCCGTTTCTGGGCAATATATATCCGGACTGCCTGGTTAACACCCGGTGAAAGTTCATCACCATTTTCGCGGGTGAAAACTTTGGCATCAACAACAATACCATATTCACCGTGGGGTACTTTCAAAGAGGTATCACGGACTTCGCGGGCTTTTTCGCCAAAGATGGCCCGTAACAAACGTTCTTCAGCAGTCAGTTCGGTTTCACCTTTCGGGGTAACTTTTCCGACCAGAATATCACCGGCGCGGACTTCCGCACCAATCCGGATAATACCGTCTTCATCAAGGTCTTTCAGCGCTTCATCACCAACCCCGGGAACGTCACGGGTAATCTCTTCAGGGCCTAATTTCGTATCGCGGGCTTCGGCTTCATATTCTTCAATATGAACCGAGGTATATACATCATCTTGAACCAGACTTTCACTTAATAAAACTGCATCTTCATAGTTAAAGCCTTCCCAAGTCATAAAACCAATCAAGGGGTTTTTGCCCAATGCCAATTCACCATCAGCGGTGGAAGGGCCATCGGCGATTACTTCACCTTTCTTGATAGTGTCGCCTTTAAATACAATCGGCTTTTGATTATAGCAGTTACTTTGATTGCTGCGGTGGAATTTGTTAAGCTTGTAAATCATTTTTTCGCCGTCGTCACAAGTGACTCTAATCTCGTCAGCACTGATATAAGTAACTTTTCCATCTTTTTCTGCTAAAACGCATACTCCGGAGTCAACTGCCGCTTTCGGCTCCATTCCGGTACCAACCACCGGAGATTCGGTCTTGAGTAACGGAACGGCCTGACGTTGCATGTTCGAGCCCATCAAAGCCCGGTTTGCATCGTCATTTTCTAAGAAAGGAATCAAGGCGGTTGCAACCGAGAAAACCATTTTCGGCGAAACGTCCATATAATCAAACATTTCTTTGGGATATTCACTGGTTTCATCCATATAACGGCCGGCGACATTGTTTCTGACAAAATGCCCTTTGTCATCAAGTAATTCATTCGCCTGTGCCACATGGTGATTATCTTCTTCATCCGCCGTCATATATTCGACTTCGTCAGTAACAATCGGGTTTTCCGGATCTGTTTTGTCGATTTTGCGGTAAGGTGCTTCAACAAAACCATATTCGTTAATCCGGGCATAAGAAGCAAGTGAGTTAATCAAACCAATGTTGGGGCCTTCCGGTGTTTCAATCGGGCACATCCTGCCATAATGTGAGTAATGAACGTCACGAACTTCAAAACCGGCCCGGTCACGGGACAAACCACCGGGGCCTAAGGCTGAAAGCCGGCGTTTGTGGGTCAGTTCACCAAGCGGGTTATTCTGATCCATAAACTGCGACAATTGAGACGAACCAAAAAACTCTTTGACCGATGCCTGCACCGGTTTGATATTGATTAGAGCCTGGGGGGTAATCTCATCGGCATCATGGGTCGTCATCCGCTCACGGACTACTCTTTCCAAGCGTGAAAGGCCAATGCGGTATTGATTCTGTAACAGCTCGCCAACCGCACGGATACGGCGGTTGCCAAGGTGGTCAATATCATCATCATTGCCAATGCCATACTCTAAATGAATATTATAGTTTATCGAAGCAATAATATCTTCTTTTGTAATATGCTTCGGTACAAGCTCATGAACATTCTTTTTCAGGGCTTCACCTAAAGCATCCATATCATCACCAAACTCTTCAAGGATTTGTGATAATACCGGCCAATATACCCATTCATGAATGCCAAAATCACGAGGGTTGCAATCAACATAATGAGCGAGGTCAACCATCATATTTGACAAAATCCGGACATTTCTCTCTTCGGTTTGAATCAATACACCGGGAACGGCTGCATTTTGGATTGCATCAGCAAGCTCGGCATCAATAACCGTCCCGGCGGCCGCCAGAATCTCACCGGTATTCATGTCCACTACGTCTTCAGCTAAGGTCATCTTGCGGATCCGGTTACGGAAAGCAAGTTTTTTATTGAATTTGTATCGTCCAACCCGGGCTAAGTCGTAACGGCGCGGGTCAAAGAACATTGAATGAATCAAGCTCTCGGCGCTTTCAACACTAAGCGGCTCACCGGGACGAATCTTTTTGTAAAGCTCTAAGAGGCCTTCCTGATAGTTCTCGGCAATATCCTTGACAAAACTTGCTTCGATTTTCGGCTCGTCACCGAACAATTCGCGGATTTCGTCGTTGGTGCCAAGGCCAATCGCCCTAAGCAGTACGGTAATCGGTACTTTTCTGGTCCGGTCAACCCGGACATAAAAAATATCATTGGAATCAGTTTCGTACTCTAACCAGGCACCGCGGTTGGGGATAACGGTTGCGGAAAAGAGTTCTTTACCAACTTTGTCGTAACTAATAGAATAATAAATACCGGGCGAACGAACTAACTGGCTAACGATAACCCGTTCCGCACCATTAATTACAAAGGTACCGGTTTCAGTCATCAAAGGAAGGTCACCCATAAAGATATCGTATTCTTTTATTTCATCTTTTTCCTTATTATTAAGGCGGACTTTTACCTTAAGCGGAGCCGCATAGGTCGCATCCCTTTCTTTGCATTTCTCAATCGAATACTTCACATCTTTTCTGCATAATTCAAAATCGACGAATTCGAGGCTAAGATGCCCACTGTAGTCAGCGATAGGTGAAATGTCATCAAATACTTCCCGCAGGCCATCAGTTAGGAACCAGTTGTAGGAATCTTTTTGAACTTCAATGAGGTTCGGCATTTCTAATACTTCTTTTTGTCGAGAATAACTCATCCGAGTGTTTTTGCCGGCGGCAATGGGACGTATTCGGTTTCTGACCATTTAGATTTCACCCCGTTCTTTGATTTTTGTTGATTTAAAGGAATTTTGCGTTGCTATTTTCATATTTTTGCACACAAATAGCATGTCAGCACATAAATAGCGCAATAACCATTCTACTACAGATGGTAGATTGGTGTCAACTAAAACTTTTATTAATTTCATATAAACCGGGGATGAGGCACTCTCTTAGCCTCATACCCGCTGTGCGAGCTGCGTTTGCCTACGAGATTCAGGATTCATTCCTGAAATCGAGTGTTCAGGCAAAAATTTCATTACGCGGCTCTGTACATAAAAAGCCTAGGCATAATAACCCAAGCTTTTGTAAGGAAGTCTTTTTAATAATTATTTAAGGGTAACTTTCGCGCCTTCAGCTTCGATTCTGGTTTTGATATCTTCAGCTTCAGCTTTGGAGACAGCTTCTTTAACCATCTTCGGAGCGGTGTCAACTAAATCTTTGGCTTCTTTCAAACCAAGGCCGGTGATTTCGCGGACAACTTTAATAACTTTAACTTTATTCGGGCCAACTTCGGTAAGCTCGGCATCAAATTCAGTTTTTTCTTCTTCAACGGGGCCGGCATCACCAGCAGCGGCGACAATAACGCCGGCAGCAGCAGATACGCCAAATTCTTCTTCACATGCCTTGACTAAATCATTAAGTTCAAGCACGGTTAATTCTTTGATTGCATCAATTAGTTCTTGGGCTGTTAACTTTGCCATTTTTATATCCTCCATTAATAAATTGAATTGTACGAGTAAATTTTAATTTGTTATTCTGCCGGGGCTTCGGTAGCCGGGGCTTCTTCAGCTACGGGTGCTTCCGCAGGGGCTTCCGGGGCTTCTTCGGCTACGGGTGCTTCCGGGGCCTCGGTAGCAACGGCTGCTTCCGCTTCGGCGGCAACGGCTGCTTCCGCTTCGGCGGCAGGGGCTGCTTCACAGTTTCCGGGGCCGCCTTTTTCAGCGATTTGATTCAATACGCGGGCGAAATTGGTAATCGGGCTCTGTAAGCTGCCAAGTAATTTCGAGATAAGTTCTTCGCGGGAAGGGATTTTCGCAATTTCAATAACACCGGCCGCATCATAAACTACACCTTCGATAATACCGGCTTTCATTTCGAGCTTTGGTGCTTCTTTTGTCAGTTTCACCAATAATCTGGCGGGGGCGGTTGCATCGTCATTGGAAATAGCGATTGCGCTTGGCCCTTCAAGAAAAGGTGTCAGACCTTCAAAAGCCGTTCCTTTGAAAGCAAAGTTCATCATTGTGTTCTTGTAAACTTTGTAAGTAATCCCTGCGGCACGAAGCTGCCGGCGCAGATTCGTATCTTGTTCCACGGTAAGACCGCGGTAATCAACTAATACTACTGATTGGGCATCTTTTATTTGCTCAGCGATTTCCGCTACGATTGGTTGTTTTTCTTCAACTTTTGCCATTTTTTTCCTCCTTATTAGATTTTGTTTATCTCCGTAAGTCAGATAAAGTATCTCTTTCGTCTTCCTTACTCATGATTATAAAACCGAAAAGTCTGCCTTTGCAACGCAAAGACAGACATGGTAAGCAAAAATAACTTTCCTCGGCGGGCGGCACTACCTTTAACCCATAAAATGGGGCCTGCTGTCTTCGGCTTTATAAATTTAGCATAGATTTATTCTACTGTCAAGTTATTATTTAGCGAAAAATTGTAAAAAATACGTGCCAGCGGTGAATCTTTATCCAACATCAAAATATTACCGCGGTTATTCCGGTAAGCAAGTTTACCCGCTTCAAGGGCACGGACGAACTCATAAAACTCACCTCTTGACATATCATTGTATGCCGTTGAAAGAATCCGCATATATTCTGCCTCACCGTCAGCGATAATCTTTGCCGCATCGGATCTTGCTTCGGAAAGCATAACGCTTACTTCTTTATCCGCCTGGTTCCTAATCATTTGTGCTTGCGATTCACCTTCAGATATATACAATGTCCGGACTCTTTCCCGCTCGGATATCATCCGGTTATAAACTGCCACCCGATTGGAATCAGGAAGGTCAAGCGCTTTAACTTCAACCGTAATAATATCAATCCCATAATCACTTACGGGAATCAGGTTCGAGGATATTTCCTGCGTTAATGATTTGATTTCGACATCACCGGTAGGAATGAGCAAATCATCATCAGTAGCTTCTAAAAGTATTGCATCCAAATCAAGTTCAAGCTGGGTGACACTAACATTTCCGTCACGCGAAACGATAACCTCTTCCTGGGTCATACTGGAAATAGTATTCTTGATTGCGTTATAAACTACTGTATCAATACGTCCTTCGGCCTGCACTTTAAGCCCGCTCAATTCTTGATAATAACGAACCGGGTCGGCAATCCGCCACAACACATAACTGTCAACTATCATCGTCCTTTTGTCGGATGTAATAACTTCGGAACGCGGCAAATCATAAAAGAGGACTTTTTGTTCCCGCTTTTCAACCACTTGAATAAATGGTATCTTGAAATTCAAGCCCGGCTCATCAATTACACGGACGATTTCACGGAACTGTAAAACCACACTGAACTCATCCTGTCTGGTAACAACTGCCGATGACAAAAAGAAAAATAAAGCAATTGCCATAATGATAAGGAGCCAGTCGGAAAATGCCAGACGGAATTTTTTGGGGTTTCCATTATCTTTAAATGTTACATCTTTGTTTTTGACAAATCTTTCTTCCATAATATATAATCTCCTATTCGCGGGCGCATTTGCCGCCCTTTGCGGCACTTTCTAATCATTTGCGGTAAAATCATTGGTTGTGGTGTTATTGCCGGTATTAACAAATGAATCAAGCGGAAGAATAGTTTCGGTGACACCATCATCATTCATGATAACGACCTTCATATGCGGCAAAATAGTTTCCATTGCTTCATAGAACATCCGCTTCTTTGTCATTTCGGGGAATTTCAAATATTCCTCATACATTGCATTAAATTTGGCCACTTCAACGTTTGCTTCCGCAATACGCTGAGCCCGTGATGATTCCGCTTCTCTGATTGTCCGGTCAACATTTGCCCGGGCTTCGGGAATAACTGCATTAACATATTCATTAGCTTTGTTGATAAATTCATCCATGTTCTGACGGGCATCTTCAACGCCTTTGAAAGCAACCTTAACCTCTTCTGTTGGCGGTTCGGCATCTTGAATTGTAACATTGCGGACAATGATGCCAAGGTCGTGGTAATTAACTTTTTCAAACAACATATCTCTGATATTAGTTTGAATCTCACCCTTTCCAACCGTAAGGACAGCATCAATCGGATATGAAGCGATTACCGAACGGATACAGTTCTGGGCAATGTTTTTCATTACCAGAATCGGGTTCTCGGCGACATAAGCAAATTTCAACGGGTCGGAAACCTGATAAATAATAATAAAATCGACATTAATAAAGTTGTAATCAGCCGTAATCATAACTGATTCTTCATTGATACTCTGACCGGTTACTTCATTAAAACCGATCGCGATTTCTCTGGTTGTTGTATTGATTTTTTCGACTCTTTGCACCAAAGGAATCTTAAACTTGATACCCGGGGTTGATATGACGGCCGGTTTGCCAAATGTCGTAACTACGGCGGCATGCTGTTCGTCAAGGGTGTAAATACTGTTGGTCGCTACCAAAAGGACGATTACGCCCAAAATAAACAACCATATTGAGGTTCTTGCAATTTTCATAATTTCCTTGCCTTTCTATGTATATGTATTATTAAAGTTCCGGAAGAATGGAGTTTACGACATTCTTCCCGTATGAAGAGCACTCGCGAAGCGAGGCTAGATTTTGTTGAACACAAACTTAGAAAATCTCTTCATACTATCCTCATAAGTCTCTATCAGTTATCATAAAGTGACAGCGGCTTATTGTCAAGTTCCAAATGAACCCAAAAAGGAGCAACCCAAAAGTTGCTCCAATGCCTTGTACAAGCGCCAAATCGCATTTAAGGCGATTCGTGTGCATTTTTTTGTTACAGTTCAGGTAAAACCTGCGCTGTAATACTAGTTAACGTTGTCCGGCAATAATAATGCCCGCTCATAACTTTCCAGAATAATCCGCTGGATTTTCTCCCGGGTTTCTGAATTAATCGGGTGAGCAATATCCCGGTATTCACCGTCAGCCGATTGTTTACTTGGCATTGCGATAAACATTCCCTTTTCGCCTTCAATCACTTTAATGTCGTGTATCACAAACACATCGTCAATGGTTATAGATACAATAGCCCTCATCTTACCTTCCTTAGTGATCTTTCGCACGCGTACGTCTGTAATTTGCATGCTATAACCTCCCTCTGCAATGTATGAAAGCACACATAAGTGACTTTCATCAATGATTGTTAGTTGCTTATATCAAAACGACTAAGACTAAATCGTTTGACAGGCTTGTTATTTAATATTAATACGCTGTTACGTAATATTTAAACAAGAATGTGAAGCATTCGCCGCCGGGCGGCCTTTTTTATATGACATATCTGTCATTTTTTTCAATTACAATTTTAATTCCATCTTCCCCTTTATGATAAGAGTTCGCCCGGATAGTATCACGGCTTTCCACGATACAGTTTTCAATATGGGTATTGTCCCCAATATAAACATCATTAAGAATAATCGAATTTTTGATATAACAGTTATTTCCGATAAATGATTTTTTGAAGATGACCGAATCTTCAACCGTGCCGTTAATAATACAACCGCTGGAAATCAAACTATTTTTGATATGAGCCCCATAATTGTATTTTGCCGGGGGTAAATCATCAACTTTTGAATAAATATCCGGATATTGACGGAAAAAGAAATCGCTGGTTTCCTGCTTTAAGAAATCCATATTTGTATTAAAATAATCCTCAACGGTTGCGATATTGCTCCAATAATCTTTTAATTTGTAACCAAAAATACGTTTCATCCCTTTGTAACGAATCAAAATATCTTTGACGAAATCAAAACGGTCTTCCTCGGCACCCTTTTCAATCATTTCGATGAGCTGGCGGCGGCGCACAACATAAATCCCGCATGAAATCGTATTCGTCCTTGCGATGACCGGCTTCTCCTCAAACTCCTCAATCCGTCTTTCTTCATTCATCTTTAGAATGCCATAACGGTCAACATTATATTCCGCTTCCAAATCTTTACATACAACGGTAATATCAGCTTTATGAGAAATATGATATTCAAGGACTTTGTTGAAGTCCATTTTATATATACAGTCACCCGATGAAATAACAACATAAGGTTCATGGCTATCTTTTAGAAAAGCCAGATTCTGCGCAATAGCATCCGCCGTACCACGATACCAAAAACTGTTTTCACTCGTCACCGCCGGGGTAAAGACCACCAAACCGCCTTGTTTCCGCCCAAAATCCCACCATTTCGATGAGCTTAAGTGTTCGTTCAAACTACGGGCATTATATTGGGTAAAAACCGCCACTTTTTTGATATGCGAATTAGACATGTTGGATAAAGCAAAATCAATACTGCGATAACTTCCGGCGATCGGCATTGCACAAACTGCCCGCTTTTGTGAAAGTTCCCGCATCCGGTAATTGTTACCGCCCGCTAAAATAATCCCTATTGCCCTCATACTTCGCCACCTGCCTTAATCAAAGATTTTCCGCTAGGAAGTAGGTTGTCCGGATAATCAGAAAGATCCGTAATCCCGAAAATAACCGTATTTTTGCCGACCGTTACTCCGGCTGGCACTGTACTTTTTTCACCAATTGTAACAATACCGCTGCTATAGATATGCGGGTCGGTTTCATTAGCAACTTCATCACCGATACCCAGCTTGACATCTGCCCCGACAACAACATTTTCCGCAACGATTGCTTTATAAAGCTCGCAGCCGGCACCAATATCAACATTGTTCATAATAATCGAGTCACGGACAATACAATCTTTGCCGATCGTCACCCCGCAACCAATCACGGAATTGTAAACTTTGCCGTAAACCCGTGTCCCTTCCCCGATGATGCACTTCTCAACCCAAGTATTGTCAGCGATATATTGGGGCGGCAAAATCTCTGATTTCGTATATATCTTCCAATATTCTTCATAGAGGTTAAATTCCGGAACGATATCAATAAGTTCCATATTGGCTTCCCAATATGATTCTAAAGTGCCAACGTCTTTCCAATAACCATTAAATTCATAAGCATATAATGATGCATCTTTTTTGTGACAATAGGGGATAACATGTTTGCCAAAATCAAGATTGGGAAGATCGGCATTATTAAGCAATGCTTCTTTTAAAGTCGCCCAGTTAAATATGTAAATACCCATCGAAGCCAAATTGCTCCGGGGGTTTTCCGGTTTTTCTTCAAAATCGGTAATCCGTTTGTCGCCGTCGGTAATCATAACTCCGAAACGCTTTGCTTCTTCAATCGGCACCGGCATAACGGCAATCGTTACATCGGCATTTTTTGCCCTGTGGCATTCCAGCATAACATCATAGTCCATCTTATAAATATGGTCGCCCCCAAGAATCAAAACATAATCCGGGTTAAAGCTATCCATATAATCGAAGTTCTGATAAATTGCATTCGCCGTACCGGTATACCATTCACTATTGTTACTTTTTTCATAAGGCGGAAGAACTGTCACCCCGCCGATATTGCGGTCGAGGTCCCAGGGGATACCGATTCCGATATGGGTATTCAGCCGCAGGGGCTGATACTGCGTTAAGACACCTACCGTGTCAACGCCGGAATTAATACAATTACTTAATGGAAAATCAATGATCCGGTATTTTCCGCCAAAAGCCACGGCCGGCTTGGCTACTTTTGAAGTTAGTACACCTAACCGGCTTCCCTGTCCGCCGGCCAATAGCATGGCAATCATTTCTTTCTTAATCATACCTGCTCCAATCTGCCTGTAAACTTATTTGTGTATATGGCATACTATATACTTAGTAATATATATGATGCGCGTAAAACCGCGCCGTCATCTTAACGGATATTATGCCCTCACCAAGGTTATGCGTAAAATTATTATACCATACATTTTTGAAAAAATAAATGATTTTTACTAAAAATTTACTTGATTTTCGCATTTTTATTACTAAATTTGACAAGATATTTTTTGATTACAATCAATTCTTTGATTTTTCTCTATATTTAGTGCTAAAAAAATCTAATTTATCAATATCTTGTTGTTTAAATATCCCAAACAAAATATAGCTCTGGTTTTTTTACCAATTAATGGTTATAATAAAATTCAAGAAAGGTTTTACTTATGTACAAAATCGATTTTAATAACCCTATTCATATTTATTTTATGGGCATCGGCGGCATCAGTATGAGCGGCCTTGCAGAAATTTTATTAGACGAAGGTTTTACCGTCTCCGGCTCTGACATGAAGGAAACTGCTTTGACCAAAACTCTTACCGGGAAAGGCGCGTTTATTTTTTACGGCCAATGTCCGGAAAATTTGAACCGCCGCCCCGATGTCCCTGATATCGACCTTGTTGTTTATACTGCCGCAATCAAAGATGATAATCCGGAATTTATCGCAATGAAGGAAAAAAATCTTAAATCAATTACCCGGGCCGACCTGCTAGGGCAAATCATGAAAAACTATGATAAACCTATCGCTATCGCCGGTACCCATGGCAAAACCACTACCACCGGAATGGTTTCAGAGATTTTGCTGACCGCCGGCCTCGACCCTACTTTAAGCATTGGCGGAATCCTTAATTCAATCAAAGGAAATTTGCGGATTGGCAAATCCGAATATTTCGTCACCGAGGCTTGCGAATATACCAATAGCTTTTTAAGCTTTTTCCCCAAAATCGGAATCATATTAAATATAGAAGCGGACCATTTGGATTTTTTTAAAGATGTTAAGCAAATCCGTAAATCATTCCATGATTTTGCCGCCCTGCTGCCGGAAGATGGTTTGCTGATTATTAATGGTGATATAGATGAAATTGCCGAGGTTACGTCTGGTTTGAAGTGCAAAGTCATCACCTATGGGCTTAACCCGTCTTATGATTATTATGCTTCCGATATTAGCTATGATAATGAAGCCCGGCCTACTTTTACGATTAAGTCAAAACCAATAGCTGACGTAAAAGCGGCGGAACTGCCGCTTACCGCTGATAAATATACCCTAGGTTCACGGGGGGAACACAATGTAATGAACGCCCTTTCCGCGATTGCGCTTTCTGATTTTCTTGGAATTAACCCGCAGGATGTTAAGGAAGCACTTAAGAAATTCACCGGTACCAAACGGCGATTTGAAGAAAAAGGGAAATGTGCCGGTTTTACGATTGTTGATGATTATGCCCATCACCCGACCGAAATAGAAGCGACCCTGAAAACCGCCCGTAATTATCCCCACCGTGATATCTGGTGCGTTTTCCAGCCCCATACCTATACCCGGACCAAGGTTTTTATCAAGGAATTTGCCGCCGCCCTTTCCCTTGCAGACAAAATTATCGTGACTGATATTTATGCAGCAAGAGAAAAAAATACCACCGGAATCAGCGCAAAAGACCTTGCCGATAAAGTTTCTTCGCTTGGCAAGGAGTGCTATTACCTCCCTACCGCTGATAGCTTTGAAGCAGCCGAAAAATTTATTTTAAAAAATTTAAAAAAAGATGACCTGTTGATAACTATGGGTGCCGGAGATGTTGTAAATATTGGCGATAACCTGCTAAAAAAATAAGATGTACACTTTATCCACATTTTTAAAAGTGATTTTCCGGACAAAAATGTGGATATTTTTTTGTCAAATTTGCTTCAAATTTAGCTTGTTTGCTATAGATTATCCACATTGTCCACGTTGTCCACACAAGGCTTAACGCTAGTATTTCAGGGCATTTGAGACGAATTAACTATTCCATTTTTTCATATAGTGTGCTATACTCATTTTTGCTGAATGAAATATGAATTAGGTGGGATAGTGATGAGTCCTTTTAGGATATATAATGATTGTGAAGATGCAACGATTGTGTCCAATATTTTTATTGATGAGTACATGAAAGATGCCAATTATGCGCAGGTCAAAATTTATCTGTATTTGATTCGGATGATTAGTGCAAATAAAGATACCAACATTGCCGACATTGCCGACAAATTTAACTACACCGAAGAAGATACCGAACGGGCCCTTAAGCATTGGGAAAAAAACGGCCTGCTTGGTTTGGAATATGACGAGCATAAAAATATCATCGGGATTCACCGCAAAAATGTCCCAACCCGCAATAAACCGGTGCCAACTGATATGGCTCCAATCCCGGAGGCAGAAAAAGATGTATTTGCCAAACGGGTTTATTCATTAGACGAGCTTAAAGCTTTTAAGGAAACCGAAGAAACTTCCCAACTGCTTTTTGTCGCCGAAAAATATTTAGGGAAAACGCTTAGCCCTTCCGATATCAAGACCATTTTGTTCTTTATAGATGTTCTTAACTTTTCCAGTGATTTAATCGACTACTTGATTCAATATTGTGTTGAGCGCGGCAAAAAAGACTTCCGTTATATCGAAAAAGTAGCAATCAGTTGGGCTGAAGAAGGCATCACTACGCCTAAACAAGCCGCAAAATCCGCCCGCAAATATGACAAAATTGTTTATGATGTAATGAAAGCGCTTGGTAAGCAATCAAGCCCAACGAAAGCCGAAGCCGACTACATAATGCGCTGGGTACGGGAGTTTGGTTTTAGTGCTGAAATCATTTACGAAGCATGTGAGCGGACAGTGCTTGCTGTTGACAATCACCGCTTTGATTATTGCAATAAAATTCTAGCTAATTGGAAAAGCCAAAACGTCAATAATATGGCGGATATCCAGCGGGTTGATGCCGCCTTTACCCGCAAACCGGCCGCCGGGGGTAATAAAAATAACGGCAAAACAACATTATTTAATCAATTTAAGCAAAATCATTATGATTTCGAAGCCCTTGAGCGCGAAATCAGAAGCAACTAGCAAGGAGAATGCCGTGGGGCTTAGCAACGTTCAATATGATGAAATAATGCGGATGTATGAAAGACGGCGGGATGATAACCGTCATCGTTTAGAGAAACGCCGCATTCATGTTTATGAAAATATCAGCAGCTTTAAGGAACTTGATTCTGATATCGCCTCCCTCTCGGTAATACAGGCAAAAAAATATCTTAGCGGTGATGAAAACGCTATCACTTTATCCAAAACTTTGTTAACTGAAAAAATTAAAGCAAAAGAAGAGCTATTATTAAACGCCGGCTTTACTTTGGATTACCTTAATCCCAATTATGAATGCCCGGATTGTGAGGATACCGGTTATACCGGACAACAAAAATGCCATTGTTTAAGGCAAGCGATTATCGATTTACTTTATGATCAATCCGGAATTAAGGAGATGCTAAAAAAAGAAAATTTCTCGCAGCTCGATTTTAGTTATCATCAGGGGGAAGACCTTACGCGTTTCAAAAACTCTGTTGAAATTTGCCAAACGTTTTGTGAAAACTTTGACTACCGGAATTTCTTTTTTTATGGTACAGTAGGCACAGGTAAATCGTTTTTATCCGGTTGTGTCGCCAAAGCCTTGATTGATAAAGGATTATCCGTTATTTATTATACCGCAACTGAATTTTTTGCAACGATATCCCGGTTTACTTTTGATTATAATACCAAGGACGAACTTTATACATTACGCGAAGACTTGGCTAACTGCGATTTATTAATTATTGATGATCTTGGTACCGAGTTAGCTAATAATTTTACGATACCACAGCTTTTTACTTACATAAATACGCGTCATCTTAATCAAAAAGCAACGATTATTTCGACTAATTTGTCGCTTGAAGAATTTAAAATGCTCTATTCAGACCGGATTTTTTCGCGGATATACAGTAAATATGAGTTTCTTTATTTTAGCGGGCCCGATATCCGGATTATGAAAAAACGAAAAGCAAAGATGGAAGGAAAATAAAATGTCAAAACGTGTAGATGTACTCCAACTAGAAACTATCCCGGCCGGTTCCCTTGCCATCATTCCGCTGGAAGGCTGCAAGAACTTAGGCGAAAAAGTCGATGAATATCTGGTCGAATGGCGGACCGCCAGAGAAAACGAACATAAAGACAGTCTGGCTTTTACCGGCTATCAAAGAGATACCTATATTTTGAAAGCAAAGGTCCCGCGTTTCGGGACCGGGGAAGCCAAGGGGGTTATTCAAGAATCAGTTCGCGGCACCGACCTTTACCTTTTGGTTGATGTCTGCAATCATAGCCTGACCTACCCATTGTTCGGCAAAGATAACCATATGTCGCCCGACGACCATTACCAAGACCTTAAGCGGATTATCGCCGCCGTCGGCGGAAAAGCAAGACGTATTACTGTCTTTATGCCTTTTCTTTACGAAAGCCGGCAGGACAAAAGAACAGCAAGAGAATCGCTTGACTGCGCAGTTGCTTTGCAAGAAATGATTAAGATGGGCGTAGATAATATTATTACTTTTGATGCCCATGACCCCCGGGTACAAAATGCGATTCCCTTACATGGTTTCGAAACGATTCAACCGGCTTACCAGTTTATTAAAGGATTACTTGCCAATGTCAGCGGGCTCAAAATCGACAAAGAGCATTTGATGGCGATTAGCCCGGATGAGGGGGGGATGAGCCGGGCTATTTATATTGCCGATGTCCTTAAAGTTGACATGGGTATGTTCTACAAACGCCGCGATTACACAAAAGTTGTCGATGGCCGGAATCCGATTATTGCCCACGAATTTCTTGGTTCAAATGTCGAAGGGAAAGATATGATTATCATTGATGATATGATTTCCTCCGGCGAAAGTGCAATTGAAGTGGCAACAGAGCTTAAAGAGCGCAAGGCAGGCCGCATTTTCGTCTGTTCAACTTTTGGTCTCTTCACCGGCGGCTTAGAACGCTTCGACAAAGCCTTCGAGAACGGCATTATTGACCGTGTCCTTACGACGAACTTGATTTACCAATCACCGGAACTGTTAAAGCGGGAGTGGTATATTAACTGTGATATGAGTAAGTATATTGCTTACTTGATTGATACGCTTAATCATGATGCTTCGATTAGTGGTTTGCTTGACCCGAATGACCGGATTCGGAATGCTGTTGAAAGATATGAGCGGGGGTAAGGGGGGGAGAGCCGCCGAAAAAATGCTATTATAGATTATTGAATTTAATTTTCAATCGCTTTTCTAGTTCACGCAATAAAATATACATTTTTGTGCATGGTACTTTTTTAGATGGTGGAAATTGTGCGTTTTCAATTTGAAAATTACTATCTAATTTTTCAGCTCGTTTTAGTGCAAGCTTAACTCTTTCAGGGGAATATATTTGACTAAATACATCCATTGCTTTTTCTTTTTTATACTTAATATTTAAGATATCACTTAATTTGTCAAAGTACCATTCCCTTCCATTATCTGCATCACAATATATATAATGAAGGACATACCATAATTCAAAACATTCATTAGACCATATAGGTATGTAACCACGGGATTCAGACATTCTTATTGCATTATCGAATTTATCAGCTCCAAAAGAATCCTTGTCAAAAAGGATAAAAATTTTTGCATAAGGAATATCACTCTTTCCTTTGTATACATCAATATCAGTCAATAGATTATCTATACTCCTTACTAAATCTTCAGTATTTCTACCTTCGCCCTCGACTTGTATTTTTAGTTTTGAAGCTTTTGTTTTCTCGTTAACATAATTTACTAAGCTTTTAATATAGTTTGGTTCGGTTTTTGACCCTTCACAAACAAACAGCCATTTTTCTGATAATAGCTTTCTATTCTTTTTATTTCGTTCTTTTCTTTCTTGTTTTCTTTTTTTGAATAATTGTTCTGCCATTATTCATCCTTCTTTTGAAATGGGATAGCGCCAAAACGACCTAAAAGATAATGCTTGCCAAAATCAAGGTCTGCACGGATATCACCGCCATCATCATCTTCATAATCATATAAAGAAAAAATAGAGGATTTATGATTATTTTTCTCAACAAACCAAATTTCATCGCGGCGTAAATCCGAATAATCTAAATTGATAATATTGTGTGCGGAAAAAATTAGCTGGGCACCATTTTTATTAATTTTCTTATTTTTGAACATATGCACTATTTTTCGCAATAATAATGGGTGTAATCTAAGATCCAGTTCATCAATAAAGCAGTAACTTCCTGTAAGAATAGCTCCCAAAAAGCAAAAAGATAAAGCAAACAATTGCTTTGTCCCATCTGATTCAATAGAAATCGGCACTTCGATTTCATCTTCGCCGATTTTATGAACTGACTTCAAGGTATATCCTTTTCCGGTTTCGTTTTTAATGGATTTTATTGAAATAATGCCTTCATCAATTTCGGTTATTAGATTCATCATCTTTTTAGTTAAAATGGAAATAAATTTATCTTCATTTGATGCTAAATTCGCTAAACCATTGAGTATAGATTCAATATCCGTTAATCGCACTAAATATTCGGGATAAGGGCAATCTAACATACCGTAAACCTTAGCAAACTCATCAATCTTCTTACGCTTTCCTAAATCAGAAAGCAATAATGAATGCTCAACGCACATTGAAGCGCAATAATCAATTTCGGCTTTAAGCTTTAAGCTTGCATCACTTTTAACTTTATTTCCAATCCGCTCATAAATTATTTTTTCAACTGTTTTATTTTTGCTAAACTTTTTCTTATAAAGATACTCACAGATAATTTTTTCAGCGGTATGCTCAAATCCATAACGATATTCAAAATCATTGAGTACAAAGCATACTTCAAATTCAGTAGGTTTTTCAGCATAAGCAGGGTAAAAAGCAAATGGTATCGTGTTTGCTCCCAAAATATTTTTTTTATCGATTTTTTTTTCATTTCTAATAATATCACACATGGCATAGAATGCTTGAAAAAAAGATGATTTACCGGAAGCATTAGCACCATAAAAAGCGGCAACCGGCAATACATTAACCCCATTTTTTTCAATAAGGCTTTTTTTGTGTTCCCGAATAGGCGTAGCTGTCATATCAAAAACTGTTTCATCTGCAAATGAACGATAGTTTGCAAATTTAAATTGTAATAACATAGAGCTTACCTCCTAGTAAAACAGATAATAATATTATAGTAGCATATCACAATTCGTATTTCAAGCTTTTTGGAGATTTTTTCTCGAAATCAGCGTGATATAGCTCTGTATTTTTAATTTATCACTATATTTATATATTATATTCATTGATTTTGCCAACTTGACTTTATTTCAAACCCTGTTATACTTAAAAAGTCGTAAACATATTGCGACCCAAAAATACCGTGAGTTCGAGACCATCCTCACGTAAAACAAAACTAAGGAGATAACTAAATAATGCAGAATCAAAAAGTTCTATTCATGACCCAGGCGGCGATGATTGCCGCTATCTATGTTGTGCTGACCTTTGTCGCCAATTTTTTAGGGCTGGCCAGCGGCGCCATCCAAATCCGTTTTTCGGAAGCTTTAACTATTTTACCCTTTTTTATCCCGGCGGCTATCCCCGGCCTTGCTATCGGATGCCTGCTTGCCAATTTTTTGACCGGCTGTCATTGGATTGATATTATTTTCGGCAGTTCCGCTACGCTTATTGGTGCTATATTTACATATTTAATTGGAAAAAAAGCCCGGGCGGCCAAACAAAACAACAACGCAAAAACCGGAATGTTAAAATGGCTGGCACCATTACCGCCAATTGCATCTAATGCAATTATTATTCCCTTTGTCTTATACTTTGCTTACGGGATTACCGAACTATGGTTTTCATTTATGTTCGTGACGATTGGGCAAGTAATCTCTTGCGGAATTTTAGGGATGGTATTGTTACTTGCGCTGGAGAGGCGGAATATATTTAAAGGGAAGTAAAAAAGCGGGCAAGCTCGTTTCCAGGAGAATTGCAAGCAATTCTCCCGGAATGTTATGCTGGCAGGAGCAATTTTATACAGTAAAAAATACCCCCAAAAAGGGAGGATGCCAAGCAAATCATTCAAATTTGCTTGGCATTTATTATGAAAAAGTTATTAATATTAACACTGGCTTCTGCTGTTGTTATAATCCTAGTATATACAACAGAAATGTCTAAAGAATTATTATAAAGTAAACCTTTTTTAAAATAAATATGAACAAATTATGAACATGGAACGTATTTCCAGTTGGATTAAAAAGAGTTGCCTAACGGCAACCCTTTTTTATACTATATGTTGTGGTTAAGGCTTATGCTTTGCCTATTGAACCAAAAATTTCCATTTTTTCTTTGACTGATGCCTTAATAGCTTCAACTCCGGGAGCTAATAATTTACGCGGGTCAAAACCTTTGCCTTCTAAATCTTTTCCGGCTTCGATATATTTGCGGGTTGCATCAGCAAATGCAAGTTGGCATTCGGTATTAACATTAATTTTGGCAACACCTAATGAAATCGCTTTCTTGATCATTTCAAGCGGTATTCCGGTTCCGCCGTGAAGAACGAGGGGCATATCACCGGTCAGCTTCTGGATTTCATCAAGGGTATCAAAGGACAGGCCAGCCCAGTTAGCCGGGTATTTGCCATGGATATTACCGATACCGGCAGCAAGGAAATCAATGCCGAGGTCGGCAATTGCTTTGCATTCCTGTGGATCAGCGATATCACCTGTACCAACAACGCCATCTTCTTCACCGCCGATTGAGCCAACTTCGGCTTCAACGGAAATGCCTTTTGCGTTTGCATCAGCGACAAGCTGTTTCGTTTTTGCGACGTTTTCGTCGATAGGATAATGAGAACCATCAAACATAACCGATGAGAAACCGGCTTCGATACATTTGTAACAATGGTCAAAACTGCCGTGATCCAAATGCAGGGCTACCGGAACTGTGATATTTAGGTCTTTAATCATATTTACGACCATTCCGACGACCGTATTATAACCGCTCATATACTTTGCGGCACCTTCGGAAACGCCGAGAATAACCGGTGAGTTACATTCCTGAGCAGTTTGAAGGATAGCCTTCGTCCACTCGAGATTATTGATGTTAAACTGTCCGACTGCATATTGGCCGGCTTTTGCTTTTTGAAGCATTTCTTTTGCTGAAACTAACATATAAATTACCTTTCCTTTCTTAAGTACCACTATGTGATATATTTTATATTACATTATAAATTAAATCAACTCAAGACCTCTATTGAATATTACAGTTCAGTCATCAGCTCAATTTTGCTTTGCAAAACTTCGCTGCGGCAGAGCGCAATATGAAAACTTTACTAACATATGTCAACAAAATACGCATTGCTGAATTGGTTAACAGATAATTTCAATCGCTTGTCTCATATTCCGGATCGTCACTTCCGTATGCCGGCCGCCAAATTCACCGTCAAGGGTCCATGGTATTTCTTCATCAGCGGCAAAACTAATCTTTTCGGTTTTAAAACTGTACATGTATTCGGTATTATAGTTACGCTTTAATAATGCGGTTATCAGATTATTCAGTTCAAGCGGATTTTTTGGTTTTTTTATCAGGATAACCTCAAATAACCCGTCATCCAGCTTGACTCGTTTACCGGTCAGGTGTTTAAAGCCGCCAACCGAAATTGAATTAGTCACCATTCCAAAGATAAAATCATCTTCAAAATCAATACCTTCAGATATCACCCGCATCCGGCTAACCTTTAAGTCCGTCAGCCTTTTTATTCCCTCAAGTATGTATGCAGTTTGGCCGATGACATTTTTTATGTCCTGGCTTGTTTCATAAGAAACGTCGGTAAATAACCCAAAAGCGGCGATATAAATAAAATTTGCTTCATTCAAATAACCAATGTCACAAGAAAAAGTATGACGTTGACAAATCCGTTCCGCCGCGGTAAGCATATTGGAAGATATACGTAAATTGCGGGCAAAATCATTAGTCGTACCGGCTGGAATATAACCTAACGGAATTTTTAGTTTTTGCTTCATCATTCCGCTGACAACTTCATCCAAGGTACCATCACCGCCGCTGCAAACGATTACATCATAATTTGCCGCTTTTACGCGCTCAAATATCCGGGTAGCATCACCGGTTGCCTGAGTAGGATGAGCCGTTACTACGAAACCTGCTTTTGTAAAGATATCAATGATATCAAGAAGATTACTGCGGATTTTCGCTTTTCCGGCCCGCGGATTATAAATGAAAAGCAATTTCATGCTAATCCCTCTCCGCCATCGGCGGACTTTAAATCAAAAGTTGAAAGTGTAATTTCTTGGTTTTTTAAGCCTTTAAGTAATTAATAATTTCTTCAGCGGCTTCTGCTTCATCTACACCTTCAGTCATGATAGTCACACTTTCACCGCTTTTCATTCCCATTCCCATCATACCCATAATACTTTTTGCATTGACCTTTTTGTTTCCTGAAAGTAAATAAACACTGCTTTCATACTTGCTGGCCATCTGCACAAGGACGGCAATCGGTCGTTCCTCCAAACCACTGGCAAGGCCGATTACAATCTGTTTTTCAATCATTTCTTTCCTCCTGAAAATATTTTAATTTATACTTTATTTTAAAAAATTAGCTTTTGCTATCTCACTTAATTTCCGCAACCGGTGGTTTACACCAGATTTTCCAATTGGCGGATTTAATAAAGCACCTAATTCCTGCATCGCAATATCCGGATATTCAAGTCGTAATTCAGCGATTTGTTTAAGATTAGCGGGTAAATTTGCAAAGCCAACTTTATCCTTAATAAATATTATCTCTTCTATCTGGCGCGCCGCCGCAGTTACTGCCTTGCTGATATTTGCAGCTTCACAGTTCACCTTGCGGTTAACCGAATTGCGGACTTCTTTTTCTACCCGTAGAGTTTCCAGCCTAAGCAGGGCATTATGCGCACCCATGATATTTAATAGGTCAACTATCGAAGCGCCTTCTTTGACATAAACGACAAAATACTTCTTCCGTTTAGTAATCTTTGAATCAACTGAAAAACCATTTAATATATCTTTTAACTGCTTCGCCTGTTGCTCAAAATTAAATACAAACTCAAGATGATACCCCCCCTGCGGGTTACTCATCGAACCGATACAAATAAAGGTACTACGTAAATATGCCCTGCGGCAACAAGTATTTTTAATCAGCAGGGAACTTATCCCTTCACAAATTGCCTGAAGCTGTTCTTCCTTGCGATAGAGCCTAAGCGCCTGTAATATTATCCTGTCACCCGCCTCTATATTAAATGCTTTCTCTAATAATGTAAAGTATTTTCTTCTAATCGCTTCATTTTCAGCCGTAATAAAAATTTTCGGCCGGCTTTCCTTATTTAGGGACACTGTTCCGGAAAAATAAATCATCGCCGCAATTTCCGCCAGTTGACAATGGCGCCCAGTGGGAATTATATTAAGAAGCTCCGATTTTACTTCCGCGGAAAATGACATATACTGCTCTTTCTAGATATCTATGAAGAATGGACATTCTTCTCAAACGAAGTCTTAGATTTTTTTGGCCGGCGTTTCTTGCCGGCTTAGAAAATCTCTTCGTTTTCTTACCTTAATTCCATAATATCACGATGCGAAATTTGAATCAGGTAATTATCACTGTCTTTTAAATTATCATAAAGCTTATTTGCGATCGTTACACTGCGATGTTTGCCGCCCGTGCAGCCGATACCGATAATAAGCTGGTATTTTCCTTCTTTGACAAAAGCGGGGATAAGAAAATTGACCATGTCAGTCAATTTCCCGAGAAAAGTTTTTGCACCTGATTGCGCCATAACAAAGTCACGGACTTCCTGATCTTGTCCGGTTTTGAACTTTAAATCATCAATATAAAAGGGATTGGGCAAAAACCGGACGTCAAAAACCAAATCGGCATCAATTAAAATACCATTTTTGAAACCAAACGAAACTAAATTTACAATAAGACTGCCTTGTTCTTCATTTTGAACAAAAATCTGGTCGATTTTCATTTTGAGCTCGCGAACTAACAAACTTGAAGTATCAATAATATAATTCGAAATAGCTTTCATACTGACAAGCATTTCTTTTTCTAATCTAATGCCGTCTTCAATGCGGCCTTCCGGGGCAAGGGGGTGAATCCGGCGGGATTCTTTATAGCGGTTCATCAAAACTGTTTCATTGGCATCCATGAAGAGGATGTCAAAAATATAACCATTTTTTCTAAGCGCTTCAAGCTGTTTTTGGACATCACCAAAAGGATAACCGGACCGGACATCAACACCGATAGCAACTTTTTTTACTTCATGATTTTCAACGCATAATTCAATGAACTTTTCGATCAGAGGGGTAGGCAGATTATCAACGCAGTAATAACCACTGTCTTCCAGTATCTTGATTGCGGCACTTTTCCCACCACCACTCATACCGGTGACGATTACTAATCTCATTTGTAAAACTCCTCTCACAAATCCTATAAAAACTATCAGAAATCACCTAAATATATTACTTCCGGTTCCAATTTTATGTCAAAGCGGTCATAAACCCTTTCCTGAACCTCATTAATTACTTCAATGATGTCGGCGGCAGTTGCATTACCCTGATTAATGACAAATCCGCAATGTTTTTCCGCTACACTTGCCCCGCCAATAGAAAATCCTCTTAACCCGGCATCCATAATCAACATTCCGGCGAATTTGCCGGGCGGGCGCTTAAATGTGCTTCCGGCACTTGCATATTCCAAAGGCTGCTTTTCGCGCCGCCTTTTTGTCAGCTCGGTTATTTTTTGATTTATTTGCCCTATATCACCGTATTCAAGGCATAAGGTAACTGCAAGAACTATATAAGGGCGGTTTTTAACCACACTGGTACGATAAGCAAACTCCATTGTATCATTACTTAATATCATTTCCTCGCCGGCCGCATTCATAACCAAAACCGACTCAACTACTAATGCCATCTCCCCGCCATAAGCACCGGCATTCATTACTACCGCACCACCAATAGTCCCGGGTATACCCGAAGCAAATTCAAGCCCGGCGAGGCCGGCACCGGCAGCACGTTTCGAAACCTGCGAAAGCATCGCACCGGCTTCGGCGATTATTTGGTTATCCTTTATCCTTATTTCACTTAAACCTTCCCCAATGGATAAAATAACCCCCTGATAACCTTTGTCACCAATTAAAATATTGCTCCCGTTTCCAATTACAAAATAATCAATCTCCAGCCGGCGAAAAAAAGGGATCAGCCGGATTAACTGTTCTTTGGAACTGATATGGATAAAAAGAGCCGCTTCCCCGCCGACTTTGAAGGTCGTATGGGCGGACATCAGTTCGTTTTCCCGCACATCTTTCTCCGGCACAATTTGCTTAATATAGTCTAAGACTGATTGATTGATCATAATACCCCTATAAAAATTCTTCTTATTATTAATACGATATCAGTGAATAATTTATTCACCGTTCTTAGTTTTCTTCGTCTTCTTCATTACGTTTCATTGATTCCTGGAAACGGCGGTAAAGCTCTTGGGTCGCATTATAACCCATTTTTTTCTGACGGTGGTTTACTGCTGCCGATTCGCAAATCAAAGCAACGTTCCGGCCCGGGCGGACGGGGATACTATGACTGACGATTTTGTTGCCGAGATATTCAGTATACTCTTCTTCCAAACCAAGGCGGTCATATTGTTTTTCTTTATTCCAATCTTCAAGATGGACAACGAGGTCGATGGATTGGGTATCTTTTACGCTGGATACGCCGAAAAGAGTTTTAATATCAATAATGCCAATTCCGCGAAGTTCAATAAAGTGCCGGGTAACATCAGGGGCAGAGCCAATTAAGGTATCATCACTAACCTTGCGGATTTCAACTGCATCGTCAGTAACAAGGCGATGGCCGCGTTTAATTAGTTCAAGGGCGGCTTCTGATTTTCCAATTCCACTTTCACCGATAATCAGGACACCTTCACCAAAAACGTCAACTAAAACGCCATGAATACGAATGCAGGGGGCTAGTTTTACATTTAACCAGCGGATTATTTCCGCCATAAATGACGATGTCGATTTTCTCGTCATCAAAAGAGGGATTTTTCTTTCGATTGCAATCTTCAAAAATAATTCATCCGGCTGGAGTTCACGGCTGAAAACGATGACCGGAATATCAAAAGAAAGTAATTTATCATAAATTTCTTCTTTCCGCTCTTGGGTAAAAGACTGCATATACGCATATTCGACAAAGCCAATAATCTGTAAACGCTGGGCTTCATAATGCTCAAAATAACCGGCAAGCTGAAGGGCAGGGCGGTTAATATCCGGCACTGTAATCTTCGTTTTGCTAATATCAATCTCCGGGGTAAGGTTCTGCAATTTCATTTTTTCGATGATCCGGTTTAAGCTTACACTTTGCATAAGGCTCCTATCTGGTGGTTTTAAGACTTGCAAACCAACATTTATTATTATAGCAACAATATAGGGTAAAGTAAAGGCACTCACCCCGGCCGGAAAAATCCGTAAATAACCTCCGCCGCCGCTTTAGGAATCTCCGGAAGGGCGGAAAGGGTCTCGACTGAAGCGGCTTTTATTTCGTCGATTGACTTAAAATGGCGCATCAGGGCTTTACGCCGGGCCGGGCCGATACCGGGGATTTCATCAAGGACCGACTTGACCTGGGCTTTTCCGCGTAATGAGCGGTGAAACTCAATCGCAAAACGGTGGGCTTCTTCCTGGATACGGGTCAGTAGTTTGAAACCTTCACTGTTTTTTTCGACCGGGATTTCTTCATTATGATAAAATAAGCCACGGGTGCGGTGGTTATCATCTTTGACCATTCCACAGACAGGGATATCAATCTTCAGTTCCCTTAGTACTTGCAAAGCAATATTTACCTGCCCTTTGCCGCCGTCCATCAAAATAAGGTCGGGAAATTTGGTGAAGCTGCCAAATTCTTTTTCCAGGCCTTTTTCTTTAAGCTCGGCCTGCTCAATCGTGCCGTGGGTCAGTCTTCTGGTTAAAACTTCTTTCATACAGGCGTAATCATCCGGCCCGCTGACGGTTTTTATTTTAAATTTGCGGTAATCACTGCGTTTCGGTTTTCCTTTTTCATATACAACCATTGAGCCAACATTGGCAAACCCACTGATATTGGAAATATCAAAAGCTTCAAGCCGGTGAATTTGGGATAAATTAAGCCAGCCGGCAATTTCTTTTACTGCGCCGATAGTCCGGCCTTCTTCGCGTTTAATTCTTTCTTTGTCCTGACTTAAAATAAGGGCGGCGTTTTTGGTTGCGAGTTCGACCATTTTTTCTTTATCCCCGATTTTGGGAATTTTAATATAAACCCGGCTCCCGCGTTTTTTGCTAAGCCACTGTTCAAGGATTTCAATATCATCGATTTCTTCGGGAAGTACTAATTCCCGGGGGATAAAAGGGGTCCCGGCATAAAACTGTTTGATAAAATCCAGAATAATCTGGCGGGATACAGTTTCGATGGTATGGGTCATATAAAAATGTTCACGGCCAATCAGTTTGCCGTCACGGATAAAAAAGACCTGAACAACGCTTTCATTTTCAGCGGTTGCAATGGCAATAATATCTTTATCCTCACCATCGGTATCGGTTACTTTTTGGCGCAGTGCAACCTTTTCAACACTTTGGTACAAATCACGGTAACGAATCGCTTCCTCAAAATCGGTGTTTTCTGACGCTTGTGTCATTTTTTGCATGAGGTCTTTCAAAGTTGCCTGATAACTTCCGTTAAGAAAATCAACTGCTGCCCGAATCCGGCTTGCATAATCTTCTTTTGTAACATATTCCTGACAAGGAGCGCAACATTGTTTGATATGATAATTAAGACAGGCGCGGCCGCTTCCAATCTCGCGGGGTAAACTGCGGTTGCAATTACGTAGCTGATATAATTTATTTATCAGTTCAATACTTTCCCTGACTGCGGCGGCACTGGCGTACGGGCCGAAGTAGCGGGAGCGGTCTTTCTTCATTTCTCGGGAAAAGAGCACACGGGGATATTCCTCGCCAAGGGTAACTTTAATATAAGGATAGGTTTTGTCGTCCTTTAACAGGGTATTATAACGGGGGGAATATTCTTTAATAAGATTGTTTTCAAGTACAAGGGCTTCAAGTTCAGAGTCGGTCATGATAAATTCAAAGCGGCTGATTAAGGAAACCATTTTGTCGATTTGCGGGCCGCGGCCGGTCACGAAATGGCCGCTTTGTTCATTTAAGCCCCGAAAATAAGACCTGACCCGGCTTCTAAGGTTTTTGGCTTTGCCCACGTAAAGAATGGTATCATTTTCATCATGCATGAGATAGACACCGGGGTTTTGAGGGAGTTTCTTTAGTTCGTTTTCGAAGTTAGGCATAAGCTATTGGTTAATCGTGAATCAATGTCATTTAACAGGCAAGGAAGGCAAAAACAACTAGGAGTTACCACAAGTTATTATTTCAATCTGACGGTCTTCGTGAAAAACGTCCGATTGAGCCGGGTTCAGTTTCCGGCTCTACCGCCGGCTCTTCCACCGACCCTTCCACTGACTCCTCCACCTGTTCTTCTGCCGGCTCTTCCAACGATTCTTCCGCCAGCTCTTCTACCGGCTCCAATGACTCTTCCGCCTGTTCTTCAACATAATCATCATCAATCGTTACGTCCAAAACTGAACCAAGCTTCGTTTCATCGGTTTTTTCTTTTATCTCTTCTTGTAGTTTTTCTTCTTTGGTTGCCAGGCTGGGGCGTTTTTCGGTATTTTCTTTGCCTTCTTTTTCCGGTTCGGGTTCCGGCAACCCTTTTGCTTCGCGGTAAATTTTCATAAATTCTTTGCCGCTGATAGTTTCTTTTTCAATTAAATAGTCGGCTAATTCGTCCATTAATTCACGGTTGCCGGAAAGAAGTTCTTTTGCTTCGTCATAACAAGCCTTCATAACCGTCATAATTTCCGCATCAATTTCCGCAGCAGTAACATCAGCACAGGTTAAATGGGCACCGCCGCCAAGATATTCGCTTTCAACCGTAGCAAGTCCCATCAGGCCGAATTTTTTGCTCATTCCGAAACGGGTAATCATATTGCGGACAATATTCGTCGCCTGCTCAATATCATTGGCGGCCCCGGTTGTTACCGTATCGAACACCAGTTCTTCGGCGGCGCGGCCGGCTAATAACGAAACTAAACGGTCGTGTAGTTCTGCTTTGGTTTGGAGATATTTTTCTTCCTCGGGGACATGCATTACATAACCTAGTGCGCCCATCGTCCGGGGGACAATGGTAATTTTCTGCACCGGTTCGGAGTTCTTCTGTAAAGCACTCACAAGGGCATGGCCAACTTCATGATAAGAAACGATTTTCCGTTCCTCTTTGCTCATAATCCGGTCTTTTTTTTCTTTGCCGACAAGAACCTGTTCAACAGCATCAAATAAATCTTTTTGGGTCACATAATCACGCCCGCGCTGAACGGCATTAATGGCGGCTTCATTTATCATATTCGCCAGGTCAGCGCCAACTGCCCCGCTGGTTGCGAGGGCAATTGCATCAAGGTCAACGGTTTCGTCCATCGCTACATCTTTGGCATGGACTTTTAATATCTCAACCCTTCCGCGTAAATCAGGTTTGTCAACGATAATCCGGCGGTCAAAACGGCCGGGGCGGAGTAAGGCTTTATCCAAAATCTCCGGACGGTTGGTTGCACCAAGAATTAAAACGCCTTTCGAAGTATCAAACCCATCCATCTCGGAAAGCAGTTGATTTAAAGTTTGTTCCCGCTCTTCATGGCCGCCGCCGAATTTGTTGTCACGGCTCCGGCCAATCGCATCGATTTCATCGATAAAAATAATACAGGGGGCATTTTTCCCGGCATCTTTGAACAAATCACGGACCCGGGATGCACCGACACCAACATACATTTCAATAAAGTCGGAACCGGAAAGGGAAAAAAACGGGACATGCGCTTCACCGGCGACCGCTTTTGCAAGCAAAGTTTTACCGGTCCCGGGCGGGCCGACCAACAGGGCGCCCTTCGGCAATTTCGCCCCGATTTTTGCATACCGGCCGGGGTTGTGCAGGAAATCAACGACTTCCTGTAATGATTCTTTGGCTTCATCTTCACCGGCAACATCAGCGAAGGTGATACCGGTATCTTTCTGAACATAGATTTTCGCATTGCTTTTACCAACATTAAACGGGCCGCCGCCTTTCGACATCCGGCGGAAAAGAAAGCTTAACAACGCCCACATCATCAGGATTGGCAAAACATAACTCAATACTAAGCTAAGCAGCCACTGGGAATTGTCTGTTACCTGCCCTTTTATTTCGACTTTGCCGTATTGTAAAAGGCGGGCGGTTAAAGTATCATCATCTTCGACCTTTCCCGTATAATAGGTAACTTGCGACGGCTGGCTGTAACCATATGAAAACTGCTGTTGTGCCATTGGTATATTAACCGGGGTAATCGTAATCCGGTCACTTCCAATCACGACCGATACAACTTCACCGGCATCAAGCATCCGTAAAAATTCGTTGTAGGGGATTTCTATAACCGTAGAACCACTTAGCATCCGCATAAATGAGCTTACCAAAACCAGGGTAATCAGCGAGGCAATCAGAAACAGGATGATGCTTTGCTTCTTTGGGTCATTTCCGCCGGATCCGGGGCCGGAAGGTTTTTGATTATTATCATTGTTATTATTTCCCGAACCGGTACCGGGAATATCAAATTCGTTTAGGTTTTTGTCCAAAATGTTTTCCTCTCGTTTCTATCATTCCTAATTATAAGTGTTCAAATACCTAAAAGCAATGTTTTAATTGTGAAATATCAATAAACTTTGCAAAACTATCAACTATTTGTTATACTAAAAAAGTGATGCCCGGCGGCATCACTTCTAAGAGTTTGCTTCGCAAACTCCTTAAATGGTTTATGTAACTGCATAATTGAATGGGTTTTTATATGAAAATTGGGTTTGATAATAATAAATATGTCACCTTGCAGTCAGACAAAATAGCCAAGCGGATTGAGCAGTTTAATAACAAGCTGTATCTTGAGTTTGGCGGCAAGCTGTTTGATGACAATCATGCCGCCCGGGTTCTTCCGGGTTTTCTTCCTGACAGCAAGCTTAAAATGCTCTTGAAATTAAAGGGGCAGTTGGAAATTGTCATCGTTATTAGTGCTGATTCCATCGAAAAAAACAAAATCCGCGGAGATTTAGGTATTACTTATGACCAAGAATTATTGCGTTTAATCGATGCTTTCCGCAATCTTGATTTGTACGTAAGTAATGTTGTAATCACCCGCTATAGCGGACAAGCGGCCGCCGACAAATTCCGTCAAAAATTGTCCTCATTGAGTATCAAATCATACTTGCATTATGATATTGAAGCATATCCAAGCAATATCGAGCGGATTGTCAGCGATGAGGGTTTCGGCAAAAACGATTTTATCGAGACAACAAGGCCGTTAGTTGTTGTCACCGCCCCCGGCGGGGGAAGCGGCAAAATGGCGACCTGCCTTTCGCAATTATACCACGAACACAAGCGGGGTATTACGGCCGGTTATGCGAAATTTGAAACCTTTCCGATTTGGAACAAACCACTCCGGCACCCGGTCAATCTTGCATACGAAGCCGCTACTGCTGATTTGGATGACATCAATATGATTGACTCCTTTCATCTTGAAGCATATGATACCCAAGCAATTACTTATAATCGTGATGCCGAGGTTTTTCCGGTCCTTAGTGCAATATTTGAAAAAATTCTTGGTTATTGCTTATATAAATCACCTACCGATATGGGGGTAAATATGGTCGGCGACTGTATCATCGATGATGAAGTCTGCCAGGCCGCCGCAAAACAGGAAATTTTGCGCCGTTATTATCAGGCGCAATATGACTTGAAAAACGACCGCGTTAATAAAGATATTATCCAAAAATTAGAATTATTAATGCAACAAGCGCTAGTTACCAAGGAAGACCGCCGGGTGGTTTCCGATTCTCTGCTCCGTCAGGAAGTTACCGGTTATCCGGCGGCGGCAATCGAGTTAAAGACAGGTGAAATCGTCACCGGCAAAACATCTGATTTGCTTGGGGCAATGGCTGCCGCTTTGCTTAATTCGCTTAAAATTTTGGCCGGGATTGAGGATGACCGGCTGCTTGTTTCACCAAAATCAATCCAGCCGATTCAAATTCTTAAAACTAATTATCTTGGCAGTATTAACCCGCGCTTACATACTGATGAAATTTTGATTGCCCTCTCGACAAGCGCTTCCGAGGACCCGGCAGCAAGGCTGGCCCTGGAGCAGCTTCCAAAGCTAAATGGCTGCGAAGCTCATTCAACAGTCATCATGTCACCGGTTGATGAAAACATTATCCGGCGGCTCGGGCTTAACTTAACCTGCGAACCGGTTTATGAAACCAAAAGGCTTTTTCACAAAATGGCATAACCAGCAGGAAAACAAGCGCGAGCGGAGTGAGCATTTGTTTTCAACTGGTTTGCCAACGATAGACCGAAGGTCTAGAGTTGCTGCAAGTTAATAAATAGGAGTAAAAAATGAAATATCGTTTAGACCGCAAAGGTAATCAAATCTCCGTCCTTGGTTACGGTTGTATGCGCTTTTCCCGGAGCGGCGGGCGGATTGATTTGGACAAAGCCGAAAAAGAATTAATGTTCGCTATTGAAAACGGGATTAACTATTTCGACACCGCTTATATCTACGGGGGCAGTGAAGCCGCCCTCGGTGAAATTTTAAGCCGCAATAATATCCGCGAAAAGATTTATCTTGCTACCAAACTTCCTCATTATCTTATCCGTTCGGTTGCCGGGGTCGAAAAAACTTTTAATGAACAGCTCAAACGGTTAAAAACCGATTATCTTGATTATTATCTCATGCATATGCTAAATGATGCAGTTACTTGGGAAAAACTGGCGGAATCAGGTATCACTGACTGGCTTGAAGAAAAATTAGCCGGCGGGCAAATCCGCCAAATCGGTTTTTCTTATCATGGCAACAGTGAGAGTTTTTCCCGGCTGCTTGATGCTTATGATTGGGATTTCTGCCAAATTCAATACAATTATCTCGATGAAAACTCACAAGCCGGAGTCCGCGGGCTCAAATATGCTGCGGAAAAAGGGATACCGGTTATCGTAATGTGCCCGCTTAGGGGCGGCCGCCTCGTGGATCAGCTTCCGCAAAAGGCAGTTGACTTGATATTAAACGATACCAAAAACCGTACCGCAACCGGGCTTGCGTTTGACTGGTTGTGGAACCAGCCGGAGGTGACATGTGTGCTCTCCGGGATGAATAGTATGGAAATGGTTACAGAAAATATCAAGAATGCCGCGAACGCCAAGGCCTTAGCATTTGATGATTATGATTATGATTTAATTGACAATATCCGCCGGGAAATTATGCATAGTACAAAAGTCGTCTGCACCGGCTGCGGTTATTGTATGCCTTGCCCCAAAGGGGTTGATATTCCGCTTGCTTTTTATAGTTATAATATGCTCTATTCCAACAAAACCGGGATTAAAAGGGAGTATATGCAATCTACGGCATTACGCAAGCAACAAAGCAGCATCTCCCAATGTAATGATTGCGGCAAATGTGAAAAAGTCTGCCCCAAGCCCTGCCCATCCGCGCCGAACTAAAAAATGCCGCGAGAAAACTCGAGACATTTTCCTATAAGTTCGTGAGATGGGCCGTTAAAACATTTAGGTTATTCTAAAAGAGCAAAAAGCTTCGTGTATAAAAGGAAGGCAAAAACAACTCGAAATCGCATTAGGCCTACCTACTTACCCTCACACCCCCACTATTCGCTTTTAATGCCACCGTATACACCGGCTCACTCCCAACCACCCCATTAGCACTATTACCCCGGCTGTTAAATGACAGGCTGCCCTCAAAATCCGTTCTAATCGACCCGCTGCTGGTATCGGCGGAGAATCTAAAGGAACTGTCGGACGGCAAATCAAGATTAATACTTCCGCTGCTTGTCGTTGCACTAACATCACCTTTAAGTTCGGTTATGCCAATCCGGATTGCCCCGCTATTAGCTTTTGCATTTATACCTCCGCTGATATTATCTACCCGGATTGTCCCGCTGCTGGCATCTATATCAGCTAAGCCGCCAATCCGATCGATTGTTATTGAGCCGCTGTTAGCTTTAACCGTTGAATTTCCGTTTATCTCATTTATTTTAATCGATCCGCTGCTTGCCCGCAAGTTAACCTTTCCTGCCGTCAAACTATTTAAGTTAATCGTACCGCTATTTGCTTCAAAAGATAAGCGGTCACCAACAAAAACAAGTTCTGATTTGATATTGCCGCTGCTGGCTTTCGCATTAATATTACCCGCATAATTTTTCGGGAGATAAATCTCAATCCGGTCGCTAATCATTCCAAACCCAAAAGAAAAAAGATTTATATGCTGCTCACTGCGGATGGTAACCGTTTGCCCGCTTTGACGGATATCTGCCTTACGCGCCGAATTACCGTAATATTCTTTAACTATCAACTCATTACTATCACTTTGCAGAAAATAAATATTATCCGAAGAAACCGTTATATCAAGTGCTGTTTTTTCATCAATACTTAAATTTGTTGTATGCCGCAAGCTGGCATTGCCACCGCCCATATAAAATCCTCCTCTTGGCATATATATTATCATAAAGATACAGAAAGCTAATATGAATGATAAAAAAATTACCATTGCTAATCCCACCTTTGAATTTATTTTCATTAAAACTCCCATCTGCCTGTTTTAGCAGGCGTACAAATCAGGATTATGAAAGGTTCATCTTTCATTTTATATCCTTTCTAGCATAAAAAGTGTTTGAATTATATATCAATTATGTCGTCATCTTCCGGTTCCTTAAAGCCTCTCAAACTCCTAAAATATGAAACAAGCGGATAATAAATCGGAATCGTCAGGAAAATTACCCACCCGGGATGCCAGACATTTGCATAAAAACCCATGATTAAGAAAACCAAAGTTGCAAGGACCGGATAAGCAAAAATATGGGCATTCTTTTTATTAATCGCATCAACTAATGTATACCAAAGCGGTATCAAAAGGAATAATAACCAACCCGGATGCCAAAGGTTAAAAAATACGCTAATAAAAATATAAACGATTATAATCAGGATTGTCATCGGAAATTTCTGTTTTTGATTAGTTTTGTACCAATCATGCTCATACTTTACACCATTTACGAAAACACCATCTCCATCAATATCTACCTTTTCGTTTGAGCTGCGGTCATCGACATGAATACCGTCCCAGCCGACCCGGACTTCACTTCCGTCTTTGTCAATAACATGAATACCTTTCATACTTATGTTTACATAATCTGAACGCTTTATATCATCTTCAGTTTCATAACAGGTGTTATTATTCTCTTCGGCTTCACGTTTCGGGATTTCATCATCAGTCTGTAATAGTTCATCTAATGAAATTCCGTATAATCTTGCCAGCAAAATCAAATTGTCAGTATCGGGGGAAGCTTCAGCCCGTTCCCATTTGCTGACTGCTTGGCGCGAAATACCTAATTTCTCTGCTAATGCTTCTTGAGAATAATTATTAGTTTTACGTAAGTTTACCAGTCTGTTAGCAATTTCAATATTCATAATTTAATAACTCCTTCCAGCGCCAAAATTATTTTAACGCAATTTATTGCATTTGTACTGTTTGCGGCATAGCCGTTATGGGGTAATTATATGCGCAACCACTAAGGTTGCACTACCAATTCTAGCTTTCATCGCAGCAACTATTGGTTGCGGGCGGCAAAAAACTTAACGCTGCTTCCTTATATAAGTGATAAAACGATTACCGTTTTCTTCAAACAATGCGGCGGCTTCACTCCGGCTAATCCGCTTAACTTCACCAACCTGGGGATTCATTATAATAATATTTTGCTCGTTAAAACCTACAATTACTAAAGCATTACCATCTTCCAGCAATTTCAGTACCGGAATATCTTGGTTTACATAATATAAAATGCTTTCCATATTACAACCAGTTAAATCTAATACTTGAATATTTGAAATATTCTCATGCAAAATCGAAATCGGCGTATAACCACGGCTTAACAAATATTGCGTATTTTGCGTAATCCCCTCATATTGCAGAATTGCATCAAGGCATACGGCCAGGGAATTTCCATGCGGCGGCACTTCCTTTCCTTGAATCGTGATGATTTGGTTTCGCGAGTTTAAATTACCCCGGTACCATACATACTCACCTTTCCGGTTTTTGACGATTCCAAAATTCCTAAACGCTGAGTTTACCGCCTTTGCTTCTGATAGATAAATACCGGTAATGCCATTTTTGCTATAAACATAAAACCGGTCATTATCATAACCATGCCTTTGAATATTCAGCTCACGCCCGCCTTCAAATAATATTTCACGAGGTGAAAGCACTACTATTTGCGTATGGTCAATTTCTTGTTTAAAAGCAAGCCGGACGGTTCTTAGATAGCGCTCGGTAGAGATTATTTCAACTTTATTACTTGTTCCGGTACTGATAATTTGGTTAGTTATCTGATCGTTTGTTGTTTCGCGCAAAATACCTTCCTCATTTTGATACAAACGATGTAAAGTAAGCATATTATTCGTTTTCGTAATTCCGGTGACAAAATAATTTGGCTGATGGTGCTCTTTTAATATTTCCCCGGCTTCATTTTGAATTTTCACGGTATACATTGGGAATATCGTATTACCAAGGGCATCTTTGGTGATATCCGCCGCCCGTGCAAGGCCATAAATCAAATCCTCTTGCATAAATTCCAGCGGCATGATGTATTCGTTAAAACCGGCATTAATTACAGTATGCTTTTCATCCTGGAGATTCATCAGATTAAGCCTTGTTGTGCCATAAACATTGTCTGAATCCTGCCAGACTAACATTTTGTTACTGTCAGAAATATGATATGAACCTTCCTGCATTTGACTGATAATCGTCTGGGCTGTACGGCTGTCCAAATGAATGGCATAAATTTCATTGTCAAGCATCAGGAATAACCGGTTATTCCGGTTAAGATAGACCATTTGTTCAACTTCGGCAATTAAAAGTTCCGGTGATTTGAAATATGGTATATATACCATTTCATCGATAGTATTGACCATACTGTTGTAGTAATTAACGGAAATACCTACCCGGCCTTCATGACGGCCGCGATTCATATACCCGTATACCATAAAAACCACATTGCCGGCTTCATCAATATTCAGTATTTTCGAGCGGTGGCCGGAATAATTAGTCCGCGCATCATTATTTTCTTCATCGGAAAAACCGAATAAACGGACAAATTTCCGGTCGGGGATAACCAAACTGTAAAGATTATTACCATGTTCAAAAGCAAAAACATTGCCGCCGTCACTTTCAGTTAAAGGGACGTTGGGGTTTGTTATTCCAAGATTAATATTGCGGTTTGTGAAATTTTCGAGATTACCCATAAAAACTTGTTCCATCGTCCGCTCAAAATCTAATAAAAAGATACGGTCCGGCGTATAACGAATCCGATAAAATTCTTCAACTTCATAAACTACATCTTCATTATCATCCAAAATAACATTGTATTTAATCCGGAAGCTTCCGGTCTGAACCGCCATTTCTTTCACATAAAGGACAGGTTCACTGATACGGGTAACGGAAAGGTTTCCCCAGGTGACTTGCTGGAAACTGGAATTAATCGTAACCCGGTTATAGGTGGTATTGTCACCCTGGGCATTTGGCTCAAGATATTGAGTCAGTTCCCGGGCTTCATCTTTGTTGAAAGTTTTTTCGTGGAACTGGAAGCAATAATTGATTTTTTCTTCGAAGTGAGTTTCAGTTGAACTGAAAATGCGGGTATAAAAACGAATTGTGCGATTTCTATCAGTATTAACAAGCAGCACAAAAGTGTACTCTTCTTCCGGTTCAATCAGGTCTTTGATATTAATATCAAATGTTATGCTATTTCTTCGTTCTTCGTATTCGGTTATTTCAGTACTTTCAATCAAACGTGACCCGTCAATACTTCGTACTTCAAAAATAAGGCCTTCGATGATATTGCCGTATTTGTCAATCCGCATGGTAAGGCGGCGCCCATCCATCAGAGGGGTCAAAGACTCACGAAAATAGCTGGTTTCCATTGGTTCGGCATAACCCCGCAGACTGTTTAGCTGGCGGTCGCCCATCAAAACATAAACCAGGGGGTAAGTCGCCGGGCCCATCTGGGCGGTCATGTCAACATTTCCTTGATTCATATAACCACCAATCAAGTAAAGTGATGATATGAAAATAATAATCAAGAGGATACTTTTAAAAGCAGTTTTAAGCATGTTTATATTTTAACCATTTTATGGGAAAACCACAAGAGGAATTAAATTTCCCGGAAAAGATTATTTAAGCTTATCGCTGTGCAACAGCAATCTAAACCTTAATAAGTAGTAACGGAGCCCCCATTTATGCTTTATTATCTCAAAAATAGTCTTCCGGTCTGAAAGGACAGTTGCTATCATTTCAGGAACGGCAGTATTTTCACGGTATAAGAAATACTCACATAAATCAAGAAAATTAAGCGGCATCGGTTCCTCCGAATTAACCCGCTCTTTGAACTCGCAAATTGTTTCGCCGGGAAGAAAACGTAACCCAAGAAGATTAAGGATTTGCAAATTGGCCCGGACATGCTCGATAAACTGTTCGGCCGGCCCGTAGCGGCTAAAGCGCCGTTTCTTCACTAGATAATCAATAAAAATAAATACTGTGACCGCAATTATTAATGAGGAAATAATTATTAAAACCAATGAAAATAAGGAAAAATTTCCTTCATTCTGGGGGAGAAGCTGCTTAATAAAAGATTCTTCCGGCTCCGGGGTTTCCGGAATTTCCGGCATCGGCGATGCCGGCCTTTCTAACGCAACGTTTGATGTAAACGTCGGAAGCCAATATTGGTAACGGCTATGGCCAAATCCCGGCGTCGGTTCGAATGAAATCCAGCCAACCCCGTCAAAATATACCTCCGGCCAGGCATGAGCCATCGTATTCGTCACGGCGACCGGTTTCCTGCCAAGGTCTTCGTCATAAACCATAAAACCCTGCACATACCGCGATGGCAAACCAAGTTCCCGCACCAGCAGGGTAAAAGCGGTGGCAAAGTAAGTACAGTACCCGGAATGGCTCTCTAATAAAAAATAGTCAAGAAAATCTTTTCCTTCAGGTAATCCCCCCGGAGTTTTCGTATATTGAAAATCTATACCGGCCTGCCCCGCGAGGGCCCGTTCGATAGCCTTACATTTTTCGTAATTGTTTTCCGCATCTTTAATTATTTCCGTAAGAAAATTACGCACGTCTTCACTAATAGGATATTTCTCTGTATACCGGTGGTGAATCTTCTCGCTTCGTTCTTTTAGTATCCTATCTAAAGATTGAAACGGTTCGCCCAATAATAAAAAATAATCAAGCATCATATTTACCGGCGGTTGTACGTCATACTCATACATATTTTCGCTTATAATCATTTCCCGGAAAAAATCCTGCCCTGAATTTGCCTGAAAATAAGTAAGATTATACTCTGTACCCCGGCTTTTTACAGAATCAAATCTAAGCTCACTTTCATATTCGGTCATATTAAGTCCGGTTTTCGAATCAATTTTCAGCATTCTTAGCGGGACAAAAACATAATTCGAACTAAGGCCGGTATAAGAAATATTAAGATCACTATGTGCTAGATAATTTGTTCTGAATCCCGGGTCAAACCGTTCGATTGCATAAATCATTTCGATTAAATCAAGCAGAAATTCATTTTCAGTTGGTTCAGCATTTGCGTTCCAGGAGTTTCCGTCAAAACTATCAAAGACATTACCGCGAAGATATATCGTCATTTGCTTACCGCTTTTTTGATTTATGAATAATTCAGTACGGGTACGGGAAGAAATATTACCGCCAATCCTTGCTTCGCCGGTAAATCCGGTTACTTCCATTCCAAACCCTTCGTTGCCGCCGCTGAATGATGAAATAATATTGTTTGAAATATTGATAACTATATCATAAACCTGGTTAATAATTACCTTAACGGCTTTCCATTCATAAGGTTCATTTTTCGTCGGAAGAATCAAGATAATCAGCATATAAATCCCTAAAAACGGAATTAAACAAACCGCAATTTTTTGCCGGAAAGAAACATCTTGCAAAAGTTCCGTCAGGACAAAAGAAATAAAAAGAAGACAGAAACAGACCGCAATTTTGTCGATGATATATCCGCTAAATAAGCCATATAATAAGCAGGCAAAAAGAAAAAGGGCAACAATTAACCGTAGTTTTGGGACTCGTGCCATTAATAAAGCAAAAGGAATCAAAATTGCGGTCGCAAGAAAAATATTCAGATATTGAAATGAGCTGATAAAATTGTTCTGGGTCACAATCCATACAAAATAGGTATTTAGATATATTACAGTTACCCAATACCTAGTCAGGAATATCCCCAGTAAAATAACACCTGTTATGATTGCGGGGATTATTCTTTGTTTTCCTTTAGTCAGGAAAAAGCATAAAAATATAACCAGTGTAATCCCGCTTACAAATAAGACCGTGCTTATCCCTAACCGGGGGGCAAGATAAGGCTTTAACAGTCCGATACCAATCCAGGCGGATAAGAAAAGGAAAAATATTTGATATATTTTTTCGTAGGATAATTTCATTCAATCTCCATAAAGAATGGCTGTTTTATAGCCATTCTTCCCAAGTGAAGGCTAGTTTATCTTTGGTGTTGGGCCTTTGTCCGACTCCTTAGATAAACTCTTCACTTTCTTCATACCCGACTTTTACAATTTTGAACCGCTCGGTACTTTGACGGCTATATTCGGAAATATCTTCTTCCGATACGACATAAACCACCGCTATTTTGGATGTTAATGATAACCTTGCAACTTCAGCAAACAAATCATCATCCATGTAGTGTACGACCATCAAAACTATTTGGGCACCGCTAATCAAACCACGGCGGTAAACATCATTATATAGATTTAGAAAACGGTTATTTGAGCGGAAGCTAATTGATGCTAATTCTTCATAGATTGAATTAAATTGGACGATATCCGAAATTAAAGCATTCTGCAATTTATCTTGGTTAAATACTAACTCAATCGACATTTTCCCAATAACAAAATGATATAACAAGCCAATCGTCTGTTCAAGAATCTTGTTTTCTAAAGGAAGATATTCACGCATATCATTGGAAACTCGCTCAAAATCGGCAATTAATAAGACCTTTTCCTTCAATACGCCGATATCATTCCGTACCTTTAGTTTTAATGACCTTGCGGTCGATTTCCAATGAATTTTTTTAAGCGGGTCGCCGGCAACATAATCGCGGACGACCAAATCAGGCTCATTTATATCTTTTTTAAAATTACTATGGATAAAAACATCTAAATCCGGTATCTCATTTTGAATATCTAAAGCAACAATCCGTGGTTTTACAATCGCATCAAGCTTGGACATCATTTTATACGAAAAACGAAAAAGCTCAAGAAAATCGGTTATTACCAACCTGTTTACACCGACTTTGTATTCACCCCGGTAGCGGCATCTCAAAGTTGTCTTATATTCAATTTTTTCTCCGGGAAACAGGCGGAAAACCTGGTCATCAGGAACATCGGTTACATTTGAAAAATCACTATAAACCTTAATATTCAGCGCAGTAAAAACCGTAAAACCTTCATTTTTCAGGATAAAACTATAAGGGACAAGCTCGCCGGCAACAATATTGCGAGTCTTTATTTCCTGATAAATCGTAAAACTATAATATACATAGATGAGGTACATCAATGATATCAGCGGGATAATTAAAACCGCAAAAAAGAGTGAATAACTAATAACTCCGCCAAAAATACTAATCAGGATTAATGAAAGGATAAAAAGAACTAATAATATTAATTTGCGGTATTTAGATTTTAACATGATTTATTATTGGGACAGGCGCTTTTAGGGTCAAACTCTTCAAAGCAGCTTTCGCATCAACTTTTTGCAATTTGGCCGCCGGGGTTAGTTGGAGACGATGATTTAATACTAAAGGGACAATTTTTTTCACATCATCGGGTTTTGCAAAGTCCCGCCCTTCAAAATAGGCCTGCGCTTGCGCCGCTTTCGCCATTGCAAGTAGTGCCCGGGGGCTTGCGCCAAGGATAAAATGTTCCGACTCACGGGTAAGGCGGACAATATCCGTGATATATTCAAGTAATTTTTCTTTCATAATTACTTTGTTTACTTCTTCGCGGATTGCCAAAATATCAGCCGCCGTGCAGACCGGTTTGAGGTTTTTTGCGCATCTTCCGGCAAGGAACCCTTGCGCCATCAGGACTTCCATTTCGCGTTCGGGATAACCAATTGAAATGCACATCATAAAGCGGTCCATTTGCGATTCCGGCAAGGGATAAGTCCCTAGGAACTCAATTGGGTTTTGGGTTGCAATGACCATAAAAGGCTGCGGTAATTTCCGGACAATACCATCAATTGTAACTTGATCTTCTGACATTGCTTCAAGCAGACTTGCCTGGGTTTTGGGCGAGGTACGGTTGATTTCATCGGCAAGTAAAATTTGATTCATCACCACGCCTTCTTTGTATTCAAACTCACCGGTTTTCATGTTATAAATAGAAATTCCTTCAATATCGCCGGGTAAGGTATCGGGGGTAAATTGAATCCGGCCGAAGCTGCATTCCATCACATTAGCAATTAAGGTTGCCAGCGTTGTTTTGCCTACTCCCGGGACATCTTCGATTAAAACATGCCCGCCGGCAAGTAAGGCAACTAAAAGCTGCGCAACTACTTCTTCTTTTCCTACAAAAATTTCATTGATAGCCGTTTCGATTTTTTTTATGGTTTCGAAGTGATTCATAAAGCACCATCCTAATTTCTAGTTTATCATGCAACAAAATATTCAGCAAGTACCAGTTTTTGTCGGAAAACCGTGTCACTAAATTGAAATAATCCATTATAATTATATAAAAAATTGCTAACGATGTTGATTAAATATCAGCAAGATTTATAGTAATATTTGTCGGTTTTTGCTTTCAAATTTTTGATGTAATTTATGTTTTTAAATGAAATAAATTCTTGACGAAAACGATTCAGCATGTTATTGTTATAATGATACATAGGATAATTTGTAGAAAGGAGTTTTTTTATGAAAATTGTAAACCCCGTGGGAAGGGATCCGGGTAAGGAAGAGAACCTGAAAGCACATCGGGCATGTGTGTGTTGGGTTAACCCGAATGGTAATACTGCGCAATCTACCGTCTATGCATATGATAGTTGCTTCCGTTGTGCATGTGATTGTCAACCCGGAAATCCCTTGAACAATAGTGCAAATAGTAACTTAGCACTAGCTCATAATTACTAAAAAAATTAAATATGACGTAAACATTTAAAAGAGACAAATTTAACAAGGCGGTGAAACTGTTAATCACGCATAAACATCGCCTTGTTAACCATTTTGCAAGATACAAAGGAAAATAGACATGAAAAATACAAATGATATTGATGATTTGAATAATTTGAACGATTTTAATTTTTTAATTGAACGTATATATAAATACGGAGGAATAAACCGGCTTGGCCATATTTTCACAACCGATAAAAACAGTTATTATTATGATAATGGAACGGGGAAAGTAACATGTCTTGGTGCGGAAGAAAAACAAGTTTTTGAATGGTTATTTAAAAATGAGCATGATTGTTCCTATGACAATTTCCGGCTATCGGTAGAGAGCCCTAATCATGATGAGTTATTGAAAAATATCCGCCGGTTTGTGGACGATGAAAATTTACTAATGGCTCCGGTTAAAACCCAATTCATATCCCCGCCGCATAAAGAAGAACTAGAGTCAACCATGCAAAGCGGAATGAGAATCCTCACTTTGGAACTAACCGAGGAATGCAATCTACGGTGCGATTACTGCATATATAATGAAAAATATGATAAGGTAAGAGAGTTTTCAGGTAGAGAAATGGGCTTTGATACCGCAAAAGCGGCGGTTGATATGCTTAATAAATACGGCGGTGAAGAAGTAGCAATCACTTTTTATGGCGGTGAACCATTACTCAAGTTCGAGTTAATTAAACAAGTGATTGAATATGCTACCGAAACAATAAAAGAAAAAGAACTGACCTATTCAATGACAACCAACCTAACCTTGATGACTAGAGAAATGGCTGAGTTTTTCGTCTCAATTGATGGATTTAGTATCGTATGCAGTCTTGATGGCTCCGAAGATATCCACAATGAATACCGGAAATATCCTAACGGGATTGGCAGTTTTAACAATGCTATCAAAGGCCTTAAATATCTTGTCGGTGCATGTCGCGAAAGATTTGGCAGCGAATTTGCCGAAAAAATAACCAGCAAAATTATGCTTAGTATGGTATTTGGCCCGCCTTATACCCAAGCTAAAGCCGTTATGGTTGATGATTTTTTTGAAGAAATATCTGATTGGTTGCCTAAAAACATATCAAAAACAGTAACTTACCCTGAATTTGGTTCAATCGATGAGTCTATAATGCTAAATAAAGAAAAAAATGATAATACTAATGCCATGAAATGGGATCCGCTTATTAGCTGGACTATGAATGAATACGATATCCAAGATGGGGCCAATGAATTATTTACAAAAAAAACAATGACGGAAGCATTGTTGCCCATCCATAACCGGCCGATTATGGACAAACCCGAGCAATCAGGCGGATTTAACGGCTGTTGTATTCCCGGTCAACGCAGGGCATATGTATGTACCAATGGTGATATCCTACCTTGTGAGAAAATGGGGCTTTGCCCAACAATCGGTAATGTCCATAATGGATTCGATATCGGCGCGATAGCAAAACATTATGTTGATGATTATGAGAAAATGTCAATCTCCGATTGTAATGAGTGCTGGGCTTTTAATATTTGCGGAATTTGTTATATGAAAAACTATAACGATTCTTCATTTGACCTCGCAAAAAAACGCGAAAACTGTATAAGTGCAAGAAATCAGGCTTCAAATTTGCTAAGGCTTTACCATCATATTTTAGAGACCGCCCCTGAAACATTGGCTTATTTAAACGAGATTGAGGTGTCATAAAAAAATAATTAATCAAGGAAGGTGATTTAGCCACATGAAGATATTTAATAAAAATCGTATTATACCGCTAATCATGGCTTTAATTATGTTGATGGTATTAACTTTTAATAGTGCTTGTAGTACATTTAACACCAAAGATATTACCACTTCCGCGAAAGAGGCTGATACATATATCAGAGTCCGTATTAATCTGCCCCATAAGCGGATTTATAATTTTACAGTACACGAGAATTATTTGTACTATATTTGTTATGAAGAACCGGATGATACTGCTTATGAAATTCCTTACATGGGGCGGAATCCTAACGAACTTCAGGCATTACTAGTGCGATTAAATCTTGATAATCCTGATTCATTCACAATTACTCCCCTTGATGTCCCGGCCGACCAATATATCCAGACTGTGGCTGTTGATAATGATGGATATATTCATATCTTGACAAGTCAATGTATCGAAGAAGATACCTATGTCTCCTACGGGAATATGTTTTGGTACAAAATTGATAGCGAAGATTCAATCAGTAAAATTGTAGAATATTCCATTGATGACTATTTGCTTCCTACTCAATTAATAATTGGTAATGATGGAAATGCTTATATTTCGGCATTTTGTACTTATGAAGAAAGTATTATCCTAGTTATCAATCCATCTGGAGATTTAATTGCGAAATTCCCGGAGTATTCTTTGTTTATGTTTAAAGACGATGAAGGCAATGTTTATACTCATCACTACACTACCTTTATAGCTTTACATGGTTTTACGACTATGGTAGTCTCATTAATCGACCTTGAAACAGCAAATTTAGTAGAAATTATTGATATTACGAAATTAGCCGGAGTAAGAGCTGGCTTTACTGGATTGGGAAAGAAAGCTGAAGTTTTTTTCCTTGCTAATACGGATGGTATTTATAGTTATAGCATGGAAAGCCAAACTAAGATTGAACACTACACATGGGATGAAATCGGTATGGGCAGAATCAGTAATGACGCCCGGGTATTTCCGATTGATAACCAAATACTTTTCGTTGATATTCCCGAAGGAAGGGGGGGGGGGGCATTTTTTGAGGGTAATACTTTCAGAATCATCAGGCCAAAGACAAGCGAAGATTTCGCAAGATTGGAAGCGAAACCACGGGAATGGGAACCAC
>WRAQ01000020.1 GCA_009780115.1 Lachnospiraceae bacterium
AATCCAGGTTGGTTCAGAAGTTCAGGATGCAAACCAAATTTCAATTACAATTCGGAGTATGAACTGGAGTTCCATCACCGCCGGGTCAACTGCCTTTGGAGTAGCAGGTACGGCTTCAACTCTCAATGTAGCAACAACTGATTACAATGATATTAAAACTACAGTATCAGTCATCAAAGCGGCCCTGCAAGAAGTTTCCACGATGCGCTCCGACATGGGTGCCGTCCAGAACCGCTTAGAACACACAGTTAACAACTTGAAGAACGTTGTTGAGAACACCACCGCCGCTGAATCAGCAATCCGTGATACTGATATGGCAACAGAGATGGTCAAATTCTCGAATAACAACATTCTGGCTCAGGCCGGCCAGGCAATGCTTGCCCAGGCTAACCAAGCTAACCAAGGTGTACTAGCCTTATTATAAAGGGCATTATAGGTAAGATTAGGGCGGTCAAAGCATCTGCTTCGGCCGCCCACCCTTCCCTAAAATTAATTGGATAAGATAAGGAAATCTTATTAATATATATAACTTAATATTTTCGCAAGGATGCGGCAACAAAAGCACGAAAGCTAAATAACGCTTAAGTGCAAAAGACAAGGTAAGATATTAGACTCCGATTCGATCGGCATGCAGCATCATTGATTTTTATGATGGCATGGCGATTTTTGTTTTGGTAACAGGGTTTTTAACCTTATTTATAGTTACATTGGCCGATTTGGCCGAATGCCCATAAGGATATGGGACAAAACTTCAAGGAGGAAAAAATATGGTAGTACAAAACAATCTTACCGCAATGAACTCAAACAGAATGTTGAGTGTCACCACAGCAGCTCAGGCAAAGTCTACTGAGAAACTGTCATCAGGTTACAAGATTAACCGCGCTGCTGATGATGCTGCCGGACTGGCAATCTCAGAAAAAATGAGACGTCAAATCCGGGGCCTGACCCAGGCGACAGCTAATGCCCAGGATGGAATATCCGCCCTGCAAACCGCAGAAGGTGCTTTGAACGAAGTTCACGCAATGCTGCAACGCATGAACGAACTTGCAGTCAAGGCCGGTAATCAGACCTTACAATCGGTTGACAGAAACTACATCCAGTCAGAAATGAATGCTTTAGTGACGGAAATCGACCGCGTTTCCACCACAACCACCTTTAACGAAATGAACTTATTAAACGGTGAGTTTTCCGGAGGCAGGAAGATTCAAGTCGGTGCCGAAGTAGGCGACAAGAACCAAATTGACATCACGATTAGTGAAATGAGTTGGGCAAAAATTTCAGCAAGCGGGACTATTGATGTATCATCTAGCGACTATAACACTGTTAAGGGAGCCGTTAGTATTATCAAAATCGCTTTGCAAAATGTCTCAACCCAGCGTTCCGACCTCGGTGCAGTCCAAAACCGCTTGGAACACACAGTTTCAAATCTGAAAAACGTTGTTGAGAATACCACCGCCGCTGAATCGGCTATCCGTGATACCGATATGGCAAGCGAAATGGTCAAATTCTCGAATAACAACATTCTCGCACAAGCCGGCCAAGCGATGTTGGCGCAAGCTAACCAAGCTAACCAAGGCGTACTGGCATTACTGGCGTAATAACATTCGTGAGCGAGTTCATACGAAGATTACTCCTAGAGCGAAAAGAGGCTGATAATACCGGCCTCTTTTTCGTGTATTTAAAAACTTTTAAAAAAAGCTAAAGTATTTTTATTTAGTACCGATATAATAATCAAGTAAAGGATTACTTGTCAAACCGGTTAAAAACTGAATGGTATTCAGTTAGAACAATCAAACCACTTTTTCAAATAATAAGGAGATTTATAGAGAACAATATTAATAGCCGCGATAAACGGCTGCAATACAAGATTGTTTAATGATGCCAAAATTTGTAAAAACATAGTAGAAAACAAACCAAGTAAGCAATAACACACCAAAAAAAAGGAAAGATAACAAAGCGTAGCATAGCGCAGCGTATCTACTTCAAGGAGGAATAATCATGGTAGTACAACATAACTTAACCGCAATGAATTCTAATAGAATGTTAGGTGTAACCACCGCATCACAAGCAAAATCAACCGAAAAACTTTCGTCAGGTTACAAAATCAACCGCGCCGCCGATGATGCCGCCGGGCTTGCTATTTCAGAAAAAATGAGACGTCAAATTCGCGGCCTTACCCAAGCTACTTCAAATGCCCAAGACGGTATTTCCTGCGTACAGACAGCGGAAGGTGCTTTAAATGAAGTTCATGCAATGTTACAACGGATGAATGAACTTGCGATTAAAGCCGGTAATGAAACTTTACAATCAGTTGACCGCGGCTATATTCAGGCAGAATTAAACGCACTGCGTGTCGAAATTAACCGTGTTGCCGAAACAACAACTTTCAACGAGCAAAAGCTGCTTGATGGTTCATTCTGCCCCGGCAAAAGACTTCAAGTAGGTTCGGAAGCAACTCACGAAAACCAGATAGCCGTAACAATTACGAAAATGAACTGGGCATCTATTACTGCCGGTGCCGATGCTTATGGCGTATCATTGACAACCGGGCCCGAAGGTAATGAAGGAGTTTTAAATGTCACCTCTACCGGTGCCGATGCTTACACGAATTTCCAGGCAACTGTATCAACTATTAAATGGGCTTTAAAAGCTATATCAACCCAACGTTCCGACCTCGGTGCGATTCAGAACCGGTTAGAGCATACGATTGCTAACCTCAAGAACGTTGTTGAAAATACTACCGCCGCCGAATCGGCAATCCGCGATACGGATATGGCAACGGAAATGGTTAAATTTGCCAACAACAATATCCTTGCCCAGGCCGGCCAAGCGATGTTGGCACAAGCTAACCAAGCTAATCAGGGTGTATTATCCTTACTTGGATAATAAAAATAAACATAATGCAAAAGCGGTATAAAATACCGCGCGCGGAATAAACCCCGCGGTCAATAGTATCCGACAGGGTACTATTGACTATTTATAGGAATAATAAACCGAGGCATATATGAAAGAACAAACAATAAAAAATCATATCGCCGCAATCCACCAGGAACTTGATTCTTATCTTGCCGCCGGCGACCGTGAATCGATTATGAAATCGATTGCTTTATTAAACCAAACCTGGGGAAACTTTTTTAATAAAGACGATGGGATTCGTTATACTTATCTGTTTCAAAAAATTTGGATGGATGAAGTAGCAAGAGGTGAACATCAGGTTTTTGCAGGAATCCACAGCGTTGAAGAAGTGCTTAGGAAAATTAAACTAATCCGCCATGCTTTTTTCCGCCTTGAAAATGATTTTCCGCTTGAAATGTGCCTTGAAGGGTTACAGAATATTTCTGAAATGAAGCTTAGCCAAACCGCATTTCAGGCATTATTGGAACGTGAGATTGAAAATGGTGCCAAAGTGACGGCGCGGATTAATGAAATGGCTACTATGAACAGCTAGTACACTGTTCATAACAGTCAATAATGCACACAACGCAAAAGCGGTTTGGTGCGAGGGAAACCCATGAATGAACGCAAATTTGCCTTTATAATGTGCAGTAATGACGATTACTATTTGCAAGAATGTTTCAATTATTTATTTCTATTAAATATCCCCGATGGTTATGAGGTCGACACCTTGGTAATTCCGGATGCGGTTTCGATGGCGGCCGGTTACAACGAAGGGATGGCGGCTTCGGATGCCAAATACAAAATCTATCTTCATCAGGATACCTTTATCCGCAACCGTGATATTCTATTTGATATTATTAAGATATTTGAATCCGATCAAAAGATTGGGATGATTGGGATGATTGGCTCACCAAAACTTTATCATACCGGAGTAATGTGGGATGGCAAACGAATTGGCCATTTATATCGTCTTGAAAAGATTATTGCCTTAAATAAAAATGCAAATATTAACATCGTTACTACCGGCCTTCATGAAGTCGAAGCAATTGATGGGTTATTGATGATAACACAGTATGATGTCCCATGGCGGGAAGATATCTTCGACGGCTGGGATTTTTATGATGTTTCACAGTGTCTTGAGTTTCGGCGGCTTGGTTATCGTATTGTCGTTTCAGGTCAGAAAGAAGCATGGTGCATTCACGATTGCGGTGCCCCTAATATCGGTGAAGCTTATGAGTTTTACCGTCGGAAATTATTATCGGCTTATCCGGATTTTTTTCCGCCGCTTAAAAGATTTTTGTGTGTCTACACCGATATCGTTAATTGCCAGCATATTCCCTGGGGGCTTCTTGAATTAGGGCATGAGGTTGAGATCGAGCAAAATGAAGTTCACATTCAGGATTATGATGAACGCAGCAAAGATGATTTCGCCGAACGGTTAAAACATCATCGCTGTGATTATGTAATTACATTTGACCTTTCACCGGAAATCGCCCAGGCTTGTTATGAAGTAGGTGTCCCTTATATTGCCTGGTCTTATGATTCGCCGCTTAAGGAATTAAATGGCTGGTTTGCAACATACCCAACTACTCATGCTTTTTGTATGGACAAAAAAGAAATGGAGTGCCTGAAAAAAGAGGGTAAAAAGCATACACACTTAGAATATATGCACCTCGCCGGCAATGTCTCACGGATGCAGGGCCTGATTATTACGGAAGAAGACGAAAAGAAATATAGCCATGATATTTCGCTGGTTGGCAGCCTATATGATGTGGGTTATTATGCGGCTTACCGCAAAAAAATCAAAGAAAATGTAATGGAGCCACAAGAGCTAAAAGATAGGGTCCAGGCCGATATTGACGATTTTATCAATAGTATGGTTGGCGACTGGCGGCGTGATAGTTCGATATATAATCGTTTATCTTTAGAAGCGACCAATATCATGATGGCATTAAATACTGACTCGCTTAAAAGCTATAATATCCCTAACCAGCGTTATTATGAAACGCTTTTGGCCCGGGAAATCACCCATCGTGACCGTGTCCGTGTCCTTAAGGAATTATCACAGTTATATGATGTCCATCTTTATACCGGAAGCAAAACCGGCATTCCGAAGAAAGTAATTGTTCATGGGCCGGTTGACCCTTATATTGAAGCGCCGAAGGTTTTTCATTTAAGTAAGATTAACCTTAATATCTCCCTTAGGTCTATTGAAACAGGAACGCCGCTTAGAGTTTTTGATGTAATGAGTGTCGGCGGGTTTATGATGAGCAATTATCAAAGGGAATTGGAAGATTTATTTGTTGTTGACAAAGAAATCGTCTTGTATGAAAGCATGGATGAATTAAAGGATAAAGTAAAATTTTATCTAAGAAACGAAAGGGCGCGGCAAAAAATCGCCATTGCCGGGCATGAAAAAGTAAAAAAATGCTATTCATACCCAAAAGTATTAGAAAAGATAATTAAGATTGTTGATAGTAATTCAGAATGTCACTCACGGTAGACAGATATGAAATCAATGTCATGTAGTTAGCTGACTGGAGGAAGCAAAAATGCCGCCAATCTCCGTATGTATGATTGCAAAAAATGAAGAAAAAAATATCGCAAGATGCCTTAAGAGCCTTGCGCCTTATGGTTTTGAGATTATTGTTGTTGATACCGGCTCAACTGACAAAACTAAAGAAATCGCCGTTGAATACGGGGCAAAAGTCTTTGATTTTGCGTGGGTGAATGATTTCAGTGCCGCCCGCAATTTCGCTGCATCTAAGGCGGAAAACAACTGGATATTCGTAATTGATTGTGACGAATATATTACCAGCATGAAATTGCCGGAACTTCTCACCTTGATTCGGCAGTACCCACGCTATATTGGTGTATTAGAGATAGAAAATGAAATGTTAGGTGATAGTGTCAGCTCGGACGGGGCAACAAAGCGCACCTATACAACGAGCCTGGTTCGCTTTTATTCACGGAAATACAATCATTTCGTCGGCGAGATTCATGAGCAGGTGGTACCTTTCGGTTTTAAAGAAGGTAAAGATGTATTTTCATTTAATGTCCCGGTAAAGCTTTATCATACCGGGTATGTTGGTACTCCGGAGCAAATTGCAGCTAAAAATAAGCGCAATATTGATTTGCTGATGGCAGCTTTGGAAAAAGACCCGAATGATGCTTATAATTACTTCCAGCTAGGCCAGTCATATGTATTAGGTGATGACTATAAGACGGCTTGTGAATGGTTTGGCAAAGGTTTAACGTTTGACCTTGACCCTTCACTTGAGTATGTGCAAACGATGGTAGTTGCTTATGGCCAGGCACTTTTAAAAAGCGGGCGGAATGATGAAGCATTGAACTTTACCGGCATTTATAATGAGTTTTCCCAGCTTGCCGATTTTGTTTATTTAATGGGCCGGATATATATGGCGAATAATCAGCCAATTAAGGCTTTGGGTGAGTTTCTTAAAGTCATTACCATGCCTCCGGGTAAGCAGCAGGGTATAACGACATTTCTTCCATGCTACCAAATTGCCGTTATTTATGATAATATGTCATTAAGTGCATCAGGGGAAGGCGATATGAATAATCAGGAAATAGCCTTAATGTATTACCGTAAATGCGGTGACTTTGCACCGGCGCGAAGAAGATTGGCGGAGTTGGGCGAAAAAAATGAAGAGATGTTGTAACAATATCTAAAGCTTTGAATGAAAGGTCGTGGGCGATAAAGAATGAAATTTCAATATTTCAACGGCGGTTTAGGAAATCAAATATTTCAATATATTTTTTATCGTTATTTTCAATTGCATTCGCAGGATGAAATATATCTTGATGATATGAAATTTTTTAAAGTTCATGAGCATAATGGTTATGAATTAGAGCGTATTTTTGGTGTGAAACCGAATCTAATCAGTAATTATTTTGAGCCGGATGTCTGGGAATATATGGTTGGAGTGGCCAAAAGCGGCGGCGGCGACCTCTGTCAGCAAATGAAAGACATGGGTTCAGATATTGTGATGGTCGCCGAAACAAATAATTTTTCCTTTAATGGTGAAGTTCATTTAGTTACAGCAAACGGATATCATCCTGACCTAACCGGCTTACCGGGAAATATTTATTTCTTCGGTTACTGGATTAACAAAAACTGGTTAGCGAAAGTCCGCGAAACGATGATGAAAGAATTAGTTTTTCCGGAAATTGAAGATAAAGAAAATCTTTACCGTTTAGGTTTAATTCAAAAAGAAAGATGTGTATCGGTCCATATCCGGCGCGGTGATTTTATTACGCTTGGTTTTAATCTGCCCGAACAGTTTTATCAGGAGGCGATGGCAAATATGGCGGCGGCAATGCCGGATTCAACTTATCTTATATTTTCTGATGATATCCCATGGTGCAAGGATAATTACCGGGAACTAGGGCTGGATAAAGCAAACGGCAAAATAATTTTTGTCACCGGCAATGAGGGTGACAAAAGCTATATTGATATGAACTTAATGAGCAGGTGCCAGGGAATGATACTGGCGAACAGTTCGTTCAGCTACTTCGCAGCATTGCATAATAACCGGCCTGACAAGATATATATTAATCCTTCGACGTTTAGGGAGGTGTGAAAAAAACCGCCCGGCAGGAATGCTTTTTCAATTCACAAATAAATCATTCATTGTCAATTGAAATAATATCTCCATACTGTATTCGTTCTGGATTAAACCATATGTTGTAATAAGAGTAGTATGTGCTGCTTTCCGTGTTTCTGTTTCGGTCAGAAATGCGGTTTTTTTATTTCTAAGTTTTGCACTATATGATTTGTCTAATCTATATTCAGTTGTAGCAAATTTCATTTCACAAAGATTGATTATATTGTCACTTCGGTCAAGTACCAGGTCAATTTGGGCCCCCGGGGAAATATTTCTGCTCCGCCATGAGGATGCTTCAGTCAAAATACCGGAAATACCAAGGCTATATTTAATTTGCGGCAAGTGCAAAAGACATACAAGCTCAAAGGCATAACCACTCCACGCCGAATGGGCAGGGGTCGTGCTATAATGGAGCCAGAAATTTTCAGAAAGCTTTTTTTGCTTTTCTGAAAATGTCAGATGGAAAAGTGAAAAAGGGTCGATTAATTGAAAAAGCCGGTCTCGTTTTTGCTTTCCAAAAGCAAGGTATTCTTTTAAGAAACCACAGGCTATCAAATCATTAAGAGTTTTTGTTAAGGTACCGCCGCCGTTAATCCTTGATATTGACGATATTTCTTCGCGTGAAAGCCCTTTTCGCTTAGATGCTAAAGCCTCAATCACTTTTATGTGGCTTTCAGCATTATTAAATAATGACCGAAAGAGGTTTGTATACTCATTTTTTAATGGTGCATCTGCGGAAAAGTATATCCGGTCAACATTTTGCGCAAGACTCCTATCTGCTTCAAAAAAATCCAGATAATAAGGGATGCCGCCGAAAATCATGTAAGATTCAAGGATTTGATAACGGGGTAAGGGAATCTTATTTTCCCGAAAATACTCTTCGCATTCTATCAGCGTAAAAGGATTAAGTAGAATTTGATCGGTCAATCTATTGTGTAATCCGCCGGTATTATTGACAATGTTATCGATTATCCAGGAAGTGGCTGACCCGCAAACAATAAGGAGTATATCATCCCTTGATGATACCCATCTATTCCAGAAATGGTCAAGCGCAGAAATAAAGCCTGAATTAGGTGTGCTTAGCCATGGTATTTCATCCAGAAACAAAATTTTTTTCGTATTTTGCGGTAATGAGATAATTAATTTATTAAGATTTTCAAAAGCTTCCGGCCAATTTGTTGCCGGATTAAGAGCCGTACCGCCGAAATTTGTGATTTCTTTGTTGAAATTTTCAATCTGTTTTGTAATATCACCATCTTGTATACCTGAAGCATAAAAGGCAAAATCGGAACCGAATAACGATTTTATAAGAAAAGTTTTTCCGACACGCCGTCTGCCGTATATAGCAATAAATTCAGATTTTTTGGATGCGTGATGTTTTTTTAACCTCTTTATTTCATTAGTACGCCCGATTAAAGTTTGCATTTGCTAGCAATCCTTTCGACTTATAGCCGTAAGTAGTATTTTTACACCACTTACGGCTGGGTTCGATTTGAAGTTAAATTAATTATAATCTATTAATAATCATGTGTCTAGCTATTTTTTGCAAAATGGGAAAAATGACTCATAGCCATAAGTGGGTAAAAACATGACATATGGCTGAAAGTGAGCGTTTTGGTTTTTATCGAATAGTTTTGACAGAATAATTATTTGGAGTATAATAATTAAAGAGAGAGAAAATTTTTGAGGGTTGATATGAAAATACTTGCAATCATTCCTGCTCGAAAAGGTTCGAAAGGAGTGCCTAATAAAAATATCCGTTTAGTAAATGAACGTCCGCTTGTTTATTATTCTATTATGAACGCGAAAAAATCAAAATGGATAACAGATATTAAGGTTTCAACGGATTCAGAGGAAGTGGCTGTCATTGCCAAACAATTAGGAGTAGATGTACATTGGCGTGATTCATCATTAGCGGGTGACGAGATAACTTTAGATGCGGTTATTTTCGATGCAATGGGCAATGAAAATTGGGATTACGTAGTTACTATGCAGCCCACTTCGCCGACACTTCAAAAAGAAACGCTTGATAAAGCAATAAATTACAGTATTGAATTGCAAGTTGATACCCTGATTTCAGTGGTTAATCATCCTCATCTTGCTTGGGTTAATGATAGTGAAGGAAAAAAGAGGCCCGCATATACAGAACGAAAAAATAGACAATATTTGCCCGGTTATTATTTAGAAACAGGCGCTTTTGTTATTTCGCGGGGAAGCATAATTACAGAAAAAACCCGTATTGGTAAAAACGTTGATGTATATGAAATATCTAAAGAAGAAGCTGTTGATATTGATAATTTTGGTGATTTATTGCTTGTTGAAAAATTACTCTCTGATAAAAAAATCGCTATTTATGTAAATGGTAATAATAGCCGCGGAATGGGGCATATCTATCGCGCTTTGGAAACAGCAGATATTTTTTATTCAAAGCCGGATATATTTTATGATTTGAATCAAACCGAACGCCGGTTTTTTGGCGAAACAACCCATAACCTTAACGGAGTTGACGGCTTTGGCGAGTTACTTGGGATTGTTGAAAAAAGTAATTATGATTTGATAATAAATGACGTACTCACAACAACGGCCGACTATATGATTGCCCTCAAAAAAAGTTTGCCGGATGCAAAACTTGTTAATTTTGAGGATGATGGTGAGGGCGCCCACTTTGCTGATTTAGTTATTAATGATTTATATAATACTTCCGATGCCCCGCATATAGTTGTCGGTGAGAAATATTATATTGCTTCTAAGCTATTTATGCTTTATCAACCAATTCAGATAAAGGAAAAGGTGGAAAAAGTATTTATTGGTTTTGGCGGCGCCGACCCGCAAAATTATTCCGACCGGCTGCTTAGAATAATTAGCGGTAGTGAATATAATAATTTTAGGTTCACCGTTGTTCTTGGCCGCGGCAAAATAAATATTGATTCATTACAAAAATATAATAAGTATGATAATATTGAAGTATTATATGATATCGTGAATATGCCGGAAGTAATGTCAGAGTGCGATATTGCAATCACCTCGCGCGGCCGGATGGGTTATGAATTGGCGATTCTTGGTATCCCGACTATATCAGTCGCTCAAAATAAAAGAGAAGAGTCACATAAGTTTGTTTCTAATGAAAATGGTTTTTCATATCTTGGGTTAAATCCGGATGATCAGATTATTGAAGAAAACCTAAAAATGTTTCTTGAGTCTTCACAAACCCAGCGCCGGCATTATCAAACGCTATTGCTTAATCATGATTTACGGAACGGCAGGCGCCATGTCCGTAATTTAATTGATAATTTATGATACCAGGCTCAAAAGGTAATGTGTTTCATGCGCGAAGTGCGAAGCAGTCCGTAGGTATCAATATCATATTAAAACTGAGGAAAATACTATGATAAACGAAAAAAAGCCGTATTTAATAGCTGAAATTGGGGTGAATTTTTATGATACTGCAAGGGTAGAGGGAATTTCGCTGATTGAAGCAGCGAAAAAATATATCAAAGGTGCCGCTTCCGCCGGGGTAGATGCGGTTAAATTCCAAAGTTATAAAGCTAATACGTTGGCATCAAAAAATTCCCCGGCTTATTGGGATTTGACTAAGGAGCCAACAAACAGCCAGTATGAATTATTTAGCCGGCATGATTGTTTCGGGCAACAAGAATTTGTTATCCTAAAGGATTATTGCGATGAAATTGGGGTTGATTTCCTTTCTACCCCTTTCGATTATAAGTCAGCCGATTATCTTGATGATTTAATGAAAATATACAAGATATCTTCTTCAGATTTAAGTAACCTCCCTTTTATCCGTCATATTGCAAGTAAGGGGAAACCGATATACTTATCAGTTGGTGCTTCTTATATATCAGAGGTTGAGGAAGCAGTAAGGGCAATCCGTGATGTTTCTAAAGCCCCTATTTGCCTTTTACATTGTGTGCTTTCTTATCCTTGTAAATATGAGGATGCAAATCTGGCTGTAATCAAAACGCTGGCCGGAATCTTTCCTGATTGCCTGATAGGTTATAGTGACCATACCTTACCTGATGAAAATATGACGGTTTTGTCAACAGCATATTTATTTGGGGCGCAGGTGATTGAAAAGCATTTCACTTTAGACAAATCATTAACCGGCAATGACCATTATCATGCCGGGGATGTCAGCGATTTTAAAAAGGCAGTTGCGAATTTTGCTTTGATTGATAATATAACCGGAGATTCAGAAAAAACGGTTTTAGCCTGCGAAACAGTACCCCGGAAGGAAGCCCGCCGGTCATTAGTCCTTACCCGTGATATGAAAGAAGGTGAGGTCATTGCTAAGGCGGATATCACTGCTAAGCGGCCGGGGACAGGGATTTCGCCGCGCTATGCTGATATTGTGATCGGGCGTAAGGTGCGAAAGGATTTGCCGGAAGATACGATTTTGGCTTGGGAAAATGTGTAATGACAGGGCAATTCTATTAAAATTTTCGCCGGGCAGAATGAGGAAGATAATGAATCTTGATGAGCAATTTAAAAATGAGACAGATAAGCTTGGATTAGATATCATAGAGATTCTGTTTAAAAATGAAAAAAAAGGCAGAATTACGGCACTTGCAAAACAAAATGAAACAAAACTGATTTTAAAATGGAATTTATCATGTAAATCTTTACATATAGCTAAACTTAAAAAAGAAATCTCATATTATCGTGAACATCAAGGTGAAAATCATATTGTCCCGCTTAGTTATGCAGCAGAAAATATTTTAGTGATTGAATACTTTAAAGGGGTATCGCTTAGAAAATGGCTTGAAAGTTATCTGGATGAGCAAAAAACTGGTACAACTGATTTAGTAAAGCAATCTTTTTCCAATTGTGTCACGTCTTTATTAAAAAGTTTAAAAATGATGTACAAAGAGCCGCTTGATAAAAAAGCCGAGTTTAATGAGATGGCTTACCAATTATGTAAAAGATTTCGTCAGGTATGCTGCTTTAAGCCATTAAACGGAGCTTATCAAAGTAAATTTGAAACGAAATTCTGTCGCTGGATTTATAGAATATTTCGCTCATTAGCTAGAACTAAGATTCATCATATCGTAAAGAAAATAAATACGAACGATTTGTATATCATCCATGGAGATCTGCATCTTAATAATATTTTAATTGGATTAGAAAGCAATGAAGCAAAAATCATTGACTTTGAAGATGTTGAACCGGGTTTTGTCTTACTTGATATCATTTATCTCTATAGTTTATTTTACTATTTATTAACGGGCCTGCCTAATCATCAATTAATATTACGTGAATGTTTTAGCGGATTTATTGCCGATAACTTTCCGGAACTTAATAATTCTTTTTTCGAACTTGCTAATATATTTCAGATTGGTTTGTCAATAAACCGTTCAGTCGGGTATAATATCTCTGCTTTTAGGCTATTGAAAAATTTATGTTTTTTCCCAATCAAGCTATTATTTACCAAATCCCATTGCATCCATAAGTAACTTTTTTTGATTATCTGTGATATTACTTTTTAATAACAACTGTGCGGCATTATTATATCGTGAATAAAAACCATGACATTTTTTAGCGATTGCTTTACAAATGAGATGAATTTCTTTTATTTCTTCCGGGGTTTTAACTTCATTAAATCCCCAATAAGGCTCACAAGCCGCCTTTTGCTTATCCATTTCGTCATCACCCAGCCCATTTATTATGATATCACTGGTAGCAAATTTTTCCGAAAAATAAGGTATGGCCCCTTCGGATGATATTCGTTTTAAATTAGCTTCTAAATATTTGAATGGTTTCCCCATATAAACAGCATAACCAACATGTGTCCCGATGGAATTGCCGATAACCATATCCGATAACGACAAAATAGTTTTGAGACGGCGGATAAAATTCGGGTCCCAACGGTATCCGGCCGAAACATTCTTAACTCCATAGGCCTCAAATATATCGTAGATTTTGTTGTCCACATCCCGCCAATATTGCAAAGCCATGATTGTATCAAATTCCGGGGCAATATCCTTTAATATATCAGTAATATATTTTTCGATATCAAATTCCACTTTCATACCTTGAGAATTATGTTCAGGAATAATAAGTAAAGTTTTCCCATATTGTTCTTTTAAAGCCGCATACTGTTGTTGATTATAGAAAGGGTCAGCATAGTGGATATATGGCCCAAATAGAAATACCGGTATTTTAGGATGAGAATTATGAATAGCTTTTTGACGGTAGCGCGACATTGAACCGATACTTGCCTGGGTACGGTATATCGTCGGATGTAAAAAGCAACCATGCTCAATGACGGGAAAGGTGACGGCTTCATTTATATCAATATTGCCATAGTTGCAAATCGCTTGTAGATGGCCATATAGAAATGATTCTTTGTAAGGATAGCTGTATGATAGGCTTTCGCTGGTTTTGATTTGAGTATTTTGGGTCCGCTTATTCAAAGCCCTCATCTCTTTCACACAGAAAATATCCATCTCGGCCGCTTCCCGGCACAAAGCAAATAATTCCTCGTTAATATTACGTTTTGAAATCTGAAATGAAAAATTATGAGTGTATAAATTTGAGTGGATGAGTTTTCCTAATTTGCCCATTATAAATTACTGCTTTCCAATTTTTGTTTGCTAATCTTTTTTCCTTCGATCCGAAAAACTATATCACAGTTCTTTATTGTTGATAAACGATGGGCAACGATAATCATTGTTTTATTCCCTTGAAAATTTTGAATGGCTTCCATAACTGCTTTTTCCGTATCAGAATCAAGAGAAGAGGTTGCCTCATCCAGTATGAGAATTGGCGGGTCACGGTATAAAGCCCTGGCAATCCCAATCCGCTGCCGCTGCCCGCCGGAAAGGCGGACCCCCCGGTCACCGACAAAAGTATCCAGTTTTTCCGGAAGGGACAACACAAAATCCTTTAGCTGGGCTAATTCAAGGGCATTCCATATATCATCATCGCTAATCTCTTTTTTATTGACCCCAAACGCAACATTTGAACGGATGTCTTCATCTAAGATATATATTTGCTGAGGAATATAACCTACGTATTTACTCCATTCATGAGGATTCGTATGAATATTAAACCCATTATAAAATATTTTACCTTTTTGTGGTTTAAGTATGCCAAGGATAAGGTCGGCTAATGTAGTTTTTCCGGTACCTGATGCCCCGATAAAGGCAACCGAGCTTTTATCAGGTATCGTTAATGTGATATCCTCTAAAACATTGCCAATTGCTTCCGGATATTGATAGGTAATTCCGCTAATCTCAATATCATTTGTATTACTTTTTGGCTGACAGTTTTGATTATTGGTATAAACAGGTTCCTCATATTCGTCAAAAAGGCTTGAATATACTGCAAAAATTGAAGGACGATAATAAATAAAATAATTAAGTTGGTTCGCAACCCGTGATATTGCCGGTAAAATGCGGAAAGCTGCAAAAACAAAGACACTTAACAGCGGAAGCATAGCGGTTGCATCTGTACCGGATAAAAATATAAACGCCAAGATGATAAATGCGCTTCCAAAACAGAAAGCCTCGATATATAATTTCGGTATTGAATTAAGAAATTGAAAACGTCTATAAGCCTTGATATATTGATTAGCATTTTTTGTATAATTATTTTCGAAATATTCTTCATTTTGCATGACTTTAATCTCTTTGATTCCACCCAAGGCTTGATTGATCGATTTACGCATAGCGACATTTTTTTGTCTGTTTATTACGCCGGCTTTTTTTATCTTTGTCCGGAATACAAGGAAATAAATTGATAGGCAAATAATCGCAGCAAAAACGATAGAGAAGCTCATCACCGGGGATTGGGTAAAGAGAAAAATAAGGATAAATGAACTTGTAAAAATATCAGAAAGAAATTGGCAGAGATTGTTTAAAATATTAGACAATTCATTAACATCAGAAATAATTATTTTTTGAAATTCGGCACTATTATGTTTGGTATGAAAAATATAAGGCCGCCGGATAATTTTTCTAAGAAGCCGGCTTGATAGTTCTATTTTTGTTTTTCCAATGAAGTTAAATTTAATCCGGTTAAGAACTAGGATATAGCAGCTTCGGAAAATATATAGGAATGCTAAAGCAGAAGCTAAAAGAGCAAGGAATTTTTCTACTTTGTCAAAATTTAAAAGATTATATAGATACAGGATATAAGTGTTAGTATAGATAGTGGAACTATCAAGCAAAATGGCAATGATGGGTGAAAGCAGCGCAAGGCAAACCATCTCAATCGTGGCGCCGATAATAATAGCAATAACTAATAGAATGAATTTTATTTTGACATCTTTATCAAAAATGCGGTTAATTATCTTTAATATCTGCATTTAAATTTCTCCAAACATTAAGAAGCGATATGAACATCATACAATGAGAGTAATGAATTGTCCATTACCTTATATACGAAGATATCATAAACATATTGTAAATCGGTATAGCTATATATCAATTCCAGATTCAACTCGGAAGCATTGCCAATCAACCCCCGGGATAATATATAGACTCCCCCCAGATTTTTAAATGCTTCCGTATTTATTCTAAGAGTTATCGGATTTTCAAGACGTTTTCTGGTTGGCCTGTATGGTGCATCATCACAAAATAGATACATCCGCCCGCCCCATGTGTCGAAATAATGTTTGTCTCTTGGGTTATAATCAAGCTGCGGTTCAATTATTTCGCGGAATGCCAATGTATATGACAAAGAGTAACTGCTGTTATATAAATCGATACATGAAAAACCGTTATACTTTAATATGCCGGGGTGATATCCGACTGCCGCAACGCCCTCGCCGTTATAATTAATGTCCTCCTTGATTTTATTAAATAGCCCCTTAGCGTAAAATTCCTGATAGCTTAGGATGCTCGTTTTTGTTATGTTACGGTTATGTAATAAATTAAATGAGGCATAATTGTAACTTGTCAATGAAGTAAAAATAAAAAGTATTTGCAGCATCAATATTAGATAAGTTAAAATTTTTGGCTTAATAATTATTAGTGTGTAGGCAAACCAAATATACAATAAAAGTCGGTTTAAAAAGAATAACCGCCCCCAATTAAAGCCTGCGATTAATGGGAAAATATTATAAATTTCTATTCTAAGCCATGTTGCGTACAAACCGCCGGTAAGTGAGAAAATAAATGTTCCTAATAATAAAGCAGAAGTGTAAAATAAGTATGTTGAAATACCTTTTGAATTATGCTTTCCTTTATATTTTTTTGAAAATTTTTGAATCAGCGCAAAAATCAATAATGATACAAAACTAATCATCCCGATTGGGATAATAATTCTCTCGGCATATGTCGGGGCATGATAATGCCCTTCATTAAAATATCTGACCGCAACCCGAAGCCCCTCATTTAATCCCGGCATTTCTCTGTTTAGGGCAAGTTCCCGATTAAGCGGTTCGTTAATGGCAAACATAAAATAAAACAATTTTATATTAGTAAGAATATAACCACATATCAGGCACAAAAAACTAATGAATAAATTAAGGTTGAATTTTCGATTTTTTATCCATATAAAAAATATCCCTAAAAACCATAAACCGAGCAAAAAAAAGCCGGTAAAAACAAAATCAGAAATAAGCGGAAAGAAAATCAAAAGCAGAACTCGTTTATCAAAGCCATGGTTTATTGATTTAGATATCTTTATGAAAAAATATAGTAAAAGCGGCGCTGAAGCAATCCAAGCCGAGGGAAAAGCCGGGACAAAAGCAAAAGTAAGTGATACTAGTTTAATGATTGGCTTTACATTCTCATCAGAAAAAAAATAGGAAAGCAGTATATACATTGCGAAAAAACCAATTATAACAGTAATAATATATTCGATTATTAACGCAGTGATTGCTTCAAAAAAATAATAATATAAAATATTTATATTGAATTGCGGGTAAGATAAATAAGCTGAAGACAGGCCGCCTAGAGACTCAACCGGGGTGTTAATCGTAAATAGAAGATTATTGTTTTTCGCCATCGTAATCCAGGGAATGTATTCATCCAGCCCGTCATGGATAGGAAATATCGCATTTTCCCCGTGATAGAAGAGCGGGGCAAATGCTATTATAAAGATAAAAATGATGGATAAATTCGCCAACTGATTAATACGTTTATTATTCACGATAACTCCCATAAGCCGCTCTCCACGCGGCATTCCAAATCAGGATTGTGAAATTTTAATTTCACACTAGCAATTCCCTAATATTTTCTTCCATATTATTTAGCGCATTATCTTTGAAAAAAATGTTGCGAAGATGCACTTTATCATCACAGTTTATATTTTTCACGGCATCGAAAAGCTCATCAGAGTTATTAACCTTATGGCAATATCCTAATTCGCATAAATCCCCCATCCGGTCGGATTCAGAGGCATTAAAGATAAAGGCCGATAAACCAAAACCCAGTCCCTCATATATAGCAGTAGTGGAAATACCTATCACCGCAGTGCTAATGGAAAATATTTCATATAAGGTCCGGTTTGGGTCATCGATTACTTCCACAGCGGAACCGGCAAGAATCGGATAGCGTTGTTTCCAGTCGTTTAATTCTCCGGGATGAAGTTTGAAAATTACTTTCCATCCTTGTAACATTAACCGCTTACTCATCTCTACGGCTAAATCATCAAATTTTATTCCTTGAGTTATACCCGGTTGAGATAAGAAAACCAAAATATTTATATCCGTTTCTTTTTTAAATATATGAGAAAAATGCTTTAATTGTTTTTCGAAAAATGGAAAACCCACTGAAATTAGATTATTTCTATCGATGGGGTAAGATGCTTTGTCTTTGAAGAAATCAGCAAAAAGAAAAAGCTTATCCGGAAATTGTTTAATCTGGTTTCCGATAGGGTAATTATATGCAATATGGTATTTGTCGATAATGCCATGCTGTAATTCGGCCGTCGTTATATTTTCTTCTTTTGCGACTTCATTAATAATCATTTTATCAATTGTGTATGAAACTACTTCGATAATAATCTTTGGTGAAATTTTGCGTATTAACTTACGATATGCCTTTAATCTTGATACATAGACAAAATATCGATTCGTCATTATATTAACCCAATAGTCAATATTGATATCGGAATTTGCCATATCATTAAGCTGTTTTAACGGGTCTTTAATTATTGCTTCAATTTGGTTTTTTATATCATCATATTTCCGGCGGGATAAGTGTTTTATTAGATAAGCATAGGTTCTGCTTTTCAAATTAATCTGATCAGTATAAAGAAGCTCCTTGGTTTTGGCAGGCGAAAAATGGGTATTACTTTTATATGGCGTTTCTAATGTTATTGAATCAGGGAAAATATCTGCTAAAGCATCAGTGTAAAGGCATTCATAAAAATCATTATTCAAAATACGCCGTGAGTGGCACAAAAAAAGGATGTCGCACTTCGATTTTGATAATTTCTTTTTTTTTGAATTGCTTTTAACGGCACTTATTATGTCATGTAATAATCCGCCGGTTTTTTTCTTATTAGGCAGTGAAAGTTTTTTTGCGGGATTATTTATAGATTGCCATAATGAAAACCGATTATATATCCATGGATAATAACCATTAATATTTAAGGAATTAAGATTAAATGCTTCTTCAATATTTAGAAAAATATTTGTAATATTGGTATGATTCATTTATATAATTAACTTCCTTGCTATGTTTGAATCATTCACTATTCACGCTCAAGGTAAATGTGAATAATGACGAATTATTACTTTTATTATATAGGTGCAGAGCTTGTTGCGCAAGTGGTTTGGCATTCAAGATTTTAATTTGTTCCAGGCTAATGATTATGGTATGATAATGTTGTTGTAAGCTTAATTATTGATTTTATTGCGTTGAGAGTGCGTGGGTAAAGGTTGGTAGAAAAATGTTAATAATCGAATTATATGGGACAAACGGGTGCGGTAAAACTACCCTTGCCGAAGAAGTAATCGAGCGATTAAAAGGGCATGATTTAAAGGTTGCCGGTTATAGTGATATAGAAGGGCATAAATTAAATTTCCTGCTTACTATTAAAGAATATAAATCCTACCCGATAACTTTCTCTATTTTATTTTATTTAATTAATTATCCTTTCAGTAAGACAAGTTTCAAGTTTTATAAATGCTTACTTAACCTTTGTTACCGGCTTAAAAAACTTAAGCACGCAAATCATTATGACGTAATCTTATTGGAAGAAGGTTTTTGCCAGTATCTTGCCAGTATCGCTTATGATAAAAATGTAAAAGATAATTATTTTTTAAGAAGAGCAGCTAAAGCAATTAAAAAAGTTTTTCCTGACTTGTATTTGATTGACTGTAAAATTAGCTTGGATGAAAACCTTAGCCGGGTTCGCAGCAGGGGGCGCACCGGTTCTCGTTACGATTCGGTTACGAATGATAACAAGCTACTTGATTTACTAAAGATACAAAAGAAAAATCTGGGAATTATTGGGAAAAATATATCACCGCCGGAATTGACACTGGATTTAGAAAACGACCCTCAATATAATCAGGATAAAATCATAGACTTAATCATTTCAAGAATTAACTAAGAATTATTTAATTCATTTAAGAATCAATTATATAATTACTTAATCATTTCAAGATAAACTAAAATCACTTAATCATTCAAAAATTTCCTAAATAATTTTTGATCAGCAATATCAAGTTTTAATAAATCCATTGAGCTTTCAAGCTTTAATGATTTCTCATAAAAAAACGATAAATCATGATTTTGTTCGTAAGTTTTCATAAATAGCTTATGCTTTTTGCTCCCTCGGGAATAATTGCCGTGCTTGATTATTTCTTGAAATTTAAGTTTGTCATTGGGTAAAAATTTGTAATGCAGTAAAAAAGAGGCCGCATATTTACTGCTGAAATTTAGGGTGAAAGGGTAATTATTATGGGTACCGATAAGATCAGATTTATTAGCTTTAATTAAGCTGTATTTTGTTAATAACGGCATCATTTTTTTATTCTTTTCTTCAAATAAGCGGCTTTGCGGCCCGCCCAAAATAGAATAACCCCAGAATTTTTTCGCCATTTCATAAGAGTCCGGGTCAAAATAGCAATATTCTTCTATGTAAAAATCATTATCAGTATTCCCGTTAAACAATTTTTCATTTGCATACATATCTATCATCGGGCTATGTACGCATTTGATATCTTCTTTTTCCAGAAAAGCAATATAGTCATTAATCGGATAATTCTCCACCCCGGGATAAATAAATAATTCGTCCGAGTCAAGAATAAGATACCACCGGTTATATCCGAAAATATCCATTGCCTGTCTGCGCCATGAATTTTTTATTGTTGAGTTAAAGTTTTCATCAACAGTGAAAAGCGAAACATCATCTTGATCTTTAAGCCATTCTAAGGTGCCGTCAGTTGACATATTGTCAATGTAAACGAAATGCTTAATTCCGATTTTTCGGTGGTGTTCTATTTGTTTTTTTACTTTAAGAAGGTCACCTTTTACAGCACAAATTATAATTGGGTCGTTTTCACTAAGATTGATATCCAAAACTCTAAGTATTTTTACAGTCTTATTTTTATAAGAATAGATAAAATCACTGATAGGGAAATTAATAAAAGCTGCCATCTGCAAGATACTTTTTTTAAAATCCCTTAAAATATCAATATTTTGATTAATTAATTTAATGTTGCACCGTGCTGTTTTTGTTATTCCCAATCGTTTGATAGCATATGTCAAATACCTTTTGATAAGCAATAAACGTTTTTTGAATATCATTTTAACTCCCATCTGCCTGTCTTAACAGACGTACAAATCAGGACTATAAAAGATTTATCTTTCATTTTAGCCCTTTTTATTATATATATCAACGCAAGAAGATATATAATTTTCCCACTTCTCAAAAACTTGACAGGGATGAAATTCTTCGCTTGCCCGCTTCTTTGCATTTTGGCTAAGTTTTTCTGCGTAATCATTGTCAGTTAATACTTTTAGAACCGCTTTTGCCATTTTATCGGAATCACCTTTCGGGACAAGGACACCATTAACGCCCGATTCGATAAGTTTTTCCGCCCCGCCGCCGGAAAATACAGTGCTTATGCAAGGGGTGCCGATGATTAGAGCTTCGATAAGGGCATTGGGTAACCCTTCGAAATCAGGGGAAAAAAGAAAAAGTTTTGCATCAGCCATTTTCTTTTCAATATCATTAGTAATTCCGGCTAAAATAACCCGGCCGGATAACCCTAATTCACTGATGTATTCTTCTAATTTGCTATAATCCGGGCCCTCCCCATAAATCAAAAAATTATCGCTTATATCATTAGCAATTAATGAATAAGCTTTGATAGCAATATGCCAGGCTTTTTGAGGGACTAACCTGCCAACGCCAATAATGCCTTTCCGCTCATTGGCCGGTAAGATATTGAATAAATCACGATCAATTAAATTATTGATAATGACTGATTTATTTTGAATTTTTTGCGAAAAAAAGTTTTTTGCCACTTCAGTTTGAAAAACACATCCATCAACAAGGGTATAAAGTGATTTATAGATAACTTTTTTGGGGAATTTTGCAAGTTCAACATAGGGGTCGCTCCGAACCGAAATAACTTGCGGTATCTCTAAAAACAATTTCGTCAGATAAATAAATAAACTGTCAAGCTGCATAAAGGTAATGATGACATCCGGTTTTTCCTGCTTTAGAAATTTTCTTAGTTTGATAGCTGTTAGAATAAATAGGGGGATATCAGCAATGATAGTAGAAGATTTTTTCCTGGCATTTATATTATATCTCTTTACTTTTTCGCCTACTTGATATTCATTAGGGTATTCTCTAAGGGTAACGAAAATAGTTTCATGATTATCAGCAAACATATTTGCTAAATTTGTCATGACCCGCCCAATTCCGCCCCGGTTAAGTTTATTTCGGTAAAATAAAATTTTCATTTCAATTTTTAATCATCTCCTGATATAAATTGTAAACCTCACCGGCACAATTATCAATTGAAAAATGGCTTTCGGCTTTTTTCCTTCCGGCATATGCTAATGATTCAAGCCGGCCAGGATTATTGAATAATTCATTAATTATTTCGGCAAGATGGGCCGGGTCGCCATAGCGATAAATTCTACCGTCGATGCCATCGGTAATTATTTCGGTATTTGCACCAGTATCAGAAGCAATAACAGCTAAACCAGCCAGCATATATTCAATTGATATCCGGCCAAACCCTTCGGATTTTGAGCATGTCACGCCAATATCATAGTTGGAAAGAATATCAGGGATATTTTTTTGATAGCCAATAAGATGCACCTGCTTTTCCAAATTCAATTCTTTAATCCGCTTTATCAATAATTTTTTGTAATCAAGATAACTTTCGCCTAATAAATCCAGACAGATATTTAATCTGATTTCTGACGAAAGCCGGCCTATTGCTTCAATGATTTGCAATTGCCCTTTGTTTGGCTGGATATGGCCGACAATAACAATTTTCAGGATAGAATCATTCCGTAGTTTCTTTGGTTTGAAGTTGGCAGGGTCAATGCCATTATATATCCGGGTTATTTTTTCTTCGTTTATCCCTTTCTTTATCCAGGCCGTCTTAACCGCGTTTGAAATAGCAATAAATTTATTTGCATTTTCCATCATATATTTAATGCACCCTCGTTTGTACATGACGACATTATAATCATCTTCGCCAAATTCACGAATATGCCAAACATGCGGGATAGTATATTTTTTACTTAAATAAACCCCAATATCAAGGCGGTTCAAATTGGTATGGATAATATTGATTTGTGAAAAATCAATGCCAATCCGGTTGATACCCCGGTATGTTAGCGCGCCAAAAAGAAATAAACCGTACTTAACTACATGTTTGAAAAGGCGCATAAATGGATTGCGATAGGGAGCACCGGCCATAATATCACGATACCAAAAAGAATAGTTTTCGATCCCTTCCCGGTCACATAGCTCATTCAGAGAGTTTTTTTTCTTAGTAAGTAATACCGGAGTGATTGCATGATTTTTTCTTAATGCCAGCATTAAATCGCACAATGATTTCGGCGCACCATATTTAAAGTCGCCGGAAGCGATATAAAGAATTTTCAATTCTCGAATTTTTAATTTTTGAATTTTCTGCTCCGGAACTTTCAATTCTCATACTCCTGTTTCCTGACCCGGTATTGAATATCTTCCAAGAGCTTTCTGTTAGTTGCAATCACATCGGCTACCAAACCAATCATAAAGGTAATAAAACCGATAATTAGCAAAGTACATGCCAAAATCAATGATTGAATATGACCGTTACCCTGACCAATTGAAAAGAAATATAAAAAGCGGATAGTGGGGACCGACCCGACAATAGTTGGTATTATTGCAATGATGGTAAAACAATAAAGCGGCTTGTACCACATCAGCGCCCGGATAATTGTCAGCATCGATATTTTGACATAGCTCCACATGTTTTTCATTAAACGCGACTTACGAAGTTCCGGATTAGTCCGGATTGGGACACTGGTAATTGCCATTCTATTCCGCCCGGCCTGGACGATTGTTTCGAGAGTATAGGTATAATCATTAATAACGTTTAGGGAAATCGCCGCTTCGCGGCTATAAGCACGGAATCCGCTTGGCGCATCGGGAACATTGGTCCGTGAAGCTTTCCGCACTACCCAACTGCCGAAACGTTGAAGCAGCTTTTTGATAAATGAAAAATGAGCAGTTTTGTCGATTGGGCGGGCGCCAATAACAATATCAGCTTGTCCGTCAAGGATTGGTTTAACCAGCTTGGCGATATCATCGCCGACGTATTGATTATCAGCATCGGTATTGACGATTATATCAGCACCGTTACGAAGGCAGGCATCAAGACCGGCCATAAATGCCTTGGCAAGCCCTTTATTCCGCTTAAAATTGACAATATGATGCACTCCCCATTCTCTGGCAACGCGGACGGTTTCATCCATACTGCCGTCATTAATGATTAAATACTCAATGACATCAATGCCGTCAAGCTTTTTGGGGAGGTCATTTAAAGTGATTTCCAGTGTTTCGGCTTCGTTATAACAGGGAATTTGGATAATTAGTTTCATGATTGTACCTCGTGATTATGATTTATCAATGCCGTAATTTGTCCTGCCATTCTTTCCCATGAAAATTCATCATTAATTATCTTAATATTTTCGCGAAAATCATCAGGCTTACCCTCATCAAAATAACGAAGGATAGCATCGGCGAGAAGTTTTGGATTGTTTGGTTCAACAATGTAGCCGGTTTTCCCATTTTTCACGACATCCGGCAAACCACCAACGTTTGTTACAATAACCGGTTTTTCGAATCCATATGCTATCTGGGCAATCCCGCTCCCGGTTGCTGATTCGTATGGTAAAACCACCAAATCAGTAGCCGTAAAATATTTTTCCACTTCTTGATTAGAGACGTATTCATCAACGATATGTATATTTTCGACGATAGCAAGTTCACTTATCAAATCCAGATAAAATTGCTTATCACCGGCGAAATCACCAACAATCCATAAGCAAATATCCGGCAGTTTTTCTTTAATCAAAGGTAAGGCTCTTAAGAGATGCTTTAGGCCTTTATACTCACGGACAAAGCCGAAAAATAAAAGGAGTGGAGTATGTTCGTCACTGCCAATAAGCAGCCTTGCGGCATTCTTTGTCATTCCCGCTTGCTTAAAAATATTATAAGTAGGGTGAGGGTTAACCCGGTAAACAGCTTGCGGGTTTATCGCTAATAAATCCTTTTCATCCAAATGAGTATGGACAATAAAACCATCGCCTTTTTTTAGAACCAGTTTTGTCAAAAAACGGTCTAAGGGGAAGCGTTCGTGGGGAAAAACATTGTGGCAGACAAAAATTACTTTCTGCTGCTTTAACAATTTCGCCATAAAAAAATAACAAGGTGCAAAATAAGGATGCCACCACTGAAATATTACCGCCTCAATATTTTGTTTCTTAATCTGTCTGGCCGAAGTAAACCAATTAAATGGATTTATCGTATTAATCAGATAATTCGTATCAGGAACGGCAAAGGAATCATCACGGTAGTCTTTTTGCGCTTTGCGAAACAAAAACCGGGGATACTGTAATTTGAATGAGTATATAAAAACTTGATGGTTTTCCCGCAAGATGCGGCACATCAAGCTTGTATAATGAGATATACCGCCTTTGTATGGATAAACCGGGCCGATTAAAGCAATTTTCATCTTAACTCCCATGAGCCGCCTTTGAGCGGTATTCAAATCAGGATTATGAAAGATTCATCCTTCACACTATTCACCAAAAGCGGAATTTGTTGGTTCGGTTATCGTGCCATCGCCGTTACCATTCCCGGTATTGCCGTTATCAAAAGTACCGCTGGTATCATCATTTCCATTATCAAAAGTGCCGCTGGTATCATTATTAAAAATACTGGTTGTATCATCAATTACAGTATTGGCATTGTCCGGAATAAGGGCTTTCCAACTGTAAACCATATTTATCTTTAAATCGCCTGATTTCCAAACCTCATTTTCGCCGCTGGTGATATCGCCCATAATCGAAAAAAGGAAAATGCTGTCTTCATTTAAAGATAAAAAATTGCCATTGTCATCATAATTGGCAGCTTTGAGAATTATTGTCAGGATTGACCCTTCAGTCTGGTCGGTGATAATGAAATCATCATTTTGATTATCATATAATTGCTCAACAGTAATATCAGCGATATCACCATCTAAATCAATCAGAGGGTTAACGATATGCCTTAGGAACATAAAGACGTTTTTGTAGTAACTGTCATCCTCATTAGTTAACGGCCGGTTATAAGACATAAAACTGCCATTATCAGAAAATGAATATGCAAGTCCGCTTATTTCCAGAATAACATCAACATTGCTATAATTGATAATACTGTAATCAGGTGAAAAGATGGTGCCTAATCCGGTGACATTCAGGGGATCGAGATAAAAATCAATAGTTGTAGGTATAGCGACCTGTATTTCAACATTGCCTTCTGATTCGGCAGTATCCATGAAATGCTCCACTTCAAGTGACAAATCAAAGAAAGTCCCTACGGTGGCATCAACCGGAATAAAATGATGCATATATAAACCAATCAGCATAACAAAAGTTGCAGCGGTTGCCAAAACTTTTGCTTTGCGCTTTAAATGAATTTTCATAAGCGATACCCACCTTTCCTATATCTATTATATCGTCATCTTTCATAAGTTCATTATAGTATATATCGGTGGGTTTGGGAATAAGAACTTGCCCAAAACTTGACTTTTATTAGTTTTAGTGGTACATTATGCTTCATGAAAAATAAATGGAAATTACAAGAAAAGCTAAAAATAGAATCAATAATGCTTTCAGCCGGGGTGATTATTATTTTGGCGATAGGCCTTTACAATATTAATGTGCACTATTGCTTAACTATTATAAATGATGAGTTTGCATATTGGGCAAATGCCGCCCAAATGGCGGGCAAAGATTGGACAGCGCTGATGTCAACGAGTAGTTTTTACTCGTACGGTTATAGCCTTTTGTTAGTACCTTTATTTTGGCTGAATATCTCAATGATAACTGTTTACCGGCTTGCAATTATTATGAATGCCCTTTTGCTGGCCGGCAGTTTTTTATTAACCTACTGGTTGGCAAGGCAATTATTTGGGCATAACGGTAAATCAAACCATAATATGAATCGGATTGATAACCGTTTATTAGTATTTGTCAGTTTAATTGTAACTCTTTATACCAGCAATATTTTTCAAATGGCGGTTGCATGGACTGAAATAGCGCTATATTTTACATTTTGGGCGGCGGCTGTATTGGTATATCGGGTAGTTCTTCCGGTTATATCAGATAAAGAGGGGCAAAAACCAAAAATCTATGATGCTTTGTTGTTGGCGGTTGCTGCCGTATACATATATACCATCCATAACCGGGCATTGGGGGTGACAGTTACGGTATTCGCCCTAATCTTATTTATTTATATCAAGTCCCTTATCGAAAAGAAAGCGCAGCATATTCTCCTTATTTGTCTTGTAGCTATGATTGGTTTATTTTATCTTGCTTCGGTATTCAGGCAATTTACAATTGAAAATTGGTATGAAGCGACTGCACTTGATAATATCGCGGCGGTGAGTAGAAGCATAAGTATCAATGACTACTCCGGGCAAGTGTCGAAAATCCGCCGGTTAGTAACAATGCAAGGAATCGTAAATTTGCTGCTTAGTTTATCCGGTAAAGTATATTATCAGGCAACAGCTTCATTTTTGCTGATTTTTTTACCAATCTTCAGTATTATCGGGCTTACTGTAAAAGATATGTTAATGTGGATAAAACGGAAGCCGTTTAAAAAATGGGATATCGGCAACTGGGTAATCTTATTTTGTTCGCTTTCTTTTGTAATGGAAGTTGGTATTTCTGCTTTATACAAATCAGGTGCTGTTGAACGCTTAAGGGCGGTTGATGTTTTGTATGGCCGGTATTCCGAATTTGCGGCCGGGCCGCTCCTTCTTTTTGCGATTGCAATGCTCATACTGAAAAAAAATCTTTTGAAAGAGGTAGCCGCCGGGGCCTTTGTATATTTGCTATGTGCGGTTTCGGTTGGTTATCAGCTTCAAAATGTTTCACGGATGTTTCTTAATATTAATAATGCAACGGCTGTCTTTCCTTACTTTTCGATGCATCAGGACCCGCTTATCATTACCTTGATAATGACGGTAGCCGGCTTCGGCGGTTTTGTTTTAGTTGCCGGCTGCGCAATGATGATTGTCATTCAGCCATCTAAGAAGGGAAAGAATAATAAGGCAGACAAAGTACAGAAAATCATTATTTTTACCGCCGTAAGTATCATCGGGCTTTTTTGGTGCATTAGCGGGATGAGCATGGCTAATAGCTGGGTAACAAGAAACGGCGAAGGGGCACGCTCAAGTATGCGCGGAATCATGACGGCAATGTCGGAAATGCCGGAAGATACGGTTATGTACTATGTTGATACACCCGGAGATATGCTCCTGAATTATATAAAAATATATCAGAGTCTTGACCCTGGCCGGGAAATTCATTTCATTGTGCTTGATGAAGCTTTGAATAATAACCGGCAAGGCAATAATGTTTTTATTACCGGTATTCATAAAGAAACAATTGAATCACTCGGTTCGGAAATGGAAGGGGTAATGCTGACCGGCGGTTTGGCTTTATTTGCTCCGCGGGATTGACTTTTAAGGGTGAATATAGTAAAATAAGCTTATCCACTTGACAATTAATTGCAGATTGACGGTTATGTACAAATACATAAATTATCAGCCCCCTTTTATTACTAAATTTGTACAATCTTACCATAAGTACATAACATGTATTTGCCGATATATGTAATAAGGCGTGTTCTAACGCATTTTAGCAGGAGGTATAATAATTGTCCACGAAAAATGAAAATACGAAATCAAAAGGAGGTGATGAGAGCACACAAAAACCCCAAAGTAAAAAAGCTACAAAAATAGTAATTATTATTATGTCTGTGGCTTTGGTCGCGCTTATCGGAGTTTTGCTATACCTTTTGCTGAGAAATGATGAGCCGGAGCAAGAAACTCAAGTTCGTGATTCAATCGGTGGCCGGGCAATTTTGGCAACAGAAGAAAATTATGACACGATTCTTGAAGAAATAAGCAAACCGGTTCGGGATACCCAATACCTTGTCAGCATGAGCTTGGATTTAAAGTTCGATACGTGGGACCAGTCTACCCGCTCTACAGTTGTTAGGAATGATGCAAGAAATGTCAGGACGGTATACTTTGAATTATTCCTGGATGATGCCGATGGTGAAATCGGAGAAATGATTTATTCCTCGCCGTACATACCGCTAGGTGCAGAATTAAGGGATTTCGGGCTTGACAAAGAACTTGCAGCAGGAACATATCAGGCGACTATGATATATCATATGGTCGATGATGATTTCGAAAAGATTACAGATTTAGTACTTGGGGTTAAAGTAATCATTAATGAATGACTTGTTAGTTTTGACAGTGATTTAGGTAGTAAAGGATTGCAACTATAAAAATTAAAAAGAAAAGGAGTTCTTAGTATGAAAAGAAGTAAAAGATTTTTGGCATTATTACTTGCTGTAGTATTGGTATTTTCATTAGGCCTTACAGCATTTGCCAACCCAATGGATGCGCCGGGAATGAAAGAAATTGACGGCGACGGAAAAATAATCGGCGGCGATTTTGAGGATGAGGAATTTATTTGCTGGCTGCCGACAGGATTGTCACTTGATTTCATCCTTGACCCAAAAGGTTTGGTAGGAATGGGCGTAGGCCAATTCTACGATCCGGAGAATCCTCCCGAGACACACGGTGTTTATTTTGATTCAACGGCAATGTTCACTATTGTAAGTGAAAGTTCATTCGACATAGCGCTGGACGTTGAGTTTACTGCAATTGATGTCGGCGGCGGAGTCAATTTTATTGATTCGAATGGTACTTTCGATGAATCAGAAGGTGGTTTTTACACTAACGACCTGGCAATTTGGTTTACCGTTGCCAAAGATGCACTTATGGACACAAGCAGCCTCTTTGATACCGTTGGGCTTTTCAGCGGCGGTGATGTTAACCGTTACCTAGACGGAGATGGCGAAGCAGCATTTAGCTTTATTTTAGATAAAGTCCCTTATGTCTATGAAGTTATTGAAACTGTCACCATTGGCGGCCGTGAATATGCAAGCAAGTTCGATTTCGTAAAGAGAAATGCTGCAATTAACCCTTTTGAAGGAAGAGGGACACAGATAGTACCGGATGGTGATATCGGGCAGAAAGGTTCTTGGACCGGTTATTTTAGCCCAACTGGTGCACCTCCGGCTAATACACTTTCATTAAAAGCAAAGTTTATCGCCGCGAAATTTGAAGGCGAAAAGAAAGATTATGAATTTGTAGACGATGCTTATGGATTAGTTGAAGAAACTGGTATTACTAAGGATGAGGCAGATGTTGCAGATGTTGCCATCACTAACCTTGATGTAGTATTCGATGCACCTGTATTTGATGAAACACCTGAGGCAGGGCCGATTGATAATGCGCAGTGGACAGCCGCAATTGAGTGGTTTACCGGCACAGGCACAGGTACACCTTTTAGTGGTTCAGAGTTCCTTGGTGGCTCGGTATATACCGCGCGGGTAACTGTCACTCCGAAAGCAGGTTTCACACTGACCGGCGTAGCGGAAGACACATTCACAGTTAATAGTGATGCAACAGTGCATGCCGCCGATACCGGGGTATTCACGTTCACGTTTGATGCGACGGATGCGGTAGCAGGACAATTCATGTTCCTTTCTGGTGCAGGAGCAGATGATGGTTTCTATATAGCTATTGTAGCTGATAATAACGCCGGCGGTATTACATCAAGCTTTTCGAATGTACAGGCATCTCGAGCAGGAGGAACACCATTCGATGTATCTACTGCTGAATTAATGCCAAGCGGATGGCTCAAGATTACTTGGTCTAATATACAAGCCGCAGGTGCAGCAGCCGGAAATAATTTCGAATGGGTAAATGGAACTGAGTTTTCGATTTTCTTCACCCATGGTGGTGTAAATTACAAAGCGACAGGAATAGCGCAAACTAATTAATATTTAAATTGTAATTATCGTAATAGCGAATGCCCAGATATAATATCTCGGGCATTCGCTGATTATGTATATTAATTCAATGTAATGGAGAAAGATATTCTTATGGAACAAAAACATATTGGGCAAAGAATTAATGTTACTAGAACGTCGATGCCGCCATATGAAGAATATATTAAAGCAATTCGGCCATTGTGGGATAGTCACTGGCTGACTAATATGGGTGAATACCATAATAAGTTTGAAAATCGGTTAAAAGAATATTTGGATGTACCGGAGTTATCGCTAATGGTTAACGGGCATATGGCATTAGAAATGACGATTCAAGCGTTTGGGTTCCCTAAAGGAAGTGAGGTTGTTACAACACCATTCACTTTTATATCAACGACTCATGCAATTGTACGCAATGGGTTAGACCCAATATTTTGTGATATAAAATTTGACGATTATACAATTGATGAGACAAAGATAGAAGAATTAATTACCGAAAAAACTGTCGCAATCGTTCCGGTTCATGTCTATGGAAATGTTTGCAATGTTGAGGAAATAGATCGAGTCGCGAAAAAATATGATTTAAAAGTTATTTATGATGCAGCTCATGCTTTTGGGGTAAAATATAAAAATATAAGTATTGGAAATTTTGGTGATGCCGCGATATTTAGTTTTCATGCAACTAAATTATTTAATAGTATTGAAGGTGGGGCTTTGGCAACCGGAAATATTGAATTATTAAAAAAGTTATATGATTTAAAGAATTTTGGTATTCGTTCCGAAGAGATTGTCGTCTCAGTTGGAGCAAATGCGAAAATGAATGAATTTCAAGCGATTATGGGATTGTGCAATTTAGATTATATTGAAGGGAATAGAAAAAAGAGGAAAAAGATAGTAAAAAGATATCGGGAGTGGTTTGAAAAAATTGAAGGCATTAAGTTAATGAAAATAAATGAAGATGCTAACCATAATTTTGCCTATTTTCCGATTATTATTGATAATAAGGTATATGGTATGACTAGAGATGAGCTTTATGAAAAACTTATGGTACAAAATATATATACTAGAAAATACTTTTATCCCATCACATCAGATCAAGCGTGTTTTAAAAATAGATATAAGAATGTAAATTTAACTATTGCAAGATATTGTGCTTCGCGAGTTTTATTACTACCGTTATATCCGGAGTTAGCAGATGAGGACATAGACAGAATAGCAGGGATTATCAAATTTCAGGGAGTGAAATGAAAAACAACTATTTAATCATAATGCCGAGAACCGTCACGATTGTAGGCGAAGGATATTTTTTCCCTTTAGGAATTGCTTATGTTTCTTCTGCAATGAAAGCGGCCGGCCTTAATGTCTTTTCGCTGAATCTTAATCATATAGATGGTAATATTGATGATATAATAAAAAAAGAAATTTTAATAAATAAAATTGATGTTGTTATGACTGGTGGCCTATCTTCGCAGTTTAATAGCTTAAAGCGAATTATTGATTGTGTAAAGCAAAACTTTTCAAATATTAAAGTAGTTTTAGGGGGGGGGATAATATCGGCTGACCCACAAACGGCGATGAGTGCTTTCGAAAATGCAGATTTTGGAGTTATTGGCGAGGGTGAGATAACATCTGTCGAATTATGTAAAGCATTAGATAGTAATGTTGGCGTAACAAATATTTCCGGAATCATATACTACGCCAATGGTTGGGTAGAAACGAAACCAGTTGATGATATTTCTGATTTGGATGCCTTGCCTTTTCCGGATTATGATGGGTTTGGTTTGAATCATTTTTTAGAGTTACCACTTATGTCAAACTTAAATTCTGCGGCAACCCGTTCATTTTATATGGTTGGAAGCCGGTCATGCCCGTATCAATGTACTTTTTGTTTTCATACTGCTGGAAAAAGATATCGTCAACGCTCTATAGGCAGCATTAAAGCGGAAATGGAATTACTGGTTCACAAATATGGGGTAAATCACATATTTTTTTCGGATGAATTATTTGCCCGAAAAAAAGACAGGGTGACAGCAATTGTCGAGATTGCAAAAGAGCTTGATATTACATGGGGTTCAAACTTTCGTATTGACGACATTAATGAAGAATTAATTAATATCATCAAGGATGGAAATTGTACAATCATGGGTCTTGGTTTGGAGAGTGCCGATAATCAGATTTTAAGAAGTATGAAAAAGAATATAACTATTGAACAAATTGACAAAGCATTATATATGATTCACAATTCCGGTATTCCCTATACCGGTAACTTTATTTTTGGTGATGTTGAAGAAACTATTGAAACAGTAGAAAGAACACTAGAGTATTGGGAAAAACATACAGAATATGCTATTTGGCTGACATTTATAATTGTTTATCCTGGAACAAAGCTTTATCAGTATGCGCTTTCAAATGGAATAATAAATGATGCAGTCCAGTTTTTAAAGGATGGTTGCCCCCAAGTAAATGTTTCGAAGATATCCGATGAAGATTTGCCTAAACTTACAGAAAAAATTTTGGAAATGGAAGCGGATAAATTACCAAAGGTTAAGGACATTGAGTTGTTATCTTGGGATGTATCCGGGCGGATGAAAATCAGGGGGACTTGCGTGAAATGTAATCATGGAAACATATGGGAGAATTTAAAACTGCTTGTCGCGAGCAATTGGTTATATTGTACATCTTGCAGTCAAAAACATATGGTTCCCTTTCCAGAGGAACTAAAAGATTCATTCATCAGAAAATTCCTTAATATTAAGAACATGAAAGATAAGATTGGATTATGGGGTATATCATACTATACAATCGGCCTATTTAGAGAAAATGAAATATTTAAAGGCGATAATATATTTTTTATTGATAACGCCTCTGCAAAGCAAAATATTATGATTCATGACAAAAAAGTAAGTTCGCCGGATATATTAATAACGGAAAATATCGGAACAGTAATATTTTTTTATACCAGTTCGATTATTGCTACTGTCGCTGATGAAATACAAGAGAAATATCCGCATGTAACTAAATTTTATAAAATATTTGATCTATTGTGATAGATTTGAGGAGAGAGTGACTTTTTTCATGAAAATAGCGATAATGCAGCCCTATTTATTTCCGTATATCGGTTATTTCCAGCTTATAAATGCGGTTGAGAAATTTGTTATATTGGATACGGTTAGTTATATAAAAAAGGGGTGGATAAACCGCAATAGAATTTTGGTAAACGGAACCCCTCATTTATTTACAATTAGTATTAAAGCTAAGAGCCAGAATATATTAATTAAGGATATCTTATTGGATAATGATAAAAATGATGTAGAAAATTTATTAAAGACCATTTATTTAAATTACAAAAAGGCTCCTTATTTTAAAAATGTTTATGAATTAATAGAAGAATCATTAATGAAAAAACATAATAAGATTGTCGATTTAATTTTATCCAGCATTGGTGTAATAAACCATTACTTGGATATATCAACAAAGATAATCCATACATCAACAGGATATAATACAGATATTTCTGGGCAGGAACGAATTATAAAAATTTGTAATTGTGAAAAAGCCACACACTATATAAACCCGATTGGAGGAATAGAATTATATAATAATGAATTATTTTCGCGTAATGGACTTGAATTATCTTTTCTAAAAACAAAACCTTTGGAATATAAACAATTCGCAAACATATTTGAGCCGAACTTATCAATTGTAGATCTATTAATGTTTAACTCTCCTGATAAAGTTGCGGAAATGTTGATGGAGTATGAATTATGGCAAAAGTAATAATTTTTGGAGTTCGTGATACAGCACAACTTGCTAATTTTTATTTGAAAAATGATACTCATCACATTGTTTCAGCGTTTACGGTATCACAGAAATTCATGGCGGTTGAAACTTTTGAAGGGCTTCCGGTAGTGCCGTTTGAAAATATAGAGAAGTTTTATCCGCCCGATGAATATAAGATGTTTGCGCCAATGACCGCCGGAGATGATATGAGTAAATCTAGGGCGGAGATATACTATGAGGGAAAAAGAAAAGGTTACAAGTTCATTAGCTATATCAGTTCAAAGGCAACGGTTTTGACTAACGATATCGGTGATAACTGTTTTATTCTGGAAGATAATACTATACAACCTTTTGTTTCGATAGGCAATAATGTAGTTTTGTGGAGCGGAAACCATATTGGGCATCATAGTATCATCCGTGACCATGTATTTTTTACGTCCCATGTAGTTCTTTCCGGGCATTGTGATGTTAGTGAATATTCTTTTTTCGGCGTGAATGCTGCAGTTAGAGATGGGATAAAAATAGCAGAAGAATCATTTATAGCCATGTCGGCGACTATTACAAAAGATACGGTACCAAATGGCCGTTACAAGGGTTTTAATTAATAAGTAAAGGAATGAGTTATATGAAATGGGAATCAAAAGGAATTATATTTTCTAATAATCAGCAGTACAACTGGAATAAAACCCACGCGCAAATACCAACCGTTGATATAATCGGAGCTGACATTTTTCGGGTGTATTATTCAACGCGCGATGATCAAAACCGAAGTTATACAAGCTATTTTGATGTATCCGCAACTAACCCTTCTCAAATTATTTATGAGCATGATAGTTATATTCTGCCTCTCGGTGAAAGTGGTGCATTTGATGATTGCGGGGTAATGCCTTCCAGCATTTTAAGTAAGGGTGATGATAAATACTTTTATTATATCGGCTGGAATGTTCGGAATACTATCCCTTATTATTTATCAATCGGTCTTGCCATTCAAGAAGAAAGTGAGTCTTCATTCCGTAAATTTGGTAATGGCCCGGTTCTCGGCAGGAATTTATATGAGCCTTATTTATGTTCAACTCCTTTTGTTTTGTACGATGATTCTAAATGGCATATGTGGTATATGTCCGGCACTGGTTTTGAAACGATATACGATAGAATTGAACCGCTTTATGATATTAAATATGCGTATTCATGTGACGGTATTCATTGGGAAGCCAAAGGTCAAGCCGCGATAAAGTATAAGCATAACAAGGAATCTATTTGCCGGCCATGTGTTATTAAAGAAGATGGTATTTTTAAAATGTGGTATACTTATCGGAGTATTATCAACTATCGAACTGATAAACTTAAGTCTTACCGGATAGGATATGCCGAATCAAGGGATGGTATTGATTGGACAAGACTTGATGAAGCGGTTGGAATAAATATACCGGATGAGGGGTGGGACTCACAGATGCAGGCTTATCCTTATGTTATAGCTCATAACAATAGAAAATATATGTTTTATAATGGAAATGGATTTGGGCAAAGCGGGATAGGTTATGCGATTTTAAGTTAAAGGGATAGAATTAAAGTGCGCAAATATCATCAAAAATTAATTTTAGATTTGTTAAAGACCCTTAGCAAAGAGTTTTAACGGTTCATAATATGAGGTATTTATGGAAATTAGTGTTTTACTATTTACTTATAATCATGAAAAATTTATCAGGAAGTCTCTTGACAGTGTCATAGCTCAGGTTATTGACGTTCCGTTTGAAATATTGATTTGTGATGATGCATCTACTGACAGAACAAAAGCAATAATTCGCGAATATAAGATAAATGAACCAGACAAAATAAAATTATATTTTAGAAAGTTTAATGGAAATCATCCATCAAAATATTTCTATTATCTAATTTCAAAGGCAAAAGGCAGATATTTTGCTGTTTTAGAAGGTGATGATTATTGGATAGATTCTCAAAAGCTTCAAAAGCAATATGAATTTATGGAAGCGAATCCACAGTATTCGGCATGTACAGGCGATAATATTTTCATTGATGAAGATGGACAGCGTTTATATGGATTGGATTTAAAGCAAAAATCAATAAAATCATCAAATGTTTTTACTATTGATGATTATCGCCAAGGAATGCGGGCAGGTCATATTTCTACTGCTTTTTTCAGAAATTATTTTGATAAAGAAAAATATAAGATACTATATAGGGCAAATAATTATATTGGCGATTTTACTCTGGAAATTCTTTGTTTGATTAAAGGCGATATCTATTGTATGGATGAATCTTTTTCGGCTTGGCGTATTGTAAAAAAAGAAGGAAGATTGAATTTTTCTTCTATTGATATAAAGAATAGGTATCATGGATATGCATCTGTATGTTATTTCATAAGGATAGAAAATTATTTAAGGAAGAATTATGATAATAAATTCTCTTTTGCTTTTACAAGTAGTTTAATGCTAACATATTGTCGCGGCTTACCACTTAATGCATATAGAAAAATATTATTGCTAGGATTAGATAAATGGCGCTATATAAAACATAGCATAGCTTTGATTTTATTGTCGGGCCATTACCATCCATCTAGTGAAATTATGAAAAACAGTCGGCCTTATGATGCTGCTAAGTTTAAAAAGGAGACTAAAAGATTAATTATTTTTGGTGCAGGGGCGATGGCTGAAGAGTACCTAGATCAGGAAGGCTGGCGTGAATGGCCTCTGTTTATTGTTGATAATAGTATTGAAAAACAAGGAAAATCTTTCAAAGGTTATCTTATTAAGAAACCCGAAGATATTTTAGTAATAAAGAATAAAGTTACCGTATTGATTACAAGCAAATTTCACGAACAAGAAATTGCTGCGCAATTAGAGAAAATGGGCATACATGATTATTATTTTTATTGTGGTATGAGAAGTTGGAAAAGTAGGAATCGTTTAGCAAATTGGCTATTAATAAACTAGAATAACGGGATTAATGCAGATGCGTAAATATTATCAAAAAACAATATTGAACATACTAAATACACTGGAAGAATCTATTAGCGAAGCTGAGAAAGTCAGGTCAATCAATCTTTTAGCTGACTGTCAAGACAGCGCAATAGAGATTGCTAGTATTATTGAACAATTAGAAGGCAAGGGAAACATTACGGTTCAATATATTGAAGATTATTGTGAGTTGCTGTTTTTAGCGAGTCAACAATTGTCAAATAAAGACAGTGATTCGAATATCTTTAAAAAGCTTAAAAAGCAGCATATCATGATTGTGAATAGTGTTAAGCATGATATAAAAATACAATTGGAAATTGTATTTTTTCCTTATAAAGCCAGTATGTTTGATGCCTTTCATTCGATCTGGATAACTGCGAAAGAGGATCCGCTTTGTGAGCCATATGTAGTACCGATTCCTTATTATGATAAAAATGAGGATGGTTCATTTGGAAAAGCTTACTACGAGGGAGGAGATTTTCCTGATAATGTTCCGGTGATTGATTATAAAAGCTATGATATTGGGACACGTCAACCGGATGTTATTTTTATCCACAATCCATATGACAATGGTAATTATGTTACTAGTGTGCATCCTGATTATTATGCCGAAAGGCTTAGAAAATTTACGGAGTTACTGGTATATTCTCCATATTTTGTATCATTTGATGTGATGAATGATACTTTTGCTATATTACCGGGAACTATTTTTGCCCATAAAATACTCGTTCAATCAGATATGCTTAAGAAAGAGTATATAAAACACTATAAATCATTTGAGAAAGAGAATAATATAGTTAATCAATTTGGAAAAGTAGAAGATAAATTTATTTCTTTAGGTAGCCCCAAAATTGATGTTATCTTAAATGAGAAATTTGCTAATCATTATATCCCGGATGAGTGGTTAACATTAATTAAAAATTCTAACGGAAAAAACAAAAAAATAATTTTGTATAATACATCAATAGCTGCTTTGCTTACCTATGAAGAAAAATTATTGCATAAAATGAAATATGTATTTGATTGTTTCAAGAATAATGATGAGGTGGTATTATTGTGGCGCCCTCATCCTTTAAGCCTTTCTACTTTAAAATCAATGCGGCCGGAGCTGGTAAATGAGTACGCAGAAATTGTCGAGAATTATTGTTTTCAAGGTTTTGGCATATATGATGATTCTTCAAATTTACAACGGGCAATTCTTTTATCTGATGCTTATTATGGTGATTACAGCTCGCTTATAATTTTGTACGGAATGACCGGCAAACCAGTTATGCTGCAAAATGTTGAAGAAACAGATATAAGTAGAAAAACAATGGTTAGTAATTTTGCATTAGATAAAGAAGGAAAAGGCTGGGGATATGAGTATTTAGATGATGGATTATATCAGTTAGATTTCGAAAAAAATATTGCTTGTTATAAAGCGAAAAGTAATACATTGATGAAAATAAATGAAATAGAAAAGTCACGGGATGTAAGATATCAAAAGATTCATATCGTTGGCGATTATATAATTTGTATTCCACTTTATGTAGGTACATTTTTTATTTATAATCACGTCACCGGCACTGTTATAAAAAAAATCATCAATGAAAAATATAATTTTAAGTCTTACATTGACGGCGGTTTTGGGTTTATATCAACGGTTCAATACCAAAATAAAATTTATTGTTTTGGATATTTATCAAAAGCGGTGGTTATTATCGATACAATAAATTTTGAATTATCATATCATACAAAGATTTATGAAAAAATAGGTCTTGTATTATTTACTAATGATTTTGTGAAATACCCATTATATATAAGTGACAGCACCGAAAATGGAAAAATTTTATTGCTTATGCGGCATTGTAAACATTTAATTAGTTATTCATTAATAACGGAAGAGGTTGAATATTTAGCATCATGTCCGCTATTATCTAAATGTAGTTGGGCGACAATGGATGAGAAGCATGTATGGTTTCTTACCGAAAAAAATGATATACTTTTTAAGTGGGATTATATTGAAAATAAGATAACAGAATATTTGTTTTCAAATGATGGCTTTTTATTACCTAATGGAGTAGAGATTATTTCCGGGATTATTGATTGTGGTGAATATCTTTTATTTTTCCCATTCTATTATAATACAGTTTTGAGATTTGATAAGTCAATTGAAAAATTTAGTGAGTGTAAAAGTTTTCCTGTGCCTGAAGATGAAGAAAATAAGATACGTAAATATTTTTTAAAACAGAAAAATGATGGTAGAAAAGTGTATGCCTTTGCTGAGTTTGACAAAACAATATATGAGTTTGATAAAGTTACTGAAGAAGTAGTTGCACATGAATTTGTGACAGATAGAGAAGGGGACAGGCTATATTTTGCAGATTATTTTGATGAAATATATGATATAGCTTATGAAACTAATGTTGGTAATATTGCTGAATTTTTTGCAGCATCAATAAAAGGAATTAATGAAAAAAGAAAAAGCAATTTTCTGGAGTATAGTATAAATAAGGATGGTACAGCAGGACAAGCCATCTATGAAAAAATTCGTAATGAAGTTATTAGATAACAGTTTGTTTTGGGGAATATATTATGGCGGAGGTGCTGGCTTTGAAATCAAAATTGGGAAGTAATCATGTTTGCGTATTGTGCGAAAAAGAAGTTGATAATTTTTTACCATATGAAATTGATTTGCAAAAAGCTTTGGCTTTTGTAGAAAAATATCAAACGATTGGAAGTGATATAAATAATTTTTCTTGCCCTTATTGTTACTCTAATGATAGGGAACGGCACTTATATCTTTATTTAAAAGCATTAAATATATGGGATACCATAAATGCACAAACCAGTATATTGCATATAGCACCAGAGCGGCTTTTATCAATACTGATTTCAAAACGGAATCCATTAAACTATATAAAAGGAGATTTATATCCCGAAAATTCGTCTGTTCAAGGTGTTATCAAAGTTGATATAACAAATCCGCAATTTGATGATGATTTTTTTGATATCATACTTGCCAATCATATTTTTGAACATATATTTGATGATGTTCGAGCAATGAATGAAATTTATAGAATGCTAAAAAAAGACGGTATTGCTATTTTGCAAACACCGTACTCATTAAATTTAGCTAATACTTATGAAGATGCTTCAATTATCGGCGAGTCAGAGCGGGAAGAACATTTTGGGCAAAGCGACCATATAAGAATTTATTCCGAACAAGATTTTTTTAATAAACTTGCTTCGGCAGGGTTTATATTAAATATACATAAAAGCTCTGAATTTTTTAATGAAGAAGAGGCAAGAAAATATGGGTTTAATCATAAAGAGGATTTAATCTTGTGTTTGAAGACTAAAACTTAACTTAAGAATGAAGAATCAGATTTTCAACCAACTAAGAACACAAAGTTTGTGGAGCACCTTAATCAAACATTTAGAGAAGTATATTTTTAATTCATTAAAATTATCATGACTTAAAGTCTGAGCTTGAATTAAGAGTTCCGTGAGAGTTTCATATAATAAAGTAAATTCTTCTATTGTTTCGAACATTGGGCCCTGTTCAGCCAAGCCTTTATTTAGTATCTCCAATTGCCTATCACTTAGCTTGAAGCCGCTTTTGTCCAGAGATAGTTGTTGAATTTTTGCAAACTGCTTTTCTCTTAAATCTCTGTTTTCAATAAAGATCTTTTTTTCGGCATTATTTTCATGACGGCGATACCCCAAAACTAGTTCATCAACAGATGAAATATTACCAACTTTTGAAAATTCAACCAAAAAGAGGAAGTCTTCTAATCCATAACAATCATCTCTAAACAAGATATTATTAGTTGTCAGTACCTTTTTTCGGTACATCATTGCCCCATTTGTAAAAACATTTATAAAAAGCAAGACAGCTTTAATATATTTAGGGTTATTTAAGGTTATAGCAGAAAATAATGTCGTTGGCTGACTGTCGGAATCAATATTTTGAATTATCCCGCCAACAGCATCAATATCGCGGTTGGCCTTTAAGAAATCAATTTGTTTTTCTAAGCGTAAGGGGTAGGAAATATCATCGTTGTCCATCAAGGCAAGATAAGAACCTTTGCTATTTGCTATTCCTATATTTCTTGCTGCGGAAACACCCATGTTGTATGAATTTCTGATAATACATATTCTTGGGTCATCATATGTTTCAACGATTTTGAGGCTATTGTCACTTGAATAATCATCAATGATTATTAGTTCAAAATCACTAAAGGTTTGATTCAAAATAGATTCGACTGCTGCTCTAATATATTTTTCCGCATTGTACAGCGGGATAATAACACTTATTTCCGGCATTTCATCTCCTTAATATCCAATCTTCCATCCAATATTGCTTGATAATACTCTTATACTTATCTTTTTCCAGTTCCGCAATGAAATTGACTTTATCAAAAGTCCAATCCGATATACCAAACTCTTTCAGCATGATAGAATTTAGCTCGGTTGTATAGTATTCTGGTAATAAGCCAACATAGTATGTTTTGGGTTTAAACCGATATCTTACAATATTTTCGTTTCTTATACCAGCTTCAATTAATTGTTTTTCAACAGCTTGATATTGTTTTTGCAAGGCGATTATGAAAACCAAATTATCGTAAGTTGATAATATATCAGTTAAGGAAAGAACTTCATAACCGTGATAACTTAAGCCTTGCTTTTTCACATCATTGTCACAAAAGCCGATAATATTTGCTGCCCCTTTATTTATTAAATGATTTAGTGCTGCATATCCATAAGAAGTATAACCGAAAATGGCAAAGGAATATTTCCTCAAATCTATAGCGGAGAGACTAAAGTCCAACTCTTCGGTCAGCTTTTTCGCTTTTTCGCAAACGGCATCAAAATCTTTTCTATCCAATTCTAATTCCGCATACTCATACCAAAGTGCAGTAGCATTCATTTTCATATTATTCCATGGTTTAAATTCCGAAACGTAATGAATAATTATAGGATTCATAGCCGCCTCTTCAATTTCAGTTAGAGAAAGGCCAGATATATTAAGACTTTGCGGTGATTTATAATATGTTCTGAAAAGATTGAACTTGGGGGACAAAATTTTTATATAACCATAACAACATTTATTTAGGATATCTTGATCTGGAATTGGATAGTTTTTAGAAATGTGGTTTAAAAAATCTTTGTTAATCTGCTTTTTCCTGATTATTTCCAAGTTCATTACTAATACACCGGCATTTATATAATTTTGAGCGCTGGGTATTTCCAATTTTTCGATATGCTCCTTATTCTTTTCTGATTGTTTTATGATTTCACAATCAGGTACTCCGGCAATATAATAATCTGTCATATCGGTATTATATAGTTTACTTAAATCTGACAATACCAATAAATCGCAATCTAAATATAAGCATTTATTATAGTTTAATAAAAGCTCGGGGATTAATAAACGATAAAAGGTAGGTACTGTAAGATATGAAGTCAAATTGGCCTCACTAAATAAAGAGTCTTCCACTTTAAGGATTTCTATAGAACAGCCTTTTTCGAGCCAAGTATGCTTATTTAATTTACTACGATTTTCCTTAGATAAATAATTTGAAACTAAAATATAAATTTTGTAAAATGTCTCATCGTTTTTATTTATCAACATTGAGGAAATAGTTACTTGTAAGGGTTCAATATAATTTTCATCAGTAGCAAAAACTACAGGTATTTCTTTTATTGGTTTCATTGATTACTCTTTCTGTGTGAAAAAATTTTGCAATTCTGCTAAATAACCTCTGTTTCGTTTCCATTCATCTGTTTGTTCTTTTTCTTTCCAACCACCATTGTGCCAATGGATTGCCACTTCATTACCGCTCCATTTTTGTTTTGAACCATTGCCTAAGGCTACTTTGAAATAATCATTTGATAAAAACAATACTTCATTGTTCACTATTTCTGAGTTTAAAGTAGGGCTCATTCCCATTTCTTGAAAAAACGAAACGAGAAACCGAGGTTGTGGTTCAATATCAATATTACCATTATCTAAAATAAAATTTTTATTTTCATAAGTTTTTAGTAATTTACTTATTACCTTGCTTTTTTTTATAGCTCCGAATCCGGAACCCAAATCAACAAACCCCCGGTCATCTTTGCAAAAGAAATTATTTATTTTTAGGAAAGCATTAATTGACTTTAATAATTCCACATCCATATCCAAATAAATTCCGCCATACTCATAAACGACATCTAATCTGGCATAATCAGATATAAAAGCCCATTTTCTTTTTTCATATGCTTGTAACATATATTTGCTTTTTGATATGTCATAGTTATGCAAGTTCCATTCTATTATTTCATATTCCGGACATTTTAATTTCCAACTATCTATACATTTTAAATATTGAAAAGGTTTAGGCTCATCACTGAACCAAAAGCTGTGGATCACTTTAGGGATTTTAGGCGGGACATCACTAAATATTATTTTTTCAGCATCAAAATTATTAATTTCTCTATAGGGGTGATTCATAAGTAATAATAATGAGTAACACTCAACTTTTGTTGATAGTCCCAAGCTCTGTATTTGATTGCATATCTCTAAGACAGTTTGATAATTTGCGACGGCAATCAAAATTATCACATTTGTAAAACCGCTGATTTCTTGTGGAGAAATGATTGGTATCTGCTTGTTTTTATAGACATAATATCCCCCTTGCTTATCTATATTATTATCTGCTATTGCACTCATTTCTTTAAGAGCTTCATTATACTCCTTATATTTATCAGAAAAATATTCTAGTAACTTCGAAATACCAAAACAAATTAAATTTTGATTTTCTTCTATATCGTCAAAAAATGATTTAAGATTGCTATTAATAAATTTGACGTTAGGATTCATTAAAGCTTACTCCTTGCAGTTTGACATTAATTTAATTAATGATAATCATATGGGCGAGTTGATAAAACGTATAATAATTATACTTGCCGCCAAATAATCCGGTTACTTTTTCGTACATTTCGTTTTCATATTTTGTACTGCATATCAAGACAATATCAATGTCATATTTATCAAGTTGCGAGATTGGTATTAAATCAAATTCACGATAACTTGAAATGTGAGTATTCAAATTTGTTTCAGCAAATATTAATTTCATATTATGCCGATGGCTATTTTCATTATCATACCAATCTAAAAAATCCGCAGCAATTTTCCCGGTACCATAAATGCAGATATTTTTTTTAATATTTTTGACCTTAAAAAGTTCATTTATCTTATTATTATATAGGTTGTTGAAGGTTTCAATTCTTTTGCGGAGTATTTGTATATCTGATTTGGCAATATTATCAAATACTAATAAATTTTGATTGCAATCTATCATGCGCAATAAGTATTTCAAAGGAGTTAAAATAGCCTTATCAATATTGCTGAAAAATAAATCCTTAGAACATGAAGCATATTCATTCAAAAACTCTGCTATAATTGGAGAAAGCTTAATATAATCTATTTCGTCAATATCGTCCCATGTATGGCAAATTAATTCAATAGTTGATGATAAAAAGTCTCTCATTGATATTTTGTTGTTGCTATCATCTTCAATTATGTGTTTCCAGATAAATCTGCTTGTTACGAACCGGCCAAGCAAATGGGGCATTGTATATTTCGAAGTCATTATTGAATTTGAACGATATCTACGATGGTATAATTTGAATGGAAAATACATAAGTCTTTTTGCCTTAAGATAAGTTTTAATGCTAAACTCATTATCTTCATAAAAAACATCTTCTTGAAATGAAAAATTGTAATCTTCTAAAAAAGATTTATTAAAATAAAATAAATTTGAACTATTAAATATGCCCCCTTTGCTATAAAAGTCATTATAAAAATTATTACCGGTCCAGATTTTTTCAGTATCTATTAAAAGTCTGCTGCGATCATAAAAAGACTCGACATTTGTCATAGGCAAGCAATCATCTTCTTTAAAAGCTTTTGCATCGAAAGTGATTATCTCTAAATTATATAATTCAGCTTTATTATACAATATTTCAGCGGAATTTATATCTAAATAGTCATCAGAATCCAGAAAGCAAATATATTTACCTTTTGCAATCCTCATACCGGCATTTCGTGCGGCGCCCAATTTCTTGTTTTCTTGTTGAATAACAATGAAATTATCATATTTTTGTTGATATTCTCTTATTATATCAATGCTTCCGTCTGTTGACCCATCATCAACAATAATAACTTCAATTTCATGTTGGGTTTGGTTAACAACACTGTCAAGACACTCAAACAAATAATTCTTTGTGTTGTATACCGGAATAATAATGCTGGTTTTGGTCATTTGATTATCCTTAATCTCATTTTAATAAGTGTATCATGTACTTTAGATAATTTCAAACTCTATATTATTTTTATCAAAAATATGGTACAATATTAGTGATTTTTCATTTCGAATTTTGGGTGAAAGAGATATTTTGCTAAGGAAAGTAATGAAATGATAAAAGTTAGTATTATTATTCCGGTATTCAATATGGCTAATTATCTGGCAGAATGTCTCGATAGTGTCACTGGCCAAACGTTGGCAGAAAAAGAAATAATTTGCATTAATGATGGAAGTACCGATGATTCTTTATTAATTCTAAAGCAATATCAACAAAATCATGATAATATTGTTATTATTGATCAAGAAAATATTGGGGTAGCAAAAACAAGAAATAAGGGGATAAAAATTGCCAAGGGTGAATTTGCCGCATTTATGGATCCCGATGATTATTATCCGGAAAACGATATTTTGGAGTGCTTATATAATTCGGCAAAAGAAAATAATGTATGTATTTGCGGAGGGTCAGGCGCTTTTTTAGTTAATAATGTAGTTAAGGAAGATTTTGAAAATATCATAAGAGGATTAACCTTTAAGCAGAATCAAAAGATAGAATATAAAGATTATCAATTTCAATATCTGTATACAAGATTCATTTACCAGTTAAAAATGATTAAAACAAACGCTCTGTATTTTCCATTGTATATCCGATATCAAGATCCGCCTTTTATGGTAAAAGCGATGTTATGTGCCGGTGAGTTTTATGGGATATCAAAAATCACATATTGTTACCGCACCGGCTACAAAAACTCTTTTTCCTTTGTTCGTGCAGATATAATTAAAGACGTGCTTAAGGGATTTCTTGATTTGCTTGTGATGTCAAATGATGAAAAAATGCCGCGCTTACATGCTCATGTTGTCCATGATATCCATAATGATTATTCAGGCTGTTTTCTTAATGGTGCTTTAACCGGAAATGAAGATATTAAATCGCTCATAACCAATATAAATGATAAAATAAGCAAAGAATTATTGCGGGAAGCTAACTCACCTTACCAAAGTTCACCATATTTTGATTATGATAAACCGCATAAGCTAAGAGAAAATCTTGTAGCTAAAATTGTTGAATTTAAGAAATATCCTCATATTTTTATTTATGGTGCCGGATTTATTGGTAAATCAATCACCAAGTTTATTAGTATAGAAACGGATATAAAGATTAATGGGTTTGTAGTGACTACTAAAAGTAATGATGAAGTAATACGAGGATTATCATTAAAAGAAATTGCGGAAGTTTCTGATTTTTATGATAGTGCATTATTTCTAATTAGCGTAATGCCGGAACTTAAAAATGAAATTGTTCAAATAATAACAGGGCATGGAATTATGAATTATTATGTTTTTGATAATCAGGAAATAGAGTTTTTTAGGGATTATCAAGGGTGCGGAACGAATGTACAGTAAAGGTATAATGAGTATGGCAAGCGAAAACGATTATCTAAAAAAAGTATTGTTCACTAATGAAGAATTAAACGAATTTATTAATATAAAAATAATTAATTCTGTCGAGACAATAGTGCAAAAAGCGGATATGGCAGAAAAAAAAGCGGCTGTATTTGTCCATTTATATTATGAAGAGCTTATTCCTTTTTGCATAAATTATATCCTATCAATACCAGAAGAAATTGATATTTATATCTCTGTCGTTACGGAGAAGATGAAAAAACAGATTGGTGATATCTTAGCCGGAAAAGTAAATCATAAAATCAGAATTGTATTAAAAGAAAACAGGGGGCGTGATATAAGCTCTTTATTGGTTACATTCCGAAAGAAAATAGTAAATTATCAATATGTCTGCTTCATTCATGATAAAGGGATATCCGGTAATAATACAAAAGAAGATACCGAAATATGGATGAAAACATTATGGGATAATCTTTTAAGGGACAAAACATACATCAGCAATTTGCTATATTTGCTTGATGAAAATAAAGCATTGGGCTTATTAGTTCCCCCTATTCCCTATGGGATAAAACTGAATTGTGCCTTTGATGATTTGTGGGGGGGAAATTATGAAAATATTACCGAACTAGCCAATAAACTTGATATTAATTATTGCATTAAGCGTGATTCTAATGCTTACTCAATCAGTACTGCTTTTTGGTGTAGGACAGAAGCATTTAAGAAAATTTTCGACAAGGAATGGGTATATGAAGATTTTCCTGATGAACCAATGCCTATTGACGGAACATTAAATCATGCGATTGAAAGAATTTTGACATATACTGCCTTTGGAGCAGGTTATAATGTTTCAATGGTTATGAACGATGAGTATGCAGCAAGGCAATGCGAAAATATGTATAAATTACTTGGCTTGTCTTTTAAGGTATTACGTCAAATTTCTGTCGATAATATTGAACAATTGATTGGTGTACAAAGAAAATTAAGTAATTGCTTAGAGTATGCTGTTAATAAAGGCAAGGTTTATATCTATGGTGCAGGCAAAAAAGGAATAGAGTGTTATGCTTATTTAGCAGGAAACAAAAATATTGAGATTCTTGGTTTTATTGTATCTGATGGGCAAAAAGCTGTAAACACATCTCATTTATCGCCGATATATGAATTGAGTGAACTTAGTAATAGCATAATTAATCACGGGTTGATTATAGCCCTAAATGATATTAATGCAAAATCTGTTTTACCTATTTTAAAAGAAAATGGAATAACGGATTATTTCTTGTATTAAAGAGAGGTATTTGTGAAAGTTTTAGCATTTTATTTACCGCAATTCCATCGTATCCCGGAGAATGATGAGTGGTGGGGTGAAGGGTTTACAGAGTGGACGGCGGTTAAAGGCGGGTGTGCTTTATATGAAGGTCATAGGCAGCCCAAAGTCCCTTATGATAATAATTATTATGATTTGCTAGATAAGAAAACGATGGAATGGCAAGCCGGATTAATGAAGAAATACCAAGTTTATGGAATGTGCATTCATCATTATTGGTTTAAAGACGGGCGGAAAATATTAGAAAAACCCGGTGAAAATTTATTGAAGTGGAAAGATATTGAAATGCCATTTTGCTTTTCATGGGCAAACGAGTCATGGGCAAGGACATGGAGCAATCTAAGTAATTCAAATACATGGGCAGATTCGATTGAACCAATCCAAAAAAATGACAGTGAAAGTGGTATATTACTGGAACAAGAATATGGAAATAAAGCGGATTGGGAAAAGCATTTTTATTACTTGCTTCCTTTTTTTAATGATGAAAGGTATATAAGGATTGATGGCAAACCAGTATTTATTATTTATAAACCATTACAAATAGGGTGTTTAAGAGTTATGGTTGAATACTTTAATAAGTTAGCCGCCTTAAATGGTTTTGATGGTATATATTTTATTGGTAATTCAACGGATGTTGGAAGTATGGATGCGATGATTTACTTAGAGCCGTTATATTCTTTATATGAAAATTCGGCAGAAATTGAGAAGATATCAGGCAACAACAAGGCATTGAGAAGTTTAGACTATAATATATTATGGGAAAAAATTATCAGTAGAAACATTAAGACTGGCACAAAATGCTATTTGTGCGGTTTTCCCGGATATGATGATACCCCTCGAAGAGGACTTAATGGTTTGGTGATTAAAAATTCGTCTCCGCAAGAGTTTGAAGAATGGTTTGAGAAGCTTGTTATTAAAAGCCTTAATTTGAAGAATGAATATGTTTTTTTGAATGCCTGGAATGAGTGGGGCGAGGGGATGTACTTAGAGCCTGATAAGGAATATGGAGATGCTTACTTAGAGGCCGTGAGTGAGGTGGTAACCAATTGTAATCAGACATCTTTTATGAAAAATGAGTTATGTGATACAATGAAAAATGATGATTTTGATATTTTGAGTACTAAAAATGAAATTATAATGAATTTATTGGATAAATGGCTAACATTTAAGGAGCAAGGCATTAGTTTTGATACTTATTTGATTGAAAATGGTTATCAAAGTATTGCTATTTATGGAATGGGGATTCTAGGCCGTCATTTATTAAAAGAATTTGAAGGTGGAAAAATAGATGTGAAATATGTTATCGATAAAAGGAGTATAAAAGCAATGTCAGAGTTACCGGTATATAGTATTTGCGACTCATGGCCAGTTGTTGATTTAATAATTGTAACTCCGGTTGTTGAGTTAACGGAGATTATTAAGATGGTGAAAGCAAAGATTGAGTGCCCGGTGATAGGGATTGATGAGTTGTTTTATAAAATCAGATAGGATAAAATTAAAATGCAAAATATTGATGAAACTTATCTGTTTAAATAAATTTTATGCAAAATATCAATTTTTTCTTTTAACGAATAACCGGCTTCCGCCACGGTTTCTGACATATCAGTTCTAGCTTGGCTGCCATTGGCGATTTCAACCGTTTTTTTAATCCAAGCATTAAGATTATCCGGTAAAAATGAGATATTTGATGTAATTTTTGCTTCGCGGGGCACAACTTCACTGGCAAGGCATTTTAACCCGGTAGATTGTGCTTCAATTAATACTAATCCAAGCCCCTCAAATCTCGAGGGTAATAAAAAAATATCCATTGCTTGTAATAGAACATCAGTATCGTTACGATAACCTAGTACCAAAACTTTATCGGATAAGCCTAAGTTTTCAATTTGATTCACAACGTTTTCCATAAGTTCGCCGGTTCCGATTAACATAAGCTTTGCGTTGGGGACTTTCTGAATCACTTTATTGAAAATATTGATTAGCATTTCATGATTTTTTGCGTAAGAAAACCGGCCGATATGGCCAATCACAAAAGAATCTTCAATGTCTAATTCTTTTCTTGCCATATCTCTTATATTTGGTTTGTACGAAAATCTTTCGGTATCAATAGCATTATTGAGAATTATAATTTTTTCGCGGGGTATTTGCTCACCGAATAACCAATCAGCCGCTTTATCCGAGCAGGCACAGAAATGAGTTGCTAAATCAGCATTAAATGCTGCTTTTACTTCTTCGTGAACTTCAAGAGCTTCCTGGCGCTTATCTTTATCAACAACATCAATGTTTGAACTGTGGGAGTGAACGATGATAACAGGGATATTTCGTTGAACTGCGATTTCTTCAATTAAAAAGCCTTTCCAGAATGAAGTATGCAAATGTAAAATATCATAACTCTCATCAAAAACTAGATTTAATTCATCAATAAATTTATTTTTATTCTCGCTGGGGTAGCAGGATAGATAATGTAGCTTACAGCCCAATTCATTAAGCTCGCCCGGTATATTAACCGGCTCTTTACTAATACTTAGGAAGTCAAACTGGAACTTTGCTTTATCCAAGTACCGTATATTATTAAGCATATAGTTTGATACTCCGCCGCCGGCAGCCAAGGGAGGCGGGTATTGGAGGATTTTGGTCTTTTTCACGCAAGCATCTTGACTAATCAAATTTCTAACCTCTTAATGATTTCTTCCGGTGCAATCGCTTCAACTGGTGACCCGGTATAATCCTTAAGATTGCGCGTAACGATATAATTAACTTTATGGCGTTTTCCACAATATGCAATTAAAGCATCCTCATAATCGGTTATGGGCAAATCAAAAGCTTTCTCACAATCGGTGCCAGTTACATCTAATACATTTATAACCGCAAGCAGGCCTAGAAGTGCTTGTTTTGTCTTTTCTCTATCCCTCAATTTCTTTTGGAGAATATAATGAATATCGGTGAATGAACTAGCAGTGATGCAAGCTTCGGCTTTATTTTCGGCAACGGCAAGTATAATATTTTGTGCCGCTTTTGCCCAAGGTTCACGATTCATCATCGCATCAAGGATAATATTCGTATCAATCAGAAGTTTCATAGCGTTCGAGCCGTTCCTCTCTTGTCTGTTCTAGAGTGGTTCCATCGTTAGGGATAATCCCGAACAATGATTTTGCAATATCTACTTTGTTTTGAATAGTACTTGATAATTTTGCTACACTCTTACCGTTCTTGGTAATAAAAATATCTTGTTCAGAAACAAGGGAAAGATATCTACCGATATTACTTTTAAATTCGGTGGCAGTAACTAACATATTACAACTCCTTTCTTAAATCGGACGATATTTAGCATTTCCAATCCTAAGGTTATTATACCAAAATCGAACGTTTTTTGTCAACAAAAATCGTTCGATTACCCATGCCTAGATTTTGGTTTATTTCATACAATATCTTTAAAAAATCCTTTTCTAATATTATAACCTAGCCTGCTTTCCATGCAAAGCTGCACCAAATAAAGTAACATTTCATGCTCATATTCTGTAAGGGGGGTGGTAAAATCAAAGGCATTTCGAACAATCTCAATATTTATATTAGGGTTTATATCTAATATTTTATTAGCAATAATGACAAAGCCACTAATATCATCTTTATTTATATTAATATTTTTTAGAAAAGTTTCTACATTCTAGGTATTGAGGAAGTACGCAGGGGCAGTAGCCGCCAGCGGTTCACCGTTCCACTTTGTAAAGAGCCTGTTCGTATCTACCCATGAGCCGCCGCATATTTCTTTTTGCTCGTTCTGCCATGCTCGGTATTCTTTGAGAATATCCATCACTTCCTTATCATTCCACTTGTCGCTTTTGGTTGGGTCGGGCTTATAGGTTGTAGACTTGGTTATTTGCTTTCCGTCCACAGAATACCCACAGGACCTTGATAGTTCATGTCGTGGGTATGGATATGCCCATGCAAAAATAACACGGCTTTTTTTATATGCCGTCTGGCAGTAGAATTTTTTATCTATTTAGTATGATGCTAATGTTTCCCCAAGCGAAAAAGCCTTTTCGCAATCTTTCAAAAATACCGTTTCCCT
>WRAQ01000021.1 GCA_009780115.1 Lachnospiraceae bacterium
ATAGCCGAATGCTGGCTGTTGCCGCCGGGGGGACGATTCCGGATAAGGGTTTATTCGCACTCAAAAATGCCGAAGGGGTGCATATCGGCGAATTAGATGAAGAATTTGTCTTTGAAGTCCGGGTTGGTGAAAAAATTATTTTGGGTTCGTTTGCCTGGCGGATTAGCCAAATAAAAAATGATATGGTCATCGTAGAACCGGCTTCCATCGACGGGGCAAGACTGCCGTTTTGGAAGGGTGAAATCAAAGGGCGTTCGTTTTCAACCAGCCTTGAGTTCGGAAAAATGTTCAGCAAATTTGCTCTCGGGATTGAAGAAAATACGATTATTGATGATTTAAAAGCGATGGGGCTTAACGAATCGGCAACACAGTCAGCAGCAGATTTTCTGCGCCGTCAAATTGTCGCGACGGGGGTTTTGCCAAATGATAAAACAATTATTGTGGAACATTTTACCGACCACACCGGCTGTCATCAAATCATGGTTCACGCGATGTTCGGGCGGCAGATTAATACACCTTTGGCGTTGCTAATGCGGCATGTTGCTGAAAAAGCGGTGCTCGTAAATATCGGCTGTGTTGATGAAGAAGATGGTTTTTTACTTTATCCTTATGGCGAGGAAATATTGCCGGAAGGATTGATTTTCGCTATTCCGCCAAAGGGGGCACGGAAAATTCTTGAAGCGATGCTTCCGGTTACTCCGGTTTTTAATATGACTTTTCGCTATAATGCCGGCCGGTCACTGATGATGGGAATGAAAAGCCAGGGGCGGCAGCCGCTTTGGCTCCAACGGCTTAAAAGTACCGAGTTGTTGGATTCATTAAGGATAGATGGAAAATTTACCGATGCTAACCACCCGCTGATTCGCGAAACTAAGCGCGAGTGTCTTGAAGAATTGTGGGATATTGACGGGGTGTTGCGGATTTTGGGTGATATCCATAGCGGGGAGATTACTGTCCGTGAGGTTCATACGGAATTGCCCTCGCCGATGGCGTTACCTTTGCAGTGGGCGGTGGAAGCGGCGGAGATATATTCTTATTTCCCGACGACTGATGGAGTCAGACAGGCGGTGACTGCGGAATTGAAAATGGCCGAGATGATGAAACCGGCACCAGAGGAGTTAGAAAAGCAAAAAACGCGGAGTAAATATCCAGAAAATGCGGAACAGTTGCATACATTATTGATGATTGAGGGTGATTTGCTGGCCGAAGAATTGAGAGATATTTGCCGGCGCGAAAACACATTGTGGATAAATGAACTAGCGGAAAAAGGCTTAGCTACTTATATTGAGCCGGGATTGTGGATTGCAGCGGAGCAATTGCCGGAGTATACGGAGGCCTTAGGGGAAGGTGGGAGCGCATCAACCGACGGCGCTTTAAGGGAATGCTTAGCGTTCTCATTAAATGGTTCGGACAATTGCAATGAAGTTAATGAAAATGCAAGAAAATCAGCTCTGCAAAATATAATCCGGCGGATGATTTATTATCGCGGGGCAATGAGTGATGAGCAAATCAGCGAGCGGTATTTCTTGCCGCTTGAATTAATTAATGATACTTTGAACGCCTTGATTAATGCAGATAAAGTGATTTTTGACGAGGGGACAAGAACCAACCCTTACCGGCTTTTTTATCATAGTAAACGCTATTCGCGGGCGCAAAAAGCGACCATCTTCGGTTTACGCGCTCAGGCTGTTACCCGGCCTGCCGAAGTTTATGCGGCGATAATTGCCGCAAGGGTTGCGAAAAATGCTTCGCCGGAAGAGCAGTTAGAGCTGACAATCCGTCAGTATGCAGGGGTTGCCTTTCCCGCCGCCTGGTGGGAGACGGTAATTTTACCCCGGCGGGTGAAAGGGTATCGTGAAAATATGCTCGACCGGTTGTTAGCCGGGGGTGAGTATTTTTGGCGTTTTGAAGAGAATGGGTCGCTTTGTTTTGAGCGGTATAATGATATTGATTGGGAAGAAGGTTTACATGATAGCAATTTACTATCTCTGTCAACAGAAAATTTAGAAAGTGGCTTTACCCCTGACGAAGCTTTAATTTATCAGGAGCTAAAAAAACGCGGGGCCAGTTTTTTGCAAGCTTTTAACAATCTTACTTTATATGGGTCAGCCCAAGAGGGGCTTTTGGCTCTTGCTGAAAAAGGGTTGGTTTGTTCCGATAGTTTTCTTCCGGTACGGCAGTGGCTTAATCGGGATAAAATAAAAAAAGCTTCACCACGGGCACGAGTAAAAACGCGGGTGATGGCTTTGTCAACCGGGCGTTGGGATATCGTCCGGCCATTAAAATCCAAAAAACTTGAAGATTGGTTAATTAAATTATTCGACCGGAATATTATTCTATGCCGGGAGACTTATAGCCGCTTAAGCGGTGAAGATAACGGCTGGGGGCAAGCTCTGTCCGTACTTCGTATCTGGGAATATATCGGTAAGGTCCGCCGCGGTTATTTCATCTCCGGAATGAGCGGGGCGCAATTCATCCGCGCCGAAGAGTATGACGGGATTATGGCGGCCCTTGCCCAAACCGAAGCAAGCTTCGGGCGGAAGAATGTCGAAAAGATGCCATTCTTCCAAGATATTATAGATAATGAAAGAATTGTCTGGCTTAATGCAGTTGACCCCGGGCAGGTGTGGGGAAAAGCTTTAGCCGGAAAAAATTTCATGAATGTGCCGGGAACACTGGTAGCACTTTATAATGGGGTTCCGCAGGTGGTTTTGGAACGGCAGGGAAAGGTGTTGCGGGTACTTGGCGGGCTGGAAGGAAAAGAAGAACTGGGTGTAGGTGATAATGAACTTACAGAGAATAACAACCGAACTTTGTTAACCCAAATTATGGCAGAATTTATTTTGCTGATGAAACAAAAAAAAGTTTTCCCGGACAAAAAGCGCATAACAATAAAAGAATACCCGCCGGAGATGGTGCCGATTTTGAAAGAAGTGGGTTTTTATAAGGAAATGATGGATTATGTTTGGTATGAGTATTGACAAATACACCCAATTGTGATATTGTTGTGCAAATGGTTAAGTGAAAACGGCGTAAATGGTTAAGTGAAAACGGCGTAAATGGTTAAGTGGTTTGCAGGGTTAATAAATGGGACTTACAGAATCAGGATATAAAGCAAGATTAACAGATGCAAAAATTACGCGGTATTTGCATCTGTTCGGTGCGCTTTCAATAGAGGGCCCGAAATGGTGCGGAAAAACATGGACCGCATTAAATCATGCAAATAGTGTTGTTTATATCGCGGATCCTGAAAACGATTATGCAAACCGCGAAGCTGCTAAACTTAATCCCGCATCAATATTGGCCGGCGAAAAACCGCTTCTTGTCAATGAGTGGCAAGAAGTACCCGCGATATGGGATGCAGTTAGATTTTCATCTGATAGGACAAAAGACAAGGGGCTTTTCCTCCTGACAGGTTCGGTTACACCTCGCAGGGACAGTTTTATACACAGTGGCGCAGGAAGAATCGGAAGGATTCGTATGCGTACAATGTCTTTGTATGAAAGTGGAAATTCTTCAGGTGCGATAAGTTTGTTGGATTTATTCACGGGGATAAAAGTTGAACCTGCCGCTTCTAAACTTAATCAGGAGAAGCTGATTGGCCTTATTGTTCGTGGCGGATGGCCGGAAAATATCAATGTTTCACAAGAAGATGCATTTATATTGCCGGAACAATATAATATGGCTCTTGCCGAAACAGATATATCACACGCGGACAACATGAAACGAAACCCTGAACTTGTGTTACATCTACTTGCGGCTATCGCAAGGACAAATGCAACGCCCGCATTACAGACAACAATAGTTGCCGATATTCAAGCGCGTTTTGGCGATATTACAAGACAGACTGTTGGTGACTATCTTTCTGCCCTTAAACGTCTTTATGTTGTTGAAGAAATTCCACAATGGTTTCCGGAACTACGTAACAAACTACGTTTGCGAAAAACACCGAAAAGAATGCTTACGGATCCAGCTATCGCAGTAAGCGCATTAAAAGCCCGGCCAGACGACCTTGTAAGAGATCCCCGTACGCTTGGCGGCCTTTTCGAAAATCTTTGTATTAGGGATTTAATGATATATTCCGAAGTACTTGGGGCGAAACTTAGCCACTATCACGATGCTAATGGCCTTGAGGTAGATGCGATAATTGAACTGGATAATAAATGGGCAGGGGTCGAGATAAAAATGGGGGCACATAGGGTAGATGAGGGAATTACTTCGCTGATACGGCTTAGGGAAAAGCTAGTATCAAAGGGTGCAATTGAACCGGCTTTTCTATGTGTAATTACCGGTGGCGGCCCCTTGTTTACAAGGGAAGATGGTATCCATGTAATTCCCATCGATTGTCTAAAACCATGACTTGAATATAGATTCAACTTATGCAAAAATTGCATAGGTTCAAACTAATAAACAATAATTTGAGATGAAAATACATCAAAAATATAAACCCAAAGGAGTATCTAAATGGCAGAAATTAAATATGAAATCACAAAACACATTGGCGTATTGTCCGAAAATGCAAAAGGCTGGCGCAAAGAACTTAACCTTGTAAGCTGGAACGACCGCGAACCCAAGTACGACATTCGTGATTGGGCGCCGGAGCATGAGAAAATGGGGAAAGGTGTTACATTAAGTACGGAAGAAATTGAGATGTTAAAGAAGTTGCTAGATTTAGATGAGTAATGGTAAAATGAATGTAACGGGAAGGAGCTTAAATCCATGCAAAATATTGATAAATTGGCTGTGACGAAAAAGCTTAAGCTGACGGATGGCGAAAAAGAGTTTTTGGCTGATAAAAAAAAATTACTGGAAGATAGTTTCACTATATTAGCACAAGTTAATACTGATGATACCGAACCTTTGGTATCAGTGCTTGAGACAAGAAATATTCTGCGGGATGATATTGCTGCAAAAATGATATCACGTGAAGAATTATTAATAAACGCACCGGAGCAGTATGACGGCTATTTTCGAGTACCGAAAACTATAGATTAAGATATTGATTCAATTATTGGACAGAAAGGCTTAATTATTAATGAGCAATCAAATCAAAGTATTTATCGAAGATAGTATTATGCAAAAAGATGAACCTATAACAGCAGGGTCGAAAATTTTAACTGGTTTTAAATCACCTTTTAACGCCACAGTGATAGAGCGGCTTAATGAAGCCGGAATAAAAATCAATAGAAGAGTAACGATGGACGAGTTCGGCATTGATGATTATTTTTCTGATGATGATATTCCTACTGCTGTCCGTGAAGCGGCCGCCGATGAAGATGTTTGCATCCTTTGTAATGATATTTTCGGTAAAATAAGGCGGCAGGCGGCTTTAAACGGTACATGTTTTATCAAACCTACCTATGGTACTGTTTCCCGTTATGGTCTAATACCGGTTGCAACATCAATGGATCAGATAGGTATTGTTTGTGCCAATCCGCGCAAAGGTTTTGAAGTCCTGGCGAAAATCAATGGAAAAGATGCAAAAGATGGAGCAATGATTGATACCAAATCAGACTCATTAAATATACCATCACCTTGTCAACAGTGTCAAAAAAGTATGTGTGATGTAAGAATTGCGGTTCCGGATAATGTTTGGGTAGATGAAAAAAATATCTGCGAAAGTGAAGCAAGCTTCAAAAATGACACAAGTGTCATTTCCAAATTAGAAAATACATTTGAGACTAGCAGAATAAACCTAGAATATTTTGAAGTTTATCATCAAGTTTTATATATCTTAAGCGCAGCGGAAATCAGTAATAATTTAAATCGCTATGATGGTGTGAAATTCGGTTATCGTGCCGAAAACAGTAATAATTTGAATGATTTGTATTTTAATACCCGTAGTGACGGTTTTACCTTAAATACAAAACTGGCAATTATTATGGGCGCGAATGTATTATCGCAGGAAAATTATACCGGCTATTATGAAAAAGCAATGAAAATCCGCCGCTTAATTAAAGAATCGCTCAAATTTGATTCTTATGATGTGATTGCCCTGCCGGTACAAATGAAAGGGAAATCAAAATATGAGCAATCAGCACTTTATGCTATAACAGCTTTAGCGGGATTACCTTCAGTGACAATGCCGTTTGGTGATTGCGGGGTGCAGTTTATCGCTGATGTTGGGCGGGAGGATATGCTGATGAAGATTGTAATGCGGGGGAATCAGTGAGAACAATGCCTTGACCGACCGAGTCAGTCGATATATTTAACAGAGAAAGGTTTGGTTATAAAATGAATAAAACCTATGAAGTTGTTATGGGGTTGGAAGTCCATATTGAGCTTGCCACCGAATCGAAATTATTTTGTGCCTGTTCAGCGAAGTTTGGTGCTGATGTTAATGAAAATGTCTGCCCGGCTTGTTCCGGAATGCCAGGGATGCCGGCAGTTGTGAATAAGCGGGCGATTGAGTTAGGAATAACCGCCGCTTTAGTAACCAACAGCGAAATTACCCGGACGATGACTTTCGATAAGAAAAATTATTTTTATCCTGATTTGCCGGCCGGACACCAAATTACTCAGCTTTATGCCCCGATTTGCCGGAAAGGCTGGATTGAAATCGAGGCTGATTCAGGAACGAAGAAAATCACTCTTCATCAAATCCATATCGAAGAAGATGCCGGAAAACTCGTACACGATACCCGAAGCGGGACAACTCTTATTGATTTTAACCGCACCTCGGTACCGTTAATTGAAATCGTCAGCAATCCCGACTTCCGAACTGCCGCAGAAGTTGTGGCTTATTTAGAAAAACTGCGCTCGCTTTTATCTTTTGCCGGTATTTCCGATTGCAAAATGCAAGAAGGCTCAATGCGTTGTGACGTTAATATCTCTGTCCGTGAAGCGGGGAGCGATATCCTTGGAACCCGGACCGAGATAAAAAACATGAACTCTCTCAAGGCAATTATTAGGGCGATTGAGTATGAATCACAGCGCCATATTGATGCCTTGGAAACCGGTTCTGAAGAGTTATTCCAAGAAACCCGGCGTTGGGATGACAATAAAGGAATGACTTTTTCCATGCGGGGTAAAGAAGATGCTACTGATTACCGCTACTTTCCCAATCCGGAACTGATGCCGGTTTGTATCAATGATGAATGGATTGAGGAAATCCGCGCTACTTTACCGGAGTCAGCGGAAGCAAAATTCACCCGAATGACGACAGAATTAAATCTTAGCGAATATGATAGCAAAATCATTACCGGAAGCAAAAATTTGTCAACCATCTTTGATGAAACCTTAAAGAATTTTAATAAACCAAAAGATGTTGTCAATTGGATTATGGTTGAACTTCTTAGTATTGCGAAAGGCGACAACAAAGGCGAGGACGATATCAATATCGATTGCGGGAAATTCGCAAAACTGATTTCGCTGGTGGATTCCGGCGCGATTAACCGGACGATTGGCAAAGAGGTATTGATAAAAGTACTTGAGGATAAAGTTGACCCGGAAAGTTATGTTACAGAACAGGGCCTTGGCAGTATTACTGATACAAGTTTTATTACAGGATTAATTGATGAAGTGATAGTTGAGTTTGATAAATCTGTAAAAGAATATCTCGGCGGCAACCAAAAAGCTTATGGTTTCCTGGTCGGGCAGGTAATGCGTAAAGCGGAAAAGAAAGCCGACCCCAAAGTGGTGAATGAGTTGTTGAAAGAGGCATTGACGAAAGTACAGAAAACATAAAAAATTGCTGTCGTATAAATCCTTTAAGGAGAAGTTGCGAAAACTCTGCTACGCAGAGTTTTCGCAATTCTCTTAGAACTGATGCCGCCGGCATCAGTTTTCTACCGCAACTTTATATGAACTTCCCTCAACTGCTGTTCCGATACTTGCCCCGGTGCGCCCATCAGCAAATCCTGGGCATTTCCTGTTAGCGGGAAAGCGATGACTTCGCGGATATTTTCCTGGCCGGTTAGAAGCATGACAATGCGGTCAAGCCCCGGCGCCATTCCGGCATGAGGCGGTGCGCCATATTGGAAAGCATTAAATAAAGCAGAGAATTTATCCTCAATATCAGCCTGGGTATAACCGGCAATTTCAAAAGCTTTAACCATCACATCAGGTTGGTGGTTACGGACTGCACCGGACGAAAGCTCTATTCCGTTACAAACAATATCATATTGATAAGCTTTAATCTCAAGCGGGTCCATCGTACATAACGCTTCCATTTCCCCTTGCGGCATTGAAAAAGGATTATGGGTAAACTCAATTTTACCCGTTTCTTCACTGATTCCGTACATTGGGAAATCAGTGATATAACAAAATTCAAAACTATCTTTTTTAATCATATCAAGGCGGTTTGCCAGTTCAGTGCGGATTTGACCGGCAAGGCCGTCAACCAATTTCGCCACATCGGAGATAAAAAATAATGTATCATTTTCTTTTAACCCAAGTTTGTCAATTAATTCTTTTTGCTTTTCTACTGAAAGGAATTTTACAATCGGGCCTTTTAGTTCCATACTGGTAAGAATGGTAATATAACCTAAACCTTTCATGCCGATTTCGGTTGCAAAAGCCAGCATTTTTTCAAAGAAGGAATTAGGCTGGCCGGCACAACAAGCGGCAATCCCGCGCACCGGTTTACCACGGAAAGGGGCAAAATCAATATCACGGAAAAATTCGCTCAAATCATTAATCAATAAAGGGTTCCGCAAATCAGGTTTATCAGTCCCGTACTTCATCATGCTTTCGGCATAAGGAATCCGGACAAAAGGGGCAGGGCTGACTTTTTTATCGGGGGCAAATTTTTTGAAGGTATCATATAAGACATCTTCCGCTGCTTTAAACACATCTTCCTGGGTTGCAAAAGCCATTTCAAAATCAAGCTGATAAAATTCACCGGGTGAACGGTCAGCACGGGCATCCTCGTCACGGAAACAAGGGGCGATTTGGAAATATTTGTCAAATCCGGATACCATCAGGAGTTGCTTAAACTGCTGGGGTGCCTGGGGCAGGGCATAAAACATGCCGTGGTGTTTCCGGCTTGGGACGAGGTAATCGCGTGCGCCTTCCGGTGAAGATGAGGTCAAAATCGGAGTTGTTATTTCTAAAAAGCCCAACCCGCGCATTTTGTCCCGCAAAAAATTAGTGATTTCTGAACGCAAAATAATATTTTGATGAACTTGAGGATTTCGTAAATCAAGGTAGCGGTATTTTAAACGAAGCTCTTCACGGGTCGCCGTTGATTCATTGATTTCGAAAGGCAGTTGATTAATCGAATGGCTTAATAGTTCTATTTTATCAACGTATAATTCAATCTCCCCGGTAGGGATTTTCGGATTCACTGCTTCATCATCGCGCCCGCGCAGTAAACCAGTGGCCGAGATAACTGATTCTTTGCCGATGCCAGCCAATTTGCTGTCATCGTCAACAACAATTTGCGTTTTACCATAATGGTCGCGTAAGTCAATAAAGACAACTCCGCCGTGGTCGCGGATGGTATCAACCCAGCCGGCCAAGCTAACGGTTTGCCCGATATTTGCCTTATTTAATTCGTTGCAATTGTGTGTACGATATTTGTTCATGATTTATCCAACCTTTCTATATATAGGAAATTGCGGCTCTGTACATAATAAAAAACCTCAGAATAAGTATTCTGAGGGACGAGATTTACCCGCGGTGCCACCCTGCTTAGCGCATAGCGCTCTCTTAATTATAATTAAATTTTTTCGCAAAATTGACTCATACTTGATTAGTGTTGCCCATTCTACTACTCACGTATTTGCGCTTTCAGCCTATGGCACAAACTCTCTTTTCGCTTTCCACGAAGATGGGGTCTTATCAATGCTATATCTTTTATTAACATAAAAAAGTAACCGTGTCAAGGAAAAGTGGAAAATAATTATTTCACAAACTACCCCCCATGGGTACTTTGCGCAATTTGCATTTTGTGCGTAAATATAAAAAGGGGAGCTATTGCTATGCAAATAGTACTCTTCGGAGGCGATTCATGAGGCATTTTTTTGTTATCAACCCACATTCATTCCGGACTCTTAGCAGTTTAAAACGGATTTTGATTGATTTGGAAAGCTGCTTTTCTGTCGGGCGCAGGATGGAATACAAGATATATATATCACGGCATTCGCGTGATGCAGTTGCGGCTGTCCACCGCTATTTGATTTCTGTTCCTTCTGATGAGACGGTGCGGGTTTATGCCGTGGGCGGTGATGGTATTTTATTCGACTGTCTTAATGGCATGGTGGATTTTCCTAATGCTGAACTGACTAGCGTGCCTTATGGCAGTGCCAACGACTTTGTCCGCGCTTTCGGCGAGGATGCCAAAATGGCTTTCCGCGATATTAAGAAATTGTCTTTCGCACCTTCACGCCCGATGGATATTATTCGCTGCGGCGCAAGCTATGCACTTCTTGCAGTTAATATCGGGCTTGTTGGAAAGACGGTCATCAATGCAAATGAGATATTACGTCACGGCGGCAAGGACTGGATTCGCAGCCATACATCCAAAATTTATAGCCTTTGCGGTGCAAGAACAATAATGGATAAGGAAATTTTGCACCAGCACTATACGATTTTTGTTGATGGTAAGGATATGTCCGGCAATTATTGTAATATTCACATCGCGAATACTGCCTGTGATGGCGGTGAATTTGTGCCAAGCCCCTATTCAATTCCGGACGATGGGGAACTTGAGGCAATTTTCATGCGGTCAAGAAGCCGCCTCGATACACTAAAGATAATTGGGGACCGTAACAATGGCCGGTTTGGAAAACACAAATTTTTCGAATCCTGCAAATGCAAAACAATGGAAATATATAGTGATACACCTCTATGCGCCCAAATGGACGGCGAAAGTTTTTATGCCCGCGAGTTAAAAATAGAAATCGTTCCAAACGGGGTCAAGATTTTTGCACCCGAAGAAATGAAATTCACGGATTATTCGTATAGGGCATATTCAAAAGAAAGCAAGGTGAAAAATTGAAAGAATTAAATTCTTTCAATTAGCAAATTTTGTGCCTGTGGCTCAAAGTTTGCAGGCATTGAAAGGTATGAATCATAAAAATGAAAATCAACAGAAAAGAAAATCTTAGAAAATTGAAGCCCGTAATAATTGCATGGTTAATTCTTGCTACCGTGTACTGCGGGTTATTGCTTATTGAAGGCCTGTTTATGGGAGGCGACCTGCCTGCAAGCATGATTACCTTTTTAGCGGGAAGCATACTGTTGGCAAGCTTTTTACTTGTAATAGCTATTTATCCGCACACGTTTTTTGTACCGGTATTTATGTGTGTTGGCACACAACTTATGTTTATTTTTGTGGGTGCATATATACATGAGCTTGAGTTTTATTTCTTTGTCATGTTTCTTCTTGTTGGTGTTTTTTCGTTGATGAAAAATATTAAACTCCTGGCTGTGTGCGTTACATGTATGGTTACTATTGATATTATCGTGCTGATTTTCTTCGCCCCAACATTAGACTGGCTAAATCACTTTCGTTTTAATATGAAGTTTGCCTGTTTTATGTACGGGGCTATTTTCATTCTGATTCAAACATACAATGTAGCGCAGAAGGAAGGCCGTTCCGAACGCGCGCTTACTGCGTTTTCTTCCCTCCTGCGCAGTACGCCCAACTTGATGGCTATTACCGGCTCCGACAGCAGAGTTTTGTATCTTTCCGACCAAATGGCGAAATTTATCCAGTATACAAATAAAGATTTTGCAGTCGGACAACCACTAATTGATTTGATTGCCGACAAGGAACTCAAGATTATGTTTGCCGATGTACTTGATGCGGACGGTTTTTATGAAGCGATAACCGAAATCAGTATTGATGGTGAACCCCGGCATTTCCGGGTTATATCTGATAAACTTACAGGTGATATGGGCGGTATGTTTATTGATATTGCTGATATAACGCCGATGGTTAAAAGTCAGAAGGCAGCCGAGGAAGCGCAGGAAGTTGCCGAAAGGGCGAACAACGCAAAGTCGAGCTTCCTTGCGACAATGTCCCATGAAATCCGTACACCGATGAACGCAATTATCGGGATTTCGCAAATCGAAATGCAGAAAGGGGATTTACCTGATGAATATTCAACCGCTTTAGAAAATATTTACAGTTCAGGCAATAGCCTGCTTGGTATTATCAATGATATTCTTGATATGACAAAAATAGAAACGGGAAAATTGGAATTAAACCCTGCCGAATATGATGTCCCAAGCTTGATTAATGACACAGTTCAGCTAAACGTTGTCCGGATTGGCTCTAAACCAATTGAATTTGTGCTTAACATTGATGATACTTTGCCGTTAAGGTTATATGGTGATGAACTGCGGCTTAAGCAAATATTGAATAATTTGCTGTCAAACGCAATTAAATATACCGAAAAAGGGCAGGTAACGTTAGCAATAAACCATTCAGAAAAGGATGGGGAACTATTATTGAATTTCATTGTTGAGGATACCGGTCAAGGGATGAAGCTTGAAGACCGTGACAAGTTCTTTTCTGAATATACCCGCTTTAATGCCGAAGCCAATCGTGAAACCGAAGGTACCGGCCTTGGTTTGTCCATAACAAAGAAGCTAGTAGAAATGATGGACGGTACGATATTGGTAGAAAGTGAATATGGCAAGGGCAGCGTATTTATGGTTATGGTTAAGCAAAAAGCGGTAGAGTGTGAAGTAATCGGCGCGGAACTTGTTAAACAACTTCGCAAGTTCAAATTCCGGGGTAACAGGCAGCACTCCAACTTACAAGTCATCCGTGAGCCAATGCCATACGGTAAGGTACTGGTGGTTGATGATGTTGAAACGAATTTATATGTAGCGAAAGGTCTGATGGCGCCATACCTTTTAAATATCGAAACGGCAATCAGCGGCTTTATTGCCGTCGACTTGGTTAAGGGCGGGAACGTTTATGACGTAATTTTTATGGACCATATGATGCCGCAGATGGATGGGATAGAAACGACCGGCAAGCTGCGTGAGCTCGGATATAAAGGTACTATCGTAGCGCTTACCGCCAACGCCCTTGCGGGTAACAGTGAAATGTTTATGAAAAACGGGTTTGACGGTTTTATATCCAAACCAATCGACCTACTGCAACTAAATAACACACTTAACAAATTTGTCCGTGACAAACAACCTGCCGAAGTGATTGAAGCAGCAAGGCAGCAGGGGGGGGACACAAACCAGTTATCGGAAAGCGTAGATATTGCTGATGCTGAATTACTGGCGATTTTTAGAAGAGATGCTATTAAAGCTATAGCAACCATCAGCGCGATAACCCAAAATACGGAAAATGCTTCGGATGATGATTTGCGGATATTTGTTGTTAACGTTCATGCAATGAAGAGCGCCCTTGCCAATATCGGTGAGGACGAAGCATCAAAAATGGCAGATATACTAGAGCGAGCCGGGAATATAAAGGATAAAGCCGAAATTCAAGCAAAATTCAAGGATTTCCTTGATGCACTTCAATCAATTATTGATAGAATTGACACATCTTCTGAAGAAGAATACTCATCCGTTGATACCGACCCGGCCTTTTTACGCGGGCAGCTTACGCTTATCAGCAAAGCATGTGATGAGTATGATGACCTGGCGGCCAATGCTGCGCTTTTAGAGCTAAAAGAAAAGCAATGGACTAAAGAGACAAAAGAGATATTGGATAAAATCGCCGGACATATTTTGCACAGCGAATTTGATGAAGCGGCCGCGGATGCAGCCAATTTCCTGGCGGAAGTTAAATAAATTTAATTTTATATTAATCTCATTGAATGAAGTGTGGATAGAGGTTATACTATAAATATTACACAAATTCAAGGAGAACTAAAATGGAATTTACGAATGTTCGCGATATTTATCACAATACCGGAGCTTTTGCTGACAAGGAAATCACTATCGGCGGCTGGCTGAAAAGCAAAAGGGATTCTAAGACTTTTGGCTTTCTCGTGATTTCGGACGGCACCTTTTTTGAACCGGTACAGGTTGTTTATGAGGATAAACTTGCGAACTTTGCGGCAATATCAAAACAAAACGTTGGTGCCGCGATAATTGTAAAGGGATTAGTCATTGCGACTCCCGGCAATCCCCAACCATTTGAAATAAAAGCTTACGAAGTAATCATTGAAGGCGAATCGGCGGCTGATTATCCCCTGCAAAAAAAGCGCCATTCTTTTGAATATCTACGCACAATTTCTCATTTGCGTCCCCGTACTAATACCTTTCAAGCTGTTTTTCGTATCCGTTCATTAGCTTCTTATGCTATCCACCGGTTTTTCCGCGAACGCGATTTCATTTATGTCCATACCCCAATTATCACCGGAAGTGATTGTGAAGGGGCCGGGGAAATGTTCCGCGTGACGAATTTTGACCTGTTAAAACCGCCGCTTACACCGGAAGGACAGATTGATTATACGCAAGATTTTTTCGGAAAAGATACCCATCTGACCGTCAGCGGCCAGCTTAACGGAGAGACTTTTGCAATGGCATTCAAGAATATTTATACTTTCGGCCCTACTTTCCGGGCTGAAAATTCCAATACCGCCCGTCATGCCGCTGAATTTTGGATGATTGAACCGGAGATTGCGTTTGCTGATTTGAAAGATGATATGCTGCTGGCGGAAAATCTGCTCAAATATGTAATTAAATACGTTTTGGATAATGCGCCCGAAGAGATGGCATTTTTTAACCAGCATATTGATAAAGAGCTGCTTAAGCGATTGACTGATGTAGTCAATGCCTCTTTTGCGCATATCACATATACTGAAGCTATTGAAATTTTAGAAAAAAATAATGATAATTTTGAGTATAAAGTAGCTTGGGGTTGTGATTTACAAACGGAACATGAGCGCTTTTTGACTGAACAGGAATTTAAGCGCCCGGTTTTTGTGACTGATTACCCGAAAGATATCAAGGCTTTTTATATGAAGATGAACGATGACGGCCGGACAGTTGCAGCGATGGATTTGTTAGTCCCGGCAATCGGGGAGATTATTGGCGGAAGCCAGCGGGAAGATGATTATGACAAACTATTTAAACGGATTACAGAGATGGGTATGAACCCCGGGGATTACGCATTTTATCTTGACTTACGAAAATATGGCACCGCCTCGCATGCGGGTTTTGGTTTAGGGTTTGAGCGGCTGTTAATGTATTTGACCGGGATGGCAAATATCCGTGATGTTGTGCCGTTCCCGCGGACGGTGAATAATTGCGAGTTATAAAGGAGATTAATGGCTGAACAACTGCATTGGTTCTTATCGCATAGTGTCCCGGTTGAGCAACGGTTTGCACCATTTAAAACGGCTCACTTTGTTTATATGATTGCCGGGGTGATTATCATCACCGGCTTAGCAATATTTATTAATAAATCAAATCAGTACCGGGCGGATTTGGTTATCCGTTGTCTGGCAGTTAGCCTGTTTGTTTTCTATTTCCTTAGGGCTTACATGTTTTACCGTTATTATGCAAACTTTCATTTTCTTGATTTAGTACCATTGCATCTTTGCATTATCAGTGGTTTCGTTCTTCCTGTTACTGTATTTATGAAAAATAAACTGATGTGGAATTTATCTTATAGTGTCCTGATGCCCGGAGCACTTGTTGCGATTATTACACCGGAAAATACCCTGAATTTTTATCACGCTTATGGCTGGATGCCGATGGTTTTTTTCGTCTGGCATTTATTGGTGGTTGCCATTCCGGTTATGCAGGTAGCTTCGGGTGAGCTGGTTCCTGATATTAAAGAATTTCCAAAGGTACTGATGATTTTATGTGGTTACGCGCTCTTTGTTTATATTATGAATAAACAGCTTAATACAAATTATCTTTATCTGAATGGTGCAGCGCGGGGGACAGTCCTTGAAGTATTTCAGGACTGGCTGGGAAACCCCGGTTATATCATCCCGATGGCTTTGCTGGTGTTTTTAGTATGTTTTATGATGTTTGTCCCGTGGTATTTAAAAGGCAAGAAAACTAAATAGACGGTTTTTACCGATAAGGAGGAAAAAATGTCAAATCCCTATCTCCCTAAATGGGAATATGTCCCTGACGGCGAACCCCGGCTTTTCGGCGACCGGGTTTATATCTATGGGTCGCATGACCGGGTTGCTTCGGAAGATTTTTGCGATTTTAAGATAAAAGTCTGGTCGGCTTCGGTTGACAACCTGAATAATTGGATTTGTCACGGTGATGCTTTTCATACCCGTGTTGATTATGACCATGTTTCCGATACGGCCGATTGGACTAATAATGAATTGTACGCGCCCGATGTCGTGGAAAAAGACGGGAAATATTATTTATATGCTTATATTGTTCATTCAAAAGGCTGCGTTGCGGTAAGTGACCGGCCGGAAGGCCCTTTTAAGCTGCTTTCCTGCTATCAGGTACCTGATGAAAATGAGAAAGATTTGCAGGAGGGTATTTTTATTGACCCCGGTGTTTTGGTTGACGATAATGAAGTTTATATCTATTGCGGTTATATCCATTCTTATATGGCTCAACTTAACCCTGATAATATGACCGAGATTCTACCGGGTACATACCGGCGGGATATTATTCCCCAAACCGGGCCCCATCTTTTTTTCGAGGGCTGCTCGCCGCGCAAAGTTGATGATACATATTATATGATTTATTCACCTAACCCCGGCAGCCGTTTGGTTTATGCTACCGGCAAAAGCCCGCTCGGGCCATTTGAATACGGTGGTATCATTATTGATAATGCTGTTGATTACCCCGGCGGCAATAACCATGGCTCTATCTGCCAAATTAAGGGGCAGTGGTATATCTTTTATCACCGGATGACGAACAATACCATTATGTCCCGGCGGGCATGTGTGGAAAAAATTGAAATACTTGCGGACGGGAGTATTCCGCAAGTTGAGATGACTTCGCTTGGTTTTGAAGAAAGCCTTTCGCCATATCAGGAAACCGCTGCCGAAATCGCCTGTGTAATTAAGGGCGGCGGTTTTGTTACTGAAAAGAATGTTTTTGAGCGGCCAATTATTAATCTTATCCCGGGCAGTGTAATCGGGTACAAATACTTTGATTTCGGTATGGATTATTCAGCAACCGGGATGAAATTATTTATTAAGGTAAATGGAAGCGGACAAACCGGGCTAATTCATGTTTATCTTGATAAAGAAGACGGCACTTTGCTTGGCTCGGCGGAAATTACTACTGATAGCGGTATTTTGACTGTCCGTACTCCCAATATAACCGGCCGCCATGCGCTTTATTTTGTGTTTGAGAGTAACCGTCACAGTTGGATAAAAGATAATTTTAACCATCGGGAATTGTGTCAAATGGTGAGTTTCGTATTTTGTAAGTAAATTGCATCGCCCGGCAGCGATTCATTAAGAGAATCTGCGCATGGTTTACACTGCTGCATCAAAAAGGAAATCAAAAAATGAAAAAAATAATCGCTTTATTATTAGTCACGATATTATCAGTTACAACATTAAGTGCTTGTGGGATTGGGAAAAAGAATGAGCCGGTTACCTTGACGGTTTACAGCCAGCTTGCTAATTATAACGGAGAAATGATTGGCTGGTTTGCCCAGGTCATGCTGGAAAAGTTTAATGTAAAAATGATTCTGATTGGTGATGGCGACGGCATCTATGAAACACGGATGGAGGCCGGCGACCTCGGTGATATCGTTGTCTGGGGTAATGATGGCGAGCAGTATATTAATGCAATCAAACAAGGGTTATTATTTGATTGGGACGATGATAACTTATTAGCTGATTACGGGCCTTATATTTTAGAACATATGCCAGCCGCCCTGCAAAAAAATCGTGGTATTTCCGAGCGGGAAACCGGGGCGGGGACACTTTATGGTTTTGGCAACAATGTTGCCGTCAATAGTTTAAATCATGAGGATTTTTTCTATTCATGGGATTTAAGATGGGACCTCTACCGTGATTTGGGTTATCCAAGTATGAGAAATCTGGCGGAGTTTGCCGATGTCCTTGAAATGATGCGCGATATAAATCCTTATGATGTTAATGATAATCCGGTTTATGCCGCTTCAATGTGGCCGGACTGGGATGGGAATATGGTTATGTACGTTGTCTCAACTGCGACGGCATATTATGGTTATGAAGGTTTTCACTTAGGGCTTTATGACCCGGAGAGCGGTGATTTTTATCCTACTTTGATGGAAGGCGGGCCTTATCTTACGATTTTGGAATGGTATAATGACTTATTCCGCCGTGGTTTGATTGACCCTGATTCAATGACCCAGGTTTATCCGACGATGTTTGCCAAGGTGCAAAATGGCGGAACTTTATTTTCTATTTTTGATTATTCCGGCAGCATGGGCTTTAATAGTCCGGAAAATATTGAACAAGACAAAATCATGTTGTCATATGCGCCGGATGAAGCAAGCCCATTAACTTATGGAATGAATATTTATGGAAGTAACCGGATTTGGTCTATCGGGGCAAAGACCCAGTATCCGGAATTATGTATGGAAATTCTCAATTGGTTTGCGACCCCGGAAGGCCGCTTGACTATCGATTACGGGCCTAAGGGTATTACTTGGGACTATGATGAAGACGGTTATACTTATTTTACGGAGTTGGGCAAACTTACGAATACTGACCGGAATACTGAAATGTTCAATGGTTATTCCGGCAAATTTGGCGATGGGGCTTTTCAAATAAATAATCTGACTTGGTCGGCGATGGCAGAGAACCCGGATTCAAACGGCGATTTATATAATAAAGATTTTTGGAAAATGAATCAGAAAGAGCCGCGAAATGCTGCCGAAGCCGATTGGCGTGAATTTACCGGTGCTTATAGCTCTTATAACTATCTGACCAGCCGCAAATTTTCTGTTTCCCCAAGTACCAGTTATAGTGAAGGTGTCCGTAATGCTGAATTGAGAAGTACATGGGAGCAAGTCACAAAAGCAATCCGCGACTATTCATGGCGGGCAATTTATGCCCCGACCAAAGAAGAATATCAAAAAATCGTTGATGAACTGATTATTGTCGCAAATGAATATGGATATGATGACTGTATCAACTGGTCATTGAATGAAGTAACGATTAGAAAAGCTTTGGAAGCAGAAGTGCGGGCGGCACAATAATACTTTTGGAGAAAAACAGATAAAGATAAAAATCGCCATGATTAATCACGCTCTAGCAAATACCATTTGGAGCGTTCGGGAAAATATTGCAAAATTTTGGAAATTGAAACCCCGTTAATTAAGACATCGCAATGATACTCAAAACTGGGGATACCGCAATAAATTTTCCTTTCCATAAAATTCACATTAACACGGTCAAATGTCTGTATTTCGCCGTTATCTTCTTTGGTTTTAAACATAACAGGAGTTGTCACCCCGGAAGCTGTTGTCCAGCTATAACAAGCAATTTCCCGTTGCCGGCCTTTAGGGGTTTCAATATTTTCCTGACTATAATTTAGGTCACTTCCGGTTGGTACTAGCATATTTGTACCTCGCTATTTCACTACTATTTTTGTATAATCCACTGTATGCTTTTCTCTGGCAATCCCGCCGGAGACATGGTCGATAGGGCGGCTTAAGAAAGCGGCGCGTTTCAGTGCATCAATACCATAACGGTTCCGTACTAAATCAGACATCGTATCAACCTGGCCCAACTGAATAAAGTCCGGCGAACCGGCGGAGTGAAGCGGGGAATCGGCCATATCAAAAAGGCTAAGCTGCCGGGCGGCCCCCTCATCTTTGACCCGGCCGGCATGGAGGGCAAGGTGCCGAATGGGGGTTTTATAATCCCAAAGTTCATGAAAAAGCCCTATTGCTTCCTGATACAATTCATTAGTAATGTTTGTCGCTGTCCGGAGGGTTTTTTGATGGGACATATATTGGAAATCATGAGCCTTTATCCCGATAGAAATAACTTCGCTTTTCACCCCGTCCCGGCGAAGGCGCATTCCAACTGACTCCGCCAGCGAAAGAATTATCAGCCCGGCAGTAGCGGTATCGGTTACATCAAAAGCGATATTGGTCGAGTTACCATACCCTTTGTTCGCCGGGGCGATGGCGGAAACCGGGGAAACATCACGGCCGTTGGCATTGTTCCAAATCACTTCCCCATGGCTTTTCAAGTGTTGCTTAAGTATTTCAATGTCGAAATTGGCTAAATCACCGATCGTCCTGATTCCCAGAACATGGAGCTTTTTGCAGGTTGCCCACCCGGCAAAATATAATTCCTTAACTGGTAATGGCCACATTTTGACCTTTATTTCCTCCGGGAATAAGGTGTGTACTAAATCCGGTTTCCGAAATTCCGAAGCCATTTTTGCCAGCAGCTTGTTGGTTGAGACTCCGATGTTTACCGTAAAACCTAAATCCCGGCGAATCCGTTCCCGGATAATATTTGCCACTCTTACCGGTTCACCCCAGATTCGCCCGGTTCCCGTCATATCGATAAAGGCTTCATCAATTGAAAACTGTTCCACATCAGGCGAATAATCTTTAAGAATCTCTATAAATGCTTTTGAACAACGTTCATATAATTGATAATGCGGCGGTACTATAAAAAGGTGGGGGCATTTTTTCAAGGCTTCCGGAATGCTTTCACCGGTTTTAATACCATACCGTTTCGCCGAAAGTGATTTTGCCAGAATAATCCCCCGGCGGCTTTCAATATCACCGCCAATTGCTGAATCCATTACGCGCAGATCTTCGGTACCGTTTAAATGGTGGATTCGGTATGCCGCTTCCCATGATAAGAAAGCATTATTAACATCGATATGGAAAATCAACCGCCTCATTCTTAACACCTCACTTCACTGCTGGCCAAACGTCAGTTCGAAAGTTGGAATCTTATTATAACAGAACTGACGTTCGGTTGTCAAGAAAAAGTTTCGGCATGGGCAAATTCCTCAAAATATCTCTAAAAAAGTTAATTATCAAACTATTGACTAATCTGACATAGAATATTTTTTATATATCCAAGCCCCTTTTTGGTAAAAGGGCAATGCGAAATACACAAACCGCAGATGGTTTCATTGATATCTAATAACTCACTTGACCTGGCGCGGGCGGCATGGACACAAGCGCGGGCATCATAAAAATCATCCCGTTCGGTTCCTACCTCCCAAAGGCCGCCAAGCGGTGCCTTTCCGGGGCAAATATTAACGCAAACCATACAATTAGGGTTACACAAGGATTTGTTAATCGGATTCCCGCATTTAAGCGGGGCATTAGTTAAAACAGACGTTATTCTTAATGCGGAACCAACCTCATTTGTTACCAAGGTTGCGCATTTCCCAATCCAGCCGGTTCCGGCTAGGGTTGCAACCGTTTTGTGGGGTAAAACGGTACGCCATTCTTTGTTTTGCATTACCATTGATTGTATTTTTGGCATTGCTTTATAACCTTTGTCAACCAGAAACTCGGCGGTTAGGGATGCAAGTTCATTTAAGTGTTTATTAATTTGAACTAGTTCATTATGATATCGCCGCGGCAATCCCTTTATATTTTCAATCATCGCTTCCTTGGTATATGATAATCCGATTAAAATGCCATAATCAAAATTCTGCCTGACTTCATCAGAAAGGCAGCGCAAATCAGCAAAACCGACGATATTACAGTTTTCCTGATTTAGTAGGTTGGTGATTTCGTTGTTTAGAGTTTGCATATTTTTCCCTGCTGCGGTAGTTTTCTCTATAATAGCATAAAAATAAAGAAAATGGCTATATTTTTAATAATTAAAGTTTTTGCAACACTCATGCAAAAACTTGACATTATATATAATTTATTGTACAATTAGTGCAAATTATTGAGAGGTGTTTTTTATGATTCAACGGCAGGAATATCTTGATTCGCTGATAAGTTTTAGAGATAAAAAGTTAATAAAAGTTGTTACCGGCATCAGGCGGTGCGGAAAATCCACATTGCTTGAATTATTTCAGGACTATTTGCGTTCTGACGGCATAACTGATGAACAAATTATCTCAATCAATCTTGAAGAGGGCGAGTATGATGAAATTGAAACATATAAGCAATTATACAATTTTGTGCAAGATAAACTTATCCCGGATAAAACGATGTACATTTTCATTGATGAAGTTCAACGTATAACCGGTTTCCAAAAAGCCATTGATAGCTTATATGTGAAAAAAAATTGTGATGTCTATATTACAGGCTCAAATGCTTATCTTCTCAGTGGTGAATTGGCGACGCTGCTTTCGGGCCGTTATGTTGAAATCAAAATGCTGCCCTTGTCATTTAAGGAATATGTATCTGCTTTTCCTAATAATACGAATCCGGAACGTCTTTATACAAACTATATCCAAAATAGTGCGTTTCCCTATGCTTTGGAAATTACAAGACCCAAAGATAGGCGGCAATATCTGCAAGGCATTTACGATACCATTGTATTGAAAGATATTATTGCCCGAAGAAAGTTTCCCGATACCGCAATGCTTAAAAGTGTCGTCCGTTTCATGTTTGACAATATCGGCAATCTTTGTTCTACTAAGAAAATCGCCGACACAATGACTTCGGCAGGACGCAAAATCTCTGTTCATACGGTTGAAAGTTATTTGACAGCATTAACAGATAGTTTTATTCTATACCAAATCGGGCGGTTTGATATTAAAGGCAAACAATATTTGAAAACAGGCGACAAATATTATACCGTTGACATCGGTTTGAGGTATGCGCTGCTTGGAACGAAAAAAGCAGACATGGGACATATTCTTGAAAATATCGTATTTCTTGAACTGTCCCGCCGTGGTTATGAGATACATATTGGTAAAGTCGGCAATACCGAAGTGGATTTTGTAGCTATCGGTGACGAGGGTGAAGAATATTATCAGGTTGCATATACCGTTATTGATACAGACGGCACGACCCTGCAACGTGAACTTAAACCGCTTGAAGCTATTAGTGACCACAACCCGAAATACCTTTTAACAATGGATAATACGCCGGTTACTTCACATAACGGTATCAAGCAGATAAACGTACTTGATTGGCTTTTGAAGTAGGCTATTAATTTGAGATCCCCTCAAATACCGGCATCATCCTTACTTTATGCAAATTCATCTCATGAAGCCGGTCAATCTTTGCTTTGATTTCAAAATCTTCACATACCCCGATGCGGATATATTTATCCAGCATTTCATAAGTAAAACCAAGGTTTTCTTCGTCAGTTTTTCCGCACAAACCATCGGCTGGTACTTTGTCGATGAAGCGAGTGGGTAAACCAAGCTCGCGGCCAACAGCTTTTACTTCCGTCATTGTCAAAAGCGAAAAAGGGCTTACATCACCGGCGGAATCGCCGAATTTGGTACTATAACCAACCCAGTCCTCACTTAGGTTGCAAGTATTAATAACACGGCCGCCGACAATAGCAGAAACAGCATAAAGCGTTGTCATCCGAAGCCGCGCAGGGGTATTAAAAGTAGCGATGGTATTTAATGAAAGCCCGCTTTTTTCGATTTCGGTATAAAGATTCGCTACCGGTTTGCCAATGTTGACTTCTACATACTCAATCTCCAGTGTCTTGCAAAGGTCATAAGAAGCATCGATATCCATTTGCTCCCCTTGCGGCATTAAAACCCCAATTACCCGTTCTTTGCCTAGGGCAGCAGCGCATAAGGCGGCGGCGATGGAGCTGTCTTTTCCGCCGCTGATACCAATAATTGCTTTGGTTCCCGGGGCAGCATTTTTTTGAAAATAATCATCAAGCCATGAAATAAGTTTTCGGCTTACACTTTTTGCTTCGAACATGATATTACCTCCGCAATAACACAATTCTGTTTATAAACATATATTACATAATATGATATCAAAAGGCAAACGGATTTGCCCGCAAATTTTTTTGCCTTGTCCGCAAACAGGAGGTTAGTAATGAACCATGTTTCAGCAAGCACTCCCGATTTCACGAAAGGTACCACAAACAGAGATTGGTGGCCAAATCTATTAAATCTCGATATTTTACACCAAAATTGCATTAAGAGCAATCCAATGGGCGCAGATTTTAACTATGCTGAAGAATTTTTGAAGCTTGATTTGGATGCAGTAAGAAACGATCTTTATGCTTTAATGAGAGATTCACAGGAATGGTGGCCGGCGGATTATGGACATTACGGGCCGTTTTTTATCCGGATGGCATGGCACAGTGCCGGTACATACCGCACCTTGGACGGGCGCGGCGGGGCAAGGGACGGGACACTCCGCTTTCCCCCGTTAAGCAGTTGGCCGGATAACGTAAATTTGGATAAAGCAAGACGGTTACTTTGGCCGATAAAAAAGAAATACGGCAAAAGACTGTCCTGGGCTGATTTGATGATTTTTACCGGTAATTGTGCGTTGGATTCAATGGGATTTGCGACTATCGGTTTTGCCGGGGGCCGTGAAGATGTGTGGGAACCTCAAAATGATGTTTACTGGGGTTCGGAAAAAGTATGGCTAAGTGATGAAAAAAGATTTACCGGCAACAGGGAACTTGACAGCCCGCTTGCCGCAACGCAAATGGGACTAATCTATGTTAACCCCGAAGGCCCCGAAGGGCAGCCGGACCCGCTTGGCTCGGCACAAGATATCAGGGTAAGCTTTACCCGGATGGCAATGAACGATGAAGAAACAGTCGCCCTGATTGCCGGAGGCCATACCTTTGGCAAAACGCATGGTGCTGCCCCGGCATCTTACCTTGGCCCGGCCCCGGAAGCTGCACCAATTGAGCAGCAGGGCCTTGGCTGGAAAAATAGCTTCGGCACCGGAAATGGAGATGATACCATCGGAAGCGGGCTTGAAGGGGCCTGGAAGCAAAGTCCGGTTAAATGGAATATGGGTTATCTGAAAACATTACTTAAGTATGATTATGAACTGACAAAAAGCCCGGCCGGGGCTCATATCTGGCTGGCAAAAGATGTTGCGCCGGAAGATATGGTTATGGATGCGCATAAACCGAATGTATGGCACCGTCCGATGATGACGACCGGTGATTTAGGTCTCAAGTTCGACCCGGTTTACCTGAAAATAGCGCAATACTATTATGCAAATCCGGATAAATTTAAAAATGATTTTGCCAAAGCCTGGTTTAAGCTTACCCATCGGGATATGGGGCCGACATCGACGTATCTTGGTGCGGATGTGCCAAAAGAAACATTTCTTTGGCAGGACCCGATTCCGAAGCGTGACGGATATAACTTAAACCACCGCGATATCAAAGAGTTAAAGTGCAAAATTGCCAACTGCGGTTTGACAATATCGGAAATGGTCAATACCGCATGGGCAAGTGCCTCCACCTTCAGGGGCTCTGACCGAAGGGGCGGGGCAAATGGTGCCCGGATTAGGCTTAAACCACAGATTTCCTGGGAAGTTAATGAACCGGAAAAATTAAAATTTGTCCTCAATAAATATGAACAGATTCGATGTTCCTTTATCCGACATGGAAGGTTTGTATCCCTTGCCGACTTAATTATCCTTGGCGGGGCGGTTGGTATTGAGATTGCAGCCAAAAAAGCCGGGATTATTGTTTATGTCCCGTTTCTTCCGGGACGAATGGATGCATCACAGGAGCAAACAGACGTTGAAGCAATGGAAGTACTTGAACCAGTCTATGACGGTTTTAGAAATTATCTTCAAAGGGAGTTTACTGCATTACCGGAAGAATTGTTGGTTAATAAAGCACAATTACTCACTTTAACCGCGCCGGAAATGACGGTATTGCTTGGGGGTTTAAGGGTTTTAGGTAATAATTACGAAAATTCGCCCCATGGAGTCTTTACCCATTCCTTTGAAACTCTTACGAATGATTTTTTCATCAACCTTTTGGATATGCAAACTGAATGGAAAGCCGCTGATAATAAGAATTTATTCCACGGCGTAGACAGAAAAACCGGCCGGCTCAAATGGACGGCAACCCGGGTTGATCTTATTTTTGGTTCTAATGCGCAGCTTAGGGCTATTGCCGAAGTATATGCAAGCAAAGATGCAAAAGTTAAATTCCTGAATGACTTTATTGCCGCCTGGAATAAAGTAATGAATGCCGATAGGTTTGATTGCAAATAAGGGCGACATGACTTTTAAGAAAATTCTATTGATAATTTCAGGATTTATATGTTTAATACTGGGTGGGGTAGGCATAATTTTGCCCCTATTGCCTACCACACCCCTTGTTTTACTTGCTGCGATTTGCTTTTCCGCCGCTAATGAAAAACTAAATAACTGGCTAAGCCGGAGCCGTTTATTTGGCCCTTATATTGAAAATTACCGGACCGGGCAAGGAATCAGCAAATGCCGCAAAATTGTTAGTGTTGTTTATTTATGGATTGGCCTGGTGACATCAATGATAGTTATTCAAACGACGGCGATTTATATTATTTTGAGTATTGTTGGGATTGGGGTAACTATTCATATATTAATGATTAAGACGAAAAAGAAGTAGAAATGGGACTTTTTACTTCTTTAAGTTTAGAAAAAATCTTAAGCCTATCTTGACCGTTGCGGTTAACGATGATACCATTATTTCAGAACAAAAAAGAATATTTGTAGCAAATTTTTAAACAATTAAGAAAAAATGCAACACAAATCACAAAGGAGGTTGAAAAATGTTTTATAGCGCTAAAAACGGAAAAGTAAAAATTAGAAATTCGGAAATGGAATATGTTACCTTTGGAAAAGGGAGTAAGTATTTAATAATAATTCCGGGTTTAGGTGACGGCTTAAAGACAGTTAAAGGGATGGCTATTATGTTTGCTATAATGTACAGATGTTTTGCAAAAAGCCATAAAATATATTTTTTAAGCCGGAAAAATCATATAGAAAAAGGTTATTCCACCCGGGATATGGCAGAAGATTATAAAACAGCGACGGAAAAGTTAGGTATTTCAAAAGCGGATGTTTTTGGCATTTCTCAGGGCGGTATGATTGCTCAATATATCGCAATTGATTACCCGGAAGCGGTTAGAAAACTCGTTTTGGTTGCGACATTATCAAAACAAAACGAAACGGTACAAAAAGTTGTTAAAAACTGGATAAAAATGGCAGAAAAAAACGACTACAAAAATATTTTAATTAGTTCCACAGAAAAAAACTACACCGGAAAGCGTTTGAAGAGGTACAGACTTCTTTACCCCTTGCTAACCAGAATTGGTAAACCGAAAAATTTTAACCGGTTTATTATCCAAGCCGATTCCTGTATCAATCATGATGCTCATAATGAATTGGATAAGATAAAATGCCCTACTTTGGTTATTGGAGTTGACAATGATAAAGTGGTTGGAATTGGGACATCGGAAGAAATAGCCGGGAAGATTAAGGACAGTAAGCTGATTATACATGAAGGGTTTGGGCATTGTGTGCATGAAGAAGTAAAAGATTTTAATAGTCAAATTTTTGAGTTTTTAAATTTTTAGCTTTAAATCGCAAAGAAAGTAATAAGGGTTCCCATGAAATATGACACCCTGTTGCCTTATTTTTGGTATATACTTAAAGCAAATTAAAATACGGAGGTACATATGGAATACAAACAAAGGAGCTATCCCTTATTTGCAGCATGCGGCTTGAATTGCGGATTATGCCCGCGTTATTATACTAAGGGGTCTTCCCGGTGCCCCGGTTGTGCCGGTGAAGGATTTTCCGATGTTCATCCCGCCTGCGGCGTGTTATCGTGTTGCCAACGCAAGGGTTTGGAATACTGCTTTTTATGTAATGAATATCCTTGTAAGAGATATCAGGACGATAATAATCCTGATTCATTTATTACTCACCGCAATCAATTCGCAGATATGGATAAAGCAAAAAGAATTGGTATGCCCGCTTATGAAGCAGAGCTAAACAGCAAAGTAAAAGTACTGGAACAATTGCTTTCAGAATATGACGATGGCCGTCGCAAGAGCTTCTATTGCCTGGCAATAAACTTATTGGAATTAGTAGATATCAATTTGATTATGGAAAAATTGGCAACTAGCATTGGCCATGATGACCCGATTAAGAATAAAGCAAAAATAGCCGTAAACCTATTCCAAAACGTAGCTGATGAAAAAGGAATTTATCTAAAGCTCTGTAAAACTCGGGAAAAATGATTGACAAAATTGCCATTTTCGCCTAAAATCAGCATATTATGAAAACCAGGGTTAAAAAAGCCATGTGTTTCATGCTTGCATGAAAAAACATGTTTTTTAGGGTTGTGGAGCAACCCGTAGGTTTTCAATATACAAGAAAAGAGGACAAGAAAATGGCCGACAAGAAACTAGTTGAAGCAATCACGTCAATGGATGAGGATTTTGCTAAGTGGTATACCGATGTGGTGAAAAAAGCCGAACTTATTGATTATTCAAACGTAAAAGGCTGCATGGTCATCAAACCGGCCGGTTATGCGATTTGGGAGCTGATGCAACGCGCGCTTGATGATATGTTCAAAGCAACCGGTGTGGAAAATGTTTACCTGCCGATGTTTATCCCCGAGAGCCTTTTGCAAAAAGAAAAGGATCATGTCGAGGGGTTTGCCCCTGAAGTTGCCTGGGTTACGCATGGCGGCCTTACCCCGCTAGCGGAGCGGATGTGCATTCGGCCGACCTCGGAAACCCTCTTTTGCGATTTTTATGCCGGTGATATTCATTCTTACCGTGATTTACCCCGGCTTTATAATCAATGGTGCAGTGTCGTCCGCTGGGAAAAAGAAACCCGCCCTTTCCTGCGTTCACGTGAATTTTTGTGGCAGGAAGGCCATACCGCCCATGCCACAGCGGAAGAAGCCGCCGGGCGGACCGAACTGATGCTGAATGTTTATGCTGATTTTGCGGAACAATTTTTGGCAATCCCTGTTATCAAAGGCCGCAAAACCGAAAAAGAAAAATTTGCCGGTGCTAATGCTACTTATTCAATTGAAGCAATGATGCACGACGGTAAAGCACTGCAAGCCGGAACCAGCCACGATTTCGGCGATGGTTTTGCGCGGGCTTTTGGCATTCAATATACTGACAAAGATAATACCTTGAAATACGTCCATCAAACTTCATGGGGATTGTCAACCCGCATGATAGGTGCAATTATTATGGTTCACGGTGATGATTCCGGTTTAGTTCTTCCGCCCAAGGTCGCGCCGGTTCAAGTGATGATTATTCCCATCCGGCAGCAGGCGGAAGGGGTTTTAGACAAAGCTTTAGAATTAAAAGAGACACTTAAAAATTTCCGGGTCAAAATTGACAGTTCGGATAAAAGCCCCGGTTGGAAATTTTCCGAGCAGGAAATGCGGGGTATTCCGCTTCGCGTTGAAATTGGCCCGAAAGATATCGAAGCCGGGAAATGTATTATCTGTCGCCGCGATACCAGGGAAAAAATCGAATGCAACCTTGATGAAATCGAGCAAAAAATTGCAACTTTACTTGATAACATTCAAAAAGACATGTTTGATAAAGCAGCGGCGCATTTGCATGGGAATACCTATGCGGCCCGGAGCAAAGCGGAGTTTATTAATTTATTTAATGAAAAGACCGGCTTTGTCAAAGCGATGTGGTGCGGCGAAAGAGCCTGTGAAGAAACGATAAAAGAAGAAATGTCCGTTACCAGCCGTAATATTCCTAATGAGCAGGAGCATTTAGCTGATACCTGCGTTTACTGTAATTTGCCGGCAAAGAGCATGGTATGTTGGGGGAAATCCTATTAGGTATGAAGATACAACTTCCCGAAAAAGTAAAAAATATTATCCAGACGATTGAAAAGGCTGGTTTTGAGGCCTATGCAGTTGGCGGTTGCGTGCGTGATAAGATTCTCGGCCGCGAACCGGAAGACTGGGATATTACCACCTCCGCTACCCCGGCGGAGGTGAAGTCTTTGTTTCGCCGGACTTTTGACACCGGCCTTAAACATGGTACAATTACGATTTTAATCGATAGTGAAAATTTCGAAGTAACGACCTACCGGATTGACGGCATTTATGAAGATAAACGCCGCCCCTCTGAAGTTACTTATACCTCAAGCCTTGCGGAAGACTTAAAGCGCCGTGATTTTACGATTAATGCAATGGCTTATAATGAACGTGAAGGTTTGATCGACTTATACGAAGGGCTTAAAGATATTGAAGAAAAAACCATTCGTTGTGTTGGTGAAGCCGGTGAACGTTTTGCTGAAGATGCTTTGCGGATGATGAGGGCCGTCCGCTTTTCGGCTCAACTTGGTTATACGATTGAAGAAAAAACTAAACAGGCAATTATTGATAAAGCCGCCGACATCAATCATATCAGTGTCGAAAGAATTAGAGTTGAGCTAGTGAAACTTATTATTTCGCCTCATCCGGATTTCTTGCGTGTAGCTTATGAAGTTGGTTTGACCGCTCAATTTTTCCCCGAGTTTGATGCCTGTATGCAAACCGGCCAAAACCATCCCCATCATTGTTTCAGTGTCGGTGAACATATCCTCCATGCAATGAAGGCAGCCCCTGCGGACAAAGTTCTGCGCCTGACGATGATGTTCCATGATATTGCCAAACCGTTGACCAAAACAGTCAATGAAAAAACCGGCAATGACAGCTTTAAAGGACATTCTGAAAAAGGCGCCGCGATGGCACGAAAAATTATGCGCCGTCTGAAATTCGATAACGATACTACCGATAAGGTTTACCGCCTTGTCCTTTGTCATGATTATGATATTGACCGCTTAGACGGGATAAAAATTCCGGATAAATATGTCCGTCGTTCTATTTCGCAAATCGGTGAAGATATTTACCCTCTTTATCTTAAAGTCCATGCGGCTGATATCGCGGCTCAAAGTGATTATCTGAAAACGGAAAAACTTAATTATCTTGCAGAATTAAACCGGATTTATGAAAAAGTTCAGGAAGCAAAACATTGCGTGACTTTAAAAGACCTTGCGATTACCGGTACTGACCTTATCGCGGCCGGGATACCGGCAGGGAAAAAAATCGGCCAGATTTTAAACGCGCTTCTTGATGATGTAATTGATAATCCCGGGCATAATGAGCGGGAATATTTGCTGACTGCGGCAAGCAACCTTAATCAACCTTCTGATTTTTCCATTATTAAGGTAAACAAAGATAATTTCCACATGTTTGATGAGATGACATTTTACCGCAAAAACAAACGGGAAAAAAACGAAGATGAACGAAAAGAAATACAAGACTTTACGGATTTTTATTTAACTTTAGAAAATGAAAACTTTTATGTTTTTGCCGCTCAATCCAACAACCAATTTGTTGGTTATATTTGTACTGTATATCTCCCGAAAATAACCAGGGTAAATAGCAAAGGGTATTTGTACATTGATGAAATATGGATAAAACCTAATTATAGGGGAAAAGGCATCGCAAATGCACTTATGAAAAAAGCTGATGAATTATCAAAGGAAATAAATACCTTGGGGTTAAGACTATATGTCAGCGCAGATAATAGCGAAGCGATTTCTTTGTATAAAAAATGCGGATATGAAAAAAAATTCGGAGAATCGCTGTTTATGGAAAAAGAATTGAAATAGTTTTATAGAGCAAGATTACTTAATAAGCATAGTTTAACCTCTGTCCACATAAAATAGCATATATTTAATATGCTGCACTTATGTGGGGAGGTATTCCTGTGAATGACAGAGCTGTCAGTTTACTTGAAAACTATGATGTAGAAGTGCTTCGGACCTGGAAAGGACGGGGCGCTATTCTTTGTGAAACAAATCGCGGCACCCTGATATTTAAAGAATATCTTGGTTCACGGGAAAAGGTTCATTTTCATGATGCCTTGCTTGCGCATATTAAAGAAAAATCTGAACTCAAAATTGAGAGCATTTTGAAAACTAAAGAGGGCACATTGTTAATTGATGACAATGACGGGACCCCTCATATTTTAAAAACCTGGTTTGAAGGCCGGGAATGCAATGTCCGCGATATGGAAGAATGCAAAATGGCGGTAAAAACATTAGCTTCCTTGCATCAGGTTTCTGATTTACGCGATACAGGTATCTTAATTGACAAAGTGCCTTTTCAGATTGATAAAGAATTTGACAAACATAATAAAGAATTAAAGCGGGTTAGAAAATTTCTAAAAGAGAAAGGCCAAAAATCAGATTTCGAACTTCAACTAATGCGGACTTATGATTATTTTTTGAATATTGCCCTGCAAGTAACCGAGGAATTACGCTTTTTTATCAATGAATTAAAAGATGAACCGGGAATGGTATGCCATGGTGATTATCAATATCATAATATTTTATTAACCGGCGGAAAAATGAGTCTGATAAATTTTGAAAAATGCGTAATTGACAATCCGGTCCGAGATTTGTATTTATTTATGCGCAAACTTCTTGAAAAAAGTAACTGGTCGGAAGCAGTTGGTGAGGGTCTGGTAAACGTGTACATAAAAGAACGGGAGATGAGCAAAGCCGACCACATCCAATTATATTACCGTTTAGCTTATCCGGAAAAATTCTGGAAAATCGTCAATTTTTATTATAATTCCGGCAAAGCCTGGATATCTGGAAAAAATCTTGAGAAGTTGGAAAAATTAATCAATCAGGAGAAGGAAAAGCAAAAGTTTCTGGAGGGATATAAAGATAAGTATTTGAGTTAATAAGCAAGAAAGGCAATGGAAGAAGGCAACCTAAGGCAACTGCGAGATGTTTTTGCCTTCTTTGCTTATTATATGCTATAATTTATGTATGCAAAAATCAAATTTCTCTTTCGCCACAACAAAACTAATCGCAATATTCTTATCAGTCTGTCTACTTTCCGGCTGCACAAAACCAGCCGGACTAACCTCCGTTACCAGAGATGATTTATTAGGTACGGCAATTACGATATCAATATATGATAATGTTCCCGACCGCCTTTTTGCCCAATGCTTTGACGAGATAGCAGCAATTGAAGCACGAATGTCAGTAAATCGTAAAGATAGTGAAATTTCACTTCTTAATGAAAATACTGGTGGTGCTTTTTTGGTATCTGATAATATTTATGCTCTTTTACAAAGGGCGGTATATTTTTCCGGGGTTTCCGGCGGGGCTTTCGACATATCTATTGGCCCGGTGATGGAATTATGGCGGAAAGACGGCCATTTCGAAACACTGCCTTCGCCGAAGGAAATAAATGAAAAACTAGCTTATGTGGGATATGAAGCAATAACTTTTCCCGGTAGCAATATGGTTTCGATGGAACAAGGAATGAGATTAGACCTTGGCGCTTTTGCAAAAGGACATGCCTTGGAGGTGGTGAGGGATATCCTTTTAGAAAATGGGGTCCGGCACGCACTTCTGGATTTTGGCGGTGATATTTATACGATAGGGGAAAAGCCGGACGGGTCAAATTGGCGCGTTGCGATTAAGACCCCTATCGTTGGTGATAATAGCCTTGTTTGTGTAATCGAAGTGAGTGATTTGTGCGTGATGACTTCGGGGGGTTATGAACGTTATTTTGAGCAAGATGGAATTTATTATCACCATATTCTGAACCCCGCAACCGGTTATCCTGCGGCCAGTGATTTACTTTCGGTAACGGTGATTTCAGCCGAAATAACCGGTGCTGATGCTCTTTCTACCGCCGGATTTGTACTTGGCCTTGAACAGGGTATGATAATGATAGACAAGTTAGAGGGTTATGAAGCTATCTTTATTACAAGTGCAAAAGAAATATATGTTACAGCCGGGCTTAAGGGAAAAACCACGCTATTAAATACCGGCTTCCAGCTAAAAGGTAACTAATATGAAAAAGGCCGATTTTTTTATAATTTTAATCATCCTTTTACCCGCACTTGCCGGGGCGGCTTTTTTGTATGTCAAAAATAATCATCATGAAAACATAGTGGCAGAAATTTATATTGCCGGGGGCTTAAATTATCAAATTCCACTTTCCGCAGGGCATGACGATATTTTAATCCACACCGGCGAAGAAGGATACAATATTCTCCGCTTTGAAGCTGACGGGGTATATATGGCGGAAGCAAACTGCAAATCACAAACCTGTGTCCTTTCGGGCAAGTTTTCCTACCCGGGGCAAATGATAGCTTGTCTGCCCCACCGTATTCTGGTGAGGTTAACCGGCAAGGCGGAAGGGGGGATAGATGCAATTGCCTACTAATCAGAAAAAAAATATTAAGAGTTTGCATAGCAAACTCTCGCGCCGAATGCGGTCGCGTAGCGATATAATTCAAAACGCACGAGTGCGCATCCACCGGAGGCTTTTGCCGGATAGAAATTGTAGAGCAATTAGAATCAGCCTCTTAGGGATTTTGCTGGCATTTACTGTTATTACGGGTTTTGTCGAACGGATGATACCGCTAGACGGAATGATGCCGGGAATGCGGCTTGGCCTTGCGAACCTGGCTATCGTTATTTCGCTATATACCTTTCACGCCCGCGATACATTATTATTAATCGTGCTAAAATGCTTGACAACAGCCCTATTTTCCGGAAGTATTATCGCCTTGGTTTATAGTTTAACCGGCTCTCTTGCAAGTCTGCTGGTAATGCTTTTGCTAATCAGAATGAAAAATGTAAGTATTATCGGGGTAAGCGTAGCCGGTGCCGCTTTTCACAATCTTGGCCAGATATTGGTAGCCAGATTGATTTTTGGTACTTGGGGTATTCTTCTCTATCTGCCGCTTTTGTTAATTGTCGGGACGGTATCAGGCCTGGTAATAGGGTTTCTGGCAAAAATGATGCGGCCGCGGATAAATGCTTACCTTAAAGCAAACCATACTCGTTAATTTTTGATTTTCGTCCTAATCTATTATCCCGTATTCTTTGATTTTCAAAACTGCTTCGATATTATTTGATACATCTAATTTTCTATAAATAAGTTCAATATGCGATTTAACCGTATAAGGTTTGATTCCCATTTTTTCCGCAATTTCATTTCGGCTGCAACCTTTACTTAATAGAGACATAACCATTTTTTGCTTATCGGTAAATTTTGTATTAACCGGAATTTTACCACCGGCATACCCTTTGGAATACTTAGACTTTTCGACAGCGGCAATGTGTAATATTTTTATGAAATTACTCGGGATTTTACCCGCATAATTTTGCTGTACAGCGCGTTTTTGCAACCGGTGCAGGATGTTAGCAATTTCCGCACCTTCGTTGGCAAATACTTGAATAAATTCAAATTCATAGGCAATTATGATAGCTTTTTCTAAATATTCCAAAGCAGCAGCTAGTTTTTGCCCTTTTTTCCAATATACAATTGCAAGCAGGATATTTGCTTCTACTATATCAATGGTCCGCTTGTAAGATTCGCTTAATTTGAGGATTTTATGCAGCAATATTATTGCATTAACACTGTCATTCATAACGATATAAGCCCTGACGGTCGTAAACTGCTGGTACATTTTCACAAATGAAAGTTCAGTATAAAGACTTTCATTATAGTCTTTTAACCATTCTTCAGCCGCTTTTTTGTCACCCTCGTCTAATCTTAACCTGAATTGATAAGCTTTTAGATTGGCATCCAAATAAAAAGCTTTGTTTTGGTCAATCATAATTTTTACGTTAGTGAGCATTTTCTCGGCATCTGCCCTCTGGCCTTCCGCATAAAGAACAGAAGCCATCATCATCATGGCACAAAACATTATTTCCGCTGAACAATCATCTGATATTTTTGCACAAGCCAGCAACGCATGTTCATGGGCTAATGGTAAATTACCTTTTTCATAAAAAATCCCGGCTAACATAGTCTCTTTAATTAAATAAAATTCCGCATCAAAGATATTTTTAAAGCATTTTTCAAGCAGGACAAAATTCTTTTCCATATTCAAGGCAAGCTCTGAAAAGTCTCTGCTGGAGCGATGAAAGAAAGGCATATTATGGGTAATGCTTGGCGTAAATGCTTTTACGGCACTTTTAAAAGGGACACGGTTTATTATTTTCATTGTACTTACAAACTTTTCCCGGTAATCGATTGAACGTAAAAGTGCTAAAATAACTGTCGAACGAGGGCTTTGCAAGACGATTTTGGGGAACAGCTTATAATATATATCCAAAGTTTTTTCAAATTTATCCGCCTGCCCTTCAACAAAAGCGCCCCATGCTTGAACTTCCAGCAGAAACGGATGTTTTTCGACAATCGAATCATTGACTGATAAGCGGACAGTATACAATGTGTCTTCAATAGAGGCATAAGGTGAGTTATTATCATACATACAAAACAATGATTTAGCAATGCCGTCATCATTTTTACCTTTTAAATAATACTGTACCGCCCGGAAATAATCTTTTTTATTATAAAAATAATCACCGGCTCTGTTAAATTGCCGGTACATTATTTTTTCATCGCTTCCTTCTAATGTGTTCAATAAAAATTCCCGGAATAAATCATGAAACCGGTAAATATTGTTTTTGGCCAGCCGCAAAAAAGCATTTTCACGCACAAGTCTTTCCAGTATTTCTGCAGAAGATATTCCCTTTAAAAATTTTTCCTTTAAAGTTAGCCATTCACACAATTCCGGGCTAAGCTCTTTGACTACCGAAACCATCATCATAAAATATTTTGTCGGCTCATCCCATCTTTCCCATACGTGGTTTTTTAAGAACAGTTCAAGATATTTATCATTCAGATTAATGCTAAAAGATTTGTCATCCGACAACAATAAAGCCCGGATACCAATCGCCCATCCTCCGGTAGAAGCTAATATTTCATCAGCCTGGCCGGAAGAAATTAAACGTTCATTCCGGTTAAAAAGCAATTTGATTTCTTCTTTGGAGAATTGCAGACTAGCCGCATCAACAAGGGCAATATCCTCTTTCGCTAACATTTCGGAAAAACTTTCCGGCGGTACGGCGCGGCTTAGCAGCAAAACATTACAGTTTGCTGAAAGCCTTTTAAATAAGGCCGGAAGCAGTCTAAGGATTTCTTCATTTTTAATTACATGTAAGTCATCAAATACAAAAATGTATTTATCATTGCTGTTGATAAAATAGTAACCTAATGCACGGATTGTAAATTCAATAGCCGCTGAATTAAAAAGCGGGTGTGAAACAAGCTCACTTAGAGGGACGTTTTCCGGCTGAGCGTTTACAAGGGCTGAAACAAACCGCCGGCAAAATACCGAAGTTTTATCATCATATTCATCAAGACTGACCCATATCCGTTTGATTTTTTCCTTTTCTTCCCTGTGTGCCAACCAAAGCAAAGAAGAAACTGTTTTTCCGAACCCGGCTGGTGCGTGGATATAAATACCTCGCTTATTTGAAAAATTATCCAATATTTTCATCAGCGCCGAACGCGGGATCTGTGTCATTAAAGCTTTGTTTTCCATAAATACCCCCCGGTAATTATTAATAATATAGCATCATGCGGCAGCTTATGCAATAAAAATCTTTTTTAATACCCCCCACGGGGGCTTAACAAATAAAAAACAATGCGTATAATTATAACTAAAATATTTACTTCGGAAAAGTAGAGGAGGGTAAACCATGAACATTACACCTCAGCAAGCGAAAGTACTTCTGTTAGAAGAGCATAACTTTTCACAACTAGGATTTTCAATGATGCTAACAAGGTTAAAAAGTGTTTTTGCAGAAGACCCGTCACAAGAGGTGCTGGAAAATTCTACGCAAGAAATAAATGCGTTCCTTGACAAGTTCAAGGGTGTTATGAAAGATGACCTAATGATTATCTTAAACCTATAAATGGGAGTTTAAATGACTACAAAAACTATTTTTGTTGTTGACGACAATGATGTCAACTTAGTACAGGCAAAACGGGCGCTAGACGGGCATTACCGTGTAAGGACAATGCCTTCAGCCGAAAGAATGTTAATAATTATCGAAAAAATCATCCCTGATTTAATTCTTCTTGACATCCAAATGCCGGATATGGATGGTTTTGAAGCAATTCAGAAACTTAAAGAATCAGAAAAAACCGCAAATATTCCGGTTATGTTTCTTACTGCTTCAATGGACGACAATGTCGAAGCAAAAGGTTTGGGGCTTGGGGCGGTGGATTTCGTTACTAAACCATTCTCAACGCCCGTTTTACTGAACCGTATTGCCCACCATCTGCACATAGAAGAGCTGCTCAAGAAGCGGACTGAACGCTTAGAACGCCTGCAGGACGGAATCTTAGAGGTTGTGGTGGATATGGTGGAAAGCCGCGACAAAGTTACAGGCGGTCATATCGAAAGAACATCGGCGTACATAAAAATCTTAATGAATAAAATGATGGAAAAAGATGGTTATGCGGAGGAAATGAAAGATTGGGATTTGGATACAGTTATATCTTCGGCCCGTTTGCACGATGTGGGCAAAATTTCGGTATCGGATGTTATCCTAAACAAACCCGCCCGGCTTACGCCCGAAGAGTATGATGAAATTAAAAAACACGCGCTGGAAGGTGAGCATATTGTTGATAAAATAATAGCAAAAACCGGCGAGGAGTCTTTTTTGCACCATGCCAAACTATTTGCCGGATATCATCACGAAAAGTGGGACGGCACCGGTTATCCGCGCGGCTTGAAAGGCTGTGAAATTCCTCTTGAGGGCAGGATTATGGCGATAGCGGATGTATACGATGCTTTGATTTCAGAACGCCCTTACAAAAAACCCTTTACTAATGAGGAAGCTGTTCAAATAATCAAGGGTGATTCGGGTAAGCACTTTGACCCGGAAGTTATTAATATTTTTACCGAAGTTATCGATGAATTTTTAACAGTTATATAAAAATAAAATACTTACCGAAATGGGAGGATGAATCAATGATTAAATCATATGTAATCAACATTAAAGAAATGGACGATATCGAATTTGCTTTAGAAGAATTAAACGAACAAATGGCGGAAATTTCGCTGCTTAAAAACTCCATTGGCATTGTTTCACTGAATTGGGATTATATAAGCTCCGGGATATATGAAGCCGTAGCTAATGCTTTGCCATTCCAATTAGCAGGGGGGACATTGCTTTCAGTAGCCACAAAAGATGAAATTGGTATATTTGTATTTTCAGTTATGATATTTACTTCTGACGAATGTGAATTTTCATGTGCTGTTAGTGATGCAATCCCCAATGAAGGTAATGTGGATCAGATTACCCAAAATTGCTATAAAAAGGCATTGGCAGGTTTAGCTGACAAAGCAAAACTGGCCTTTTTATTCGCCCCGCTTAATCCAAATCATTATGCGGAAAAATATGTTGCGGCAATGTCTGTTATTGATGAAAGCACACCGATTTTCGGCACATTAACTATTGCTGAAGTAGATAATCAGTTTGGCGGCGGGAAAACATTACTCGGGAACGAATGTTTTGATGATAAGCTGGTAGTTGTGGTTATTTCCGGCGATATTGAACCGCAGTTTTACATCGGTTCAGTTTCTGACGAAAGTATTATCATGCCTAATGTCGGGGTAATCACGGAATCAAACGACAATTTTGTAACAAAAATCAATAATATGCCGATTGAAAACTTTTTTGAGAGAATCGGTTATGATCCCGGTGTCTTAAATAAAGGCGCACAGACAACCGGTTTTATTATGCACGAAAAGAACGAAGAAGGTGAAGTAGTTTCATCCAAAGTCAGCGGGATACTGTCGCTAAAAGACGGGGTCGGGGCTTTTATGGGCAATATACCCGAAGGCACAGTTATGTCGGTTATGACTACCACAAAAGAAGATATCATGAAGACAGCGCAAGCCACAATTAATGAGCTTAAGAAAAATCACAGTGAAGGCACGGTTCTTTTGTATTCATGTGCGGGAAGGATGTTCTGCCTGATGAATGAACCGATGAAAGAACATGAATTTCTGCGTGACGAGCTATCGGGGGATTATAGTTTTATGGTAGCCGGTTCCGGCGGAGAAATTTGCCCGACATATGTTTCAAATGACAAAGCTTACAACAGAGGGCATGGGCATTCACTTGTAATTTGCGTAATTTGATAACGGGACAAAGAAATGACAATAGAGGAATTTGAAGCCCTAAAACAAGAACTAAAGAATGAGCGAAGGGAAAAGAACAGGTTGTTGCGCGAGATAAAGGAGCGCGACAGCCTGCTTGCTACGTATGAAACCAGCATTAAATTCTTTGAAAATCTAAGTAATTCTTTCAAAAAAAGAAGTACCGAACAAGATACATATATGCGCCTGATGCTTGAACATTCGCCGGATATTATTGTTCTGATGGATACGGAGCAAAAATACATAACGGGGACAAAACGGACACTTAAAGAAATTGGGGTTGATACAGATAAACTTAATGAAAGTAATTTTTTTGACATTATTGCCGAAATTGTTCCGGAGGATTTTTTAACTCATTTATTAAATGATTTCCAAACAGTAGTAAAAAACGAGACAGAGCTGGGATATGAAAAAAGCATTGTTCTTGCAAATGGCATTGAATATATTTTTACGCTTATCCTTTTTCCGGTCAGGGATGAAACCAGCGTTATTATCGGCGTAATGTTATATGTTCATGATATTACTGAACTAAAAAGGGCGGTTGACGAAGCCGAAGCAGCAAACAAAGCCAAAACAAATTTCCTTGCCACGATGTCACATGAAATCCGTACTCCGATGAACGCGATTATCGGTACTACACAAATTCAGATGCAAAAGGATAATTTACCGGATGAATATATGGAAGCGCTTAAAAATATCTATAATTCCGGTAATAGCCTTCTTGGGATTATTAATGATATTCTCGATATGTCAAAAATCGAAACGGGAAAATTGGAACTTAATCTTGCTGAATATGATATACCAAGTTTAATTAACGATGCGGTTCAGATTAATATTATCAGGATTGGCTCTAAATCAATAAAATTTGCGCTGGATATAGACAGTAATTTACCTTTAAAGCTCTACGGTGATGAGTTACGCTTAAAACAAATATTAAACAACCTATTATCAAATGCGATTAAATACACCGAAAGCGGCGAGATTAAACTTTCGGTAAACCATACTGTGGAAGATGGCGATATCTTACTTTATTTTGTGGTTGAAGATACGGGGCAAGGAATGACGTTAGAAAACCGCGCCAGATTGTTTTCGGAATACACGCGTTTTAATGCTGAAGCAAACCGGAATACAGAGGGGACAGGGCTTGGTTTATCCATTTCAAAAAAATTAATCGAAATGATGGACGGCACTATCTGGGCGGAAAGTGAATATGGCAAGGGCAGTGTGTTTATGGTAATGATCAAACAAAAATCAGTGGATAACGACATTATCGGAACGGAACTTGCCGAACAGTTATGCAATTTCAAATTCAGGGGGAAAAGCCAGGACATCAATCTAAAATTTGTCCGTGAGCCGATGCCATATGGCAAAATATTGGTGGTAGACGATATCGAAACAAATTTGTATGTGGCAAAAGGGTTGCTGGCCCCATATGGTTTAAATATTGAGACCGTTGACAGCGGATTTGCGGCAATTGAGAAAATCCAAAGCGGAAAAGTATATGATGTGATATTCATGGATCACATGATGCCCAAAATGGACGGAATAGAAACTACGATAAAACTAAGGGAATCAGGGTATAAAGAAATTATTATAGCCCTAACAGCAAATGTGGTTGTCGGGCAGTCGCAAATATTCCTTGAGAATGGTTTTGACGGGATTATTTCCAAACCGATCGATGTGAACCAGCTTAATAATATACTGAATAAATATATTCGTGACAAGCAATCGCCTGAAGTCATTGAAGCAGCAAGAAAGCAATCCGAAAATGTAAAAGCAGAACCGGAAACCAAACCGGGGGCAGATAGCGAGCTATTAAGTATTTTCAATCGGGATGCCAAAAAATCCCTTCAATTAATTAATTCAATATTTCAAACAATTGAATCGGTATCCGATGAAAATTTGCGCTTGTTTATTGTAAATGTCCATGCAATGAAAAGCGCGCTTGCCAATATCGGTAAAAAAGAAGTGTCAAATTTGGCGGATATATTAGAACAAGCCGGAAAAAAACAAGATATAACAACGATTGCCAACGAAACCCCGCTATTTATCGAAATGCTTCAAATGATAATAACGGAAATAGACGAACAGTTAGACGAAAGCAGCAATTCAGTTGTTGATTCTGACCCTGAATTTTTGTGCAGTACATTAAAACGCATTACCGAAGCCTGTGATGAATATGATGACCAGGCCGCCGAAGAAGCACTTGCCGAATTGAAAGAGATGGTATGGTCAAAGGATACCAAAGATTTATTAAATAAAATCAAAGAGCATATTCTACACAGTGAGTTTGAAGAAGCTTCGGCGAAAGCATTAGAATATATTGATTCCCCTTTAACGCTTTTGGAAAGCATAGAAGGTTTTGATGCGGAAGCGGCATTAAAGAATATGGCAGACTTGCCGGAGCTTTATATGGATACTGTAAAGTTGTCCATCCGGCTGATTCCTGAAACAATCGCAAAAATGGATTGTTTTATCGCTAAAAATTATATCGAAGCGTTTACGATTGAAGTGCATGGCCTAAAAAGTGTGCTAAAAAATATTGGGGCGACGATAGCAGGTAGCAATGCAGAGTTGCTTGAAACGGCAGGCTTGGAAGATAACGGTTCTTACTGCGTGGAATATTACCCTGCTTTCCGTGAGTCCTTAATTAAGCTAATCAGCCGTTTAAAAGAAGCTTTTCCGGTTGAAGCTGTTACAAAAACGAAAGCATTAATTTCTACCCTTGCAGAACCAGTTCTTAAAGCAAAAACCGCTGCCGGTAATTTTGATTGTAATAATGCACTGGATATTATCCGGCAATGTGCAATGTTTACGTATGATGTTGAAACGGACGAATTGCTTAACAAAATTATTTTTGCACTTGAAGCGTTTGAGTATGAAGAAGCACTAAAAGCTATTTCTGTGCTGGAGGAAAATATAAATGGAATCTAAGTATTATCATCATATTCCCGGCTTGTTGGTTCCTAAAGATGAATTGTATAGCAAAATAAATGCAAGAATCAACAATTTTATCAACACAATTCCGGATTTGATTAGAACCATTGAAAAAAACTATTCACAAATAACTATTGAAAAAAGAAAAGAATTTTTTTGCAGAAACATGGAAGTGCTGATTTTGTTATTAGTGGATGTATACGCAAGAAACTTGGAAACAGAAGCGGGCCGTATTCTAAAATATGCTCAAAGTGAAGATAAATTTTCGGCATTAGAGAAGCTTTTCAGATCATTTGTCGTTAATATCCTTACCTTATCTATTGAAATGCAAAAAGCCCAGTATATGAATCTGGTTGCCTTAAATAATTCTAATGAAGCTAAAAAACCTTCCCCGGAAAGTAATGTTAACGATATAAACCCTGTCAGTAAAGAAAAAGCAGATAATACTAAGTTGATTATGGCGGTAGATGACAAACCGGAGATATTATCTTTTGTCAATAATTTACTTAAGGAACATTATAAGGTTATCCCGGTAAACAATGGAGAAATAGCAGCAAAAGTGCTTGATACACACAAACCGGATTTATTTATCCTTGATATTGATATGCCGGGAATGAACGGTTATGCGCTGGCGAAAATAATCCGCAGCAGCCCCGGGCATGCAAATACCCCGATTTTATTTTTGACCGGCAATGCCACCAGGGAACACGTAGCCAAAGCTATTGGGTCCGGAGGTAACGACTTTATCGTAAAACCGGCCAAACCTGATATGTTACTTATGAAAGTGGATAAATTTCTTAATACTTAAAATAAAGGATTAAAGCAGTGAAAAATAAGGTACAAACATTTATTAACAATTTAAGCATTAAAACAAAATTCCTGGCAATCTTAATTTTTATTATTGTGGCAGCAACGTCAGCAGTGGTTTTCGTTAGAGTAATGCAAGTGCGCGACCAGCAACACGCCCTTATCAGTGAACGTCTGCAAGGTAATGCGAACCTTGCGGTTGGCATTTTTGATACGGTCAGAGGTTATACCTACCGGATTCTTGATATTGTAGCAACAATGCCATATGTCCATGAAACTTTAGAAGGTGATGAACAGGCGCATGAGAACTTAAAGAGAAGGTTACTTTCGCTTTTCTTTAGTATAAATCAAGCGGAAGGCGGCGTTTTTCCCTATGCGAATATATTAGTCTTTGATGCCGATTACAAGCTTATCTTTGAGGCATACCCCGGCGGGGACAGTGTCGATTTACTAAACGAGGTATTTTCCGAAAACCTTCGGGCTGCAAGGCATGGGCATCAACATGTTTCGCCCGCTGCCAAAGATGCTGAAAGCGGGCGGATGCACTTTCTGTTTACCCAGCCGGTAATCGTAAACGGCATTTTTATGGGAATAACCGCAATCCTTAGCAATACGGAGGATTTAGGTGTTTTTCTGCGTGACCCGACCCACGACTATGATAGTTTTTTAAATATTGCCGATAGTGAGGGCACAATCTTTTTTTCAAACAGGCCGGCATATATCGGGCGGCATGTTGATGATTTGGGTGTTTTTGAGGCTTTTGGATATATCCCGATGAATACTCTCTTTAACCACCATTCGGCGATCACCGGGATTGATAAAATTGCCTATATAACTAATGACCCCGGGCTGGGATGGACAATTGTAAGCTTTTTTGATGCCGCAGCCGTCGACAGTATTGCCGGTGTTTTATTTGTTTCCTTGTTTCCGACAATCTCCGGGATTATTTTAGCATCGATACTGATGATGATAATTATTTCACGGTCATTGGAGCCTTTGAAAAATTTGGCATCAGCCGCCGGGCAAATTTCCGAAGGAAATTTAGATGTTAGTTTTGACGTCCGCCAAAATGATGAGATTGGGCGGGTATCCAAATCATTTCTTGATATTGTAGAGACCCTAAACGTTTTAAGTGATAATTTCAACAAAGCAAAAAATTCAATGACTAGCGGCGATGTTGATTACCGGCTGGAAGATGTCAGGTTAGGCGGTATTTATAACGAAATGTTTAACTGTACCAACGATATCTTCAGGCATATGCAGTTGGCAACTATTCAATTAAAAGATGCACTCGCAAAGGCTGAAGATGCAACCCGCGCCAAAAGTAGTTTCCTTGCGACAATGTCTCATGAAATCCGCACGCCAATGAATGCAATCCTCGGTATCGCGCAAATCCAAATGCAAAACGAGGAATTACCAAGGGAATATGCATCCGAAATAGAGAAAATTTATACGTCAGGACACAATCTGCTTGGCATAATTAATGATATTTTGGATATGTCGAAAATAGAAACGGGTAAAATGGAGCTTAACCCGGTTAAATATGACGTACCAAGCCTGATAAATGATGCAGTGCAGTTAAATATTGTGCGCATTGGTTCAAAACCGCTTGAATTTATCCTCGACATTGATGAAAACTTGCCGACAAAACTTATTGGTGATGAATTACGCTTGAAACAAATCTTAAATAATCTTCTTTCCAATGGAATCAAGTACACCGAAAAAGGGCATGTTAAGCTGTCTTTCAGTCATTCGGAAGAAAATGGCGAAATCGCACTATATTTTTCTGTTGAGGATACAGGGCAAGGAATGAAACTTGAAGACCGGGACAATTTTTTCTCTGAATATTCCCGTTTCAATTCTGAAGCTAACCGCAGTACCGAAGGGACGGGGTTAGGCTTATCAATAACAAAAAAACTTGTCGATATGATGGACGGCACTATTTGGGTTGAGAGTGAGTACGGCAAGGGCAGCGTATTTATGGTCATGGTCAAACAAGGAATTGTCGATTGTGATGTTATGGGGGCGGGGCTGGTTAAACAGCTTAGTAAATTCGAGTTTCGCGGAAACAGACAGTATGACAATTTGCAAATCACCCGTGAACCGATGCCATATGGAAAAGTGTTAATTGTTGATGACGTGGAAACCAATTTATATGTGGCTAAAGGGTTGATGAAACCGTATCAACTTAATATTCAAACGGCAATCAGCGGATTTGCAGCGCTTGATTTAGTCAAAGAGGGAAAAATATATGATATCATTTTTATGGATCATATGATGCCGCAGATGGACGGGATAGAAGCAACACAAAAATTGCGCAAAATGGGATATGAGGGTATTATCGTAGCCCTTACTGCCAATGCTTTGGCGGGTAATGATGAAATGTTTCAGGAAAACGGCTTTGACAGTTTTATTTCCAAACCAATCGATATCCGTCAATTGAATAATGTGTTAAACAAATTTGTCCGCGACAAACAACCCAAGGAAGTAATTGAAGCGGCAAGGCAACAGCACAAAAATAAAAATGAAGAAATAAAGGTTAATCAGGGTGCCGACGATGAATTATTGGCTATTTTTGCCCGGGATGCAAAGAAAGTAATTCCGGTTATTAGCACAGCATACGAAAATATAGAAGCAATTTCCGTTGAAGAGTTAATCTTGTTTGTTGTAAATGTCCATGCAATGAAAAGTGCGCTTGCCAATATCGGCGAGCAAGAAGCCTCAAAATTGGCTGACATATTAGAAGAGGCAGGAAAAGCGCACGACAAAACATTAATTGCAAACGAAACACCCGTATTTATCGAAAAACTTCAAGCAATAATAACAAGGATAGATGAAAATTCAATTGATAATGATGATACAGGCACCGATTCAGACCCTGAATTGCTATTTGAAAAATTGAAGCTTATTTGCGAAGCTTGCGAAGAATATGATGACCAGGCCGCCGAGAAAACGTTAGCGGAATTGAAAGAAATGGTATGGTCGAAAGAAACAAAAGAATTTCTCGGCAAAATTAATGAATGTATTCTGCATAGTGATTTTGAAGAAGCATCAAAGCAAATTATTTCCTTAATGAAGTTATCTTAAATGGATAAATATTGGAGAATGTTTATTACCTGACTTATGAAGATTGACATTTTCATTTATTTTAAGCTATAATGATTTAAGAAACAACGTTAAGGAGCCCTACCTAATGAAAAAGATAAACGGCCTTCCTGTGCCGCATTTTAAAAACACGGCCGGGTATATGCCGGAACCGATTCCTACCCCTTCTGAAGTCCGGCTTCCTATGAAAATGCACAGCGGAAAACCGGCAAACCCGGTCGTCAAAGTTGGTGATGAAGTCAAAATCGGACAATTGATTGCGGAAGCAGTTGGAGCTGTTTCTTCGCCGGTTCATGCCAGCATCTCGGGCAAAATTAAAGCGATCGATACTAACGATATCATAACCGGACAAAAAAGTATGTCAATTGTTATTGCTTCTGATGATATACAGACGGTTTATGATGGTATTACCCCGCCAACCGTTACGAATACGGAAGAATTTATTACCGCGGTTGGAGATAGTGGTGTAGTCGGGCTGGGAGGTGCCGGTTATCCGACTGCGCCGAAGCTTACCTTGAAAGAGGGGACGAACCTTGACTATATCTTGATAAATGGCGCTGAATGCGAACCTTATATTACTTCTGATACCAGGACGATGGTTGACCAGACTGAATACGTCTTCCAAGGCGCGCAAATGCTTAAGGAATATTTAGGGCCAAAAGATATTATTATTGGCATTGAAAATAACAAACCCGAAGCAATCAAGAAATTGCGGGCGTTATGTCAGGGTATCGCCGGGATATCTGTCCACGAGTTACCTTCGCTTTATCCGCAAGGAGAGCGGAAAGTCCTTGTTTACAATATTACCGGGCGGATTGTTCCGGAGGGCGCACGTTTAACCGATGTCGGCTGTATAGTTGTGAATTGCACCACGGTAGCAGTTTTTGCCGAATACATAAAAACAGGAAAACCTTTAATTTCAAGATGTGTCACCGTTGACGGTTCAGCAGTTAAAAGTCCCAAAAACGTCATAGCCCCGATTGGTACGCCTTTTCGTGAATTATTTGATTTCTGCGGCGGGTTAAAAGATAATGTGAAAAAAATTATCCATGGCGGCCCGATGATGGGTAAAGCAGTCCCTAATGCCGATGTCCCTGTGGAAAAAATTACCAACGCAATTCTTGCCCTTTCGGAAAAAGATGCAATTCCTCCCCGGGTATCCCCCTGTATTAAATGCGGGCGTTGTATCGCAAAATGTCCGGTTAATCTGATGCCCTCTTATATTGAGGAAGCTTATGAACTTAAAAAACTCGACCTGCTTAAAGAATATAAAGTAAATATGTGCCTTGAATGCGCTTGTTGTTCATATTTGTGCCCGGCGAAAAGGCCGTTGGCGCAGGTGATGACTTTGGCGAAAAAGATGTTATGGGAGGCGAAAAAATGAATAATATGACGGTATCATTTTCACCTCACATCCGTGACAAAATCACAACAAACCGGATTATGATTGATGTTTTAATCGCCCTTTTCCCCGCCTTTATTGCTTCGGTTTGGATATTCGGCCCCCGCGCTGCCCTTATAACTTGTGTTTGCGTAATCTCCTGCGTTGTTTTTGAATGGGTTTACCAGAAATTACTTAAAAAACCGGTTACAGTTAATGATTATTCTGCCTGTGTCACCGGTGTGCTTCTTGCTTACAACCTGCCGGTGGGAATCCCGATATGGCAAGCTATCTTTGGCTGTGCAATTGCAATAGTTCTTGTTAAGCAGTTGTTCGGCGGTATTGGCAAAAACTTTGCTAATCCTGCTTTGACGGCGCGCGTAGTGATGTTCCTTGCTTTCTCCACGACGATGACGACTTGGGTGCAGTTGCCGGATGCGGTTTCCGCGGCGACCCCGTTGATGCTGATGGCGCGTGGTGAACTTGAATCCCTGCCCCCGCTTTGGAATATGATTGTCGGGACCAGGGGCGGCTGTCTTGGCGAGACGAGTTCGATAGCCCTTCTTATCGGCGGCCTTTATTTGCTTATCCGCCGCGTGATTACCTGGCACGCCCCGGTTACGTTTATTGCGACAACCTTTATCCTTTCGGCGATATTCGGCACTGCGCCAATGTATCATCTCTTTGGCGGCGGCCTTATCCTTGGCGCATTTTTTATGGCAACTGATTACCCGACCACACCTCAGACAAATAAAGGCCGGATTATTTTTGGTATCGGTTGCGGTATCTTTACCGTGATTATCCGGCTTTACGGCAATTACCCCGAAGGTGTGTCTTTTGCTATTTTATTTATGAACATGCTTGTCCCTTATATTAATAAATTTACTTTAACCAAACCGCTGGGAGGGCTAAAGAAGTGAAAAAAGATTTTGTAATGCCCGTAATAGTGCTTGCTATTATCAGCCTGATTATGTCCGGTGCGTTGGCCTTTGTAAATAAGGTCACTTATCCTATTATCGCCGAAGCGGCAATTGAACGGGCCGAGTATGCAATGCGGGAAATCATTCCGCAGGCCGATAGTTTCGTACCTTTAGAAACAGACGGCTTTCCCTATTCGGTTAAAGAAGCTTATGCTACAACAAATGAGAGCGGCTTTATTTTTATCGTTACCACCCATGGATATGGGGGTGATATGACCATTATCTGCGGTATCGACCCATCGGGGATAATTATTAAATCCCTGACACTTGCCCATACCGAAACAAAGGGGATATCTGACCCGGTATTTAACATGCAGCCCGAATATATCGGAAAAGATGTAAATCTTTCAGGTATTGATGCAATATCCGGCGCGACGATTACCTCAAACGCATACAAAAACGCTATTTTAGATGCTTTTTCAGCTTTTGAAATAATAAAATGATGCCCGCGACATCATTTCTAAGAGAATTGCTCACCCAATTGCTTTTTGTGATATGGAGGATAGATGAATAATACTAAAATATTGATTAACGGAATCATCAAGGAAAACCCGGTCTTAATTCTTCTTCTTGGTTTGTGTCCGGCTCTTGCAGTCTCAACCCAGGCGGAGAATGCCATCGGAATGGGTGCGGCAACCACTTTTGTTCTAGTCTGCTCAAATATTACTATCTCACTTTTACGCAAAGTTATTCCGGATAAAGTGCGGATACCTTGTTATATCGTCTTGGTTGCCGGATTTGTTACCCTTGTGCAAATCGTGGTTGAGGCTTACGCTTATACCCTATATCAAGCCCTTGGCATTTTCCTGCCGCTGATTACCGTAAACTGTATTGTTTTTGGCCGTGCGGAAATATTTGCCAGCAAAAATAGAGTTTTCAGCTCCTTTATTGATGCTATTGGAATGGGGGCGGGTTTTACCCTTGCTCTGCTTATCATCGCTTCAATAAGAGAAATATTTGGCAGCGGTACATGGTTTGGGATGGAGATTCCGATACTGATTGACAATAATATCCCCATTTTTACCTTAGCGCCGGGCGGTTTTGTGGTCTTCGGGTTATTAGTTGCCGCGGTAAACAAATTTTCAAAAACAAAAGCAAGAAAAGATTTTGGTTGTAAGGGCTGCCCCCAGGCGGCTGTTTGTGGTAAAGGAGATATAAAATAATGTCATTCGAAGGCTTAATTATTATTATGGTCAGTGCCGCGATAGTAAACAACTTGGTCCTAATTCAATTCTTGGGTATCTGCCCGTTCCTTGGGGTATCCAAAGATATGAAAAGTGCAACCGGGATGGGGCTTGCGGTTTTATTTGTTATGTTTTTTGCAACTTTAGTTACATGGCCGATTCAAATGTTTCTGCTTGAACCAAATGGCTTAGGTTATTTGCAAACGATTGTCTTTGTTTTAATTATTGCCGCTCTGGTTCAGTTTATTGAAATTGTGCTGAAAAGGTATATTCCGGCCCTCCATGTTTCATTAGGTGTTTATCTTCCGCTTATGACGACCAACTGCGCACTTTTTGCTGTCACCCTGATGAATGTCCAAAAAGGATATTCTTTAATCGAATCAGTGGTAAATTCCGTCGGTGCCGGGCTCGGATTTTTACTAGCAATGACCCTTTTTTCCGCAATCCGCAAACATATCGAAAATTCAGACCCGCCGGAATGCTTTAAAGGCGCGCCGCTTACTTTAATCGCGGCGGCAATCCTCTCGATTTCGTTTTTCGGGTTCAGCGGCGTTATTGAGAATTTATTTGGATAGAGATTTGTTATATTCACGGCGAAATAAAACCTATTGGAGCCGATTAGGCCGTAGCGGCGAAGAGAGTTTATTGTCTGGCTTACAGAGTAGAATAATAGTTGTGAATAGTAACTAGAGATTATCAACAGGAGACCATATGGACACAATTTTTATCGCAATTTTTTCCGTAACAAGTATCGGTATTGCCTGTGCCGTATTGCTTTGTATCGCCTCAAAAGTCATGTATGTGAAAGTAGACGAAAGGGTTGCGGCAATACAAGGCTGTCTGCCCGGCTCTAACTGCGGTGCTTGCGGATATCCCGGCTGTAACGGTTATGCTGAAGCACTGATAACTGATTTGGAAGTAAAGACAAATCTCTGTACCCCGGGCGGGTCAATGGTGGTAGAAGAATTAAGTAAAATAATGGGCGTTGAAGGCGGCATAATATCGAAAAAACTGGCAGTTATTCATTGTTTAGGTGATTGTGAAGTACAACAAATGAAGATGGATTATACCGGTATCAAAACTTGTTATGCTGCCACCGAAGTTTTCGGCGGACAAGGCGCATGTACTTATGGCTGTTTGGGATATGGTGACTGCAAAATTGCTTGCCCAAGTGATGCTATCTGCATTGAAAATAACCTTGCAAAAATCAATTCAAACTGTACCGGTTGCGGCCTTTGTGTCAAAGCCTGCCCCAACAAAATCATCACTATTGAAGAAAATTTTAATGCCCCGGTTGTAATGTGCCAAAACCATGAAAAAGGCGGAGCCGTAAGAAAAAAATGCTCCAAAGGCTGCATCGCCTGTACCAAATGTGTGCGCGAATGCCCGGTCACTGCAATTACTATGGAAGATAGCCTTGCGGTAATCGACCCGGAAAAATGCAATAATTGCGGGCATTGTATTGAAATTTGTATGACGAAGTGTATAAAAGCGGTGGTATAATAGAGTAGTCCATGCAAATAAAAAGATTATTCGAAATAATATACTTGTTTAACTTCTTATCTCATGCTACGATAAGTTATCTTTAAAAAAATTCTAAAGGGGATCTACCAATGAAAAATCAAATCAAAAAACTATTAGTTTTATTACTTATGTTTTCTATGCTTCTAAAACCCAATCCCATTTTTGCCGAACCTGATACAAATGACC